>NZ_JBHVIX010000014.1:203220-233023 GCF_042799415.1 Streptomyces sp. NPDC057694
GGCTTTGGGGTTCCTGGTAGGAACAAAGGGTGACCTGGCAGACCCGGGTTGGGGAAGAAAAGGGGGGGGGGGGGGGGGGGGTGGGGGGGGGGGGGGGGCCCCCCCCCCCCCCCCCCGCCGACGCCCGCCGCCGCGCCTGCACGCGCGGCCACCTCTACGAGACTGGCACCAGAATGCCCCGCAGGGAACCCGTCATGCGCATACACAGGGTCCGGCGCCCCATCGCACCGGACGACACCCGCCCCGATGCCAACCAGCGGCCAAGGACCTGGGCATGCCCCTGACACGCACCCCCGCCCTTCCCAGCTACTTCATGACCCTGACCCTGGACGGCGAGCTCGACACCCGCAGCACCCCGGCCCTGTGCGAACTCACCTCACAGGTGCTGTCCGAGGGAAGCCGTCACCTGACCATGGACCTGGCCGCAGTCACCGAATGCGACGCTGCCAGCCTTTTCACCCTCCTCGGCATCCGCCAGGCCATCCACCACGCCGGCGGCAGCCTCACCCTGGCCAACCCCAGCCAGTGCGTCCAACACGCGCTCTCCCGCAGCACTTTGAACGGCGCTCTTCCTCTCCACGACGTCCTCGCCCAGCAACCACCCGAGCACCCCGCCCACCCCGACGCCTCCCGAAGCGATCCCGGCTGACATCCAAGCCACCGGCATCGCTCCACCGCCTCCGCGCACCAGCTCGGCCCGATACCTCCGCACTAGAGGGTCACGAACATCTCAGCGCCCACAAATTGCCCTGCACCGAGGCCGGACCGACAGCAAGCACTGGGCAACATTCTGCGTGCTTGGGGCTTCCACCTCCCGAGCTGGTGAACATCTGCTGTCCGAGATCGGGCTTTGGCCCACTTCCTGTGGAGCAGGCCACGAGCACCTCCGTACGGTTCCGTAGGAGGCGCTGTACCTGCGCCGTATCGGCCCGGCGCCGCTCGACAAGCCCGATGTCGCGCAGCTCCACAAAAAACGGTCCAGAGCCCCAATTCACGTTCACAGCCATCCCTCGGCAGCTCCGGATGCATACCCACGACGAGGGGCGTCTGGCCCGCTCGACCCACAACACCCCTCACCTCGCGGTAGGTCGCCCTGTCTTCTCGGGATAGGCGGCCCGGACGTACTGCATCGCCGTCTCGGCCGCGATGCCGAACAGCCGCATCAAGTGCACCGGGTCGCTGGTCAGTTGGGCTTCGTGCAGGACTCGGTCCTGCCAAAGGGTCCGGGCGGGAATCCCGATCTTCTCGAAGACATGCTGCAGGAGCCCGTCGCTGACGGGTGGCTGGGCGATGTCCAGGGCGGTCTGGCTGGTGACCAACAGGTGCGGGTTGGCGGAAGTGGGCCAGGTCTGCTGTCGTTCGCGGAGCCAGTCGGTGAGGAGCTCGACGGTGAACGGGTCGAGATAGACGGACCGGCGGTGATATCGGTGCCTGATGATGAGTTCGCCACGGGTGAGATCGACGTCGGCGAGGTGAAGCTGTGCGGCCTGCGTCGGTGTGACCGCGTGGATGGCGACCAAAGCCAGCAGCAGCCGGTGCTGGGGAGTCCGGGCCTGCTCCATCAGTCCGGCGAGACGGTCGCTCGGCACCGACGCCGGCAGGGTGACTACGCCGGGCAGGGTGACGCCCCGGGTCGGGTCCCGGAAGATCACACGCTCCTGCCTGAGGCCCTGGAAGAGGCTGCGAAGAGCCTGGTGAACGGCCCGCGCTGCTCCCGGTTTCCTGGTGTCGAGGACCTTCTTGAACTCCTTGATGGTGATGGATCTCAAGGTGTTCGTGTGTTCAGCCCACTCTTCCAGGACGGGCTGGGCGACCCGCAGATGCACCCGGATGCGGTGGGACGACAGTGGAGGGTGCTCCCGCCTACCCTCTCCCTTCAACACCTTGATCCAGGCATGGAGCTCGTCCCTCATCGGATCCGGGAACTGGTCGATGATCTTCTCGACGGCCCGGGCGTCGCGGTCGATCTGCCGGGCGGGATCGGGCTCCAGCAGTCCGCGTTCGGCCAGGAACCAGATGACTCGCTGCCCGCTGATATTGCGATCGAGGGTGGCCAGGGTTCGCAGGTCACGCTCGTGGAAGGGGGCCGCGGCGCCGAGCCATGCCAGGACGATCCGCAGGGCACGCAGGGATGCCCTATGTCTGTGAGGGTCCGGGGCGATCAGGCGGCTTTGCCGTCGCGAGACACGAGTGAACTCGGCCGCGATCCGCTCGGACTCCGGGGTCAGGGAGGGCAGCTCATCGGCCGTGAGACGCGCCACCCGGCTCCAGTCCCTGTCCATATCGAAAAGGATCAGCTGATCCGGGGCGACCAGGTGGTCCGAGAACGGAGGGCGGGGGCGCCTGCGTCGTTGCCGTTCCAGCTCACGGGACCGCGTGGCATGCCCGACGGGTGAATACCCCAACGTTCCTTTCAGGTTGCGGAGTTGGCGGGCCAGCCGGCCACTGAGGGCGACCTGCAGCTGGGTGAAGTCCGGCCGGTCCTCCGTCCCGTTTTCACGGACATGGATCAAGCATCCCCGGCAGAGTCCGTACTCAGTCGACACCGGCAGTGGCGAACGCCGGCACCGGTCGCACTGGCCGGGCGGACAGTGGAGCCCGAAGTCGGAGCGGCCCCAGCTGCGGCAGCCAGAGCACAAGCGGCCGGTGATCCCCCAGCATCCGCAGTGCTCACAGCTGCCGACGGGCCACCGCATCGGCCGAGGCTGCATCCTCGGGCGGAGGATGCCACCCGCCCGCCGGCCACGTCGATTTCTCCCACCACGAACAGGTCGTGTGCCTTGCGCTCCAGGGTCCGCGCTGCCCGGCGGACGATGTCCGGACGCTCCAGCAGGCAGAACAGGTCAGCGGAGGCGACGGCGTCCTCGGGGATATAGACGGGCCGAGCTTTGCCGTACTTGGCGCAAGCCTGGACCGTGAACTCGGCTGCCCCGCCCGGCATTCCGGGCCAAAGCCCGATCTCAGGAAGCAGCACTGTCGACCATTCCCGCCACCGTGTCCCTGACCCAAGAGCAATATCGGATCCGGCCCGACCGCGCAGCGGTGACCACCCGCGGAAGGTCGGATCCACCTGCGAGTTGGGCAGCTGGCCGCCCAACCCCACGTCCCGGAGGTACCGGTACTGCTCGAAGGTGAGATGCCGGATGTCCATGCCGGATCGGACCCGCGGGGCCAGTGCGTTGCGGCCCCGCGCCGCCACCCTCGCCGGACGGCGCGACAAGAGCCCCCTGTTGACGAGAAAGCCATAGAGGTCGTCCTGGACGAACGACTCCTTGCCCCACGCCGAAGCACCGATCGGCTTCTTCTGCCACCGGGTCCGCTGATCGCGGTACGACACTAGATCCGACTCCGCCGCCGACAGCACATCGCTGCCCAGGCCCGCCAGGTGGTCATCCAGGCGACCGACCGCCCGCCCGTAGTCCTTCAGCGTGGTCTCGTCCAACAACGCCGTCGACAGGTACCGGCCGTACTCGCATAGCGGCGGCACCGGCATCTGTGTCTCCTCGTCGAGGAACACCGGCGTTCCGTCGAGCACCCCCCGCCGCTTCAGCAGAGCAGCGACCTCCTCCGCGGAGATCACATCAGCATCCAGGAACCTCTCCAGCAGCCCGGACTGCACAAAAGCAAGATCCACGCTCACCCCTCATCGAAGGCCGGTGAGAAGCGCCCATCGGCTCACCTCTCTCGCACCTCTGCAATGCACCAAGACTGAACCACACATCTCATGAGACAGATTTCAACAGCGGAAAGAACGACTATTCAGCATGTCGCATGGGGCAGATGACCGTGCGCATGTGGCGATTGGTCAGCATGGGAACTGTCGAATACGTCATTCGACGCGTTGTGTTCAAGCTGGCGGGACGGGAGCCTGCGAGCACGAGCTGGGTAGCGACTGCCTCGCTCGGGAGGGAGAGCCGCCATGAGCTACCGGCTGACGGGGAAGATCGACGCCTTGGTGGGGGCCGACTGCCGTGAGCCGCTGGCGGGTTCCACGGTCCAGCTGTTCACTCCGACCCAGGACGTCCAGGTGCAGTTCGCCCTGCTGCCAAAGGAGCAAGTTCGGGTTCGGCAGGCCCGGCTGCTGGCTTCTGAAGTCCTCGACGACGACGGCCGCTTCAGCATCGATTTGCCCGGAGAAGCCATCTATGATGGTGGCCCTCTTGAGGTTGGGTTGCGGGCGATCTTGCCGGAGGATACGGGGAAGAAGCCCACGGCCACAGAATGTACGCTGCTGACTTTCACCCCTATATGGCAGCCCTCTAACACCACTTCGGCGAGGGAATGCATCTGGCAGTACGCCCTCCCTACTGCCGCATGGGCCGAGATACGTCAGCACCTGGGCGCCTACGTCATCGTGGGCCGGCTGAGTGCCCGAGACGGGATCGCCCCGCTTGCTGGGGTTCAAGTAACAGCCTTCGACGTCGACATGGCCCAGGACGACGTGCTGGGACGGGGCACCACGGATGTCGAGGGATCTTTTCGCATCAACTATTCCGCCAGCGCGATGGGTCGCACTCCAGTGCCTGGCGTACATCATGAGCCGGGCAGTGCAGATGTCTACTTCACTGCCGAACGTGACAGCCGTCGACTGTTGGATGAACCGCGCGCGGCAGGACGCCGGCGGGACCGGCGCAACGTTGGCCCCAGCTTTTGCGTTCGCCTGCGCACCGCTGCTGCACCGCTCACCTTGTCCATCGACACCCCCGCGCCCGGCCGGGTCACGAACCAATCGCAGTTGCCCCTCACCGGCCGCGCCAGTGAATCCTGCCTACTGGAGCTGAACGATCAGCCCCTCGCACTGGACGGCGACAACCGATTCACCACGCAGGTCACCCTCACAGAGGGCAACAACTCGCTAGTCCTAAAAGGCATCGCGAAAGCCACCGGCGCACAGACCCGCCGTGAGCTCTCCGTAATCCTGGACACCTCCTCCCCCGCACCGCCGGATCTGACGCTCATCACCGTCGTCCTCGATGACGACGCCACCACCGCACATCTGCGCGGCGCCGCCGCGGCGATCGAGCCCTCAGCCCGCGTCGACATCGTCAACACCCGTACCCGAGAACAGACCCGGGCCGACTCCGATACGGAAGGCGCTTTTGCCGCCATCTTGCCCGCCGTGCCAGGCGACACCCTGTCGCTGACCACCCGCGACGCCGCCGACAACGCGAGCTCCTCGGTGCAACTCATCGTGTCCGGCAAGCTTCCGCCGGACCCCGCCCACGTGGCGCCTCCTCTGCCCACAACCACGATCACGCCCTTGGCCCAGGCCACCGCCTTTCTGTACACCAGTCCCAACCCCATCCAGACCGGCACCGACCCCGACACCTTTGAGTCCTACCGGGTCGCGGTACTACGCGGCCGCGTCACTACCCCCGCTGGGTCCCAACTCCCTGGCGTTGCCGTGACCGTGGCTGGCCACCCGGAGTACGGCCAGACCCTCAGCCGCGCCGACGGCCACTACGACCTAGTTGTCAACGGCGGCACCCAACTGACCCTCAACTACGCCAAGGAGGGGTGTCTCCGGGCCCAGCGCCCCGTGACTGTGCCATGGCAGGACTACCTGTCACTGCCCGATGTCGCCCTCATCCAGCCTGACTCCGCTGTCAGCGCCGTCGACCTGACGGTCGCCAGCCCCGCACAGCTCATCCGGGCAAGCACTATCACCGACCACGACGGCACCCGACGGGCCACCTTGTTCATTCCCGCTGCCACCACGGCAACGATGGAACTGCCCGACGGCACGAGCCGACGGCTGGAGCAGGCCCACATCCGCATCACCGAGTACACCGTTGGCGACGGCGGACCCGCCGCGATGCCCGCTGACCTCCCGCCGGCCTCCGCTTACACCTACGCCGTGGCATGCCGGGCCGACGAGGCCGCCCAAGCTGGCGCCCGCTCTCTCCACTTCAGTCAGCCCGTCGTGTTGTACGTGGAGAACTTCCTTGGGTTTCCTCCTGGCGGCCCGGTCCCTCTGGGCAGTTATGACCTCCACACCGGGCAGTGGACCGCCGAACCCGACGGCCGGGTCATAACCCTGCTCGCGACGACTGGCACCACAGCCGACCTCGACGTCACTGGGGACGGACAGCCCGACCCCGCAGATGCAGTGGGCGCACTCGGCATCACTGAAGAGGAACGTGCCCACCTCGCCGCCACGTACCCGCCAGGACAGCAGCTCTGGCGCACCCCGCTAGCTCATTTCTGTCCTCAAGACTGCAACTGGCCTGCTCAGCCCGAACAGCCGGGCGCGGAATTCCCGTCCCAACCTAATGCGAAGCCCGAACCCCTAACCAAAGACGGCTGCAACCTCAAAGGCTCAATCCTCGACGTTGACAACCAAGTACTCCAGGAACGACTCCCACTCGTCGGTACCGGCCTAAGTCTCTGCTACAGCAGCGCTCGCACCGAAGGCTTCACACCGGCCTACCGACTGCGCATTCCCCTTACGCCCGAGTCACCACCCAAGCCGCTGCGACGCGTTGAACTGACCGTCAAGGTTGAAGGCCGCCAGTTCCGCTCCACCTATCCACCGGGACCGTCTCTCGTCCACACCTTCATCTGGGACGGCAAAGACGCGGCCGGGCGCCCTGTACAAGGTGCCCGCCCAGTCACCATCACCATCGGGTACGTCTACAAAGCCGTCTACACGACACCAGCGGACTTCGAGCGTTCCTTTGGGCTCATCGCCGGATCCGGCAAACCTAGCGGAGGCAGCAGCAGGCGCCGGCCCATCACCGACGCCACCCGCAAAGAGATCACTTTGACACAGAGCTACACCACGATCGTCGGCGCCTGGACAGCGCCCCGTGAAGCCGGTCTCGGCGGCTGGTCACTCAACCTGCACCACACCTACGACCCGCTCACCCAGACCCTCTATCTCGGCAACGGCCGCCAACGCCAAGCCGAACCTTTCAGCCCTGTCATCACCACCATCTCAGGCACCGGACAAGCAGGCCATGACGGCGACGGAGGCCCGGCCAGCGAAGCCCTCATCGGTTCCCTTGTACGCGGCATGGCCGTAGCCGCCGACGGAAGCCTCTACTTCTCCGACACGGCAAACAACCGGGTGCGCTGCATCACCCCCGACGGCATAGTCACCAACTTCGCGGGCGCACCCGCACGTGACCTGGGAGACGGAGGCCCCGCCACCGCCGCACGCTTGATCCAGCCCGGAGGCCTAGCCCTCGCCCCTGACGGGACCCTCTACGTCCTCGCCGAACGCCGCGTGCGAGCGGTCGCACCGGACGGGATCATCACCACGCTCGCAGACCTGAACGGCATCACCAACCAGCCCCTGTACGACCTTGCCCTCGGCCCCGACGGCAGCCTCTACGTATCCGAAACCGGCCGCCGCGTCTTGCGCATCACCCCCGATGGCCAGCTCTCCGTGTTCGCGGGGGACGGAGACGCTTTCCGCGACAACGTGCCCGCAACCGAGACCAAGCTCGACGCCCACGGCATGGTCTTCAGCCCCGACGGCAGCTTCTACGTCGCCGACTTCCGCCAAAGCCGCATCCGCAGGATCACCCCAGACGGCACCGTCACCACCTTCGCCGGCACCTGGCCAGGCGACTACGGAGACGGAGGCCCCGCAACCAAAGCCACACTCGAGGCCAGGGCCCTGGTCCGCACCCCAGACGGAACCTTCTACACCGATCACCGAACCCGCGCGACCCTCCGCGCCATCCGCCCTGACGGCATCATCACCACCATCGCCGGCAACGGACAAAGCGGATCCGCCGGCGACGGCCAACGCGCCACCAACGCCCAGCTCAGCGATCCCGAATACCTAGCCCTCGCCCCCGACGGCTCTCTCTACATCAGCGGCGCCGGTACCTGCCGCATCCGAAAGATCGCCTCCCCATACCCGGGATTCACCGCGGGTGCGATCGCCATCCCATCCGACGACGGACAGCAGGTATACGTCTTCGACCCCCGACGACGCCACACCCACACCCTCAACGCCTACACCGGCGCCGCACTGACCACCTTCCACTACGACGACAACGACCGCCTTGCGACCGTGGTGCACGGCGACCCTGCGGAGAGCAACACCGTCACCATCACCCGCGACGCGAACGGTCAACCGACAGCAATCACCGGGCCCGACGGGCACCAAACCCAATTGCCCCTGCACCCAGACGGCTACCTCGACAGGCTCATCGACCCGAGCAATGCCATCACCCAACTCACCTATCACCCAGGCGGTCTACTAGCTACACGCACAGACCCACTCGGCCACCGACACACCTACAGTTACGAACCTGACGGCAGGCTGTCAGTGGACACCGCCCCCGGAGGGGTGCGCACGGCTCTTGCTGCTAAACGCGATGCCAACGGCCACACCGCAACTGCCCTCACCACCGAAGGCCGCGAATCCACGTATTCCGAACGGCAGCAGACTGACGGGACCGTTCGCCGCACCGTTCGTTGCTGTGGTGAACATGAAGCCGTCAGTACCGTTGCCACCGACGGAACTCAAACCGACACTTCCCCTGACGGAACCACCTACACGCGCGTCCAGGGGCCCGATCCTCGTTGGGGTATGCAAACCCCCCTGACGACCGAGGCCACGCTGACAACTCCTGACGGAATACGACAGAAGAAGACGAAGGAACGCACTGCCGACCTCGCCCAGGACGACAACCCTCTCAGCCTTACCCGAGAAAACAACCGAACCACCATCGACAATCGCCAGTACACCACCCAATTCGACGCCTCCACCCGCACTTGGACACACACCAGCCCTGGGGGCCTCATTTCTCGGATCACCACCGATCCCGTTAACCGGATCCTCACGGCCCAGACAGGGTCACTCGCCGCGCTAGCGGCCCGCTATGACGAACGAGGGCGTCTCGACTCCCTGAGCCAGGGCGCGGGTCCTCACAAGCGGACCTGGCAATGCAGCTACTCGCCCCGGGGGGATCTTGCCGAAATAACGGATCCCGCCGGAAGGACGACATCGCTCTCTTATAATGCGGCTGGACGCCCGGAAACTATCACCGCCCGCAACGGCAGCAGCACTCTTATTGAGTATGACCCAACGGGGAAGATTATTTCGATCACCCCATCCGGCCGCCCACCCCATTCCTTCGAATATCATGCGACCGGCGACCTGTCTACCTACCGACCCCCACATGCCAGCGACGCGGAGTCCACACACTACACCTATGACGCCGATCGAATTCTCAAGGGAATCATTCGGGCGGGAGGTAACGTCACTGAACTACTCTACGATGAAGCGGGTCGACTAAATAAAATTCGCAGTTCAGACCACGTGAACAAATACACATACCTCGACGGGTCCCGACGCCTGGCCACGGCCACCACCCCTGACGGAAATACCCTCACCTACACCTACGATGGCCCCCTATGTACCGGAGAGACGTGGGGCGGCTTATTCAACGGGTCAGTGCAGCACGCCTACGGTAATCGTCTACTGCCAACCTCTCAGAAGGTAAACACAGAAGCGCCGGTTGGCATCACGTACGACGACGACGACCGAACGGCTTCGGTAGGGGAGCAAACTATCAGCTACGACTCAGCCACGGGCCTTTGCAGTGGAAGCAAAATCGGCCAGATAGATGAGTCTTGGCGATATAACGAGTTTGGCGAGCCAATCGAACACCGCGTCGCCAATGACGGTGGGGATATCTGCGTCACATCCTACACTCGTGACCTTTTTGGAAGGGTAGAAAGCCAGCGCGAAACTATCGCTGGAAACGCGAAGGAGTGCGTATACACGTATGACGAATTGGGGCGCCTGTCCTCGACGTCCATCGATGGAGTGACCGCGAGCTACTCCTACGACAACGGCGGCAACCGCACACGCGTCCAGTCGCACGTTGGCGTGACGACTGCGAAGTACAACGAGCAAGGCCAACTATTGACGCTGGGGAAGAAGGAATTCACCTATACGCCCGAAGGGGACCTTGAAACAGCTACCGAAGACGGGCACAGCAAGATTCGCTACCGGTATGACCCACTGGGGAGGCTAATCCGTGTTGAGCTGCCTGACGGCCAAAACGTCGACTACTCGATCGATGCACTGGGGCGCCGCATTGCCCGATCCTTGAACGGGAAGGTCAGTAGCGCCTACCTGTACGACGGCCTCCTGCGGCCCGTTGCCGAACTCGACAGCGAAAGCAAGGTAGTGGCCCGCTTCGTGTATAACGACAGGAGTGATACTCCAACATACATAAAAAAGGGAGACAGGTCTTATTTTGTCGCCAGTGACCACCTGGGGAGCCCTCGGGCGATTATAGACACTGACACCGGCGAAATTTCCCAGCAAATCGAGTACAGTCCGTGGGGCGAGATTTTGAGTGATACCAATCCTGGATTCCAGCCCTTTGGCTTCGCGGGAGGACTGTATGACCCCCTGACCGAACTCGTACTCTTGGGCCGCAGGAGCTACGACCCAAGTCCAGGGCGATGGACAAGTAAGGATCCGATCGGAGACGTCACTTCCTGGTACGTTTACTGCGGAAATGACCCCGTGAATCGAGTGGACCCCAGCGGCCTCTCCTGGGATTCCGTTGAACGACTAGCCATTCTTGTTTATGCCCTCATGGCCGGCACGTCCTATCTTCCAGGGGGCGACGCCCGAGCGGGAAAGCAGGCGATCCAGGCCATGCAGAAAATTCTGGAAATGCGCGAGAAGCGAAATAAGATGAACCAGACCCAAAAGAAGCATGCCCAACGCGAGAATAAAGAGGACTCACGCTCTCGCGAGGAGCGCGAAGAAGATGACGATGGCGATGACGGTGATGGCGGAAGCCCAGTGTGCGTCGCGTCCCCCTCCTCGGATTCTGTGGCCGACCTCAACGAAAGTGACGAAAAATTCCTAAAGAGCGTTATTGGACTCATGCAAATACAGGCCCTTGCAGGCCTAACGGCAGGAACCATGTTTAACCTCTATATGGATACACATCGCGGCGGTTCAGAAGGCGCACTGGTCTTCTTGGGTGCTATCGCCGTGCTAGCAGGCGGACCGATCGCCTTGCCCGCTTTGGCCCTTGGCGCTATGTAAGCAGGGCAGACGCCTTGTTTGCAGTACTCCACTGCTCGAACACGACCGTGAAGGTGGAGATTTCAACACCAGAGGCATTAGCCGCCACTGCATGTTCGAGGCCGCGCCGGTCCCGAATCGTCTACGCGGTTAGGGGATCAGCTGCCACTCATCTGCCTAGCAGGACTGCCCCGATGCATCGAGACTGAATCACACAAAACTCGCGTGAGACAGATCTGAACAGCGGAAAGAAGATGTCGGTGGTGATCAGCACCAGGAGGCACTGTGCCCAGGTGTTGGCCGCGGTGGCGCCGTGTTCGATGGTCAGGCCGTGGCCGAGGTCGCCGGCGACGAGGAGGCAGCCTCCGGTGAGCAGCGTGAACCGGACGGCGTTGGGGCTTTTGAGGTAGGCGAGTTCCATGGCGGCGCCGGCCAGGACGAGGACCAGCATGATGCGGGGGGCGAGACCGGCCGCGAGGCACAGGGCGGCACCGGTGCGCAGGATCAGGGCGGGCCGGTAGACGGCGGCCAGGAGGCCGGCCCTGCGGGTGCCGAACCGGCTCTCGGCGGTGAGCAGGCTGAGGGAGCCGGGGTTCAGCCGGTCCCATCCGCCCTGGCCGAAGGCCAGGGCGAAGCGGGCGGTGAGCACGCTGCCGTAGACGATGCGGAAGAGTTGGAGCCGTGCGGGGTCGGTGGGGCTCTGGAAGCCGGAGGCGAGCGCGTCAACGAACCACATGGCTGTCCTCCACCGTGAGGGGGCGCTCGCCGTCGGCGTCCAGCAGGCGGCCGTGTCCGTCGATGCGGTCGTAACGGCCGCTGCGGGTCAGGTAGATGAGGATCGCCTGCAGCTGGGGCGGGCCGAGGACGAAGCTGCCGGGCGACAGGTAGGCGTAGACGTTGACCGGTTCGGTGCGGCCGTCCTTGGTGCCGGCGAGGGTGGCGATGGTGAAGTTCGCGCGGCAGAACATGGCCCACCGCATCCAGCGGCCGGGGACGTTGGTGAAGAAGCGGGTGAGCATCCAGCCGGCCAGGGCGATGGTGACGGCGATCTGGGCAGGGGGCAGTAAGGATGCGGGCATGGGTGGGTGCCTCCGGGACGGGGAGGGTGCTGGGGTGAGAGGCGGGGCGGCCGACGTGTACCGGGCCGCCGGGGTTCAAAGACAGGCTCTCAACTTGTCGTTTAACCACAGGTGTTCGGTGGGGTCGCGGCAACGGTGACCTGGGCGGTCCAGGACCCGGGCTCCCGGGGCGGATCCCAGATCACGTCGACGCGTTCTTCGTGGAAGTCGTGTGCGAGTCCTACAACCATGGCCGCCGCGGCGGCCTGTGCCTCGGCTGGGCCGGCGTTGACCGGAACGTCGGCGAGGCGCCCGCAGAGCATCCCGCCTTCCACGGTGAGGACACTGTGGCGCCAGCCTTCCGGCGTCGCGAGCAGGACGATGCCCTTCGGCATGCCGAAGGGAGGTCGCCTCTTCTTCTCCCGCTTTCGTCTCACCATGAAGCCATCCAACCTCGTCGGCTTCCTGACGGTTCAGGCGGGCGGAGCTTCAGGCGCCGCGGCGGGGCTTGGTGCCGACTTTGTGGTGGGCGGGACGGCTGAACGCCTCGCCGGTGGCGAGGACCCGCCCGACATCGTGACGGGTGGCCGGTAGCCGGTTCTTCGAGCCTGGCGGCCTGCCTGGGCCGGGGCGGGACGGTTTCGGTGCACCGGCTGGGGAACCGGTCTTCGCGTGCAGGTTTCTGAACCCTCTGCGGACGCGGGCCGGCGTGAGCCTGTTCGGCTCGGTCGGCTTCTCCCAGGGCCTGCGGAGGTCGGTGGCCAGAGGTCGGGCGAGTCGGAGCTGGGCATAGGCAGCGATCACGAGCCAGGTCCACCGGTCGGCCGCTTCCGAGCTGCGAAGCCGGGGCTTGGTCCAGCCGAGAGTCTGCTTGAACAGGCGGAATGTGTGTTCCACGTCGAAGCGACGCAAGAACGACTGCCAGGAGCGGTCGATGTCCGCCGCTGTTGCGCCGGTGCGCGACCACCACAGCCAGACCGGCTTGTTGACCCCGCCGCTGGGCAGCTTCTGAACGACCAGGCGGATGACGGTGCCCTCGATGATGGGCAGCGGCCCGTCGTGGTCGAACCATGCGGCCCGGCGGGTCAGCCGCGGGTGCAGCCGGTCCCATGCCTGCGCGGTCGCCTTCCCGTAGAGCCGAGTGTCCGTGACCGTCACGGCCTGCTCGGTGCCCCAGGTTGCGGAGTCGCCGAAGACGAACTCGCCGCCGTGCTTGGGCGGCCGGCCACCCTTGGGGTTGGCCAGGTGGAACTCTTCGCGGGAGGGTGTCGGACGCCGCATCACCCGGTCTGAACGGAGCCGGCCGAGGATCTCGACGGGCAGGTCACCCAGCAGGTGGGCGATGCGCGGGGCGTCGTATCCGGCGTCCAGCACGACCAGTACCTCCGGGTCACCCGGCCGCCACTGGTCCGCGGCGACAAGTCGCTCGATGACCTCACGGATCTGCACGGTGGTCACCGCGGCGACGTCGGCGCCGGGCTCCAGGCGGACCGCGTCCAGCACCGCCGTCCAGGACGTGCGGCCGGTCTCCAGCGCGGCCACCACCGAGTACGGCCAGCCGGGCACCATCTGATGCTTGCCCTCACCCCGCCCGAAGGTATGGCAAAAGGCCCGGTCAGCACACGTGTTGGCGTCCGGTCGCAGCCACGGCGAGACATCCACCGCCAGCACGAGCCGACCGTCCGCCGCCCGTGGCAACGGCACCCCAGCCAGGGCCCGGCGCAGCCGGGCCACGTCGATCCGGCCCTGGTTGAGTCCGCCGTACAGGGCTCCGTGCCCACGGCGGTGCTCGGGGGCGAGCGCGAGATCGACCAGCGTTCGTACCGGCCCGTCCGTGCACAGCAGCGCGTCGCATAACTCGAATAGCGCGTCGCCCCGCACGGTCAGGCACGCGTACAGCTCCGACCGGAAGTGTGACACTTCCGCGAACGCATCCCGCAGGACGCTCTGATGCACCAAACTCACGGCCACGGCCTTCGCGCTGATCCACTCTGTGACGGAGCACAGGATCAGACGGAGGCCGCCTACGTGTCCGCTGAACTGCGAAAACGCCGATCAAGTTCGAGCCGCGTTCGACACCGGACCATAAATGACAAGCTCAACGCTCGGACGTGGGCGGGCGTTGCATCAGCGCGGCCGCGGCCTCGTCGAGCGTGATCTTTCCGGTGAGCAGTGCGGTCATCACGTCGGTGATCGGCATCTCGACGCCATGGGCGTCGGCCAGCGCGAGGATCGCCTCCGCTGATTTGACGCCCTCGGTCGTCTGCCGTGTGGCGGCCGTGGCCTCCTCGACGCTCAGGCCCTGGCCGAGGTGCGTGCCGAAGGTGCGGTTGCGGGAGAGCGGCGACATGCAGGTGGCGATCATGTCGCCGACTCCCGCGAGTCCGGCGAGGGTGGCCGCGTCGGCGCCGTAGGCCACGGCCAGCCGGGTCGCCTCGGCAAGACCGCGGGTGATGAGCATGGCGGCCGAGTTGCTGCCCAGGCCCATGCCGGAGGCGATGCCGACGGCGAGCGCGACGACGTTCTTGACGGCGCCGCCGAACTCGCAGCCGATCACGTCGGTGCTCGTGTAGGGCCTGAAGTAGTCGCTGCGGAACGCCCGCTGGATCCGGATGGCGGCCGCCTCGGAGGGGCAGGCCACGGTCGCCGCGGCGGGCTGCCCGGCCATGATCTCTGCGGCCAGGTTCGGCCCGGACAGGACCGCTACCCGCTCGGCCGGAATGCCGGCCGCCTCAGTGATGACCTCGCTGGCCCGCAGATGGCTGCCCCGCTCGACGCCCTTCATCAGGGACAGGACCACGGTGTTCGGGCCGATGTGCGGCGCCCAGGCGGTGAGGCTGGCGCGCAATGCCTGCGCCGGGATCGACAGCACGAGGAGGTCCGCGCCGTCCAGGGCGGCGGCCGGGTCGCTCGTGGCCGTCACGGTGTGGGGCAGCACGGTGTCCGGGAAATATGCCGGGTTGCGGTGCGTCTGGCTGATCGCTGCGGCGATCTCGGGGCGGCGGGCGTGCAGGGTCACGGTGGTGCCGGCGTCGGACAGGAGCTTGGCCGCCGCGGTGCCCCACGATCCGGCGGACAGGACCGCGGCATGGCGGACGGCATCATGCTCGGTCAGCGCGGTCATCGCGGGGTCCTTCCGGGGGCCTGAGTGCTGCCGCCGGACTGGCGGTCGGGCCCGGTCATCGTAGCGGTCGCCCCGTGCACTGCCGGGCCGGTCGCAGGGCGGTGCAGGGTGATCAGGACAGCGCGGCGGCCGCCGAGCCGGGGGAGCATGTGGGCGGCCTCGTCGAGCATGCGCTGCGCCGGCTGCGCGCCCAGTTCGCGTCGCAGGTCGTCGGCGTGGGCGAGCCACAGCCGGTACAGGCGCTCCCACATCAAGGGCTCGGTGGGGCGTTCGTCGACGTGTTCGGTCTGCAGTCCGGCGGCTGCCGCGTATTCGTTCCCGAGGTCGGTGCCGTGGCGCAGGCCGCGGGTGAGGACGAGGCGGCCGCCGGGGGCCAGGAGGCGGCCGAGTCCGGCGACGGCCGCCGGCCAGCTGGCCGGGCCGTGCAGGGCGCCCACACAGACGATGCCGTGGGCGCAGCCGTCGGGCAGGCCGGGGGCGGCCAGGTCCGCGGCGTGGAAGGCGGCTGGCGGGCTCGCGCCGAGGAAGTGCGGGGCGCGGGCGGCGGCCTGGTCGACGGCGGCCGTCGACAGGTCGAAGCCGTGCAGCATGCGAGCGGCGAGGGCGCGGGCCAGCCACAGGCCGATCCCGCCGCTGCCGCACCCGGCGTCGACGAGGACCTGGCCCGGGGGCATGCGCAGCCGGGCGGCGATGAGGCCGAGCAGGGGCCAGTCGCAGCTGCTGTCGGGCCGGACCTCGGCCGGATAGTCGTCGCCCATCGCCGCGGCGTAGAAGCGGGCCGTCAGGCCGGTGCGGGAGCGGGCGGTGTGGAAGGCGTCGAACTCGGCGGCGCGGGAGCGGGATGCGGTGTTCATCGCGGCATCGACCGCCCGACCCGTGAGCCGGTGCCGGGGCAGATGACCTGCACGGCATGGATGGGTGCCCCCGTCTCGGACAGGTCGAGAGCGACCGGCTCGTGCCCGGTCACCGTAAGGACGGCCCGAGCCGTCTCAGCGACCTGCCGCGCGAAGCCGACCGCCGGGGGCGCGAACGCGCCGATGGCCTCACGCCACGGCGCGAGCGGCGTCCGGGCGGCCGGGTGGTCGGGCGCGTGGTCGAATCCGGCGTGCTCGCTGGGCAGATCGTCCCGGGTTCCGGCGATGGCGGTCAGCCGGGACTGGGCGGCCTCGGTCAGGGCGCGGCTCAGCGCGATCCCGGGATCGGTGTGGCAGCCGCCCCCGGCGAAGATGACCGGGTGGTCGGGGGCCCACAGATAGGCGAGGCACACCGGCAGCCGGTACGGCCCGTCCACGAGTGCGATCTCCAGCTCCATGCCAGCCGCCGTCAGCCGGTCGACGATCTCCCGGCTCCACGGGTCGGTCACCGTCGCGGGGGCGATGAGCGTGCGCATCCGGCCGCCTACCTGCCCGTCCCGGTACAGCATGTCCCGCTCCACCACTTCGAGCAGGGCGTGCAGCAGGGCTTCCTCGTGGCTGTTGCCGCACGCCAGGCCGGTAGTGGTGACCCGCAGCAGATCCGGGGTCCACGGCGGGCGCTGGATCCGGCGCCGGACGAGGTCGACGGGAATCAGGTGCGCCGCGCCGCTGACCAGGCCGGTACCGGGCGTCCACTCGAACACGATCCGGTTCAAAGTGGCCTCGGGGTGCGGGACGATCAGCGGCAGTGCGGCCACGGGGCAGCCGGGTGCCACGTCTGCGGCCGGGCCCCGGGCGGTCACGGTCAGCGGCTGCTCGACATGCCACAGCTCAGCCGCTTCCATGACGGCGGACAGCTGCGCGAGCAGGGGGGTGGCGCCCTTGCCCTGGGACGTGACCAGCGTGCGCGAGGCGGGCCGGATGGCCGTCCACACCGGCAGCCCGATCACGTCCAGATGGGTCAGGTCCGCGACGCGGGTGATCCCGTAGTGCGGAAGCCGTCCGGCCACCGCCTCCCACGTCTCCTCGGGCGTTCGGGCACGCACCGTGCCCGGCAGCTCCAGAACCTCAGTCTCTGACATGGGCTGCCTCCTGGTTCGTCGTTCGGGTCGGGGCCGCCGCGGCCGCCGTCTCCTGCAGGCCGCCCGGCACGAACCGCCTGGCGGCCGCGACGGCGGCCGCCGCACACACCAGGCCGCGCGAGGATGCCTCCGTGTCGAGTCGTTCGTCGGGGCACTGCCAGATCTGGAGCAGCAGGCGGCGGGTCAGGTCCTCGCTCACCGCCTCGGCCGTCACACCGCTCTGCTGGCGGCGGGCGTCGAGGACGCTGCGATAGTCGGCGACGGACTGGCGGTCCTCTGCCGTCTCACCTGCGAGCAGCAGCGTCACCGTGGTGGCGTCGCGCAGGTCCACCACCGGCCGGAAGATCTGGTCAGCCCTCAGATCGCCGCCGGCTCGTGCCAGTTGTTCAGAAAGCGGCCGGCCCGGGCCAGCGGCCGGGTGACGGGAGCAGTGCTCCAGGTAGGCGGTCCACGTCGTGGCGAACCGCTGGTCGAACACCTGCTGGTAGAGGACGCGGTCTTCGGTGAACAGCGTCGTCCCGTCCACCCGCTCGGTCGCGAAGCTGTTGGCCCAGCGCCGGTAGTACGCGGTCTCCCACACGCCGGGCGGGCACTGAAAGCGCGTCGGAAGCGGCGGGCGGGGATCGTGCGCGACCTGCAGCGCCAGCAAGGCATCGGCACGCTTGATGTCGCCGAAGTGCGGCTCCTCGGCCCGCTGCTGATCCAGCCAGCGGGCGACGTCGCCGGCGTTCTCGCGTGCGCAGACGGCCCGCACGGCGGCCAGGGTGCGCTGCGGGTAGTAGACCGCGCGCAGCGCACACAGCAGCCGGTCGGCGTGAGCGGCCTCGAGGACGTTCGCCTGGACGGCCAGGTGCAGAACGTGGCTCAGGCTGACGACCGGCCAGGTCAACGCGGCCCAGTCGCGGTCCGGGGCCTGCCCGACGGCCACCTCGTCATCGCCGGAGAACTGTCCGCGAACATAGGCGGCGTAGACGGATCCGACGCCGACCATCCCGAAGGCATCGAGCTCGCAGGCGCGCAGCGCGCCGATGCTCGCCGCGCCGATCACCCGCACCCCACGGCCCATCGCGGCCAGGATCTCTTTGTGCCGAAGCGCCGGGGCCTGGTGAAACACGCCGTCGAGGAGCACGACGGTATCGCCGTCCTGGACGGCGTCATCGAACAGGTCACCGTGCCGGGCAGGCGGGTGCACCTGTACGCCCGGGGCGGAAAGTTGGGATGTGGACCGTGGCAGCGTCGGTCCGACGTACACGTGGATCACTGCGTCCTCCGATGGGCAGCGCGAGGGCGCCCCTCCTCAACGCTCGGCGGGGCGGGGAGGCGAGGAGGGGCGCCCGGTCAGGTCACGCGGGGTAGGACTACTCCTCGTCCTCGACGTCGCGGGCGATCACGACCGGCTGGGACTTCTCGTCCTCCGGCGTGATGTCCTGTGTGCGCGGCGCCGAAAGCGGCCTGGGACTTGGACATGATTCCTCCATAGGTGAGGGGCGGCGACCAGGCGGTCACCGGTTCGCCAACTAGCTTTGCTTCCACAGGAGTTGGCGGACAACGCGATCGGCGCGCGGCAATATATATCGCGTATACCGGGAGGGGGAGCGATGGCCGAGCGCAGACCGAACAACCTGCTCAGGGCACGTGTGGAGGAGTCCAGGCTTTCGTATGCGGCGGTGGCGGCCGGGGTGCGCGCGGTGGCCGCCGAGCACGGAGAGCAACTGCGCACGAATGCGGCGTCGGTGGACCACTGGCTGCGCGGGAGCGTCCCGGCCGGGGCGACCGGCCGCTACC
Organism: Streptomyces sp. NPDC057694; assembly: GCF_042799415.1. Classification (NCBI taxonomy): domain Bacteria; kingdom Bacillati; phylum Actinomycetota; class Actinomycetes; order Kitasatosporales; family Streptomycetaceae; genus Streptomyces; species Streptomyces sp. NPDC057694. Next base: position 222,198 of record NZ_JBHVIX010000014.1, read on the forward strand.
TGGCGATTGCCCTGTCACGCAGACTGGGCCGGCTCCTGACCGTCGCGGACATCGGTCTCGGAGCCGACGCCGCGCCGGGCCCGGAGAATGACACCATGGGGCTGTCCCTCAGCGTCGACCCGATCGACGCCCTGCTGCCGCTGTGGGGAGGCGAGTTGGACCGGCGAGACTTCCTGTGGGGTTCCGCCTACTCGGTGGCTGCCGCCGCCCTGCCGCTGGAGCACGTCATCGATCTGGCCGCGCGGACCGGGCATGCCGCGCGCAGCGACTCGACGATCGGCATGGCCGAGGTCGAGGCGGTCCGCGACATGGTGGGCGCTTTCTCGGAGATGGACGAACGCCACGGCGGCCAGCACGGCCGCACCGCCCTGATCACCTATCTTCGGGACGACGTGGCGCCGCTGTGCCGGGGCCGGTTCCGCAGCGACGAGGTGCGCCGCCAGATGCTGTCGGCGGCCAGCCGGGGCGTGCACCTGGTCGGCTGGAAAAGCTACGACGCGGGCCAACAGAGCCTTGCGCAGCGCTACTACCTGCAGTCCTACTCGCTGGCCGTCGAGTCGGGGGTGCGCGGGCACGACGGGTTCGTCATGCGCACCATGGCCATGCAGGGCCTCAAGCTGCACCGGCCCGAGCACTGCCGGGGCCTGGCGGAGACCGGACTGAACCGGGCCAAGGGGCACATCGACGCACAGACCGAGGCCCTGTTCCGCATCGTGCACGCACACACCCTCGCCAAGAGCGGACAATCCCGGGCGGCCATCGCGGAGACGAAGCGGGCACACACGCTGCTCGCCGAGGGCAAAGACCGCGGGCACGAGGTGCCGTTCTGGGCGCTGGCGTGGGGCCCGCCGGTCGGCTCGGTGCACTCGCGGGCGGCGAAAGTCTTCGAAACGCTCGGCGACCATGAGGCAGCCGCGGCGGAGTACGGGCGGGCCGCCGCGTCGAGGCCGAGCACCTTTGCCCGCATCGTCGCCCTGGACCTGGTGGCGGAAGCCGAGATGTATATCAAGCGCGGGCACGTGGAGCAGGCTTGCGACGCCTGGTCACGTTCCATGGATCACATGACCGGGGTGCGCTCCGTACGCACCCGCAAGGCCGTCTCGAGCATGCGCCGCGACCTGCGCACGGTCCGGGCGCGTGGGGTACGCCCGGCCGTAGAACTCGACGAACGGGCCCGTGACTTCCTGATGCGGGCCTGAACTGCACGTCCGTGGTGAGGCTGGCGCCGGCCGCCGCTTCTGCAAGGCCGAGGGGCGACGGCCACGACACCCACGCCTCATGGACTCGGCCAGGGCCGGGCACGACGACGGCTGTGACGGCCACATGCCGAGTTGATCGAGCGCTGCTCGCCGCTCGCCGGCGAGTTTGTCGGCCCTCCAGCGGGTGTTGGCTGTCCACTTTTCCAGGGCTACGGGGACGGTGCCCTCGGTCACCAGTTCTCGGCCTCCTTGCGGGCGTCGAAGATCTGGCCGGGCTTGATGCGGTGCACGCCGCTGGCGTCCCCGATCAATTCCCCCCCCGCTCGTCGTCCTCGGCGGTCCTGGCCGGCGCCGCGTACTCACGCCGCTGCGGTGGCAGTCCGGCCCGGCCGAGCTCGCTGCGCACCCAACTTGCCTCGGTCCGCGCGCGGTTGTCCTCGAAGCTGAGCAGCCAGTGCCCGCCGTCCGCTGCGCAGGCTGCGACGGCCTCCAGCAGACCGCGCGCGACCACCTCGGGCACCGTCGAAGCGGCGTACCGCGTTGCATGGTCAGCGCTGTATTGGCTTTCACTCCACAGCACCCGTGTACGGACTTCCAACGGCTCCCGCTCACCGGTGACTTTCACCAGAAGACAATGAAGGTCGCTGTAATCGAAACTCTTGATCGAATCCGCACTCACAGTCTTCCGGCCAACCTGGACCCACACATCACGCTTCGCCATACAGACACCGTCCCAGAGCCGCATCTGCGCGCACGAACTCCTGAGAAAGATTGAGCAACCCGCAGGAAGAGCGGTCTAATTGGTGCCATGGCCTGCTTCCGTCGAAACTACGGCGGCACCTGACCCCACAGGGCCCAGTGCCGCCCAGGACCAGGTGCGCGCCGCTCGGCGCGCGGGCCCGGACGTCTAGGCGTCCTTCTGCCGCGCTGGGAGTGTCATGCCGGACAAGCGTCCTCGGGGGTATCAGCCGATGTGGCGGCCTCGCCCGCCGACCCTGCGGCTGCTGGCTGCGGTCGAGGTGATCCTCGCCCGCTACACGCAGCTCCTCCCGATCTCGCTCCGGCAGTGCTTCTACGCCGCCGTGTCGGACGGCGTGCTGGAGAAGACAGAGCGGGCGTACAAGCGGCTGGGCGAGGCCGTCGGGATGGGGCGACGGTCCGGGCGGATTCCGTGGGAAGCAATCCGCGACGACACGGGCACGTGTGTCGAGCCCCCGCCCACGTTCACCGGGCCGGAGGACTTCCACACCACGATGCGCCGGGCAGCACAGCGGTATCGCAGGGACCGGCAGGAGGGCCAGGCGCAGGTGCTTGAGCTGTGGTCAGAAAGCGCCGGCACCACGACTCAGCTGGCCCGGCTCGCCGAGCCCTACGGGCTCACGGTCCGCTCAGGCGGCGGCTTCGACTCCCTGTCGGGCAAACACGAGGCAGCACTGCGCGCCGCCTCATACAAGAAACCGCTGGTGACCCTCCACCTGGGCGACCTGGACCCATCCGGCGTCCACGTGCCGCGCGCCCTGGCCGAAGACGTCGCCGCGTTCGCCACCACGCACGACTGCCGCACCGAGCTGGCACGCATCGCCGTCACGGAGGACCAGGTCGCCCGCTACGGCCTGCCCTCCGCTCCACCCAAGCCCACCGACCGCCGCTCCTTCACCGCGAGCGGGACCACCCAACTGGAGGCGCTCCCGCCCGACCGGCTCGCCGCCCTCGTCCGTACCGCCATCGAGGAGCGACTCAACATGAGCGTGTACGCGCAGGTCATGGAGCGGGAGAGAGCCGAGCGGGCGGAACTCTTGCGTGAACTGGAGTAGGGCCGCGCCTTCATGGCGCGTCACACCGGCCAGGGAGCGGTCACTTACTCCGCGAGGGACAGCGCGCGACGCGGGAGGTGCGCGCTGTTCCTCGGAGCAGCCGCACGCCATCCGCAGATGGACCGGGTGGCAGCCGCCCTGGTGGCCCCCGTTCTCGTGAACAAAGCCAGAAGGAAGATGAGCGCGGGAGTGCGACCTCGTTCGTCGAGTTCGGCGGCCTGAACGGCGAGAGAGGAGGAGTGGAACTTCGGGGTGCTGCCGAGGTTGGTGACGATGCAGTCATAGATGCCGCGCATGCCGACCTCGGGATTGGGCTGGTAGATCACTTTGTAGCGGGCCGGGTGGAGGGACCCTTGAATGCGACGGTCTTGCCCGCCCCGACCTCGCCAGTGCTCCCAAGCCGCAGACCGCACCGGGAGTCCGGGAAACATACCTGCGTCGGCAACACCAGGTGGATACATTCGAGAGGTGAACGAGATCGCGCGCCGGGACGTGCAGCCGCCTGCCAGTGATGACCTTGAACGCTTCGAGGAGATGCTCCTCGATCAGCTTGCCGAGGCTGGGCTCCCGACTGACGGAGTGCTGGTAGAGCTGCCGGAACGCGAGCAAGCCCTCGCCAGCTTTGGAGGTGCTCTCCGGCGGCTGCCGATGGCAGATCGCGGGCGATCTGTGTATGTCAGCAAGATGATTACCGCGGCGGCGGCCGGACTCTTCGACGCGGCGCTCAACTACCTATGGAACGAGACAGTCGGCGAGCTCCGTCGACGTGTAGCCGGATACGACCTTGGCTACTTCTTCGACATCGCGGTGCCGTCACATGACCGACGGAAGCACCTGTCGACGGAGGACGACCTGGTCAAGGTCGACGACATCGACCTGCTGCGCGCCGCCCGCGAGATCGGTCTGCTCTCCGCTACCGGCCACGCTCAGATCGATCACATCCGCTACATGCGGAACTACGCCAGCGCCGCCCACCCCAACCAGGTCGAACTCACTGGCATGCAGCTCGCTGCATGGCTGGAGACGTGCGTCAGGCAGGTCATCACGCTGCCCTACGACACCATCACCGCTGAAACCGGCAAGCTGCTGGCCAACATCAAGAAGGATCAACTCGACCCGAGCGAGGTTAAGAACACCACGGGGTTCTTCGGGGATCTGCCTGCAGACCGCGCTGACGCCCTCGGCGCCGGCCTGTTCGGCCTCTACACCAACACCAGCCGCACACCAGTCGTCGCCGACAACGTCCTCCTGCTGTGGCCAGAACTGTGGCCAGAGATCAGCGAAGAGGCACGACAGCGCTTCGGCGTCCAGTACGGCAGGTTCAGCGCCAGTGCCGACATGGCGCAGGCTCGGGCAGCTAAGGAACTCCTCAACCTCGTCGACGGCGGGGCCTACCTGCCAGAGAACGAGCGGGCAGCAGAGATCGACGGGGTACTGGATGATCTGCTGGCCGCCCATCACGGCTACAACAACTTCCACACGGAACCGGCTCCCGCGCGATCCCTGGCCGTGCTGGTCGGGCAGTACGGCGACGTGCCGGAAGCGGTGCAGGGCAAGTACGTCCTCGCGCTGGTGGAGGTATTCCTTGGGAATCAGTGGGGCGTGTCCAATGCGGCCGTATCCAGCTATCACGAGCTGCTCGCAAAGTTGACGAGCAGCCAGGCCGGCCGCGTGCTGCGCAGCTTCACCGAGGCGGAGATCTCAGCCACGCTTTGGGCCTCTAAGCCCCAGGCGCGGTGGAAGATCCTACTCGGCATCATCGAGCCCAAGTTGACCGCACGCTCGGACCGGGAACTGTTCGAGGCGGTACGGGCTTTCACCGGGACGCCGGACAAGCTGGCCAGCGACACCAAGATTGCTCGACTGGCTGGGCCACGACCGTCACGCGTCGTAAGGCGCCCGAAGAAGAAGTGAGTGGGTGGCCTCCAATCGGGCCCACCCACCTTCCTAATGTTGGAAAGGTTCTTACAGGGCGTTGATGCGGGATGGACAATCCGTTCCGGCCTGTTGAAGGATGCACTGTTATGGCGGATCACGTACTTCTGGAAGCCGGGGACGACCTGGTGCGTCAGCTCTCGCACGAGCGAGAAGCCGTCAAGGCTGTCTTGGAGCTGGTGTGGAATTCCCTTGACGCCGACGCCACCAAAGTCGACGTGACCATCGAGCGATCTGGCACCACGGGCCTAGACAAGATCGTCGTTGCCGACAACGGCGACGGCATCACCCCGGAGAAGGCGCGGACGGCCTTCAAGCAGGTCGGCAATTCCGACAAGCGGGTAGGCGGCACAACTGACCGGCTGCAGCGTCCGCTCCATGGAAAGGCCGGCCGCGGACGCTTGCGGGCCTTCGCGCTGGGTGATGCGACGCGCTGGACGAGCACAGCCCACGCAGTGGACGGCAAGCTGATGCGCACGACGATCGAGTCGGAGATCAGCCGTCGGACAACCTGGCGGATCGACACGCAGCCGGCGCCTGGGACGGACAGCCCAGGCACGAAGGTGGAGCTCTGGGGAAAACAGGCACACCACCTCAACAAGCTCCTGGAACCCAAAGCCGCCACCCAGATCACGGCGGCCCTCGCGCCCTATCTCCTGACCTGGACCGATGTCCGGGTCATCTACGACGGCCAGCGCATCGACCCACAGACCCAGATCCAGGCCGAAGAATTCGAGGACCTCACCTTCGACTACGAGGACCAGACATATCCTTTCCACATCCGGCTGATCCACTGGCGCACGGGCATGGAGCGCACCATCGCTCTGTGCGACGCCGCCAGCGCCCCGGTGGAGAGCCTCGATGTATCCACCGAACACGCCGACTTCTCCTACACCGCCTACGTGCTGTGGGAACCGATGCCCCGGCACCGGAACGAAATTCCTTTGATCACGTTAGGTGGCGACACCCCCCTGGCGCCTCTGTTGCGGACTGCTCGCGAATGGATCGGCGCACGGTTCGAAGAACGGCGCCGACGGCAGCGCCGCCAGCTTGTCGAGCGGTGGATAGAGGAAGGCGTCTACCCCTACCCGCGCCGAGCTGAGGGTGACCAGGCCCGTGCCGAACAGGCGACGTTCGACTTGGTCGCCACCTCCATCAATCGCCACATCACAGGCGACAGGACGAAGAAGCGGCTCACGCTGTCCCTGCTGCAGAACTCCCTCCGGCACAACCCTGACGAGATGGTGGAGATCCTGGAGAAGGTGCTGAGCCTGGGAGGTGACGATGTCAGCCACCTGCACGGCCTCCTCCAACAGACCAGCCTGTCCAACATCATCCGCGCATCGTCCATCGTCACCTCACGGCTGCAGTTCTTGACCGCCCTCGAGCATCTGGTCTTCGACGTGGACACCTACGGCGTGGTCAAGGAACGCGATCACCTCCACAAGATCCTCGAACGCGAACTGTGGGTCTTCGGCGAAGAGTTCAACATGATGCGAAGCAGCGAGATCGGCCTGACCCGCATGCTGGAACACCACCGGCGCGCCGTCGGCTGGGACCCGACCCCAGACGGACCCGTCCGCGCGGTCGACGGCGGCACTCGGCGAGTCGACCTCATGCTTTCCGCTGAAAGCCACGAGCACGATCGCGTACGGCACCTTGTGATCGAGCTCAAGGCGCCCGCCGTCGACGCCGACCGGGAGCAGGCTCTCCAGGTGGATGACTATATGCAGGCTGTCCTCAACGAGCCGCGCTTCGCCAATGTCGAAACAACCTGGGACTTCTACCTTGTCGTCCGTTCGGTGAAGGACAGATTGAAGCCGGCTCTTCGCCAGGCCAACAAGCCCGAGGGCCTGTACCTCGAACCCACCCAATACGAGCACGCCGGTGTCCGGGTCTGGGTGCGCACGTGGTCCGAAATCCTGCGAGAAGCCAAGCAACGGCTGGAGTTCGTCAAGAAAGGCATCGACCACAACCCCTCCCTCGAACAGGCCCTCGCCTACCTCCGACACCGCCACGGCGATCTTCTACCCGACCAACTGCGTCAGCCAGCCGCAGTTCCCACGCCGCGCTCCGGGCCAGCCCATAATCCCGCTGTCTGATCCGGCTCGGGCGGACGTCTGGATTCGCCCCAGACCTCGCCCGACACGGATGGTTCACGGCCATCACCAGCGCATCCCCAGAGCATCCAACTCCGTACGCCGTTCACCGGTGAGTTTGTCGGCGCGCCTCCTCACGTTGGCAGTCCACATGCCCAGGTCGACCAGGACGTCGCCGTCGACCGTGGTCTCACGACCGGTCGCAGCCGGCCCGGCGAGGTCGACGGGCAGAGCCTCTACATGCTTGCGGGGGACGTTGAGATGCCCCTCACGGGCCTGGTACTGGCGGGCGGCAGCCATGTTGAGGGCCCACTTGTGGTCCTGGGTCCGCTTCACCGGCCGCTCTTCCTCTGCGGCGGCCTGGATGCCGAGGGCGTTCTCCAGCAGCCACTGCTGTGCCGGCTGCAGCTGCTCGAACTCCAGGCGCTGCGCCGCCACCCAGCGTCCGAGGTCCTCGCCCTGGACGACGACCTCACCCGGCGTGGTCGGGAGGCTTCCGCCGCCGGCCAGATGAGCTTGCACGAGCCGCAGGCTCCGCTGCCAGCCGGTGTCCCAGCCTGGGCGCCATCCAGGGTCGATGTCGTCGAGCTGCTGGCGTCGTTCGTCGGTGAGTGCGCCGGCCGCCGACCCGACCGGCTGTCCGGCCTCCCGCCGCGCCGCGATCCGGTCAGCCAGCTTGGCTGCGTCCCGCATGTTCTTCGCCCACTTCCCCACCGGATACTCGTTCCACACGGCCGTGGCCGGCGGCAGGAAGTGCCCGTGCACCTCGGCCCACGCGCGCGCGGCGGCGAGCCCGTCGGCGAACGCGTCGTCGCGCGGCGCCCAGACCATGCCCAACCCGTCCAACTCCCTGACGCGTTCAGGATCCAGCCGTCCGGCCTTGTAGGAGCGCCGCTGATGGGCCAGCCAAACCCCGAGCGGGAAGGCGGCCGGTACCCAGTCCTCAGGCGTCACGAAGGCGTACGGCACGTTCAACGGCCCGTCTCCGCGTTCCTTCACGTACCGGGCCGCTGCCTCGATCCCGCGCAGCCAGTACGCGCCCTCCGGCTCCAGGACCCGCAGTCGCAGGAACCGCGCGAGCTCCACCGGATCGCGCGGGCTGGCGAACTTCAGCAGCTCCCGCGCCCGGGCACTCACTGCTTCGACCGGCGCCCCCTCGTCCGCGGTGTCGATGTCCTCCAGGAAGTCACCATCGTCAGCGTCCTCGAGGCTGGTCTCGTCCCAACTTCCGCTCCTGGCGCGGGAGTCGGCAAGCGCCTCAATGGTCTCAGTGTCGTGCGCCCGCAGCGCTTCAAGGACCTTGGCCAGGCTCCCGTAGGCCGGGGACGTCAATAGATTATCCGCGTCTTCATCCGCTCCGAGAAATACCGGAACGACCAGAGAGGCAATTTTTCCCTGCCCTGGTTTCATACGCAGGGCGCGCCCAACCATTTGCACGATATCGACCATGGACCCGCGCACATCACAAAAGGCGACGGAATCGCAATTCGCGGTATCAACGCCCTCACCCAAAACCTTGACTGAAGACAAAACCCGCAAAGCAGCGGGCACCAATTCGACTTTAAGCCGCCCCTCCCGGCCCTCCTGGTCCTGGTCTTCGTGGTCCTGATGCTCGATGACGTCGGAGGCGAACTCCGCAAGCACGGCCCGCCGGTGTGCCGGTGCATGCTCACCGTGCAGCCAGGAAGCCCACACCCGCTTCGGATCCGGATAGGTGCGCTGGTCCTCCTCCCACAACCGCGTCGCGACGTCGCCGACACCGGAGGCCATGGCTTCGGCTTCGGCCACGCGGGAGTGGAAGGTCAGCAGCTTGCGCAGGTTCTCCCGCGCGGCCGCGGTGAGCACCCCGGCCTGCAACGCCGCCAGCCGCGCCCCACGCACCTGCTCCGTACCCGACCCGAGCTGCGCCCGGTGCCCGTACTCAGGATCACGAATATCGACGCATACCACCTGATAAGGTGCAATCAAGCCTCGCTCGATCGCCTCCGACAGCGAGAGCTTGTAAGCGACGGGGCCGAAGACGGGGGAGTCCTCGCTCATGCTCGCCACCAGCCGCGAACCCTCCCCGCCGCCCCCGCCGGTCCCGTCCTGGGTGGCCTGCCACACCCGCGGCGTCGCCGTCATGTACAACCTGCGCACCGCGCGGAGTTTGTCCTGGTCGTGCACGGCCGCCCACGGCTTCAGCCCATCCCCACTGGTTCTGTGGGCCTCGTCGACGACCAGGAGGTCGAACGCGTCCAGGCCGAGCGTGTGGGCCTTGCGCAGCACGTCCACGGACGCATAGGTCCCGAACAAGGTCACCTGCTCCAAGTCCCGTACCCAGTCAACGAGTTCACCCTCGTCCGTGGTGCACGGCAACCCCCCGGAGTCCTTGGCCGGCAGCGAGCACACCCCGACCATCGCCCCCGCCCGGCCGCCATCCCGCCGCCACGCCGTCGCCATCTGCACTAGCAGATCCAGCGTCGGCACCAGCACCAGCACCCGCCGCGCCCTCAAGCGCTGCGCGGCCGCCGCGGCGATGAGCGTTTTGCCGGAGCCGGTCGCCGCGATGCACTGGCACCGCAGCCCCGCCTCCGGCAGACGGCCGTCAGCGGGCCCCTGGAGGGCTCGCACGACGGCGTCGACCGCCTCAACCTGGTGAGGCCGCAGAACCTGCCCAGCAGCCCGCTCAGAAGCCCGTTCAGGGGCCCGCCCGGTCACCGCGGGCCCAGCCCGTCGAGCTCGGCGAGCAGGGCCGGATTGACGATGGACACGACCGCCTCAATGTCCGCCCGCCCCGCCGCCGGCCACAACTCCGCCCGCGCGGCCCGGTACTTCGCCGCCAGCCGCTCCCGCTTGTCAGCGGGCAGCTGGGCGGCACGGTCGGGGTGGCTGTTGTGCGCGTTGTCGGCGATCTTCAGTAGCGTCGCCTGGGGATCGGCGGTGATCCGGCAGATCTTTTCCCCGTACGCCATGTTCGCCTGGTTCGTCACCGCCTTCACGATCTCCACCACCCGCGCGGGCACCCCACGCTGAAGCAAGTCGTCAGCGCTCACGTCGGTGTCCTCCAGGACGTCATGCAGAAGCCCCGCCATCACCAGCTCGTCGCCGAACGGGGCGAGGCCGGCCGCGACGGCCCGCACATGCCCGATATAGGGGACACCGATTTTATCGACCTGGCCCACATGCGCGGCAGCAGCCAAAGCATCAACATCCGCGACGGAAATGACCGAACCAACCACGGGACGGCTTTCCGGGGTGGCCTCACGCATGCTTCCTCCTGGGGTCGTAATTGAGTAAAGAATTCAGCCGGGCCGGATGAATGACACACAATCCGGCATCGACCTGATGACTCGTCAGACGCGTTGTTTCTGCGAGTCGGTGGCGCGCCCTCAGTACAGAAGGTAGCGCATCCGAAGTTTTGACACACGCAGTCTCGCAGATTGTCCTGAAGTCTGCGAGACTGGTACCTTCGGGATGTGAGAGTGAGCGTTCCCGATCATTCCTGACCGGGCGTCAGTCTCAAGGGCCGGCCAGGACGGAACCTTTAGGACTGGGAAAGGCGCGTAGGCCCGATCTCCAGCAGACCGCCGCCTTCCCCTCTGGCTGGCGCTTTTGTCGAGTCCGCGGAGCGGATTCGACACTGGCCGGATCGCGGAGCGATTCCGGGCCGCCGGGCCGCGGAGCGGAACCGGCAGGGCGTCACGGAGTGACGCCCAACTCCCCGACGAAGTCGGGGAGTTCTTCCCGCGCTTGCGCGGGAACCGCCGCGTAGCGGCGGCGCGTCGTGTCTGCGGAGC
>NZ_JBHVIX010000015.1:0-28189 GCF_042799415.1 Streptomyces sp. NPDC057694
CGGGGAACTGCGCGAGAAGCGGCCACCGGCCCGCAGGCGAACGACAATCCGATAAGGGGCGCGGGGAACTGCGCGAGAAGCGGCCACCGGCCCGCAGGCGAACGACAATCCGATAAGGGGCGCGGGGAACTGCGCGAGAAGCGGCCACCGGCCCGCAGGCGAACGACAATCCGATAAGGGGCGCGGGGAACTGCGCGAGAAGCGGCCACCGGCCCGCAGGCGAACGACAATCCGATAAGGGGCGCGGGGAACTGCGCGAGAAGCGGCCACCGGCCCGCAGGCGAACGACAATCCGATAAGGGGCGCGGGGAACTGCGCGAGAAGCGGCCACCGGCCCGCGCGCGACCGGCAACCCATCGGCCTCACCGGCTCACAGGCTCGCAGGCGAACGGCAGCCCGGCCGACCCCGCCGTCCGGGCGAACCTCGCCCCCCGATCCGGCCCCCACCCGGCCCGCCCCTTAGGTGCCACCCCGCGCGGCAGCTATGCCCTATATGTCGGTATTCATAGGAGCGTACTGGTAGGGCGGTGGATCCGTATGCACGGGGCGACCCGGTCGGTGATCATGCGGTGGGCAGGCCCCGCGCTGGCGGCGCTGATGGCGCTGGCCTGCGTCCTCGCGGGCCAGGGCCACACCGCGACCCAGGCGGCAGCCGCAGCCGCAGCCGCGGCGCAGAACCCCCTCTCCGTCACCTTCGTGGCCCGCAAGTGCCCCCAGTACACCGACGTGATGGCCAACAAGGCCCGCAACAACGTCCAGGAGTCGCTGCGCGACCTCGGCCCCGACTCCAACTACACGTCGGGAGAGGCCGTCTCGGCCGCCAAGGAGGCGGCCGGCAGCCCGCTGCCGCCGTGCGAGCCGCTGACCGGCTGGACGATGTCCACCGGCGGCGGCATCACCGCGAAGTCGGGCGCCACGCAGAACCTGAGCACGGTCAGCAGCCCGTACCGGCAGAACATCACCACCAAGGCGAGCACCCCCGAACTCGACGCCCAGGGCAATGACACCGGCCGCACCCTCGACGGCGCCGTCACCGTGAGCCTCAACAGCCAGGAGATCGCGGCGGGTTCGGGCCTGGTCGTCCAGGGCGGCACCAAGTCCCAGCCGCTCAACGGCCTCCAGGAGCAGTACGGATTCGCCGCGCTGCGCTGCGCCCAGGACTCCGTCAACGGCGACAACGTCGAGTACGTGTCCTTCCCCTCCGGCGCCCGCCACGTCTTCTGCTACTACTACGCGATCACGCCTCCGCCGGACGCCGGCACCATCAAGGTGATCAAGAAGGTGGCCCCGGGCTCGGCGGGCGAGAGCGACTTCCGCTTCGACGGCAACGTCTCCTACGCCGACACCAACGGCGACGGCACCAACGACTTCGTCCTGCACTCCTCGGCGCAGAAGCAGGACGAGATCACCTTCATCCGCGGCGCGGGCGGCACCCCGTGGACGTTCAAGGAGGTCGTGCCCGCCGACAGCGGCTGGAACCCACCGGTCCAGCCGAGCTGCACCATCGTCGCGTCCGACGGCAGCGAGGGCACCAGCGCGGTGCGGACCGACTCCACCGGCGCGACCTCCGTGGAACTGGCCGCGGGCGACACCGTCACCTGCACGTACACCAACACCAGAGCCAGCGGTAAGGCCCTGCTGGAGAAGGAGTCGATCGGCGGCACCGGCACCTTCGACATCGGCCTGAAGCCGCCGTCCAACTCGCCGCCGGTGACCACCTCCCCGGTGACCACCCACCGCGAGGGCGTCCCCGTCACGGTGGCCGAGGCCCCGACGGGCGCGACCCCGGGCACGTACACGATCGACGAGGTGATCCCGGCCCCCGACGGCACCGGCACCTGGGATCTGACCGGCCTGAACTGCAACGGCACGGACGTGCCGATCGGCAAGGGGGCCGCGACGGACGACGCCCCGCTCGGCACCTGGCACGCCACGTACGACCTGGCCTCCGCCGCCGACGCGAGCTGCCTGCTCACCAACAAGTTCACGCCCGGCGGCGCCATCAACATCGAGAAGGTCACCGAGGGCGGCACCGGCACCTTCGCCTACGACGTCATCGCGCACCCGCTCGCCCGGCTCAGGGACTCCACGACCTACCGCTCCACCGCGACCACCACGACCGAGGGCGTTCCCGTCACCGCGCACCCCGAGGACGGCACCGGGCCCGCCGCCGACGAGCTGACCGTGGACGACAGCACCCACTACACCGTCCAGGAGTACCTGCCGCCGCCCACCGCCGAGGGCCACTGGGAGCTGACCGACGCCGACTGCGGCACGGCCGGGTCAGGACTGGACACCGCGCGGGGCACCGTGCAGGTCCGGCTCACCGCCGACAACCCGCGCCCCACCTGCCGGTTCACCAACCGCTTCGTCAAGGTCGGCACCCTCGACGTCACCAAGCGCACCAGCGGCGACACCGGCCTGCGCCCCGGCGCCGCGCACCTCACCCTCAGCTGCGCCGACGGCACCGAGGACGCCCTGGACATCACGGCCGGCGACACCTCCGGCGCCCTGGCCCGGCACCGGTTCCCGGGCGACACCACCTGCACCGTCGAGGAGCCCGCGACCGGCGCCGGCGACCAGGTCGACGTCGCCACCTCGGCCGTGCTCACCGTGAAGGGCGAGGAGCCGAGGAAGATCGCGCTGGGCGAGAGCTTCCCGGTACGGACGGACGAAGAGGCGTCCGTCGTCGTGACGAACACGTTCACGGCGGCGAAGCCGCCCACCTCGCCCCCGCCGACGTCACCGCCGCCCACCTCGCCCACGCCCACCCCGACGACGACCCCGACGACCCCGACGACCCCGACGACCTCCACGCCGACACCGACGCCGAGCGTCCCGGGCACACCGTCGCCCGGCCCGTCGCACCCCGGCCACCACCTGGCCGACACCGGCACCTCCACGACGGCCCTGTGGCTGGCCTTCGCCGCCTCCCTCGCGGTGGCCCTCGGCACCCTCACGGTGACCGCGATCAGGCGCCGCCACTAGCCCGTGTCCGACCTGGCCCGTGGGGGCCGGCTCAAGGAAGCGCCAGCCCCCACGCCCCCACCCGGACCGTCCAGGTCCGCCGTCGCACCGGCCCGCCGATGGCCACGGAGTCCGAGCGGTAGCGGAAGTCCTCGCCGGACACCGTGACCGTACGGGCCTGGGTGCTCAGGCCCGCCGTCCGCGGGCACCGCACCTCCACCCGGGCGAGTCCGGTCCCGGTCGCGGGTCCCACACGGACGCGCTCCACCGGCTGGTCCAGGTCCACCAGGGTCACCCCGTCCGCCTCCACCCGCAGCCGCGCGGGCGCGCCGGAGTCCGCCGGAGCCGGGCGGGCGGGCCGCGCCGCGAGCGTGCGCACCAGCGAGCGGCACGTCCGCAGCCACGGCCGGTCCGGACCGCCGGCCCCCGGGGCCTCGGCGAGCGGGGGGATGCGCAGGTCCCCGAGCACCACCCCGTCGCTGTCGTCGACCAGCAGATCGAGCCGCCGCTCCGTGCCGTAGAGCGCGGCCCGCGCCGCGGCGACCGCCCCCGACGGCACGCCCAGCGACCGCGCGAGCGACACACCGGCCCCCACCGGCACCATCGAGAAGACCGCGTCGGTCAGCTCCCGCTCCCGGTGCAGCAGCGACACCGCGCGCAGCAGAGCGCGGTCGTCACCGACCACCACCGGCCGCCGCGCACCCCTTCTGGCCAGCGCTTTCGCGAAATCCTCGGGGCCGTCCGGCAGGCACACCTTCGCCGTCGCACCCGCGCACAGGACATCTTTGGCGATCCGCACGGACTCCCCGTCCGTGCGCCGGGCGAACGGATCGACGATCACCAGCAACTGCCGGGACAGTTCCTCGTCCGTACGGTCAGATGGAAGGTCCAACGCCGCCACCTCGGCCTTGCCTCGCTTCCTCGGGTAGCATCTTTGTGCAAGAGCCCCTTGCGCTATTGCGCCAGGGGCTTGGTCTATTCCGGGGCACCCCAAGGCTCACGCAGGCCCGCCGCACCGACGCGGCGCCGGCCCCTGACCTTGGACATGCCCCGCCCGGAAGGGGTGTACGCCTGTGCCCGCACTTGTGCTGCTCGGTGCTCAGTGGGGTGACGAAGGCAAGGGAAAGGCCACCGACCTGCTCGGTGGATCCGTGGACTATGTGGTGCGCTACCAGGGCGGCAACAACGCCGGTCACACGGTCGTCGTAGGCGACCAGAAGTATGCGCTCCACCTCCTCCCTTCCGGGATCCTCTCGCCGGAGTGCACACCGGTCATCGGAAACGGTGTCGTCGTCGACCCGTCGGTCCTGCTCTCCGAGCTGAGCGGTCTGAACGAGCGCGGCGTCGACACCTCCAAACTGCTGCTCAGCGGCAACGCGCACATCATCACGCCGTACAACGTGACGGTCGACAAGGTGACGGAGCGCTTCCTCGGCAAGCGGAAGATCGGCACCACCGGCCGCGGCATCGGCCCGACCTACGCGGACAAGATCAACCGCGTCGGCATCCGCGTCCAGGACCTCTACGACGAGTCGATCCTCACCCAGAAGGTCGAAGCGGCCCTCGAGGTCAAGAACCAGCTGCTGACCAAGCTCTACAACCGCCGCGCCATCGAGGCGCAGCAGGTCGTCGAGGAGCTGCTCGGCTACGCGGAGCAGATCAAGGGCTATGTCGCCGACACGACCCTGATCCTGAACAACGCGC
The DNA here is from genome assembly GCF_042799415.1 of Streptomyces sp. NPDC057694. Lineage (NCBI taxonomy): Bacteria > Bacillati > Actinomycetota > Actinomycetes > Kitasatosporales > Streptomycetaceae > Streptomyces > Streptomyces sp. NPDC057694. The sequence goes on from NZ_JBHVIX010000015.1 coordinate 4,672, forward strand.
TGGACGACGACAAGGTCGTGCTCTTCGAGGGCGGCCAGGGCACGCTCCTCGACATCGACCACGGCACGTACCCCTTCGTCACCTCGTCGAACCCGACCGCGGGCGGCGCCTGCACGGGTACGGGCGTCGGCCCGACGAAGATCAGCCGGGTCATCGGCATCCTGAAGGCGTACACCACGCGTGTCGGCGCGGGCCCGTTCCCGACCGAGCTCTTCGACAAGGACGGCGAGGACCTGCGCCGCATCGGCGGCGAGCGCGGTGTCACCACCGGCCGTGACCGTCGTTGCGGCTGGTTCGACGCGCCGATCGCGCGCTACGCGACCCGGGTGAACGGCCTGACGGACTTCTTCCTCACGAAGCTGGACGTCCTGACGGGCTGGGAGCAGATCCCGGTCTGCGTGGCGTACGAGATCGACGGCAAGCGCGTCGAGGAACTCCCGTACAACCAGACCGACTTCCACCACGCGAAGCCGGTGTACGAGAACCTGCCCGGCTGGTCGGAGGACATCACGAAGGCCAAGACCTTCGCGGACCTCCCCAAGAACGCGCAGGCGTACGTGAAGGCGCTGGAGGACATGTCCGGCGCCCCGATCTCGGCCATCGGCGTCGGCCCCGGCCGCGACGAGACGATCGAGATCAACTCGTTCCTCTAGGAGCCCGCTCGACGGTGCCCCGGTCCGCTGCGGCGGGCCGGGGCACCGGTCGTTGTGGCCGTCAGCCCCCGAGCACCGCGCCGAACCGGGGCGTGCCGGACGTGGACACGCCCACGGCCGAGGGCGAGAGGGAGAGAGCGCCCGTCGTGGTGATCTTTCCGCCACCGGACTTGAGGACGGTGAGCGCGCCGTTGCCCGCGTTCTCGCCGCTGACGCCGACGGCGAGGTCCGACCGGCCGTCGGCGTTGAAGTCCGACAGCAGGACGTCGGCGCCGAACTGGTCGCCGCGCTCGCTGCTGCCCGGGACCCCGGCCGTGGCCTGGGTGAAGCTCTGGGCGCCGGTACCGGTGACGCCCGAGCCCGAGCCGTACAGGACGGTCACGGCGCCGCTGTCGTCCGTGCCCGAGGCCGCGCCGTCCTCGGCGACCGTGCCGACGGCGATGTCGGAGTGGCCGTCCCCGTTGATGTCACCGACGCTGACCTCCCAGCCGAACAGGTCCGAGGCCTCACCCGTACCGGGCACGCCCTCGGTGTCCTGGGAGATCACCGTGGTGCCGCCGTCGGGTCCGGTGGCGGAGCCGTAGGTGACGTGGATGTTGCCGCCGACGGACGTGCCCGGCTGCTCCTCGGAGTTGGAGCCGTCCGCGGACAGGCCGGTGACCACGTCGCCGAAGCCGTCGCCGTTGACGTCGCCGATGTCGCTGACGACGCCGCCGGGCAGCATGGTGGCGGTGGCCGAGGGGCCGGACGCGGTGCCGGGCAGGTAGGCGTTGACGAGGTAGTCGCCGTCGGTCGCGGTGTTGCCGCTGACGACGAGGTCGTCCTTGCCGTCGGCGTTCACGTCGCCGGCCGTGAGCTTGCGCAGGTGGTAGGGGCTGCTCGACCGGAGCGGGGTGGTGACGGCGGTGGCCGAACCGATCGAATCGCCGGGGGTGATGCCGCCCTTGAAGACGCGGACGTACTTGGAGGTGTCCGCTATGGCGAGGTCCGTCCTCGCGTCCCCGTCGAAGTCCCCCGCGGCGACGTCGAAACCGAAGCGGTCGTGGCTGGAGGGCGCCGGGTCGTTCAGGGTGGTGCCGCCCTTGAGGCCACCGGCCGACCCCCACAGGACGGTGACGGTCCCGCCGTCGGTGTCCCCGGGCATGTCCTCGTACGGGGTGCCGACCGCGAGGTCCGTGAAGCCGTCCCGGTTGAAGTCGCCCGGCGATGTGGCGTACCCGAACATGTCACCTGCCTCGGGCGTGCCCGGGACACCCGAGGAACTCTGGGTGATCGTGGCGCGCTTGGCGCCGCTGATCCCGCTCGCCGAGCCGTAGAACACCGTGATCTGCCCGGCCTCCGCGTGCCCGCCGACCGAGGCCTCGGGGGAGGAGACGGCGAGGTCCGGGTACCCGTCGAGGTTGAAGTCCGCCTCGTGCGGCCGCGTCGCGGAGGCGCCGGGCACCGCCGACGCCGCTCCGGCCGAGAGCGCGACCAGGCTCCCGGTGAGTGCGGCGGCCGCGGCGGTCGCGGCGGCGAGCCGGGCCCGGCCGGGTCTGACGGCGGAGGTGCGCTTGTGTTTCGGCATGGCGGTGCTCCTGCGGCGAGTTCACTGTGACGGTTGGCGCACAGGAGACTCACGTGGTGTGCCGAAGGTTGTAGCGGGGTTCAGCCCCGCATCCCGCGCACGAACAGCACCCGGCCGGGCCGTTCAGCCCTCCTTCGTGTACGTCAGGTCCTGCCGGTTCCCCGTCGCGTCGATCAGGACGCGGCGCAGCTCGCCCGACGACGTCCTCGTGACCGTGCTCGGCGTGCCCGCCTTGCAGAAGCCGGCCGGGCCGCCGGACACCACCTGCGTGCCGGCGAAGTGCAGCTCGGAGCCGCTCGCGGACGCCAACTGGCCCTGGAAGACGCACTCGTAGGCGACGCCCTTCGACGTGCCCTCCTGGGTCAGCTGCAAGGTCGTGTCGCCCGGATCGCCCTGCTGGATGACGAGGGTGCGGGTGTGGTGCCCGTTCGCGTTGTCCTGCTCGTTCGACCAGGTGCCGATGAACGCCTCCGGGATCGCTCCCGCTCCCGCGCCCGACTGCGGCGCCGTCGACTCGGGCAGGCTCGACTGCTCCGGCGTCGGCGATTCCTGGCCGCCCTCGCTGGAGGGCGGGGCGGTGGCCGGGACCGACGCGGAGGACTTGGTGGCGTCCGCCTGCGTCGACGGGCTCTTGCCGTCGTCCTTCATCAGCGCGTACACCGAGCCGCCCGCGCCGAGCGCCACGATCAGGGCCACCGCGACCAGCGCCGCCGTGGAGCGGCGGCGCGGCGGGTCCTGCGGCAGTGGCGCCGGGCCGTAGGGCGGGGTCTGGCCGTACGGCGGGGTCTGGCCGTAGGGCGAGGGCCCGTGCCAGTTGTTCGGCTGCGGGTAGCCGTAGCCGGGCTGCTGGTGCGGATAGCCGTACGCGGGCGGGTTCGGCGTCGGCGCGGGGGCCGACGGCGGGGCCGGGGCGTCCGCGCCCACCACCATGGTCGGCAGATGGTTCACCGGAGTGCCGGCGCCGGGCTTGCCGGGCGGCGGCGGCGCGCCCGCCGGATCGGGCACCGGGGCGACTCCCTCCGCGCCCATCGCCACCGCGCTCTCGGGGTCCTCCGAGTCGAGCAGCTGCACCGCGTGCCGGCCCAGCTGGGCCACCAGGGCGCCGGGCAGCCACGGGTCGCGGGTGCGGCCGCCGTCGCCCAGGGTGTCCTCGGCGCCGGTGCGCTCCAGGATCTCGTCGGGCGTCGGCCGCTCCCCGGGCTGCTTGCGCAGACAGTCCCGGACCAGCTCGTGCAGGCCCTCCGGGAGGTCGGTGAGATCCGGCTCCTCCTGGGCTATCCGGAACATCAGGGCGTGCACCCCGCTGTTGGACGTACCGAACGGCAGCGAGCCGGTCGCCGCGTACGCGAGCACCGAGCCCAGGCAGAACACGTCGCACGCCGGGGTGATCCGGTCGCCGCGCACCTGCTCGGGCGCCATGAAGCCGGGCGAGCCGACCAGCGCGCCGGTCCGCGTCAGACCGCCGTCGGTGACCGTCTCCAGCGCGCGGGCGATACCGAAGTCGATGACGCGCGGTCCGTCGATCGTCACCAGCACGTTCGACGGCTTCAGGTCGCGGTGGATGATCCCCGCCGCGTGCACGTCCTTGATCGCGTGCGCCAGCCCGGCCGCCAGGATGCGCACGGACCGCTCCGGCAGCGCGCCGTAGTCGTGCGAGACGACCTGCTGGAGCGAGGGTCCCGCCACATAGGCGGTCGCCACCCACGGGACGTCCGCCCCGGTGTCCGCGTCGAGCACGCTCGCCGTCCAGGCGCCGCCGACCTGCCGCGCCGACTGCACCTCCTGCCGGAACCGGCTGCGGAACTCCTCCTGCTCCGCCAGCTCCTCGCGCACCAGCTTCACGGCGACGGTGCGCCCGCGCTCCGAGCGCGCCAGATACACCTGCCCCATGCCGCCCGCGCCGAGCCGGCCGAGCAGTCGGTACGCCCCGATGCGCTGCGGGTCCCCGGGCCCCAGAGCTTCAAGTCTGTCCATGTCGCGCCACCCTCCCCCGTACGTGTGCAACAAACCGAGAATAGTGCGCACCTACGACAGAGGGACCCTTAGTGGTTTCTACGGTTCAGTAACGGACCTGTCCTGATAAGCGACCCGTATAACGGACCTGTACAACGGAGTTGGCGGTTCCGGCGCGGCCGGGCGACAGACTGTCGTGTTCCCCGGCGTCCCGCAGACAGGACGCCGATGGCACCCGAGGGCAGCGCCCCTTTACCCTCGGCCCCATGACCCCTCAGCCGAATCCCCAGGTCGGCGCCGCCGTCAAGGCCGCGGACCGCGCACACGTGTTCCACTCCTGGTCCGCACAGGAGCTCATCGATCCGCTCGCCGTCGCCGGTGCCGAAGGCTCGTACTTCTGGGACTACGACGGCAACCGCTACCTCGACTTCACCTCCGGGCTCGTCTACACGAACATCGGGTACCAGCACCCGAAGGTCGTCGCCGCGATCCAGGAGCAGGCGGCGAAGATGACGACCTTCGCGCCCGCGTTCGCCATCGAGTCGCGCTCCGAGGCCGCACGCCTCATCGCCGAGCGCACCCCCGGCGACCTCGACAAGATCTTCTTCACCAACGGCGGCGCGGACGCCGTCGAGCACGCCCTGCGGATGGCCCGGCTGCACACCGGCCGTCCGAAGGTGCTCTCCGCCTACCGCTCGTACCACGGCGGCACCCAGCAGGCGATCAACGTCACCGGGGACCCGCGGCGCTGGGCCAACGACAGCGGCTCGGCCGGTGTCGTGCGCTTCTGGGCGCCGTTCCTGTACCGCTCGCGCTTCTACGCCGAGACGGAGGAGCAGGAGTGCGCCCGCGCCCTGGAGCACCTGGAGTCGACGATCCGGTTCGAGGGTCCGGCGACGATCGCCGCGATCATCCTGGAGACCGTCCCGGGTACGGCGGGCATCATGCTGCCGCCCGCGGGCTATCTGGCCGGCGTCCGTGAGCTGTGCGACAGGTACGGCATCGTCTTCGTCCTCGACGAGGTCATGGCGGGCTTCGGCCGCACCGGCAAGTGGTTCGCCGCCGACCTGTACGACGTCACGCCCGACCTGATGACCTTCGCCAAGGGCGTGAACTCCGGCTACGTGCCGCTGGGCGGCGTCGCCATCTCCGGCGCGATCGCGGAGACCTTCGCCAAGCGCCCGTACCCCGGTGGCCTCACGTACTCCGGGCACCCGCTGGCCTGCGCCGCAGCCGTCGCCACCATCACCGCGATGGAGGAGGAGGGCATCGTCGAGCAGGCCGCGAAGACCGGCGCGGAGATCATCGAGCCGGCCCTGCGCGAGCTCGCCGGGCGGCACCCCTCGGTGGGCGAGGTGCGCGGCGTCGGCATGTTCTGGGCACTGGAACTCGTACGGGACCAGGAGACGCGCGAGCCGCTGGTGCCGTACAACGCGGCCGGTGCGGACAACGCCCCGATGGCCGCGTTCGGCGCCGCCGCCAAGAAGAACGGCCTGTGGCCCTTCATCAACATGAACCGCACGCACGTCGTGCCGCCGCTGAACATCACCGAGGCGGAGGCCAAGGAGGGCCTCGCGGCCCTCGACGCGGCGCTGAGCGTGGCGGACGAACACGTGGCCTAGCGGCCCCGTCGCCGCCTTGGGCAAGGCGGCACCCCGGCGCGGGGCGAGCGCTTCATCAGGCGCCCGCCCCGTCCCGGCTCCGGCCGAGGCCCCGGTTCAGCTGAAGATGATCATCGAGCCCTGGGCCAGGCTCCGGGTAGCGGCCTGATGCAGCCCGAGCCACACATGCCGCTCCCGCGCGAACGGACTGTCGTCCAGCGGCACCGCGGCCGCCGGCTCCTCAAGGGCAGTGGGCCCGGCGGGCGGCGCGGGCGCCGACGGCGGGTTCGCCGGGTCGATCCCGATCGCCGGAGCCACGTACTCCAGTTCCCGCAGCAGCGCGTGCGACGAGCCCAGAGGGCCGCCCCCGGCGAGCAGTTCGTCGTTGGACAGCGGGGTCGGGAAGTCCACGGGAACGTACGCGCCCGCGTGGTCGTAGTGCCACACCAGATGCGAACCCTGCGCCGTCGACTCGAACATCTCCAGCAACTGCTCGTAGTCCCCGCCGAGTTCGTCGACCGGCGTCACCGCCAGCCCGCACAGCTGGAGCAGATACGCGCGCCGCAGGAAGTGCAGCGCGTCGTAGTCGAACCCCGCGACGGGGGCCACATCGCCCGAGAGCCCCGGCATGTACGCGTAGACCGGCACCGGCGGCAGTCCTGCCTCGTGCAACGCCTTGTCGTAGAGCGCGAGTTCTTCGGCGAAGGGATTGTCGGGGCTGTGGCACAGCACGTCGACGAGGGGGACGAGCCACAGGTCACAGGCCAAGGGGGCTCCTTAGAGTCGGACGTCCTGGCGTCAGCGCCAGGGTAGTGCGCGGCGGGCCGGGGCAGACCTGTCTTGCAGGTACCCGCTGCAACCGCGGTACGTGGTGGGGTCCTGGTTCAGCCGGTCCGCTCGGCGGTGATCTTCTCGATCAGCGCCAGCGAGTCCGCGTTGTACGAGGCGATGATCGCGTGCGCGGTCCGGGGGTCCTGAGCGACGAGGGCGTCGACCAGCTCGCAGTGCCCGGCCCACAGGCGGCCCCTCAGCTCCCCGGCCCGGCGCAGGTGCGGCACCGTGTACATCCAGGACTGAACGCGCAGCCGGTGGAAGAAGTCGGAGAGGTAGGGGTTGCCGAAGAGCGCCGAGAGCTCCCGCCAGAACCGCAGGTCGTAGCCGATCAGCACGTTCAGGTCGCCGGCGCTCGCGGCGCGGGCCGCCTCCTCGCCGCGGCGGCGCACGCCGGCCAGGGCCGCGAAGGCGGCCGGGCTCTCGGGGGCGCTGTCGGCGAGCCCGCGGAAGATGCCGTCGGCGACCAGGCTGCGGGCCTCGATCATGGCGCGGTGGTCGGCGAGGGAGTACTCGTGGACGCGGAAGCCGCGGTGCTGGGCGGAGTCGAGGAGGCCCTGGGCCGTGAGGTCGACGAGGGCCTCGCGCACCGGGGTCGCCGAGACGCCGTAGCCGTCGGCGATCTCCTTGACGGTGAATTCCTGGCCGGGGGTGAGCCGTCCGCTCAGGATCTCGTCGCGCAGGGCGTCCGCGATCTGCTGGCGCAGGGTGGAGCGGGTGACGGTGGGGCCGTCGGATGCCACGGGTCCCCTCCGGGGGCAGCTCGGTGATGTGTTCGGGTCAGCCTAGCTGCGGGGGGCGTTTTTGCGCCCGGGCGCCGGTGGGGGAGCAGTGCGTTGTCGGGTGCGGCTTTCGTCGTGGCCGGTCGCGCAGTTCCCCGCGCCCCTTACGGGGCGCTTGCGCCCCGCCACCGACGGCTCGCCGCGCCCACGGCGCGGGATGAGCGATTCCCGGGGTCACCTCGGCTCCGGTGGGCGCTGGCGGGGCATGTTCGGGCGGGTGCCCGGGGGGAGGGGGAAGCGGGGGATGCCGTTCGTCTCCGGGTTCCGGGGGGCGGTGCTCGGGACCGAGGACTGCATCACCAGCGGCGCGGGCCCCGACCGGAACTCCACCATCCAGTCCGCGGTCTCGGCCCGCACCAGCTCCGTCACATCCTCGGAGAACCGCCGCAGCACCCCCAGACACCGCTCGGCCGCCTCGCTCGCCGTCCCCTCGGCCGGGCCGAGCACCTCGCGGACGCTCTCCGACGCCCAGTCGAACTGGAGCACGAGCAGTCGCCGCTGCACCGCCTGTGCCGTGGCGACATCCCTTATCCAGCCCGAGGTCAGCCCGAAGTACCGGTCGCACCCGACACACGCCACGGCGAGCAGCAGGGCGTAATACCCCCACGGCGCCGCCCCCGCCACCGCGTCCGTCAGATCGAGCAGCGGCAGCACCCCGGCGCACACGGCCCCGAGCACAGCCCCCGCACGCAGCGCCCGCGCGCCCCGGCGCTTGCGGACCCGGTCGGTGAGGTAGCGGTCGACGGTCCGCAGGGCGCCCTGCTCGACCCACCGGTACAGCTCGTCGAGCCGCTCGGCGGGCTCGCCCCAGTCGCCGAGCGGGAACGCCCGCCCGGTGAGGTCGCCCGGCCCGGGAAACCCGCCGTCGCCCTCACCGGCACCCTCCTGGGGCGGTCCTTCGGGCTGCATCTCCGGCTGACTCACCCGGCACTCCCTCGACTGGTCACGGCTGGGGCTCGCTGTGCAGCATCTTCCTACCGCCCAATGGGTGGCCATGGTCCCGTTTTCGCGGGTTTTACCCCTAGAAGTGGGCCTTCATCAGGTATAGGGCAGCAGACGCTCTCACTCGAAAGAGTGCAGTCAAAGGTGCCAGGGCGATGGCCCCCCGGACCACGTAGGCTCGGTACTACTCAGACCGCACGCACCCGGACCCCAGGAGTTGACCGTGATCCCCGGTGGTGGCCAGCCCAATATGCAGCAGTTGCTTCAGCAGGCCCAGAAGATGCAGCAGGACCTCGCGAAGGCCCAGGAAGAGCTGGCGCAGACCGAGGTCGAGGGCCAGGCGGGCGGCGGCCTCGTCAAGGCGACGGTGACGGGCTCGGGCGAGCTGCGGGCCTTGACGATCGACCCGAAGGCGGTGGACCCCGAGGACACCGAGACCCTCGCCGACCTCGTCATCGCGGCCGTCGCGGCGGCCAATGAGAACGCGCAGACGCTGCAGCAGCAGAAGCTCGGCCCGCTCGCGCAGGGCCTCGGCGGCGGCAGCGGCATCCCGGGCCTCCCCTTCTAGGGCCGGCGCCGACTACCGTACGTACCGAGCTGCACCCCATCGGAAGGCGACTGATCCGTGTACGAAGGCGTGGTCCAGGACCTCATCGACGAGTTGGGCAGGCTGCCCGGCGTCGGTCCCAAGAGCGCGCAGCGGATCGCCTTCCACATCCTCCAGGCGGAGCCCACCGACGTCCGGCGCCTCGCGCAGGCCCTGATGGAGGTCAAGGCGAAGGTCCGCTTCTGCGCCACGTGCGGAAACGTGGCGCAGGAGGAGCTGTGCAACATCTGCCGCGACCCGCGCCGCGACCTCACGGTCATCTGCGTGGTCGAGGAGCCCAAGGATGTCGTCGCGATCGAGCGGACCCGTGAGTTCCGGGGCAAGTACCACGTGCTCGGCGGGGCGATCAGCCCCATCGAGGGCGTCGGCCCGGACGATCTGCGTATACGAGAACTTCTCGCGCGGTTGGCCGACGGGACAGTGACGGAGCTGATCCTGGCGACGGATCCGAACCTGGAGGGCGAGGCCACGGCGACGTACCTCGCCCGCATGATCAAGCCCATGGGCCTGAAGGTCACCCGCCTGGCCAGCGGCCTCCCCGTCGGGGGCGACCTGGAGTATGCGGACGAGGTCACCCTCGGCCGTGCCTTCGAGGGGAGACGACTCCTAGATGTCTGATGCCAGCCTGCACGCCACCAGCCAGGACCCGAACGACTTCGCGGTCCAGATCTCCGACCAGGTCGAGTCGTTCATCGTCGCGGTCACCGAGATCGCCAAGGGCGACGAGCCGGACTCCGCCGTGCCGTTCCTCCTCCTGGAGGTCTCCCAGCTGATGCTGGCGGGCGGCAGGCTCGGCGCGCACGAGGACATCGTCCCGGACGAGCGCTACGAGCCGGACCTCGGCCCGGAGGCCGATGTCGACGATCTGCGCGAGCGCCTGGCCCTGATGCTCGACCCGATCGACGTCTACTCCGAGGTCTTCGACCCGTACGAGCCGCGCAAGGCCCCCGTCGCGGCCCGGATCTCCGACGATCTGGCTGACGTCGTCACCGACCTGCGGCACGGCATGGCCCACTACCGCGCGGGCCGGGTGACCGAGGCCCTGTGGTGGTGGCAGTTCTCGTACTTCTCCAACTGGGGCTCGACCGCCTCGGCCACCCTGCGCGCCCTCCAGTCCCTGGTCGCCCACGTCCGCCTGAACCAGCCCCTGGCGGAGCTGGACGGCCTGGACACCGACGAGGACCTCTCCAACGAGGGGGACGCCCTGGAGGAGGAGGCAGGCCGAGTCATGGCCGAGGAGATCGCCGCCCCCCTGGGCTTGCGCACGGTCAAGTAGAGCCCCGTAAGGGGCGCGGGGAACGGCGCGAGCAACCACGACGGCGCCGCACCCGCGAGACGGCAGAACCCCCACGGCGCCGAGGCGCCCCAATGTGACCCGCCCCACGATTCCGGTTGACCCCCGGAGGGCCTGGGCATGCGCTTGTCCGAGCGGCCGGACGCCGACGGCCAGATGCCGGCCGGTGATCACTTCGTGGGCGGGACATCTCACGATGCGATATAGCCGGGGCGGAATTCGGCCGCTCGTTAAACTGAGCCGACCGCCATGCATGCGCATGCGCGGTGACAGACGGACTGAGCGAGGAGCGCACGTGGGCCTTGTCGTGCAGAAGTACGGAGGCTCCTCCGTAGCCGATGCCGAGGGCATCAAGCGGGTCGCCAAGCGCATTGTGGACGCCAAGAAGAACGGCAACCAGGTGGTTGTCGTGGTGTCCGCGATGGGCGACACGACGGATGAGTTGATCGATCTCGCAGAGCAGGTATCCCCGATCCCTGCCGGACGAGAGTTCGACATGCTGCTGACCGCCGGGGAGCGGATCTCCATGGCACTGCTGGCCATGGCGATCAAAAACCTGGGCCACGAGGCCCAGTCGTTCACGGGCAGTCAGGCCGGTGTCATCACCGACTCGGTCCACAACAAAGCCCGGATCATCGACGTCACGCCGGGCCGCATCCAGGAGTCCCTGGACAAGGGCAACATCGCGATCGTCGCCGGGTTCCAGGGTGTCTCGCAGGACAAGAAGGACATCACCACGCTCGGCCGCGGTGGCTCCGACACGACCGCGGTCGCTCTGGCCGCCGCGCTCGACGCGGAGGTCTGCGAGATCTACACGGACGTCGACGGTGTGTTCACCGCCGACCCGCGCGTCGTGAAGAAGGCGCGGAAGATCGACTGGATCTCCTTCGAGGACATGCTGGAGCTCGCCAGCTCCGGGTCGAAGGTGCTGCTCCACCGCTGCGTGGAGTACGCCCGGCGCTACAACATCCCGATCCACGTGCGGTCCAGCTTCAGCGGACTGCAGGGGACCTGGGTCAGCAACGAACCGCTCGTGAAGAAGCAAGGGGCAGAGTCCGTGGAGCAGGCGATCATCTCCGGTGTCGCGCACGACACCTCCGAGGCGAAGGTCACCGTCGTCGGCGTTCCGGACAAGCCGGGCGAGGCCGCGAAGATCTTCCGGGCCATCGCGAACGCCGAGATCAACCTCGACATGATCGTGCAGAACGTGTCGGCGGCGTCGACCGGTCTGACGGACATCTCGTTCACGCTCCCCAAGACCGAGGGCCGCAAGGCCATCGACGCCCTGGAGCGGCAGCGGGCCACCGTCGGCTTCGACTCGCTGCGCTACGACGACCAGATCGCCAAGATCTCGCTGGTGGGCGCCGGTATGAAGACGAACCCGGGTGTCACGGCCGGGTTCTTCGAGGCGCTCACCGACGCGGGCGTCAACATCGAGCTGATCTCCACCTCCGAGATCCGCATCTCGGTGGTCACGCGGGCCGACGACGTGAACGAGGCGGTGCGCGCCGTGCACTCCGCCTTCGGGCTCGACTCGGACTCCGACGAGGCCGTGGTCTACGGAGGCACCGGCCGCTGATGGGCTCTCCTCATGGGGCCGCCCCTGTGCGGCGTCCGACGCTCGCGGTCGTGGGTGCGACCGGGAGCGTCGGCGCCGTTCTGCTGCAGATCCTGTCGCAGCACGCGGACGTCTGGGGCGAGATCCGGCTCGTCGCCTCGGCGCGCTCGGCCGGGCGCAAGCTCACCGTGCGCGGCGAGGAGGTCGAGGTCGTCGCCCTGGAGGAGTCGGTCTTCGACGGGGTCGACGTCGCCATGTTCGACGTACCCGACGACGTGGCCGCCCAGTGGGCGCCGATCGCCGCGTCCAAGGGCGTGGTCGTCGTCGACAACTCCGCCGCCTTCCGGATGGACGCCGACGTGCCGCTCGTCGTCCCCGAGATCAATCCGCACGCCGCGCGCGTGCGGCCCCGCGGCATCATCGCCAACCCGAACTGCACGACCCTGTCGATGATCGTGGCCGTCGGCGCGCTGCACGCCGAGTTCGGCCTGCGCGAGCTGGTCGTCTCCTCGTACCAGGCCGTGAGCGGGGCGGGCCGCTCCGGCGTCGAGACGCTGCGCGCCCAGCTGTCGCTCGTCGCCGGTACGGAGCTGGGGACGAGCCCCGGCGACGTACGGCGGGCCGTCGGCGACGCCACCGGGCCCTTCCCGGAGCCGGTCGCGCTGAACGTCGTCCCCTGGGCCGGCTCGCTCGCCGACGACGGCTTCTCCTCCGAGGAGATGAAGGTGCGGGACGAGTCCCGCAAGATCCTCGGGCTGCCGGAGCTGAAGGTCGCCGTGACGTGCGTACGGGTGCCGGTCGTCACGACGCACTCCCTCACCGTCCACGCCCGCTTCCAGAGCGAGGTCACCGTCGACAAGGCGCGGGAGATCATCGCGACCGCGCCCGGCGTCGTGCTGTTCGACAACCCGGCCGCGGGGGAGTTCCCCACGCCCGCCGACGTGGTGGGCACCGACCCGACCTGGGTGGGGCGGGTGCGGCGCTCGCTCGACGATCCGACCGGGCTCGAACTCTTCGTGTGCGGGGACAATCTGCGCAAGGGCGCCGCGCTGAACACCGCGCAGATCGCCGAACTGGTGGCGGCGGAAATCTCCGCGAGCTGATCGCTGCCCCTATGTCGGGATATGGGGGCGCGCACCGTGTCCTGCCTGCGGGATGCCCCTTCCCATATGCGGATTCGAACATAAAATCTGTGTAGGTTCTGTGTGTGAGATTGGTCCATACCACTTGCTGCGGGGCTGTTGAGCGTTCGAAGATTCCCTCCCCACCCCGCAACCGCACGCGGGGTGGGGAGCGTCTTTAGCGGGCGTCCTCGCAGGTGTCGACCCGCAGGACGCAACAGGGGCATAGGGGAAGAGCAGGTACGCATGTCGGCATGGAGCGCGACGTCACCGGAGACGGTGACGAAGTGTGTCGCAAATGGGGCGCCGGACGCGTACAACCCTGAGGGGGGGAAGCGTGTCCAACAGGCGTGGCAGAGGTACTCGACTTCACAGCGGTACAGGCGAGAGGCACGGCGGTTCTCCGCCCACCCCTCGCACCCCTTGGCGCGCGCCGTGGCCGCGGGGGCACTCCCGGCGGCATGCCGGTGATCGCCCCCATGCCCGCGCGCATTCCGACGCAAGTGCAGGGCGCTGACGAGACGATGGCGGCCGGCACCACAGTCGATCACCTCACCGAGACGTATCGCGCCCACTACCGTTCCCTGCTCGGACTCGCGGCGCTGCTCCTCGACGACACGGCCTCCTGCGAGGACGTCGTCCAGGAGGCGTTCATCCGGGTCCACTCGGCACGCAAGCGAGTGCGCGACCCGGAGAAGACGCTCGCGTACCTGCGCCAGACCGTGGTGAACCTGTCGCGGTCCACGCTGCGCCGGCGCATCCTCGGTCTGAAGCTGCTCACCAAGCCGATGCCCGACATGGCGAGCGCGGAGGAGGGTGCGTACGACCTCCTGGAGCGCGACGCCCTCAAGAAGGCGCTCAAGGGGCTCCAGCGACGCCAGCGCGAGGTCCTCGTGCTGCGCTACTTCGCGGACATGACCGAGGCGCAGGTCGCCGAGGCGCTCGGGATATCCCTGGGTTCGGTGAAGGCCTACGGCTCCCGTGGCATCGCGGCCCTGCGCATCGCCATGGAGGCGCCGGTATGAGCGCCTCAGAGCAAGGGCAAGGCCCCGAGCCCCTCTCCGGGAAGGCCCCCCGCGGGGAGGCCGACGAGCACCACTCGCACGACGACCGACACGCTGGGAACCCAACTGTGAACGACGAACCCCGTCGTCCGGCCGATGCGGCGGCCGATGACGAGCTGGCTCTGCGGCGCATGATGCGGCAGGTCGTCGAGGAGATCGAGCCGTCGGACGCGGCGCTGGAGAAGCTGCGCCGTGCGGTACCGGCGCGCCGGGCCCGCAAGCGGCAGGCCACGGTCGGCGCGGTCGCCGCCGGGGTCTTCGTCGCGATGGCGATCCCCGCGGTGCTGCACGTGACGAGCACGGGCTCGGCGGGGGACCGGCCCTCCATCGCGGGCAACAGCACGGCCACGCACGCGGGAAAATCCGCCGGAGCCGGCGACAAGGACTCGGGCGGCTCGCCCGCGCACTCCGAGGACCACGACAAGGACGGGAAGAAGGGCAAGAAGGGCGACGGTGACAAGGGTTCGGGCGGCGGTGCCACCGCCGGCGCCGATCCCGCGTCCACGGCCGCCGCGTCCTCCCCGACCTGTGACGCGGCCGAGCTGGGCACGCCGGTGCCGACGGTCGGCCAGCCCGGCGCCGACGGCACGGTCTACGGCTCCTTCCGCGTGACCAACACGTCGACCGGCAGCTGCACGATCGACAGCCCCGGCAGCATCGTCACCCTCGCGCAGGGTGCGGCCGACCCGGCCGCGGTGAGCGTCGTCGACCACACCTCGGGCGACAGGGCGAGCGGCCTGCCCGACCCGGCGACCCAGCAGGCCCAGCTGGTCCTGGAGCCGGGCAAGGCGTACGAGGTGCGGTTCGCCTGGGTGCCGTCCACGCCGTGCTCCACCGGGGGCGACGGCGGCGGGAGCGGCGGCACCGGCGGCGGGGAGCCGTCCCCCTCGCCGTCGACGAGCGGGGACACGACGCCCACCACCGGCGACAGCTCCGCCTCCGCGCAGCTCGCCCCCCAGCTGGGGTCGGACGGCTCGGACGACGGGAGCGTGGTCGTGTCGCACACCGCGGAGCCCGGATCGCCCACGGCCGCCGCGACGATCGCGAACGCGTGCGCGGGGACCGTGTACAAGACGGGGCTGCTGCCCGCGTCCTAGGACGTGTGTCGAGCCGGGCCGGACCAGGGCCCTATGCCTGTGCCGCGCCCTGCTCGTCCGGGGCGCTCAGGCCCAGTTCGGCGTCCCTGATGGTCTCGGCCTCGCGGCGGACCAGGCGGAACCACATGAACACGACGAAGCCCGCGAAGACGAACCACTCGCCGGTGTAGCCGAGGTTCTGGAACGCCTTCAGGTCCAGGCCGCTGCCCTGCGCGGACGTGGCCGGGACCGCCGTCATGTGCGCGTCGGCCTTGTCGAGCGTGACCCAGCCGTCGTACACGTCGTACGGCACCAGGTTCACCAGCGACGCGGCACTGATCATGCCGAGCTGGCCGGAGGGCAGACCGCCCGCGGCCGTCACCCCGTTCGACCCCTGGGACTCGGACGCCTGGAGCGCGCCGGTCACCGTGACCTCGCCCGTCGGCGGGGCGGGCGCCTTGGCGGCGGACGCCGTGCCGGGCAGCCAGCCGCGGACCACCGGGAGCGCCTTGCCGGTGCCGTCGACCTTGAGCAGCGTCACGACGTAGTAGCCGTTCCGCCCGTCGAGGTCGCGGTTCGGGACGAGGAGCTGCTTGCCGTACCTGCCGGTCGCGGTGGCCCGCTTGCCGGAGGTGTCGGTGGAGACCGGGAGCAGGGAGGCGAGCGGCTCGGCCGCCGCCTTCTTGTTCGTCTCCGTCTGCTCCGTCGCGGTCCGGTGGTCCTGCACCCGGCCCTCGAAGCGGCTGAGCTGCCACGAGCCCATGTACAGGCAGAACGGAATCGCGAGGAGCACGAAGAGGTGGATCCCCAGCCAGCGGGGGGTCAGCAGGAACCGGTACACGCCTTCTACGGTACGGGTCCGATATAAAGCCACTTCCCGCGACCCCCGCCCCCGCCCCGCCGGATCGCTCAGCTCGGCAAATGGCGCCTCGCGAAGTCCAGTTCGAGGGCGACCTGCTTGATGCGCTCGTCGACGACGAGCGAGCCGTGCCCCGCCTCGTACCGGTACACCTCGTGCACCGCGTCGCGCGCCGCGAGCCGGTCCACGTAGTTGTCGATCTGGCGGATGGGGCAGCGCGGGTCGTTGAGCCCCGCCGAGACGTAGACGGGGGCCTTCACGTCGTCGACGTACGTGATCGGGGACGACGCCGTGAAGCGGTCCGGGACCTCGTCGGGCGCGCCGCCGAAGAGGGTCCGGTCGAGGGCCTTGAGGGCCTCCATCTCGTCCTCGTACGCCGCGACGTAGTCGGCGACCGGGACCGCCGCGAGGCCCACGGCCCAGGCGCCCGGCTGGGTGCCGACGCCGAGCAGGGTGAGATAGCCGCCCCAGGAGCCGCCGGCCAGGACGAGCCGGTCGGGGTCGGCGAGCCCGGAGGAGACCGCCCACTCGCGGACCGCCGCGATGTCCTCCAGCTCGATCAGGCCGACCCGGTGCTTGAGGGCGTCGGTCCACTCCCTGCCGTATCCGGTCGAGCCCCGGTAGTTGACCCGGACCACCGCGTACCCGTGGTCGACCCAGGCCGCCGGGCCCGCCGCGAAGGAGTCCGAGTCGTGCCAGGTGGGCCCGCCGTGGATCTCGAAGACGGTGGGCAGCGGGCCGCTCGCACCGGCCGGCTTCTGTACGAGGGCGTGGATGCGGCCCGCGGGGCCCTCCACCCAGACGTCCTCGACGGGGACGGACGCGGGGGCGCGCATCCCGGGCGGATCGAGGACGACCTCGCCCGTCGTGGAGCGCACCACCGGCGGCTCGGCGGCCGACGACCACAGGTACTCGACGCTGCCGTCGGGCCGGACCGTGGCGCCGGAGACGGTGCCGGGCGGGGTGTCGACCTTCGTCAGCGCGCCGGTGGCGAACTCGTAGCGCCACAGGTCGCCGCGGGCCTCGAATTCATGGGCGATGAGCAGCGCCGAGCCGTCCGGGTACCACTCCGCCGACACGTCGCCCGGCAGGTCGAGGGCGAGGTCGGTCTGGGTGCCGGAGGCGATGTCCCACACCATCGGCTCCCAGCGGCCGCGCCGCTGGTGCCCGACGAGCAGCCGGGTGTCGCCCGCCACGGGCGCGAAGCCGAGCACTTCGAGGCCCAGCTCCTTCTCGCCGCCCTCGCTGTCGTCCAGCTCCGCGACCGTCGAGCCGTCGAGCCGGACCACGCGCAGCGCGGAGTGCATGGCGTCGCCGTGCTCGGTGTGCTCGATCGCGATCAGGGTGCCGTCGTGGCTCAGGTCGCCGACGCCCGCCGACTCGCGGTGCCGGTAGATCTCGGCCGGGGTGTCGGCGCCGGGCCGGACGACGTGGATGGTCGTGCCGTCGTCGTCCGTGGACCGGCCGACGACCGCCGTGCGTCCGTCGCGGCCGATGGCGAGGCCCGCCGGATAGGAGGGGGCGAGTCCCGGTACGGCCTCGGTGTCCGCGCCGCCGGTGAAGGGCTGGCGCTGCCAGACGCCGAACTCGTCGCCGTCCTTGTCGCTGAACCACCAGATCCACTCGCCGTCGGGGGAGAGCACCCCGTCCGTCGTCCCGTTCGCCCGGTCCGTCGCCTGGCGCTGGGTGTCCGTGGCTCTGTCCCAGGCGTACAGCTCGTACGTCCCCGTCGCGTTCGACACGAACAGGGAGCGGTCCGGTGCGTCCTCGGCCCAGTCGGGCAGGGACACGCGCGGCGCCCGAAAGCGCTTCTCCCAGTCGGGCATGGACCCGTTGCTGTCACTCATGGCCCCATAGTGCCCGCCCCCACCGACACTTCGCTGGCGGGCCCCACAGCCTGTGGACAACTTTTGTCGGTACGCACTCAGAAACGTGCGCGCGGCCGGATGCGTGCCGCGCACGAAAGGGGTGGCGGGACCCGGCCGGTGCGTCCGAGGGGAACGGCCGGGTCCGCCCCGCAGGTGGCCCCGCTGTGCTGCACGCCTGCCGCCCGCCGGCCGACATGAGGGGGGGAGGGGATGAACAGCGCCGACGCAGTTCATCCGCATGTCCCATGTACGGCGACGGTGAGGGGAATCTACGCCTTTGCGCCCCATCCCGGAATACCTCGCGCATATATCTGTGCGCATCCGTGCGGCGGCGCGTGAACCAGCGCCCCGAGTGGCACGTCGGGCGCGCTCGGGTGAGGCTGACCGAGTGACCCCGGGGGTGGCGACGGGAGACGGTGAGCGATGTTCGCAGCTCTGGGCCGGTTCGTGGTGCGCAGGCCGTGGTGGGTGATCCTCGGCTGGGTCGTGGTCGCGGCGGCGGTGATCTCACTGGCGCCGAAACTGACCTCCAGCTCGGACGAGGCGAGCTTCCTGCCCGGCAGCTACGAGTCGATCAAGGCCGCCGACGTCCAGGAGACGGAGTTCCCGAAGCAGCAGAACATCGGCGCCGTCATCGTCTTCCAGCGCTCCGACGGAAAGAAGCTGACCGCCGCCGACTCCGCCGAGGTCGTCCGCGTATCCAGGGACCTGACGGCGAAGGACATCCCGCAGGTCGACGCGGTGGTCCCCGGGAAGGCCTCCCCGAACGGGCTCGTGCAGACCTCGATGGTCGCCATGCCGAAGATCACCGACCCGTCCGACACGTCCGAGCAGGACGCGGTGAAGACGCTGCGCGGCGACCTCCAGCAGCAGATCAAGGGCACCGATCTGAGCGCCGGGATCACCGGTTCCGCCGCCACCGCCCTCGACGAGTCCGAGGCGTCCGAGCGCGCGGGCCTGCTGGTCGGCGTCGGTACCGTCGTCATCATCGTCGTGCTGCTCCTGCTGATCTTCCGCAGCCCGATCATCGCGCTGCTCCCGGTCGTCCTGATCGGTCTCATCTCGCCGCTCGCGACCGGCCTGATCGCCTCCGCGAACAAGGCGTTCGACATGAAGGCGGACTCCTCGATCCAGGAATTGCTCACCGTCGTCCTGTTCGGCGTCGGCACGGACTACATCCTGTTCCTGCTGTTCCGCTACCGGGAGGCGCTGCGGGCGGGCGAGGATCCCAAGGGCGGGATGGTGCACGCCGTCGAACGGGTCGGCGAGGCCATCACGTCGGCGGCGGGCGCGGTGATCGTCGCCTTCGCGGCCCTCGCGCTCTCCACCCTCGGCATGCTCAAGTCGATGGGCCCGGCGCTGGCCATCGCCGTGTTCGTGACGCTGTGCGCGGGCCTGACGCTGGTCCCGGCGGTCGTCTCGCTGCTCGGTACGAAGGTGTTCTGGCCGTCCAAGTCGTGGCAGCGGGAGCCGACCGGTACGGGCTTCGCGAAGCTCGGCGGGGCGATCGCGCGCCGCCCCGCCGTGTGGGCACTGGTCTCCGCGCTCGTCATGGGCGTCCTGGCGCTGGGCGCCCTCGGCTACAAGGCCAACTTCGACCTCTCCACGTCGTCGCTGCCCAAGACCAAGGAGTCCATGGTCGCGCTGAACGACCTGGAGAAGGGCTTCCCCGCGGGCACCACCGACCCCACCAGCGTCTATCTGACGTCGGACTCGGACACCCCGCTGACGGTGGCGCAGACCGCCGCGTTCCGGAAGACGCTGTCCACCGTCGACGGCGTCGGTACCGTCGGCGCGGCCACCCGCAGTACGGACGGCACCGCCGCGGCGTACAGCGTGATCCTGGACGATCCGCCGGCCTCCGACACCGCCATGTCCACCGTCCGGGACGAGCTGCGGCCCGCCGCCCACGCGAGCGCGCCGGACGGGACCAAGGCGCTGGTCGGCGGCATCACCGCCGTCTACGTCGACATCAACAAGGCCGTGGACCGGGACTACTCCGTGGTCTTCCCCGTCGCCGCGCTCTGCATCATGGTCATCCTGGGCCTGCTGCTGCGCAGTCTGGTCGCGCCCTGGTACCTGATGGTGTCGGTGGCGCTGGGCTTCGGCGCGACGCTGGGCGCCACGTCGTTCCTGTTCACGCAGATCGGCAGTCAGCCGGGGCTGATGTTCATGCTCCCGGTGATCATGTACTTGTTCGTGGTCGCGCTCGGCACCGACTACAACATCCTGATGGTGTCGCGGCTGCGGGAGGAAGCCCGGGCCGGGCGGAGCCCGCACGACGCGGCCGGCACCGCCGTACGCCATTCCGGGCCGACGATCGCCTCGGCGGGCGTCATCCTGGCCGGTACCTTCGCCACGCTGATGCTTGCCGGGAACTCGACGCTCTCCCAGATGGGGTTCGCGTTGTCGTTCGGGATCGTGATCGCGGCGTTCGTGATGGCGATGGTGTTCACGCCGGCGCTGACGGCGCTGATCGGCCACGCTGCGTGGTGGCCCGGGCATGGGGATCGCCGGGGCCGGTAGCCGCGGGGCCGCGCCGCTGGGTTGTCGGTCGTCTGCGGGCCGGTGGCCGCTTCTCGCGCAGTTCCCCGCGCCCCTGAGATGCGCACTTCGTGCGCCATCTCATCAAAGGCGGCGCGCCCGCCGCCTCCGCGCCCCTGTCTCGTGTGGAGGCGCGCGGAGCGCAGCCTCAGGGGGAGGCGGCGCGAAGCGCCTGCCTCAGGGGCGCGGGGAACGGCGCGAGAAGAGGCCACCGGCCGTCAGCCGACAACGCTCCCAGGGGCGCGGGGAACTGCGCGACCAGCCACGACGAAAGCCGCGCCCGGCGGCGTAACGGCTAACCGGTGCTGCCCAGGATCTTCACCACGATGCCGGTGATGCCGGCGGCCCCGACGCCGATGAACCAGGCGGCGGCCATCAGACGACCCCGCAACACCCGATACCGCTCCTCATACTCAGCCCGCAAAGACCCGGCCCGCCGAACGGCATCCCGCCACAACTCCCGCCGCACCCCGAGATACGCCTCGCAATAGGCCCGTTGGACATCCTCCGCCTGCGTATCGGTCAGCCACGGCACCCGGTCGGTGAACGCCCGCGCCGACACCCTCGCCTCCGCCCGGGCGGCCTCAGCCATCAAGTAGCCCTCGATCTCCCGGATCACCGCGTCGCCTCCTGCCGCAGATCGAACGCCGGCGACTCCGACCGAATCCGCGGCAGAGCGACGAAGTTGTGCCGAGGCGGCGGGCACGACGTCACCCACTCCAGCGAACGCCCGTGCCCCCACGGATCGTCGACGTCGACCGGCTTCCCGTACTGCGCGGTCCGCCACACGTTGTAGAGGAACGGCAGGAACGACATGCCCAGCACGAACGAGAAGATCGTCGAGACGGTGTTGAGCCCGGTCAGCCCCTCCACCGCCAGATAGTCCGGCACCCGCCGCAGCATGCCCCGCGTCCCCAGCCAGTGCTGCACCAGGAACGTCCCGTGGAACCCCACGAACAGCGTCCAGAACGTGATCTTCCCGAGCCGCTCGTCCAGCATCTTCCCCGTGAACTTCGGCCACCAGAAGTGGAATCCGGAGAACATCGCGAAGACGACGGTCCCGAAGATCACGTAGTGGAAGTGGGCGACGACGAAGTACGTCTCCCCGACGTGGAAGTCCAGCGGCGGCGCCGCCAGGATCACCCCGGTCAGGCCGCCGAACGCGAAGGTGATCAGGAACCCCATCGCGTAGAGCATCGGCGTCTCGAAGGACAGCGAGCCCTGCCACATGGTGCCGATCCAGTTGAAGAACTTCACGCCCGTCGGCACGGCGATCAGGAACGTCATGAAGGAGAAGAAGGGGAGGAGCACCCCGCCCGTGACGTACATGTGGTGCGCCCACACGGTCACCGACAGGCCGCCGATCGCGATGGTCGCGCCGACCAGGCTCGTGTAGCCGAACATCGGTTTGCGCGAGAACACCGGAATCACCTCGGAGATGATCCCGAAGAACGGCAGCGCGATGATGTAGACCTCGGGATGCCCGAAGAACCAGAAGAGGTGCTGCCACAGCAGCGCGCCCCCGTTCGCCGCGTCGAAGACGTGCGCCCCGAACTTCCGGTCGGCCTCCAGCGCGAACAGCGCGGCCGCGAGCACCGGGAAGGCCAGCAGGACCAGTACGCCCGTCAGCAGCACGTTCCACGTGAAGATCGGCATCCGGAACATGGTCATGCCCGGCGCCCGCATGCACACGATCGTCGTGATGAAGTTGACCGAGCCGAGGATCGTGCCGAAGCCGGAGAGGGCCAGACCCATGATCCACATGTCGGCGCCGACGCCCGGCGAATGCACCGCGTCGGACAGCGGCGCGTACGCGAACCACCCGAAGTCCGCCGCCCCTTGAGGCGTCAGGAACCCGCCCACCGCGATCAGCGACCCCAGCAGGTACAGCCAGTACGCGAACATGTTCAGCCGGGGGAACGCCACGTCGGGCGCCCCGATCTGCAACGGCATGATCCAGTTCGCGAACCCGGCGAACAGCGGCGTCGCGAACATCAGCAGCATGATCGTGCCGTGCATCGTGAACGCCTGGTTGAACTGCTCGTTCGACATGATCTGCGTGCCGGGACGGGCCAGCTCCGCCCGCATGAACAGCGCGAGCACCCCGGCCAGACAGAAGAACCCGAACGCCGTGACGAGATACAGCGTGCCGATCGTCTTGTGGTCGGTCGTGGTCAGCCACCGCACCGCGGTGAAGCCCTTCAACCCTCTCGTACGTCTCATGCCCGGTACGTGTCCGGACCCGCTCCGCGCATCACCGCGCACCCCCGCCCGGAAGATCACACACCGAACCTGTGAACATCGGGGCGGAGCCGGACACCTACGGTTCATGAGCACGGACGCACCACGGGCACGGGCACGGACATGAGCGACAGCACGACGGACGACGCCTTCGCGGCGGCCTACCGCGCCCACTACTGGGCGGTCAGCCGGTTCGTCGCGCGCCGTCTGGACCCCGGGGCCGCCCACGAGGTCGAGGAGGTCGTCGCCGACGTCTTCTCCATAGCGTGGCGGCGCCGGACGGAGCTGCCGCCCGAGACGCCGCTGCCCTGGCTGTACGCCGTCGCCCGCAACTGCCTCGCCAACACCGTGCGGGGCCTGGGCCGCAGACGCCGCCTCCTCGACCGCATCGGCCACCACGAACGGGCCCACCACCGGCAGATCGTCGCCGGCCCCGACGCCGACGAGCCCGGCGCCTGGATCCACGAGGCCCTCGCCCGGCTGAACCCCGCCGACCAGGAGGCCCTGCGCCTGACCACCTGGGAGGAGCTGGGCGTCGACGAGCTGGCCGTCGCCCTGGAGTGCAGCCGCAGCGCCGCCGCGATGCGGCTGCACCGCGCTCGGCGGCGGCTGCGCGCCGAGATCGACCGGATGAACATGACCGTGACCGCAGGAGACCAAGCCCGTGACCGATGACCTGGCCCTGCTCCGCGCCGCCAACCCGGTGCGCGCCGACGATCCCCGCTACGCCGACTCCCGCCCCCTGCACCACACCGCCGAACGCGCCCTGAACCAGCTGCTCCACAGCGGCCGCCGCGCCCGCCGCACCCTCGTCCTGCGCGCCGAGGCCGCCGTCTGCGCGGTCGCTGCGCTGCTGGTCGTGGCCTTCTCCGCCGGTCTGCCGGGTGCGGGCTGAGTGTGGCTGGTCGCGCAGTTCCCCGCGCCCCTGAAGGGCGAGCTTCGCTCGCTTCAGGGGCG
>NZ_JBHVIX010000015.1:28199-46577 GCF_042799415.1 Streptomyces sp. NPDC057694
TCACGTTCCCCCCCCCCCCCGAGGTCCGCCTTCTCCTCCCTCAGGGGACCTGGGGAACTGCGCGAGAAGCGGCCACCGGCCGTCAGCCGACCGTCAACCCATCAAGGGGCGCGGGGAACTGCGCGACGACGTCACCGCAACCCGTGCTTCCGGGCAACCATCAACTCGGCAGCGCCCCGCGAAAGCACCCTGCGCAAAGCAAAGACAACCGGCGCATTGCTCCCCACCGCATAAAACGGCCGCACCCGCCCCGCCTCCACCACCGAAACGACCTTCGCGGCGACCGTCTCGGCCGAAATCCCGTTCGCCTCATTGCGATTGAGCGCGGCGAGCATGGTGTCGTAGGCCGTGCGGAACGGCGAGTCCGCCGCCACGTACTGGGTGCGCCGCTCGCTGATCCCGGTCGCGATCGACCCGGGTTCGACGGTCGTGACGCCGACCCCGTACGGCGCGTACTCCCGCCGCGCCGCAAGCGCGAACCCCTTGATCGCGGCCTTGGACGCCACGTACGACGACCGGTAGGCGAGCGGGAAGCTGGCCAGCATCGAGCCGACCATCACCACCCGCCCGCGCCCCCGCTCCCGCATCCCGGGCAGCAGAAGCTGACTGAGCCGCACGGCCCCGAACACGTTCAGCTGGAACAGCCGCCGCACCGCGTCCATGGGCAGCTCCTCGAAGGGGCCGCTCTGCGATTCACCGGCGTTGTTGACGAGGACGTCCACCGCGCCGGCGGCGGCCGCGCACGCCTCGATGCTCGCGTCGTCGGTGAGGTCGAGCCGAAGGTAAGTCACCCCGTCCAGCGGCGAGTCGACCTTCTCCGGGTTCCGGCTCGTGCCGTACACCCGGTACCCGCGGGCGACCAGCGCCGCCGCGACGGCCGCCCCGATCCCCGACGAGGCGCCCGTGACGAGCGCCGTCCGCGTCACGCGAGGCTCCTGGCGAGCGCCCGCCCGGCGGCCCGCCCGGAGAAGATGCAGCCGCCGAGGAAGGTGCCCTCGAGGGCGTTGTACCCGTGCACGCCGCCACCGCCGAACCCGGCGACCTCCCCGGCCGCGTACAGCCCCTCGAACACGGACCCGTCCCCGCGCACGACCTGCGAGTCGAGGTTCGTCTCCAGGCCGCCCAGCGTCTTGCGGGTCAGCACGTGCAGGCGTACGGCGATCAGCGGGCCCTGCGCCGGGTCGAGCAGCCGGTGCGGCTTGGCGACGCGGGTGATGCGGTCGGGCAGGTAGGAGCGGGCGTTGCGGACGGCCATGAGCTGGAGGTCCTTGCTGTACCCGTTCTCGATCTCGCGGTCGCGGGCCACGATCTCCCGCTCGACCTGCTCGTAGTCGACGGGGGTGTCCGGCGTCAGCTCGTTCATGCCCGCGACCAGGTCCTTCAGGGTGCGGCGGACGACGAAGTCCTCGCCCTTGTCGAGGAACGCCTGGACCGGACCCGGCGCCCCCTTCTTCACCCGCTGGAGGACCAGCTTCATGTCCTTGCCGGTGATGTCGGGGTTCTGCTCGCTGCCCGAGAGCGCGAACTCCTTCTCGACGATGGCCCGCGTGAGGACGAACCACGTGTGGTCGTGCCCGGAGGCGGTGATGTGCTTCAGCGTGGCGAGCGTGTCGTGCCCGGGGAACAGCGGCGCGGGCAGCCGCTTGCCGGTCGCGTCCAGCCACAGCGACGACGGGCCCGGAATGATCCGGATGCCGTGGCCGGGCCAGATCGGGTCCCAGTTCTTCAGGCCCTCCGTGTAGTGCCACATGCGGTCGCGGTTGACGACGGAGGCGCCGGCGTCCTCGGTGATGCCGATCATCCGTCCGTCGACGTACGCGGGCACGCCCGTCACCATCGACGCGGGCGCCGGGCCGACCCGGTCGGCCGGCCAGTTCTTGCGGACCAGGTCGTGGTTGCCGCCGATGCCGCCGGACGTGACGACGACCGCCTTCGCGCGCAGTTCGAAGTCGCCGACGGTCTCGCGGGACGAGGCGACGCCGCGCGGCTCGTCCGAGGGGGCGAGCAGCGAGCCCCGCACGCCGACGGCCGCGCCGTCCTCGATGATCAACTCGTCGACCTGGTGCCGGTATTCGAAGGTGACGAGGCCGCGCTCGGCGGCCTCCAGGACCGGCTCCCGGAAGACGCGGACCACCTCGGGGCCCGTGCCCCAGGTGAGGTGGAAGCGGGGCACGGAGTTGCCGTGCCCGGTCGCGGTGCCGGAGCCGCGCTCGGCCCAGCCGACGTTCGGGGTGACCTTCAGGCCGAGCCCGGCGAGATAGTCCCGCTTCTCGCCGGCCGCGAACCGCACATACGCCTCGGCCCACTTGCGCGGCCAGTGGTCCTCGGTCTCCCGGTCGAAGCCGGCCGACCCCAGCCAGTCGGCGAGGGCCAGCTCGTAGGAGTCCTTGATGCCCATGCGCCGCTGCTCGGGGCTGTCGACGAGGAACAGGCCGCCGAGCGACCAGAACGCCTGGCCGCCCAGGTTGGCGGCGTTCTCCTGGTCGACGAGCACGACGCGCTTGCCCGCGCGGGTCAGTTCGTAGGTGGCGACGAGCCCGGCGAGCCCGGCTCCCACGACGATGACATCGGCGACATCGGCGTTGGTGTCACTCATGCGCTCTCCAAGGGGGTGCTGTAGGCGGTCAGTACGTTCATGAACAGGGCGTGCCTGCGATCCCGTACGGCATCGTCGTCGGGTTGCAGCAGCACCTGCACGGCGGTCCCGTCGTGCACGGCGACCAGCGCGTCGCCCAGGGCCCGCCGGTCGGTGACCCGCCGCCCCAGCCGTTCGAGCGCGGCCACGAGCACCGGCAGCACGGCCTCCCGGATGGCCTCCTCGCGGGCGGCCATCACCCGCCGCAGACCGGGATTGCGCAGGGCGTGCGCCGTGAACTCGGCGGTGATCCGGTACCAGGCGTCGTCCACGGGAGTCGCCTCGACGGCCGCGCGCACGGCCGCCTCCGGGTCGTCCGGGTCGAGTCCGGCGAGCGCGGCCCGCACGTCGTCGAGCATCCGCGCCGACCGCTCCTCCCACAGGGCAAGGAACAGCTCGTCGAGGGAGGAGAAGTTCGAGTAGAAGGCGCCGCGCGTGAACCCGGCGCGCTCACAGACCTGTTCGACGGTGGAGCGGCCGAAGCCCTCCGCGGCGAACACCTCGAACGCGGCCGCCAGCAGCCGCTGCCGTGTGCGCGCACGCCGCTTCGTCACTGTGCCGGGCACGGTCACCTCGCTCGGGGCGCTCGGGCCTCGAAAGGTGACCCGAAAACAAAATGGATACAGGAACGTATTCGATACGTTCCTGTATCCACAAGGGTCCGACGAGGGGCGGGTGAGGGTCGGGCAGGGGTCAGGCGAAGATCTCCACGAACGACCAGACGGCGAGTCCGAGCATGCAGACGCCGCCCACGCGCTGCACCGTCTTCAGCGGCACCCGCTTGGCGATGAAGCGGCCCGCGATCAGCGCGAGACCGGAGACCGAGATCAGCGCGATGAAGGAACCGATGGCGGTCGACCACGTGCCGTTCGTGGCGGCGAGGTTGGCGGTGGTGATCTGGGTCAGGTCGCCCCACTCGCCGATGAACACGGCCATGAAGGCGGTGCCGAACACCGGCCAGAACCCGGTGACGGTCTTCGGGCCCGACTCGTCCTCGCCGTCCTCGTCGTCCCCGCCGCGCAGCAGCATGAAGGCGCCGAACAGGAACATCAGACCGGAGACCAGCTTCACGATCCAGCCCGGGAGCAGGCCGAGCAGCGAACCGGCGCCGACCGCGATGGCGACGTGCACGGCGAACGCCGCGGAGGTGCCGAACCACACGTAGATCGGCTTCATCCGGGTGCCCATGGCCAGCGAGGCGAACATGGTCTTGTCGGGAAGCTCGGCGAGGAAGATCAGTCCGAAGGCGGTGATGATCGCCACGGGATCGAGATGCATCGGGGGTCTCTCTGTACGAGCCGCAACCGGACCGCGAACCCACCCGCTGCGGGGGACCACTCGACCCGGCGACGGCGTAAACGGATTCGGATACGCGTCAGCCTGATCGAAGGTCTCGCCCACCCGGCCGTGTCGGCGCGGGCCCGGCCACCGGGAACCCGGGGGTTCCAGTGTGTCGACGACCGGTTCGCGGGGCTACTCCCCTTCGCTTGCTCCCACCAGGGTACATGCGGCCGCGAGGCCCCGCAGTGCCCCGGATCACGTCGGGGCCGCCCGGCAGCCCGCCCGATAAAGGGAACTGGTATTCGCACTTTCGGTCTAGGATCACCGCGATCGGCCAGGGGGGCCGGATCTTTCAGGGGTTTTGGGGGGACGCCGATGGGTGTCATCGCAGGTGCTGTCGTGGTGGTGCTGGTCCTGGTGGCCGGGTGGTGGTTCGTACGGACCTACAACCGGCTCGTCCGGCTGCGCAACCAGACACAGGCGTCGTGGGCGCAGATCGATGTGCAGCTGAAGCGGCGGCACGAGCTGATCCCGAATCTCGTCGAGGGCGCGCGCGGTTACGCCGCCCATGAGAAGGGCACCTTCGAGGCGGTCACCGCCGCGCGCGGGGCGGCCGTGGTCGGCGGACTCGGAGTCGGGGACCGGGCGGCCGCCGAGGAGACGCTGACCGCGACGCTCGGCAAGCTCTTCGCGCTCGGCGAGAGCTACCCGGAGCTGAAGGCGGACCAGCATTTCGCCACCGTGCAGGCCGAGTTGAGGTCGGCGGAGGACAAGATCGCGTACGCGCGGCAGTTCTACAACAGCGCCGTGCAGAGCTACCACACGGCCCTGGAGAGCTTCCCGGGCAACGTCGTGTCGGGCTTCGGCGGCGGGCACGCGCGCCGTGAGTACTTCGAGGCCCCGGGCGCGCCGCAGGACGTGGTCCAGGTGCGCTTCTGATGAGTCACATGGAACAGCTCTACTGGGGCGGCGCCGGCCTGTTCGCGCTCTGGCTCGTCCTCTTCGGCCTCGCGCTGCTCGCGACCCGCAACGGCACGGTCGTCCCGGGCCCCGCGACCCAGGAGTTCGGGCCCGACCCCGAGCCGCCGGCCGTGGTCAGCTTCCTCGGCAACAACTGGCGCGGCGTCGGGTCCGCCGCCGCGGCCACCCTGCTCGACCTGGCCGCCCGCGGCCTCATCGAGCTGCGCCAGCCCGCCGACGACCCGGCGGCCGGCACCGTGCACGTCACCGAGGAGGGCCGGGCCGCACAGGACCTGCCGTCCTACGAGCGGCGCGTGCTGGAGCGCGTGATCAGCCGCACCACCGAGGGCGGCGCTCCCATCGGGGCGATCGCCTTCCGCGAGGCCAAGCGCGCCGCCGCCTTCAACGCGGAACTGAAGAAGGACATCATCGCCGAGGCCCAGGTGCGCGGCCTGTCCCGCTCCCGGTTCCCGTCGTGGCTCGCCGCCGCCCTGATGCTGCTCGCCTGCGCGCCCGGCGTCCTGTTCGCGTTGGCCGCGCTGATGGGCCACCACGGCGTCCGGGCCGCGTTGGTCGTCGGCGTGTTCCCGGCCTCCGCGCTGTTCTGGCTGCTCGCCAAGGCGCTGGGCGAGCGCGCGACCCCGCTCGGCCTGGAGCGCGCCGGACACTGGGCCGGACTGCGCGCCTGGCTGACCGCGCACGAGGACTTCGCCCGGCTGCCCCCGGCGGCCGTGACCGTCTGGGACCGCTATCTCGCCTACGGGACCGCGCTCGGCGTCACCAGCCTCGCCGGCCGCCTCCTCGGCTTCGACGCCGGCGACCGGCGCCGCGTCTGGTCGTCGTACGGCGGCACCTGGCGCCCGGTGCGGATCCGCTACCCGCGGCTGCGCCCCGGCTTCGGCGCCTCGACGGGCCGCCTCCTCCAGCTGGCGGCCGCCGCGGCCGTGGTCGCCGCGGCTCTGGTGGCCTTCGGAGTGCTGCGTCAGCCCGACTGGACGATCGCGGCCGACGCGCACGACGGCGGCACCCTGCGCCGCCCCGGCCTGATCCTCAGCGCCGGCTGGGTGGTCAGCCTGCTGCTCGGCGTCATCGTGGCCGGGAAGTTCCGGCGCTGGACGCTGTTCCTGGCGTTCCTGGCGACGATGCCCGGCAACTTCGCGAGCGGCACCCACGGCTGGTTCCACGACGTGGCGGCCCAGGACGGCCCGGCCGGCGTCGAGTGGGCGGCGATCGTGATCTTCGCCGCGCTGGCCGGGTATCTGCTGGTGCTGGCCTGCCTGGAACGGCGTGCGCCCGACACGATCTCCGGCGAGGTGCTGCGGGTGGAGTGGCGCAAGGACAAGAAGGCGGCGCGTTTCCTGGCCCTGGACGAGGGCGGCACGGACCTGACCACGGCCTGGGCGCTGCCCGCCGCCTCCCGTGGCATCGCGACCGGCGCCCAGGTCCGCCTCACGGTCTCCAAGGGCACCCGCACCATCCGCTCCGCGGAACTGATCCGGGCCGCGCGGTGGGAGGGCGACTGGGCCGAGGCCCCGGCGCCGGCCCGGGCCGACCCGTAGGAAGGCGCCTTTTCGAAACGCCCGGCAGGGCCCGCGGATCAGCCGTGGGCCCTGCCGCCACGGGGGCGGTCGGCGAGCAGGGCCGCCCCGACCGAGGCGAGCACCGCGAGGAGCGCGCAGCCCGCGACGACCGCGGCGACCGTCGCCCACGGCAGGCTGATGCCGAGGGGTCCGGCGATCTGCGCCAGGGAGACCCACAGGCCCGCCAGACCGATCGCCGCCGTCCCTCCCGCCAGCACGGTGCCGATCCCCACGACCAGCAGCGCCTCCGCCGCGACGAACCGCAGGACCTGGGCCCGCCGGGCGCCGAGCAGCCGCAGCGCCCGCCGCTCGGGCGCCCGGTCGGCCGCCGCCATCAGCACCGTGTTGACCAGGGCGATCGTGGTAAACGCCAGGACGATGGCGAGGACCACCAGCAGGCCGATACGGCTGGCCGACCGCACGTCCGCGCCGCTGTCGGCGGCCCACGCGGCCCGGGTCACGACGTGCGCGTTGTGACCGGCCGTGGCCTTGCGCAGGGCGGCCTCGACACCGTCGGGGGACGCCCCGGCGCGCAGCTTCACGTAGGCGACCGACGGCAGTGCCGAGAAGGCGTGCGCCCGTGTCGTGTAGGCGTCGGCGGGGGAGTCCACGGAGAGGAGGCCGACCACGGTGAGCGTGGTCCTGCTGCCGTCGGCCCGCCACACCGGCACCCGGTCGCCGAGACCTCTGCCCCAGGTGGGGGCGACCACAATGCCGTGATCGTCGAGATCCCCGAACGAGCCTGATGTCAGGGGGACTTCGACCGAGGCGGGGAGCGTCTTCGGGTCGACGGCCTCGACCGGGCGCGGGATGAGCACGGTGTCGCCCTCCAGGGTGCAGAGGCTGGTCCGTGCCGCGGTGGCGACCTCGACGTCCGGCAACTTCCGCAGATGGGAGACGAGTTGGCGGTCGAGTCCGGAGCCCGCGTCGGGGAGCACCAGGTAGTCCGCGCGTACGGGTCCGGTCCGCATCGCCGCCTTCGCGCTGTCGCCCGTCGCGGCCCCGCCGAGCAGCGCGGCGGCCAGCCCGACCGTGACAAGGACCGGCGCGGCCGTCATGGCGGTCTGCCGGGCCGAGGCGAGCACGGAGGCGGACACCAGGGTGCCGGTCGCGCCGCGCAGGCGTTCCAGCGGCGCGGCGAGCAGCCGGGTGACCGGGCGCACGGCGACGGGGGCGAGCAGTCCGGCGGCGGCGACGAGCAGCATGACGACGGGCATCGCCGACTTGTTGTTGGCGGCCGATGCGGGGTCGCCGACCGCCGTCACCCCCATGCACACCAGCGCCGTGCCGAGCGTCCCCACGCCCAGCACCCAGCGCACCGGCGTCATCGCCCGGGACTCGACGGCGGCCTCGCGCAGGGCCTCCGCCGCGGCCACCCGCCCGGCCCGCCGCGCCGCGGCCGCCGCCCCGAGCAGCGCGACCAGCACACCGGTGGGGAACGCGACGAGCGAGGGGACGACGGAGTCGCTCGGCACCGTCCACGCGGGCGCCGTCCCGAGCCCGATCAGCCGGTCCAGGACGGGCCGGGTGGCGAGCGGTCCGGCCGACGCGCCGAGCGCGGAGGCGACCACCGCGAGGCACCACGCCTCGGCGTGCACCATCCGCCGCACCTGACGCCGGGTCGCCCCGACGGTCCGCAGCAGCGCGAACTCGCGACGGCGCTGCGAGACGGCGAACGCGAAGGTGGACGACACCACGAACACGGCGACGAACGCGGCGAACCCGCCCGCGATCGAGACGACGGTGATCGCGTTGTTCCGGGCCCGGTCGTCCTCGGTGCGGGTGGGATCGGGGAGGGCGCGGTCCTGGCCCGTGAGGATGCGAGGGGCGGCGCTGCCCTGGTCACCGACAACAGCCCGCACCCTCGCGACCGGCTCCCAGAGCGCGAGCGCGTCGATCCGCGGCGAGAGCGCCGCGGCGCGGGCGTCGCTGAAGAACACCGTGCCCTGCGGCCCCGCCGTGGTCACGCCCGCCACGGTGTACGTCCTGGCGCCGTCGGCCGTGACGACCAGGACCCGGTCGCCGACCGCCGCACGGGCGCCGGGCGCGCGGGCCGACGTACTCACCGCGATCTCGCCGTCGCCCGCGGGGGCGCGGCCCTCGGTGATGCGCTGGGGCGCGGTGCGGGCGGCCGACCAGGGCCGGCCGACGGCGGGCGGGCCCCCGGCGAGGCGGGCCGGGAAGACCCGGTCCACGACCGCGCCGGGGAACCGGGCGGCGAGGCCGGCGGGCAGCCCGCGCGGCTCCGCGAGCGGGGCGCCGGTCGCGCCCTGTCGGCCCTGCACGGTGATCCGGCCGTCGGGGACGACGACGACCGGCGCGGCCGCGTACCGCTGCGGCCCGCGGTCGGGGGTGGCGATGGCGCTCGCCAGGACCTGCCCCATCGCGGCGATCAGCGCCGTACCGAGGAAGAGCGCGGCGAAGCTGCCCAGGAAGGAGACCCAGCGGGTGCGCAGTGTGCTCAGGGCGAGGGTCAGCACGACGCCTCAAGGAGCAGCATCCGGGCGACGACGGAGTCGGGGTCGGGGTCGGTGAGTTCGTCGCGGACCTGTCCGTCGGCGAGGAAGAGGACCCGGTCGGCGCAGGCCGCCGCGGCCGGATCGTGGGTGACCATGACGAGGGTCTGCGCATGCCGGTCGACCACGGTCCGCAGCAGCCGCAGCACCTCGCGGCCGGTGCTCGCGTCCAGGGCGCCGGTCGGCTCGTCCGCGAACAGCACGGCCGGCCGCGTCACCAGCGCCCGCGCGATGGCGACGCGCTGCTGCTGGCCGCCGGAGAGCTGGGCCGGGCGGTGCCCGGCCCGGTCGGTGAGCCCCACCGCCGCGAGCCCCTGCCGGATCGCGTCGCGGTCGGGCCGCCGCCCGGCCAGCCGCAGCGGCAGCGCGACGTTCTGCTCGGCGGTCAGCGACGGCACCAGGTTGAACGCCTGGAAGACGAACCCGATCCGGTCCCGCCGCAGCTCCGTCAGCCTCCGGTCGGACAGCCGCGCCAGGTCCTGCCCGGCGACGACGACCCGCCCCGAGGTGGGCCGCTCCAGCCCGGCGGCGCACTGCAACAGCGTCGACTTGCCCGAACCGGACGGGCCCATGACGGCGGTGAACGTGCCGTGGCCGAAGCGGGCCGTCACCTCGTCGAGCGCGGTGACCGCGCCGTCGCCGTTCGGATAACTCCTGCTCACCGACTCCAACACCACTGATGTGTCAAGGCTGTTGACGGTTCTCACCGCGATGCACGTCCGTCCTGGTCGTCCCGCCGAGGAGGCTGTCCCCGCCGTGGGGTGCCGTGATCGGGACGCTACGAGCGCGGGCCCGCCGCCGGTACCGGACAGATGACTAGGATCGCCCCGGACGGCGGGGGCAGAGGGTTCAACGGGGGTTGGGCGCATGGCGGTTACGGGTGGCACCGCACTCCAGGGGCGGGCGGTGGAGCAGGCGGCGCTCGACGCGCTGCTCGCCGACGCGGCCGCCGGACGCAGCGGCGTCCTCGTCGTCCGGGGCGAGCCCGGCATCGGCAAGACCGCGCTCCTGGAGTACGCCGGTGAGCAGGCGCGGCGCACCCACGGCACGGCCGTCGTCACGACCACCGGCATCGAGACCGAGGCCGAGATCCCGTTCGCCTCGCTCCACCTGCTCCTGCACCCCGTGCTCGACCGCGTCGACTCCCTGCCCGGGCCGCAGGCGGCCGCCCTCAAGGCCGCGTTCGGCACCGGCCCCGGCAGCACCGACGACCAGCTCATGGTGGGTCTGGCCGTGCTGTCCCTGCTGTCGGAACTGGCCGCCGACGCACCCTTGTTGTGCCTGGTCGACGACGCGCACTGGCTCGACCACGCCTCCGCCCGCGCCCTGCTCTTCGCCGCGCGCCGCCTCCAGGCCGAGGGCATCGCCCTGGTCCTCGGCGCCCGCGACGGCTTCGACCCGACGGGTCTGCCCGAACTGCGCCTGACCGGCCTCGATCCCGACAGCAGCGCCCGGCTCCTCGCCGAGCGGTCACCACGGCTCGGCCCGCCGCTGCGCCGCCGGATCATGGAGGAGAGCGCGGGCAACCCCCTCGCCCTGCTCGAACTGGCGCGCACCGGCGACGCGTACGGCCTGGAGCCGCTGCCGTTGCCGCGCCGCATCCAGGAGGCGTACGGCGCCCGGATCGCGGACCTGCCCGCCGCCGCGCGCACCGCCCTGCTCGTCGCGGCGGCCGAGGACGGCGGCGACCTCGACGCGATCCTGCGCGCCACCGTCCAACTGGGCGCGGAATCAGGTGCGTTGGGCGAGGCCGAGCGGGCCGGCCTGGTCCGGGTCGCCGCCGGGCGGGTGTCGTTCGTCCATCCGCTGATGCGCGGCGCCGTGTTCCGCGCCGACTCCTACGAGGCGCGGCTCGCCGCCCACCGCGCACTCGCCGACGTCCTGCGGCACCGGCCGGACCGGCGGGCCTGGCACCTGGCCGCCGCCGCGACCGGCCCCGACGAGGAGGCGGCGGCCGCCCTGGAACAGGCCGCGGGCCGGGCCCGGGAGCGCCACGGCCACGCGGGCACCGCCGCCGCCCTGGAACGCTCCGCCGCGCTGACCGGCGACCCCGCCCTGCGCGCCCGCCGCCTTGCCGCCGCGGCCCGGGCCGCCGCCGACGCGGGACTGACCGCCCGCGCCAAGTCCCTCGCCGAGTCCGCCGAACGCGACAGCACTGATCCGCGTACACGCGCCGCGCTCCAGGCCCTGCGCGCCCGCACCGCCTTCGACGACGGGGACCCGGGCACCGCGCACGCCCTGCTCCTCGGCGCCGCGGACACGGTGCTGAAAGCTTGTGAAGAGGGCACCGGCGAGGTGCGGGTGGCGGCGGGCATGATGCTCGTGGACGCGGCCCGCGACGCCTGGCAGCTCGGCGACACCGGCCGCCTGCGCGAGGCCGCCGACCGCCTCGCGGCGCTGCGGCTGCGCCCCGAGGACGGCCTGGACCCGGCCGTGGCGGCGGTGACCGGGGCGGCCGTGTTCCTGGAGCGCGGGCCCGCGTACGCCCTGCCGACGATGCGCACGCTGGTCGCCGACGGCCGCCGCAACCGGTCCGGCGCACCGGCCCTGCGCATCAACGCCGCCTTCGTCGCGGGCCTGGTCGGCGACTTCGACGCCGGACGCGAGATCTCCGCCGCCGTCGCCGCCGACTGCCGGGCCCGCGGCGACCTCGGCTGGCTGCCGCTGGCCCATCTGACGCTGGCAGCCTCCGAGTTGTACCTCGGCCGCTTCCGCGACGCGGAGGCGACGGCGGTCGAGGGCCTGCAAGCCGCCGCCGACACCGGCCAGCCCAACCGGGCCGGCTACCTCCAGGGGATGCTCGCCTGGATCCTGGCCGTACGCGGCGACGAGGCCCGTTCGGCGGAGCTGGCGGCCCGCTGCCACGACCATTTCGACGCCACCGGGATCGCCAACAGCCTGGCGTGGGCGGAGTGGGCGCTGGCCCTCGGCGACCTCGGGCAGGGCCGGTTCGCCAAGGCCCTGGAACGCCTGGACGCCGTGACCACGGGCCCGGCCGGCCGCCAGATCCAGAGCGTGTACTCCGCCCCGGACCGCATCGAGGCGTCCGCCCGGCTCGGCCTGCCCGCCGACGAACCGCTCGCCCGATTCACGGAGTGGTCCGACGCGTCCGGCCTCGCCTGGGCCGACGCGGTGCTGCACCGCTGCCGCGCCCTCCTGGAACCCGACTGGGCCACCGCCCACGACCTGTTCGGCACGGCCGTCCGCCGGCACGCGGAGAGCGGCCGCCCCTGGGAGGCGGCCAGAACCCGCCTCCTCTTCGGCGAACGCCTGCGCCGGGAACGCCACAAGACGGACGCCCGCCTCCACCTGACCGCCGCGCTGGACACCTTCGGACGTCTGGGCGCGACCCCTTGGGCGGACCGCGCCCGGGCGGAACTGAGAGCGGCCGGCGCGAGGGCCCCCTGA
The DNA here is from genome assembly GCF_042799415.1 of Streptomyces sp. NPDC057694. Classification (NCBI taxonomy): domain Bacteria; kingdom Bacillati; phylum Actinomycetota; class Actinomycetes; order Kitasatosporales; family Streptomycetaceae; genus Streptomyces; species Streptomyces sp. NPDC057694. The sequence goes on from NZ_JBHVIX010000015.1 coordinate 40,580, forward strand.
CCGCCCGCACCGCGAACACCCTCGCCCGCCTCTCCCCGCAGGAACTCCAGATCGTCCGCCTCGCGGCGACGGGCATGACCAATCGCGAGATAGCGGCCCAGCTCTTCCTGAGCCCCAAAACGATCAGCTACCACCTCTACCGCGCCTTCCCGAAGCTGAACGTCAGCAGCCGGTCTCAGCTGGCGGGGCTCGACCTGACGGACTGAGCCCCCGACGGACCCGACGGACCCGAAGGCCCGCGCTGAGTGGCGTACGGCAGGAGCCCCATCTCGCGGGCGTTCTTGACGGCGGCGGCGATCTGACGCTGCTGCTGCGCGGTGACACGGGTGACGCGACGGCTACGGATCTTGCCCCGGTCGGAGATGAACTTCCGGAGCAGGCCGGTGTCCTTGTAGTCGATGTACGTGATGCCGGCGGCGAGGAGCGGATTGGAGCGGGGCTTCGGGGGCTTGCGGGTGGTGGCGGTCCGTCGGGACATGGGGCTTCCTTTGGCTGGGGTCGTCGGTGCGCGGTACTGGCTGTCAGGCGTCGAGAAAGGGCGCGAAGGATGCGGGGAGGCGCCGCCATTCCTCCTGCCCGGCGGCGTACTCGGAGTCGGTGAGCAGGCAGGAGTCGAGGAGCCGCTCGATGCCGGTGCGGTCGAGTCCGGGGGAGGTGAAGACGAGGTGCTGGCAGCGGTCCCCGTGCTCGGGATGCCAGTCGAGGGCGGCGGCCGCGCGCCGTACAGGGGGCATCAACTCCCAGCCCGCGTCGGGCAGTGAGGCGAGCCACGGCCCGGCGCTCTCCACGCACAGCGCTCCGCCCGCGCAGTCCCAGGCGAGGAGGCTGTCGGGCCGGTCGGCGAGCCAGAACCGCCCCCGGCTGCGGGCGGCGGCGCAGCAGAGGTCTTCGAGCGCCTGGAAGAGCCGCTCGGGGTGGAACGGCCGGGTGTGGTGCCACACGAACGTGGTCACTCCCGCGTCGTCCGCCTCCTGGGGCAGCAGCGCGCAGGCGGGATGCTGCTTCGTGGCGGCCGCTTCCACGTCGAACCCGGCGAAGGCCAGCTCCGCGAGTTCGCCCGACGCCGCGTCGACCCGGTGGGCGGTGGGGTGGAGCTGGGTGAGCAGGGCGTGATCCTGCTCGTCCGCCTCCGGGTCGTCGACCAGGGCGAGCACGGGCGCGTACTCCATCTGACGGGCCCAGGTGTCGGCGACCGTGCGCTGGTCCGTCGCGGCGGCGGCGAGTCCGGCCTCGGCGAGGTCGTCGCCGTTGCCGAGGTAGGGCAGGACGAGGGCCGGGGAGACCGCGGTGATCACGTTGGTGAGGACCAGTTCGTCGCCGCTGTGGGCCGTGACGACCTCGGCCATGGCCTTCGGCTCGACGGAGTCCCACAACTCGACGATCGCGAGCCGCGTCAGACCGTCTCCGGCCAGCCGGTCCAGCTCCGGCACGAGGTCCTCGCGCAGGGCGCAGCAGGCGCAGTCGTTGACGAGGGGTGCGTCGCCGGCGGCCAGGACACCGGAGGCGTCGCGGACGACGCGGCGCACGGTTCCTTCCGCCGCTGTGGCGAGGTCGTGATGCAGGGCGACGCTCCCGGGGACCGCCGTCAGCAGCCGCTCGACGACGGTACGGCGGGCGTCGGCGTGCAGTCCGCCGACGATGACGACCGGCAGTGGTTCGTTGCGAGACATACGAGGCATGGGGCTACTATATGGGAATGGTTTCCATTATCAATAAGGCCGCGATGCGAGAGAGGCAGGTCACTCCATGTCCGCCCACTGCCAACTGACCGGCGCCCGCCCGGGATTCGGCAACACGATCTCCCACTCCCACCGCCGCACCTCCCGCCGCTTCGACCCGAACATCCAGCGCAAGCGCTACTGGCTCGCGGGCGAAGGGCGTTACGTACGCCTGACGTTGAGCGCCCGCGCCATCAAGACCGTCGACGTGATCGGCGTAGAAGCGGCCGTCGCCCGCATCCGCGCCCGGGGAGGAAAGGTCTGATGGCCAAACAGAGCAAGATCGCGAAGAACGAGCACCGCAAGTCCGTCGTCGCCCGGTACGCGTCCCGCCGCGCGGAGCTGAAGGAGATCATCCGCCGCCCGACCTCGACCCCCGCCGAACGCGCGGCGGCCCAGACGGAATTGACCCGCCAGCCGCGCGACGCGAGCCCCACCCGAGTCCGCAACCGCGACAGCGTGGACGGCCGCCCCCGAGGCCACCTGCGCAAGTTCGGCCTGTCCCGGGTCCGCGTGCGGGAGCAGGCGCATGCGGGGTTCTTGCCGGGGATCACCAAGTCGTCCTGGTAGGGCGGGACTTGTCGCGGGGATGCGGACAGGTGCACGGAAACAGCTCAGGCACCTGCCGGAGAGGGCAGGTGCCTGAGCTGCTGTTCTGACTGCCGGGGCGACGGGATGCGGCTCCCGACCGGCTCCCCGTGCCTGTCCGTGGGTCAGGCGGCGGCAGGGGCGCCGAGCATCGCGGAAGCCTGCTGCAACGGGCTGAGGACACGCGTGGGCGCCGCGACGGGGAGAGCGCTGCGGCAGGTGAAGCCGAGTCGGCTCATGGCCCGCAGGACTTCGCCGGCGCTGAAGTCGCGGCGGTCCTGGCGCGTGATGACCTGCCCGACCTGCTTGATCGGGTAGGTGCGGCGGCCGATGATCACGGACTCGCCGGTGACCTGTTCAGGCTTGATGCCCTTCATGGACTCCAGGACACCGCTCTTGGTGAGGTCGAACGGGAAGCGGGCGATGACACAGCGCATGAAGCCTCACAGGGAGAAGAGGAGGGACGGTTCTGCCGCGATGAGACGGTTCAGCAAGCACGAGCAGGGGTGAGGATGCCCCGGGCGCCGCCCCGGCTGTCGAGGATGTCGCGCAGTTGGAACCGGTCCGTGTACGTGGAGCTGTCACGGACGACGGTGAGCTGGGCCTTCGTGACCAGTCCGGTACGCAGACCGTCGTCGTCACAGACCAGGAGGTGCTCGGTGCGGGCGCCGGCCATGACGGCCAGGGCCACCTCGACGGTCATGTCGTCGCCGACCCGCGGACCTGCCGTGTCCACGGCGGCGGCCGCCGGGCGGAATTGCATCTGAACCAGCGTCAAGACATGCCTCCTGCAGAGGTGGAGAAGCTTCAGGGCCATGGAGGTTCTAGGCTGCCGCGCCGAAGGAGGAGTGCCGCCCGGCAGCCCGCCGGGCCGCCGAGGCGGAGCTGCGCCGGCCGCGGGAGGCCCCGCCGCGGCTGCGCTCACGTCGCTCGGCCACCGGCGCGGTGATCGTGACGGGGACACCGGAGGGGGCCTGGGCGCCGGTGATCCGGCGGAGTGCCTCTTCGCCGGAGCGGACCGGAGTGGTCCGGGGGGCGATGCCGGCGGCTGCCATGAGGCGGGTCATGTCGCGGCGCTGGTTGGGGGTGACCAGCGTGACGACCCTGCCGGACTCGCCGGCCCGCGCGGTGCGGCCGCCGCGGTGGAGGTAGTCCTTGTGGTCGGTGGGCGGGTCGACGTTCACGACGAGGTCGAGGTTGTCGACGTGGATGCCGCGTGCCGCGACGTTCGTCGCGACGAGCACGGTGACGTGCCCGGTCTTGAACTGGGTCAGGGTCCGGGTGCGCTGGGGCTGCGACTTCCCGCCGTGCAGCGCGGCGGCCCGCACGCCGCTGTTCAGCAGATCCTGCGTCAGCCGGTCGACGGCGTGCTTGGTGTCCAGGAACATGATCACCCGGCCGTCGCGTGCGGCGATCTCGGTCGTCGTCCGGTGCTTGTCGGCTCCGTGGACGTGCAGGACGTGGTGCTCCATCGTGCTGACCGCGCCCGCCGACGGGTCGACGGAGTGGACGACCGGGTCGGTGAGGTAGCGACGGACCAGGAGGTCGACGTTGCGGTCGAGGGTGGCGGAGAACAGCATCCGCTGGCCCTCGGGGCGTACCTGGTCCAGGAGCGCGGTGACCTGGGGCATGAAGCCCATGTCGGCCATCTGGTCGGCCTCGTCCAGGACGGTGATCGCGACCTCGTTCAGCCGGCAGTCGCCCCGGTCGATGAGGTCCTTGAGGCGGCCGGGCGTCGCGACGACGACTTCGGCGCCCGCCCGCAGTGCGCTGGACTGCCTGCGGATCGGCATTCCGCCGACGACGGTGGCCAGGCGCAGCTTCACCGAGCGGGCGTACGGGGTGAGAGCGTCGGTCACCTGCTGGGCCAGCTCACGCGTGGGTACGAGGATCAGCGCCAGCGGGCGGCAGGGCTCGGCACGCTGTCCGGCGGTGCGCGCCAGCAGGGCCAGGCCGAAGGCGAGGGTCTTGCCCGAGCCCGTGCGCCCACGGCCGAGTACGTCCCGGCCCGCGAGGGTGTTGGGCAGGGTCGCGCCCTGGATCGGGAACGGGACGCGCATGCCCTGCGCGGTGAGCGAGGCGAGCAACTGCTCGGGGAGACCGAGGTCGGCGAACGCCTCGACGGCGGGCAGCGCGGGAGTGATCGTCTTGGGCAGGGCGAACTCGCCCGAGGCGGCCGCGGGCCTTCGGCGGCTCGGGCCGCCGGAGCGGCTGGGGGCGCCGGAGCGGCTGGGGGCGGACGAGCGGTTGGTGGCGGGCGAGCCGAAGCGGTTGCCGCGCTGCGCACCGGCGCCGGAGCCGGCGGCGGGACCACCGGTGCGGCTGCGGCGGGGGGAGCGGCTGTTCGTACGTGCGGGGTTCATACAGAACCTTCCTTGATGCGGCACGCATCAAGGAATTCTCGCAGCAGAGAAACAGTGCGGAGAATCCAAGAACGGGCCGGAAGAAATGCGAAAGCCAAAGTGGCCTGCAATGCGGCGGATGTGGCGGATTCACATACAGGCGAGGAATCCACCGGGGAATGTCCGCAGCTGGGGCCCGCACCCCGAGGGATGCGGGCCCCAGCTGCGAAGTGTGCGTCGGCGTCAGGCGGGAATGATGTTCTCGGCCGTCGGGCCCTTCTGGCCCTGCGCGATGTCGAAGGTGACCTTCTGGCCCTCGGCCAGCTCACGGAAGCCTTGGGCGGCGATGTTCGAGAAGTGGGCGAACACGTCGGCGCCGCCACCGTCCTGCTCGATGAAGCCGAAGCCCTTGGCCGCGTTGAACCACTTCACAGTGCCGGATGCCATGTCATATCTCCTTGTGGGGCAGTACGCCGGTACCCGCGATCGACGGATACCGGGTCGCCGCGATGATGCCCCGACCGGAGAATGACCGGAAATACAAAACGCTCTCCGCTGCTCAAAAATCGCAGACGCGAGCGTTGAAGTTTTGGGAACCACAACTGCAACTAAGAACGACAGTAGCATGTGGTAGTGGCCTGTGCGTGGTAAATGATTCCGATCTGTTCGCCGCGGTAAACACACTGTTCGCGCGGCTCGTTAAACTCTCATGCCGCGGTCATAGATATTGGGGCACCGCAAAATGCGGTGTTCCGGAAGGGCGATCGCTTTTTTCTGGCTCGCCGGGCGCCACTATTGCCCCGGCGCAGAACGGCGGCCGCGCAGCGCTGCTGCTGCGCGGCCCTGACGCGGCTGCCCCGGGTCCCACCGTCATCAGCCTGAGCCGGAGCCCGCGGTGGTCGGCTTCTCCGCCTCGGCCGCGCGGCGGTATTCGGCGTTGATGCGCTGAGCCTCTTCGAGCTGGTCCTCGAGGATCACGATGCGGCAGGCGGCCTCGATGGGGGTGCCCTGGTCGACGAGTTCGCGGGCACGGGCGGCGATCCGCAGCTGGTAGCGCGAGTAGCGGCGGTGTCCGCCGTCGGAGCGCAGCGGGGTGATGAGGCGGGCTTCTCCGATGGCGCGGAGGAAGCCCTGCGTGGTGCCGAGCATCGCGGCGGCCCGGCCCATCGTGTAGGCGGGGTAGTCGTCGTCATCAAGACGGCTGAACGAGTCGTCTGCTGTCATTTGCACCTCTCTGTGGAACGCGTCGAGGGGCCCGGGTGGCAACTGGTACCCCGGCCCCCAAAGAAACTTTTTCCCCCCCCTCCCGCCCCTCCGCCTCCCCCGTCCCTTTTTTTCTCCCACCCGAAC
>NZ_JBHVIX010000015.1:46587-186309 GCF_042799415.1 Streptomyces sp. NPDC057694
GGGGAGGGGGGGGGGTTGTTTTAATAAAGGTGGCGGAAGGGGTTTTTTGTGGTAGTTTACACTTTTGGGGGGAAGGGGGGGGGGGGCCCGGGTGCCAATTGGCACCCGGGCCCCGAAGGAACTTGTTACACCATCTGCCGGCCCTGACGCTGCACCGGCCTTCTGTTTCCGCCGACCCGACCTGGAAGTTGTCGGGGTTGCGGGGATCGCGGTTGCTTGACCGGAGACCACCTCACTATCGATGTCCTGCGGTACCCGGGCTCAAGATTCCGCCCGGGCGATCCTGATGGCGCCTGGCTCCTCCGTTTCTTCCCTCTGTGTTCGATCACTTGCCTACTGCTCACGGTGGCCCCTGATCGCTGCGGGCCACCCGGTCCGGTCGTCAGTCCCGTCGCCGTCCTGCGAAAGCCTGGCTTCGAGACTCCACCACCGCACCGTCCTGCGAACTGCTGCTGCGGTCACTGCTGCCCGCCAGTTCATCTCTGCCGGGCCCTGCTGTCTCTCTGGCTACGAGAGAAACCATAGTCACGTCACAACCCAATGTCTACTCTGACCGACATAGATTTCTGTAAGTCGTGCGGGGAGATAGTCGTCGTCGGTCACTGAGTGGGTGCGCGGTGCTCTCACCTCGGTCGGCCTCGCCCGCGGCGACGCGAGTCGGACTCACGCTTCCGTGCCCTCTGGTGTGAATCTACCTATATGACTTCTATGCCCAAGCCCGCGCAGCCGTTCATCACGCAGCAGCAGGCGGAGCTTCGTGAGCGCCTCCCGTTCTCCGACCGGCAGGATTTCGAGGACGCGACCCGCGGGCTGATCGCCCGCCGCGTGCCGAGTGCCGTCACCGCCGAGGACGGCCGCACCGTGTGGGACAACGACACCTACGCCTTCCTCAGGGGTGAGGCTCCCGACACCGTGAACCCCAGCCTGTGGCGCCAGTCGCAGCTGGTCGCCGAGCAGGGCCTGTTCGAGGTCGTCGAGGGCATCTACCAGGTGCGGGGGCTCGATCTGTCGAACATCACGTTCGTCGAGGGCGACACCGGCGTCGTCGTGATCGACCCGCTGATCTCCACGGAGACCGCCGCCGCGGCGCTGGCGCTGTACCGCGAGCACCGCGGCGAGCGTCCGGTCACCGGCGTCGTCTACACGCACTCGCACGTCGATCATTTCGGCGGGGTCAAGGGCGTCACCACGCAGGAGGACGTGGACGCAGGCCGGGTCCCCGTCATCGCGCCGGAGGGCTTCACCGAGCACGCCGTGGCGGAGAACGTGTACGCGGGCACCGCCATGGGACGCCGGGCCGCCTACATGTACGGGGCCGCGCTCGCCCGGGGCCCGCAGGGTGCGGTCGGCGCGGGCCTCGGCCAGACGACCTCGACCGGCACGGTCACCCTGATCCCGCCGACCCTGGACGTCACCACGACGGGCCAGGAGGAGACCGTGGACGGGGTCCGCATGGTCTTCCAGATGGCGCCCAACACCGAAGCGCCGGCCGAACTGCTCATCCACTTCCCCGACTTCAGGGCGCTGTGCACGGCTGAGGACGCCACCCACACGCTGCACAATCTGCTGACCCTGCGCGGCGCGGTGGTCCGTGACCCGCACGCCTGGTCGCACGCGCTGACCGAAGCGGTCGATCTGTTCGGCGAGGCGACGGACGTGGCGTTCGCCTCGCACCACTGGCCGACCTGGGGTCAGGAGCGTGTCGTGGCATTCCTGGAGATCCAGCGTGACCTGTACGGCTACCTCCATGACCAGTCGCTGCGCCTGATCAACAAGGGCTGGACCGGCACCGAGATCGCCGAGTACCTGAAGCTGCCCCCGGCCCTGGAGAACGCCTGGAACACCCACGGCTACTACGGCTCGGTCAGCCACAACCTCAAGGCGCTCTACCAGCGCTACATGGGCTGGTTCGACGGCAACCCTGCCCACCTGTGGCAGCATCCCCCGGTCGAGGCGGGCAAGCGCTACGTGGAATTCATGGGCGGTGCCGACGCCGTGGTGGACAAGGCGCGTGGCTCGTTCGACGCGGGCGACTTCCGCTGGACGGCCGAGGTGCTCAGCCACGTCGTCTTCGCCGAGCCCGACCACGCAGCGGCCCGCGAACTGCTTGCCGACACCCTCGAACAGCTCGGTTACGGCGCGGAGAACGGCACCTGGCGCAACTTCTACCTCTCCGGCACCACCGAACTGCGTGAGGGCCAGTTCGGCACTCCCACCGTCACGGCGTCGGCCGACATCGTCGCCGCCCTCACCCCCACGATGCTCTTCGACGCCCTCTCCATCCAGATCGACGGCCCCCGGGCATGGGACGAGAACCTCACGATCGACGTCCACCTCACCGACGCCGACGAGCACTACCGGCTCCGCCTGGCCAACGGGGTGCTCAGCTACACCGCCGCGTCCCAGAAGACGGCCGCCGACGTCACCCTCACCAGCACGGTGCACGCCCTGTCCGAGCTGGCCGTCACCGGGCTGACGCCGGAGGGCCTCGACCGGGCGGGCGTCCGGGTCGAAGGCGACGCGTCCGCACTCCGGCGCCTCACCGCCGTACTGGACCCGGGGGACCAGAACTTCCCCATCGTCACGCCCTGACCGGCGACCCTCGGGGCACCCCTGTCGCGTCGCCGCCGCGCTCATCCGCGTACGGCACGGCGGCGACCGCCTTCGCGCGCCGCTCGCGCCGCAGGGACGGCTGAGCGCACCCGAGCACCTGGGCCGTCCGGGCCGCTGGTCCGGACGGCCCAACCGTGTGACGGATCATCATTTAAGCGGCGCGGCAGGTGTTTCATGTCGATCTTGTGCACTTACGGTCACCGGAAGATTCCGTGACGTAGGTGGAGGACCGGCACATGTCCCGACATCGGCACGCCCTGACGCGATGGCCCCTGGGCATCGCGACGGTGCTGAGCCTGTTGTTCGGCTCGCAGGCGGCTGCGGTGCCGTTGGCCCCTGTGGCGGACGACCCCAAGAGCGCCGTCGGCATCACGAAGACCAATGATGCGGACGGGCCGCTGGAGCCGGGCGACGCCTTCACCTACACGATCAACGGCCAGTGCTCCGGCCTCACGGTCGACTGCGTGAACTTCACCGTCACCGACACCCTCCCGGCGGGGCTGGAGGTGACGAGCCTGCCGCAGTCCACCACCACGCGGGATGTCACCTACGACGAGGCGACGCGGCAGCTGACGGTCGTCTACAAGCAGGACCTCCAGAACCCGGCGGGCAAGACCGGTCTGCGGGCCGGGCAGGCGGGCGCCGTCGAGATCGGGATGCGGCTGCCGGCCGACACCCAGGCCGCGGACGGCTCCACCATCACCAACACCGCCGAGGTCTCCGCCGACAACGCGGACCCCAAGGACTCCAGCACGGACGTCACCGTCTCCATCCCGCGGGTGGTGAAGCCGGTCGCGACCAAGACGTGGAAGGACGGATCGGCGGTCGCGGGCAGCGGCGAGACCTCCACGATCACCCTGAACGCGCGGAACAACTCGTCGTCGTCCGCCGAGGTCACCGAGTTGTCGGTGTCCGACACGAGCGCGGACACCTTCGAGTACTTCGACTTCACCTCGGCCACGGTGACCGCGTTCCCCAAGGGCGCCGACCAGGCCCACCTGGTGGTCACCACGGCGGACGGCACCCAGCACACCGGCGCCACCATCACCGCCCCCGGTGAACTGCCGCTGCCGGCCGGTGTCGACCCCGAGGACGTGACCGGCTTCGAGGTCATCTTCACCAACAGCGACGGCGACCCGCTCCCGTACGACGAGAACGGCGGCACCGTCGAAGTCGGCATGAAGCTGCGCGACACAAAGCGCTCCGACGACTCACCGCTGCGGCCCACCGACAAGATCACCGTCGACAACTGCGCCACCCCGGCCGTCAAGGAGACCACCGAGGGCGACGTGAACGGTGACCAGGTGTGTGCCCCGTACGACATCCTCCCCGACATCCTGGTGCTCCAGCCGACCAAGCGGTTCTACCCGGACACCGACGGAAACTTCAGCCAGGACACCGGTGAGCACGCGGTGCTCGGCGAGAACTCGCCGGTCAGCACCGAGGTCGACGTGAAGAACGCCTCCCCGTTCCCGGTGAAGTCGATCACCATCACGGAGCCGTCGGCCGACACCACCAGCGAGTTCGACAAGGTCGACGTCGACAAGGTGCGGCTGCGCTTCCCCGACGGCGCCACCGAGGCGAAGCTGACGGTGACCTGCGCGGACGGGTCCACCGAGGAAGAGACCTACACGGAGAACGCGACCTACGACGTTCCCGCCGCCTGCCGGCAGGTCACCAAGGTCGAGGTCGTCTACACGGGCGTGGACGAGGACGGCAACCCGACCATCAAGGAGGGCGCCACCGCCGGTCTCGACCTGCACGGCACCCTGACCGACGACGTCACCGCGGAGGACCTGCCCTCGGGCACCAGCCCGGGCGTCGACAACTGCGCCTCCTACACCGGGGACGCGGGCCGCACCGACGGCAGCGGCACCGCCTCGGGCGACGCCTGCAAGACGCTGCCGATCGAGGAACCGAACACCTCGGGCAGCGGCACGAAGGACTCCTCGCAGAACGACATCCCGGCCGACCAGCCGATCACGATGAACCTGAAGGTGACCAACAACGGCAACAAGCCGCTGGTCTCCCCGGTCATCACGGACCCGACGGCCAACCCGGACGGATCACCGTCGACGACGAACAACCCGTTCGACGTCGTCCAGATCGACTCCGTCACCGTCAGCCCGTCGGGTGCGCCGGTGAAGCTGGAACTGTGGGACCCGACAGCCGGCGGCGGCAGCGGCGCCTGGGTGCCCTACGACGCGAACGACGCCGACCTGCTCGAGCGCGCGAAGGGCGTGCGCGGCAGCTACCAGGGCGAGATGGCGCCCCAGAGCGAGTTCACCATCACCATCGTCGCCGAGCGCCGCCCGGGTGTTCCCGACGGCACCACCCTGCAGAACTGCTACTCGATCGACGCCGGCGGCGACTACACCCCCGGCGCCCCGGTCTGCGGCCCCTCCATGGACACCGCCCCCGCGTCCGACTCGGCGTCGCTGAACAAGTCGATCAGCCCGGGCACGCTGCCCGAGTACGTGCCGGGGCTGCCGCGTCAGCACGCCGACATGACCCTCACCGTCGCCAACACCGGCAACATGTCGGCCAAGTACCTGCGGATGACCGACCGGGACGAGGACTTCTTCGACGCCGTCGACCTGGTCTCCATCAAGTCCAACCAGATGCCGGCCGGCGCGAACCGGGTGCAGATCGACGCGTACGTGAACGGGGCCTGGGTCAACGGCACTCCGGCCTCCTCGGCCGCCCTGCCCTCCGGGGTGAACGCCGCCGACGTCACCGGCATCCGCGCCACCTACACCAGCACCAGCACCAGCAACGACGGCTACGTCATCAAGCCCGAGTGCGCGGGCCAGAGCTGTTCCGGCATCCTCGTCCTCGACGTCAGCCCCCGCGAGAAGCTGCGCTCCAGCGGCGGTCCGGTCCCCAGCCATCTGGAGGACACGGTCTCCGGGACGTTCCTCACCAAGCTGGAGGCCGAGGACAGCCCCAAGGACATCGACCCGGTCGACGCCACCCTCGACCTGGTCAAGGGCGACCCGGTGCTCGACGTCAGCAAGACCCCGGACACGGTGCTCGCGCCCGGCGAGGACGCCCCCTTCTATCTGAAGGTCACCAACACCGGCACCGCCAACGTCCCGAACCTGGTCGTCAAGGACGCGCTGCCGCAGGGCATCCAGTTCATCGGCACGTTCAAGGGCGACGACGGACAGCCGTACAAGATCATCGACGAGAAGGTGCCCGACGGCACCCCCGCCGTCCCCACACCGGAGTTCACCCAGACCAACACCGGTGACCGCGTCTCCGGACTCACCTGGGACTTCTCCGAGGACGCCGACGGCAAGGCGTGGAACTTCGCGCCCGGCGCCACTTTCACCATCGAGATCCACGTCCGCCTGGAGGCCGGCATCAACGCCGGTGACGTCGTCACCAACACCATGGGCGCCACCTCCTCCGACCCGGACCTGGCCTGCGACGGCACCTCGCAGCGCGACGGCGACTTCGGCGACGGCCTGTACTGCGTCGCGGACGCGACGCTCACCGCCAAGACGGGCGCCGCCTTCCAGGCCCGCAAGTGGGTCTCCGGCAACGACAGCCTCGGCTGGTACAACGTCACCACCAAGGAGACGGTCCCGGCCGGCGACGACTCCTGCCTGTCCACCACCGACTCGACCGGCCGCCGGTACACCACCAGCCCCTGCATCGCCCTGGTCAACCCGGGCGACCAGTACCACTACTTGATGCGGATCCAGAACGCGGGCACCGAGTCCGGGACCGCGATGCGCATCGTCGACCGCTTCCCGGTCCAGGGCGACAAGGGCGTCCTCCTCGACCAGGCCCGCGGCACCGCCTGGGACAAGCGCCCCACCCTCGCCTCGCGCCCGCAGCTCGACGGCCCCGGCACGATGACCACCTCGTACGAGAACGACGAGCCGCTGTGCACCGACGACCTGGACATGGGCGGCGCGGGCTCCAGCGCCGACCAGTGCGCGTCGGGCACCTGGAACGACGCCTACAGCGCGCGGGCCAGGGGCGCCGAGATGAAGCTCACCTTCGCCCCGGCGCTCGCCCCCGGCGGCACCGTGAACATCACGTACGCGATGGACACCCCGCTCGACGTCGCCGAGAACGGTGACCCGACCATCGCCTGGAACTCCTACGCCCACAACGAGACCACCGACCGCGCCGGCTCCCCGCGCGTCCTCCAGGCCAACGAACCGATCCAGGTCGGCGTCGCCCTGGCCTACGGCGACCTGAAGCTGGTCAAGCGCCTCGGCGCCCACCCCGACCAGCTGGACGGGCCGCTGAAGAAGGTGCCGTTCCCGTTCCACGTCACCTGCGTCATCCACCCGCAGGGCGGCCGCGACCGCACGGTGATCGACAAGGACTACCGGGTCTCCGTCGACAAGCCCGTCACCATCGAGGGCATCCCCGCCGGAGCGGACTGCGAAGTCCGGGAAACCTCGGCGCGCGGCGGCAGCTCGGACCATCCGGCCTCCGACCCGGTGAAGGTCACGATCGAGCCGGGCATCGGCACCACCTCCGTACAGACCGCCAGAGTCACCAACGCCTTCGAGTTCGGCGCGCTCCAGCTCATCAAATCGGTCGACGGCGACGCCGCCGGCTACGCGGACGGCCGCACCTTCGAGGTCGAGGTCTCCTGCGCCCTGCCGAACGCCGCGGGCGGCGCCAGTGACCTCGTGCTCCACAAGACGTACGAGGTCGGAGCCGACGAGCCCGTCACCATCAAACCCCTCCCGGTGAACACCCGTTGCTGGGCCGATGAGGTGGACACCGGCGGCGCCGCCGAAGCCGTCGTCGACCACGGCTCGGCCGACAACCCGGTGGTCATCACAGCGGACGGGGACGCGGCCGTCACGGTCACCAACACCTTCCCGGCCGGACGGATCACCGTCACCAAGCACGTGGTCGACGGCGGTGCGGGCCCCTACGAGTTCGCCCTCGCCTGCACCACCGACCAGGGTGACGTGCCGCTCGCGCCGGGCGACCGGACCTTCGAGCTGAGCGACGGCGAGAGCCGCACGGTCAGCGTCCCGAAGGGTGCGAGCTGCACGGTCGAGGAGACCGACGTACCGGGCGGCGACACGGTGACCTACACCGCGTCCGACGGCGGCAGCGACGGCGAAGTCGTCGTCGACGACACGGCGAAGGTCGACGTCACCAACACCTTCCCGAAGACGCCGGACCACCCCGGCGGCGGAGGCCACCACGACAACGGCCACCTCGCGGACACCGGCTCCCGTGACTGGACGACGCTCGGCATCCTGCTCGCCGCCGTCGCCCTGGCAGCGGGCTTCATGATCCGCAGAACGGTCCGCGCCCGCAGGTAGGGGCGGCCCTCCTGACGATCGGCCGACGCGGCCGGTTCCCGTGCACGAAGCGGGGACCGGCCGCGCGCGTGACCGGACGTTCCGGTGACTCGACAACGGCTGGCATGAGCGCTGTCTCCTCCTCCCGTCCCCTGCAACACTCGTGCCGGGCTCAGGGGGCCCCGCGTTCCGTGAGCGGGCGAGGCAGACCCGCAGCAGTACTTCACAACACCATTCGCGACGGCCGGAAAGAGGGAAGCCATGGATGACTATCCGCTTCTCGATCTCTTCCTCACGATGCTGTTCTTCTTCCTGTGGATCATGTGGTTCTTCCTGCTCTTCCGGGTCATCACGGACGTCTTCCGCGACGACGAGCTGAGCGGCTGGGGCAAGGCGGGGTGGATCATCTTCTGCCTCGTGCTCCCCTTCCTGGGAGTCTTCGTCTACGTCATCGTGCGGGGGCGTGGGATGGGGCGGCGTGACGCCAAGCAGGCCAAGGAGTCGGAAGCCGCCTTCCAGGACTACATCCGCAAGACGGCCGCGGGGGGAACAGGGCAGACCTCCGGCACCGACGAACTGTCGCGCCTCGCCGACCTGCACCGGTCCGGCGCCTTGACCGACGACGAGTTCGACCGGGCCAAGACGAAACTGCTGGCCTGAGCCCGAGCGCCGCTCACCGCAGCGGCGAAGGGGCGCCGTTCCCGTCCGCTGAGCTCAGAAGTGCAGCATCGCGTGCACCTCGTCGCTTCGGATGCCCGTGGCCACGCTGGGCACCGGCTCTCCCGGGCGGATCCACCCGGCTTCTGTCGCGGCGGCGATCGCGGCGGCCTCCGCCTTGTCCGCGGCATCGTTCAACGCCCCGTTGCCGCCGAGATGGGGGTTCGCGGCAGCCGCCCCCGCCGTCTGCGAGGCCTTGAGGGCGGCCTGGGCGGCCAGGACGGAGAGTTCGGCGTTGTCGTCGACGAGCGCGCCTGCCTGCGAGGCCTGCGCCGCGGACGCCGCCGCGTTTCGCGCGCAGCGGGAATCCGCGGCTGCGTCGGGGCTGCCTTCGGCGAGTACGTCGAGCGCCTGCGCCGCCATGCGCGCGGCATTCTTCGCCTGCCAGGCGGCGTCAGCCCGGTCTTCCGAGCGGCGCTGCTCGATGTGGTGGCAGAGAGCGGCCGCGCGTGCCGCGGCGCTCTCGGCGCGGGCGCTGTGGCTCTTCTTCAGAGCCGCCGCCGACTCTTCGTTCTCGCGGTTGTCCTCGTTCACCGGCATCTCCTTCTCTGCCAGGGCGACAGGGTGACGTACGCCGTTCTTCATCCCCCACGTGGTCCACAGGCGGTGGACGGCAGGTGTGCCGGGCAGAGTGACATGCCTCTCCGCAACAAGCCAGAGAGGAGCGGGAGTTCAGGCGGGCATGTCAGCCGGTCGGCCCGCCACCGGTGCTCACCTCTCCACCGGCGGCATGACCACAATCTGATGGGCGTCCTCGTAGATGACCCGGCCGGGGTTCGAGGACTCCAGGCGGTGGCACTCCACCCCGTGCGCGGCCAGCAGCTCCAGGTACCCGTCCACTCGTCCGATGAGGTCGACGGCAGACCTCTTGAACCAGGCGACGGCACCAGGATTCACCGCAGGGTCGTACACCTGTGGATCGACATGGGTCGGGTTGGGGTAGTTGGCGTCGTACCAGTCGTTGTTGGATCTCCAGAAACCGGTACTGCTCATCGGTCAGCCTGCCCTGCGCCGCGAGTTCGTTCGCGAGCACGAAGACCCCGGGAAAGTGCCCGCGCTCGTGCCGTTCGGTGCCCTGGAAGCGGACGTACAACGCCTCACCCATGAAGTGCCCCCATCACGCCGCGATCTTCTCTCCAGGCGGATCCTAGGCCTCCTGGTCACGCGCCCCTACGCGCCCGAACGGCCGGGGAACGCGAGAAGGCCCGACCGCTGACGACGGGGGATGCATCAGCGATCGGGCTATGCCAACGGTACTAGCCCGCCTCGGCGTTGCGGCAAGGCCGACCAGCAGAGATGGCTTGATGTGATCGGGATCACGCATCGTGAAGGGCGGCGTGGAAGGGGGCCGAACGTCACCCGTCGCAGGGCGGTTCGAACGAGAGGCGGGGCAGGATCTCGTCCCACTTCGCCCGGGTCAGAACGCCCTGCGTGGTGGAGCAGATCCGGTGGATCGCCGCGTCGATGTCCAGGTCCCACAGCCGGACGGTGTCGGTGCCGCTCGACACTCCGAGCATGTTGCTGTGAGGGCGGAAGGACAAGAAGCTGCCCGTCTTGGCGTTGGGGCTCATCGACTGTCCGATGGGCGTCGCCTCGGAGGGGCGTGACACGTCCCAGAGGCGAACGGAGTTGTCATTGCCGCCACTTGCCAGTTTGCGGCCGTCCGGGCTGAACGTCAGGGACACGACCGCATCGGTGTGGCCGGTCAGGGGAGCTCCCAGCCGGGTCGCCCTGTGCGGCTCGGCGACGTCCCAGAGCCGGACCGTCCCGTCGTCGCTGCCGCTGGCCAGCGAGTGCCCGTCGGGGCTGTACGCAAGGGTGTTGACGGCCCCCAGGTGTCCGGTGAGCGGGGCGCCGAGCCGAGAGGAACGGCGCGGGTCCGACACGTCCCAGAGCCGGACGGTCCCGTCCGCGCTGCCGCTGGCGAGGGTCCGTCCGTCGGCGCTGAAGGCGAGCGCGTTGACGTAACCCTTGTGGCCGGTGAGCGGGTGACCGACCGAGCGGGGCCGGGACGGATCGCTGACGTTCCACAGCTGTACGGTGCGGTCGGTCCGAGCCGTGGCCAGCGTCCGTCCGTCCGGGCTGAACGCGAGTGCCCGAGGGCCGGCGAACCGTGTCTGAAGGGCCATCGGCGGACCGTAGGGGACCGGCCGGCTCGGGTCCGTGACGTTCCACAGCTGCACGGCGTGCGTTCCCGTCAGCACCGCGAGCGTGTGGCCGTCGGGGGAGAAGACCAGCGAGCGTGGGTCCCCCTTGCCGGGGTTGAAGGGCTTGCCCATGGCCACAGGCCGACTGGGGCGCTCCACATTCCACAGGCGGACCTTGTTGTCGCCGGCGGCCGTGGCGAGCACCTTCGCGTCGGGGCGGAACGCTCCTATCCGACCGATCACGTCCGACGTCTGTACCGACCACAGACGCACCTTGTTGTCACCGCTGCCCGTGGCCAGGGTCTTGCCATCGGGGCTGAACCCGACGGCGTACATCTCCCCGCTGCCCCCGGCGAGGGGTTCGCCCACCTGCGAGGGGCGGGACGGATCGCTGACGTTCCAGAGGCTCGCCTTACTATCGGCGCTGCCGACCGCGAGCATGGTTCCGCCGGAGTTGAACGCCACGGACCAGATCGGGCCGGTATGTCCGGTGAGCGGTGTGCCGAGAGCCTTTGCGCGGCGCGGGTCCGAGACGTTCCAGAGGCGGACGGTACGGTCCGCGCCGCCGCTGGCGAGAGTGCGGCCGTCGGGGTTGAAGGCGACGGAATGCACTGTGCCGGTGTGGCCGGTCAGCACCGGGCCGAGCGATTCCGGGTGACGTCGATCGGCCATGTCCCACAGCCTGATCGTGCCGTCGTCACCGCCGGCCGCCAGCGTCCGTCCGTCGGGGCTGAACGCCACGGATCGTACGGCCGCGGTGTGACCGGTCAGGGCGCCGAGAGCCTTCGGCCGCCGCGGATCGTCCACGTTCCACAGACGTGCGGTGTGGTCTTCGTTGGCCGAGGCGAGTGTGTGTCCGTCCGGGCTGAAGGCGAGCAGATAGATGGCACCGCCGTGCCCGGTCACGGGGGAGCCCAACGGCCGTGGACGCGCGGGGTCCCGTACGTCCCACAGGCGAAGGGTGCCGTCGTCCGAAGCGCTGGCGAGGGTGGTGCCGTCCGGGCTGAAGACCGCGGTGCTCACCCAACTCGTGTGTCCGGTGAGGGGCTTGCCCAGAGGCTTGGGGTGGGTCGGGTCCGACACGTCCCACAGCCTGACGGTCCGGTCGTAGCTGGCGGTGGCCAGGAGCCGTCCGTTCGGGCTGAACGAGGTGAGGTAGACGGCGCCGGTGTGGCCGAGGAGCGGTGAGGCCAGCGGCGCGTTCACGATGGAGAGCAGCCGGTTCCTGGTGTCCTCGTCGTCCGGCCGCAGCCGGTGCGCCACCAGGTCGAGCTGCGCGGACAGGGACGGGTCGGAGTCCTCGGCCCGATCGGCCTCCGCGATCACCTGCTGGAACACGGCGTCGTTGCGCTGCTCCCACGCGATCACCGCCGCGGTGACGGCGAGCATCGCCAGGACGACCAGCGCCGACACCGCACCACGCCTGAGCAGAACCGTGCGCCTGCGCAGCTTGGCCGAAGCCGCCAGGAAGTCGTTCGCGACCCGGGTCAGATAGGTGTCGCCGGCGGATCTCAGCCAGGCTCGGGCATGGTCGAGCCGGGACCCGCGGTAGAGCAGCGCGGCATCGCGTTCGGACTTCTCCCAGGCGCGGCCGTCCTCCTCCAGCCGCTGGCGCAGCAGATGGTCGCCGCGGCCTTCGTCGATCCATCCGCGCAGCCGCGGCCAGGCGTGGAGCAGTGCCTCGTGCGTGATCTCGACGGTGTCCGCGTCCAGGGTCACCAGGCGAGCGCGTACCAGGGCTTCGAGGGACTGCTCCGTTTTCGCGGGGTCCGTCGACTCCTCCGCCAGCTGGCGCCGCGTCCTGCGCCTCCGTGTGGCCTGGGTGTCTTCTCCCAGCCGAACCAGTCTGAGGAGAAGTCGTCGCGCGGCGGTGCGTGCCGCCGGGTCGAGATCGGACCAGGCGCGCTCGGCGGTGGCCGCCACCGCTCCCTGGATTCCGCCCGCCGCGCGGTAGCCGGCCAGGGTCAGCCGCCCCGACTTACGGCGCTGCCAGGTGGCGAGCATGGCGTGGGAGAGGAGCGGCAGCACCCCGGCGTCGTGTGCGCCACGCGGCCCGTCGAAGGTCACTTCGCGGACGATCAGCTCCGCCAGCCCTGGTTCGAGTTCGAGCCCCACGGACTTGGCCGGTCCTGCCACCGCTCTGCGCAGGTCCGCGGTGGTGAGCGGGCCGAGCACCGTGTGGCGGTGTTGCAGCGCGTGCGCGAGTTCGGGATAGCCGAGGCACTGCTCGTAGAAGTCGGCCCGTATGCCGAGGACGACGAGCGCGGATGCTCGCTCGCCGTTCTCCACGGGTGAGCCGGCGGCGTGGAGAAGCCGGATGAAGGCGCGCCGGTCCGTCTCGTCCGGGCAAAGGGTGAACAGCTCCTCGAACTGATCCACGATGATGACCGGGCGAGCCGGGGACGGCGTTGAGCGCCGGGCCCACGAGGTGACGGCCTGATGCACGGCGCGGGCGAACTGCGGCGTACTGGGCGCATACGGGGTCGAACCCTCTGCGGCAGTGAAGACGTGGGCGAGCTCGGGGATCTGCCCGGTCAGCTCGCCGAGAGGGTTGCTGCCGGGGACGAGTTGCAGCACCGGGCCGGTACCGGTGTCCTCGCCTCCCAGCTCGCCCTTCTGCAACGCCGGCATCAGACCCGCGTTCAGCAGAGAGGACTTTCCCGCCCCCGAGGCGCCGACGAGCACGACCAGGCCGCCCGTCTCCTCTGCCGTGCGGATAAGGCTGACGAGGGTCGCCGTACTGCGCTCCCGGCCGAAGAACCACTGGGCATCCTGCTCACGGTACGAAGCAAGGCCTCGGTACGGGCACACGCTCGGGGCGGCCGGTGCTTCGGCCGGGCGCGCCTCCTCGGTCTCGACGGCCGCCGACCTGCGCTCAGCCACCGGCCCGGCCAGTGCGCTTTCCCACTGGAGGCGCCAGTGGGCCATGTCGTACAGGCCGGTGGAGACCGGGGCCGGCCGCCTGCGCCGGGCCTCCGGAATCAGGACGTGGAGGACCGCGCCGAGGGCGGTGAACTGGGCGGGTACGTTCCTGGCCCGTCGCCAGTCACTGATCCGCTGTGCCGACACCCGGACGGGGAGCCCGCGCTCATCGACCTTCTGAAGGCGGACGACCGCTTCGGAGACACGCTTGAGGGGAGGGTCGCCGGCCTCCTGGTACAGCAGGGCGAGGCGTTCCGCGAAGGCCGAACGTGCCCCCGAGTCGGAACCCACGGTCTCCTCACCTCACTTCTGCCACACCTGTGTATCCGGACCGGAAAACTCACCTTATAGGCCTGACCTGCACTTATGGCGTCCGGATGTTGAGGCCGCCTCCTCCTTGAGCTACGCGAATGGCAGGATCACGTGGCAGTAGCGAACCGAACACGCTGTGTCCGAGCAATCTTCTTCCCAGTGCTCGGAGAGGTCATTCATGGTGCTTGCGCCCTTGCCGAAGTGCCTCACGCAGCCGTTCTCGTCCGGACCACTCCATCTGGAGAGTGGCTTCGGAGGTTGCTCGCCCAGCGCCGCCGCCGACGCAGCGCGAGGTGCGGCAGTCCGCGTCGTTCGGTGCCGGTCCGCACGAGGGGAGGGACCGGCACCGGAACGACGTAGTGCGTCGAGCGCCGGTCGGCCAGGATGAGCTCGCCGTAGGGCTGGAAGCAGCCGGTCGACCCGAGGGTGGAGGTCAGTTCGTCGGCGGCGCCGTCGTCGCGTTCGTCTCCGGCGGCTCCGTCGCGGGGGTTGCGATCTCGATGCCGGAGACGTCGACGTCGACCTTGCAGTCGTCCGGCAGCTTTTCGCCGGGGGTCGCACACTCCGACGGATCGCCGGAGGGCATGTCCTTCTTCGCCGGGCGCTGCTCGGCCGAAGGTGAGCTGTCGGTGGACGGCTTGCTCTCGGGGGACGACGAGCACGCCGTCGAGCCCAGCACGGTGCACAGGATCAGAGCGGCGGAAGCCGCAACAGTGCGAGTACGCATGAAAGTCCCCCGATGCAGATGCGTGAGCATCAGGATACAAAGGCGTCGTCGGACGCTAGGAGAAAAGCCCGAGCGCGTCGTCCAACGACCAGGCCTGCCAGCCCCTTCCGAGCAGCGCGACGAGCGCGATCAGGCTCATCATCAGGTTCTGCCCCTGTTCGCTGACGTCATGGATCATCAGCACCAGATAGATCAGGCTCAGAGCCAGCCCGCAGACCAGGGCGACGGGCGTCAGGAAGCCGACGATGAGGCCGAGCCCGAGCGCCAGCTCCGCGTACGCGACGACGTAGGCCATCAGGCGGGGCCGCGGCTTGACCACCACGGCGAAGCCCGACCGGACGAACGACCAGCGGTGGTTGTCGGCGATGCCGGCCGCCCACTCGACGCCGCCGCCGTCGAACCAGGTCTTCTTGTCCTTGTGGCGCCAGCTCTCCAGCCACCACAGGCCGAGCCCGATCCGGAGCACGGCGAACCACTCGGCACCGCTGAGCCACATCGTCTGCATCCGTGTCTCCCTGAAATGTCTGACGGTGCGTCAGTTCACCTGAATGCGATCCATCCCGCAAGGGGTGCGGCGGGGGCGGGGCCTTGTCGTCGGTGTGGCTGGGTCATACGCTGAATCTGATGGATCGTCAGATAAGAGCCGGGTGACCGGCAGGCAGTTGGGGGCAAGGCGTGAGCAGCAGTGAGAACGGCAGCAAGGAAATCCCCCGTGTCATCAGCGTGGATGACCACGTGATCGAACCCGCCCACCTCTTCGATACGTGGCTCCCGAGCAAGTACCGCGAGCTGGGACCTCAACCCTTCACTGCAGGTATCGGCGAACTGGCCTACGTCGGAGGGAAGTACAAGTTCACGACGGATCCGGACGGACAGCTCACCGACTGGTGGAGGTACGAGGGGGAGATCTTCCCGTACAAGCGCATCATCGCGGCCGTGGGTTTCTCCCGGGACGAGATGACGCTCGACGGCATCACTCGTGAGCAGATGCGGCGTGGGTGCTGGGACCCGAAGGCCCGCCTGGAGGACATGGACCTCAACCATGTCGAGGCTTCCCTCTGCTTCCCGACCTTCCCACGCTTCTGTGGGCAGACGTTCGCGGAGGCCAAGGACAAGGAAGTCGGGCTCGCCTGCGTCCGCGCGTACAACGACTGGATGGTCGAGGAGTGGTGTGGTGACAGCGGCGGCCGGCTGATCCCGCTGTGCCTCATTCCGTTGTGGGACGTCGACCTGGCCGTCGCCGAGATCAAGCGGAACGCGGCCCGCGGGGTGCGTGCCGTCACGTTCTCCGAGATTCCCACCTATCTCGGGCTGCCGTCGATCCACTCCGGCTACTGGGATCCGTTCTTCGCAGCCTGTGAGGAGACGGGCACCGTCGTGAACATGCACATCGGGTCCAGCTCACAGATGCCCGCGGCGTCCCCCGACGCCCCGCCCGCGGTGCAGGCCTCGCTGAGCTTCAACAACGCCATGGCCTCGATGATGGACTTCCTCTTCTCGGGCGTGCTGGTGAAGTTCCCGCGACTCAAGCTCGCATACAGCGAGGGGCAGATGGGATGGATCCCCTACGCACTGGAACGCGCCGACGACGTGTGGGAGGAGCACCGGGCGTGGGGCGGGGTGAAGGACCTCATCCCCGAGCCGCCGTCCACGTACTACTACCGGCAGATCTTCTGCTGCTTCTTCCGCGACAAGCACGGAATCGACGCGATCGAGACGGTGGGCGTGAACAACGCGACCTTCGAGACCGACTATCCCCACGTCGACTCGACATGGCCGCACACGAAAGAGGTCGCCACCGACCACGTCGGGCATCTCCCGGAGGACATCGCCTACAAGCTGCTCCGAGGCAACGCCATCCGCATGCTGGATCTGCCGTTCGACCGGGCCTGACCGGACCGCGCCTCCCGAGACCGCGCCGGAGAAGCGTTGAGCGCCCGCTCCGACCGAGGTGATACCCCTGCCGCGAGTGCCTCGGCGGGGGTATTCGCTTGAGGACCGACCTGACGGCGCAGCCAGAAGCTACCGTGGCCGAGGCTCCACGGAAGGCGAGTTAATGAGCAACCCCGTATCCGACATCGCGGTCACCCTCGGCCGGCGATACGTGCGCTACGCGCCCGGCCGTGTGGGCAAGGGCCTGCTCGCGGACGGCCTTCTCAATGCCCGGCTGCGTGACCAACCGCGGCGGGCCGTTGCCGAGTCCCGCCACGGAGACCTGTTCGCCCTGGACACGGTGGACCTGATCCAGCGCTATCTGTACCTGTTCGGGGTCTGGGAACCGCACATGACGCGGTGGTTGGAAAGGCGCCTCGGCCCTGGTGACGTGTTCATCGACGTGGGCGCCAACATCGGTGTGTTCTCCGTCCTCGGATCCCGCCTGGTCGGAACGTCGGGCCGAGTGGTGGCCATCGAGGCCTCGCCCACGTTCCACCGCCGCGTGCTGCAGAACGCGGAACTCAACCACTGTGACAACATCCGTGCCGTCAACACCGCCGTCTCGGACGAGGTCAAGACGCTGACCTTCGTCCTCGCGAGTTCGAACAACATGGGCGCCAACTCGATAGTGCCGTACGACGGTCCGGCGGAATCCGCCTTCGAGATCGAGGCGGTCCCCCTCGCGGAGGTCTTGGCGCCGGACGAAGTGGCCGGAGCGCGCGTGATCAAGATCGATGTAGAGGGCGCCGAGGGCAGCGTCGTTCGCGGCCTGGCCCCTCTGCTCGACGAGCTGCGACCGGATGTGGAGATCGCCGTGGAGATCACCCCGGACCGGATGGAACAGCTCGGAGACTCCGCGGACGAGCTGTTGGAGACCATGCGCAAACACGGATTCCACATGTACCGGCTGCCCACCGACTATGCGGCGGCCGGCTATCCACGTGCGATTCGGCGGCCGGCTGCTCCCGTCCGCTGGCGAGAGCCGATCACCGGCGAGACAGAGCTGATCTTCTCGCGCGTCGATGCCGAGGTGCTGGCCTGACGCGAGAGCCTCGGACACGGGGTACGGTCACGGCCGACCGTCGCCGTGCACGCGAGGGCGCGGACATCGTCGTCCCGTCCGCGCTCCGCGAGATCGTGTACGAGGTTCCGGTCAGTCGGAGCTGACCGGGTAGCGCCACTGGAAGTGGTCCAGGGCGCGGGCCCGTGCCTCCACCACCGCCATGCGGGCGTCGCGCTCGTCCGCGTCCACGTGCGAGGCCTGGCCGGTCATCTGTCCCTCCCACTTGCGGTACAGAAGTCCGACCTCGGACGAGAACCAGCCGCGGGCGACGGAGTTGAGGGCCAGCAGCAGCCCCGTGTCCTCGGACGCCGGAAGGGCCATCCAGCCGCCGATCGCGAGGAGAAGATCGCGGCGAACGAAGAGGGTCGCCGGGTGGACCTGGGCCCGATAGTCGTGCGCCGCCCAGTAGTCGACGACGGCCCGGCGCTCGATCGGGCCGTGCTCCGGGTCACCGGGGAAGCCGGCGGTCGATCCGTCCGGCAGGAAGTCGAGCACACGAGACGTCGCCCACCCGATACTCGGATCGGCCTCGAGCGCCGCCAGGTCGCGGGCGAGTGTGCCGGGCGCGAGCTGGTCGTCGGCGTCAAGGATCTTCACGTACTCGCCGTCGGCGTGCGCGAGGGCGATGGTGCGTGCGACGCCCGGACCGCCGGGGCGCCCCTGCCGGAAGGTGACACGGTCATCGTCGGGGACATGCGGCTCGACCTCGTCGGTCCTGCCGTCCTCCTGGATCAGCCAGTGCCACTCCCAGCCCTCCGGGAGCTCCTGCTCGCAGAGCGACTTGTAGGCGTCGGCCAGAAAGCGGGCCGACGGTGCGTGGACGGCCGTGACGATGATGATGCGCCGGCTCACGGCTCACCACCTTTCCAAGTGGGTCGTGAAGAGCATTTCCGTGCGGTCCCCCGGGAGCGTGACGTCCGACATCTCGACCACTCGGTCCTCGGTGTCGTACTGCTTCTTGCGCAGCACGAGCACCGCGGTGCCGGGCGGCAGGCCGAGCTCCTCGGCCTCCTCGGAGGTCGGCGGCCGGGCCGTGACGCGTTCCTCGACGCGCTCGACCTCGATGCCCACCGTGTGCAACTGGTTCATGGTTCCGCCGGGCCACGGCTCCTTGGCCTCGTTCAGAAGGTCCGGGTCGGACTCGACGAGGCTTCGGATCAGATACGACGTCACGAGACTGAAGGGCGCGCGCTCCGCGCGGTACCTGGTGCGGTAGCTGCGTTCGACGAGCGGCGTGTCCTCGGCGACGCCCATCGCCTCCGCGATCTCCTGGGTTGCCTTCACCTCGCGGTACGAGGCGTGGAAGGCGAGGTCATCGACCTCAAGGCCGGTGTCGTGCTCGGTCGCACCCGTCGCGAGGCGCTGCTTCTCAGGAGCGCGGGCACGATTCTTCTCCCACTGGTGCCGTCCGCTGTCGCGAAGGACGAGTGCGCGCGGCCGGCGCACGAAGGTGCCGATGCCGTGCCGCTTCTCGATCAGCCCTTCGGACTGGAGGACACGCAGGGCCTGTTGAACGGTGGGACCGCTGCGGCCACTGCTCCTGATGAGATCGGCCTCGGAGGGCAACCGCTCGCCGGGGCCGTACTGACCTGCACGAATCTGCTCGCGGAGACCATCCGCGATCTTCTCGTAGGCCTTCGCCATCTGCCCTGCCGTCCCGTCGTTCGATGGGGTTCAGCATACGACTCCTCAAGAGGACTTGAGGAGAGGGTCTCTTCAGGAGTGAAACGCCCAGATCGCCAGAACACCAGAACGCCAGAACGCCAGAACAAAGGGGTCTCGCAGGAGGAGCTGTTTCGCAGACCGCTGAAGGAACTGCATGGGCTACGGCTACCCACGCCGGGTATCCGACTGAGCATGCTTGCTCTGATCTACACCTCGCGCGACACCGCAACGACGGTGTGGGCCTTTGTGGTTGCCATCCTTGTCGTGTCGGCCGTGGCTTGGTACGTCCGCCGCCGACGGTAGGTCCGATACCCGCTTGAGAAGCGAGGGGCTAGGCTCCGCCATCGGCATGGAGTGAAGAGGAGCCAGGGACGTCATGTGGGACGGGCCTTTTTACCGTGTGCAGCGGGACGGGTACGAGATCTGCTTCGTGCCCGATGCGGGCGAAGCGCTCGAGGACGTCTGCAACGTCGACATGTGGGTGATCTTCGCGGATGGCCTCCGGTGGTCAGGGACCATTTTCACGCTCGCTGAGGTCCAAAGGCTCATGGATCGGTGGGCGACGACGGGTGAGGACCTGGGAGGAGCCTTCTTCACCTGCTGGGACGGCCTCATCGTCCGTGACGCTGGTATCTCGGCCATGGTGAGAGTTGTGGATCATCTGGTGCAAGCAGGCGAGTGTGAGACCGTGTTCCGCTCCGTAGGCCGCGCGGACTCCGACGCGGACTGATCGCCTCGATGCGAACTATGGGCGCGACGGTTGCTGAGGGTCGCTTGGCTGGCCGTTGGTTTACCAGAGGTCTTAGCCGGTTGACTGTGGTCTGTGCGGTTGCTGTACTCCGCTGCTGTACGGCGACTTAGGGGGACCCGTGACCACACTGCCGGCAAGCGTGGATCGTGACATCTTCGATCACCGGATCATCTTCGCGCTCAAGACGATCCGCGAAGCGTTGGACTGCACGATCCATGAAGCCATTGACGTGTTCGCGGTCCGGTACGAGGAACTGCGCCGTGATCGTCCGGACGACTTCGCTGTCGGGCCCGAGGAGTACGGCAGGGGGTTCTACTCCTGATCGGCGAGAGGTCTTGAAAACCGTCACCGTGGGTTCAAATCCCATACCCACCACGCAGATTGAAGGCCCTGGCCCGAGTCTTCTTGCCAGCGGTGTTCTCCCACCACATGGCGACAAAAACGCTTGCCGGAACGACGAGCACAATCAGCGCAACACCTAACAAGAAGCCCACGCAGCCCCCCTGCGGTTGAGTGCCGATCGTAGGACCCGCACGCTGAGCGCGACACCCTCCGACTTTCCGGACGTTGCGACGTTCTGGCCCGCGGGAGGGGCCCACGTAGCTGTCTCGCCACGATGGGCCCGCGGCCGGGAACGGCGCCCCCTCCCACCCGGTGCCGTCCGATCCCCCACTGGAGGCATCGTCTGCGACCGAGGGCCGCAGATGCCGGGTGCCCGACTCATGGCCTATGGGCCTATCCACTGCGGGCGGGCGTCGGCGCAGCCGGGGCGTAGCCGGCCGGAGGCAGCCAAGACGCGGAAGTCCCGGCGCACGCTCGACCTGCCGGCACGTTGCGGCTCGGCCGTCGGCAAGCCGCTGGACGCGACCAACGTCCGCCGCGCCTTCCGGGTCGCGCTCAAGGGCGCTGAGGACATCAACGCCGACGACTGGACACCCCGGGAGCTCCGGCACCGCCGCGACCGAGGAGGTCTACCGGAAGCAGATCCGGCCCGTGCCCCAGAACGGCGCGGTCGTCATGGACGGCGTCTTCAAGCGGGGCCTGGAGCCGTAGTCACGCAGATAGACACGCACGCAGAAACAGGTGAGGCGCCTACCGAATCCGGTAGGCGCCTCACCTGCTGTTTTGGCTGTCGGGGTGGCGGGATTTGAACCCACGACCTCTTCGTCCCGAACGAAGCGCGCTGCCAAGCTGCGCCACACCCCGATGTCGTTGCTCCGATTCCCGCAGTGATGCAGGTCCTGGCGACGTCGTTTACTTTAGCCCACCGGGGCCCGGAGACGAAATCCGGTTTTCGGGGGGACGGATACCGGGCCGGAGGTGGTCCAGGGCGACCAGGGCCAGGGCCAGCAGGTAGAACGCGAGGCCGAAGACGACGGCGTTGGTGAGGACGCCGGGGTAGCCGTGGGCGTCGACGTCCAGGAACGGGTACGGGTAGCGCGCCGGGGTGCCCGGCGTCATGATCGCGCCGCGGATCAGGGCGAAGCCGAAGTAGGCGAGCGGGTAGAGCAGCCACAGGGCCGCATGGCGCGGGCGGAGCAGGCCGGGGCGGGTCAGGAGGAGCCAGTCCAGGACCACGGCGAGGGGGGTGACCGTGTGCAGGAGCTGGTTGGAGACCGTGCGCCAGCCCGTCATGACGTGGTCCGGGTCGTCCGTCATGGAGAAGCCGGACGAGGAATTGGCCAGGACGAAGTGGTAGACGAGGCCCGTGATGCAGATGAAGAGCAGCGTGCCGCCCGTCACGAGGGGAGGCAGCGGTGGGCGGGCGGACCAGGCGCGCGCGGCCGAGAGGGCGAGGACGACCGCGACCAGGATGTTCGACTGGATCGTGAAGTAGCTCAGGACGCGTAGCGCGCTGTCGCTGATCGTCAGGTCGATGACGATGCCGGTCAGGGCGGCGAGGGCGATCAGGAACCGGAAGGCCGCCGCGACGGGGCGGCGGCGGACCGGGACGACCGCCTCCGCCGGAACGGAGGCGGCGGAGTTCGGCGTGATCATGCGATCCACCGTACGTCCGTACGCCCGGGCGGCAGTGATCAGCGGGGCCGCGTCTCCGTCTTCGGCGCCAGCGTCAGCAGTGTGGCCTCCGGCGGGCAGGCGAAGCGGAACGGGGTGTAGCGGTTCGCGCCGCAGCCCGCCGAGACGTGGAGGTAGGAGGTGTTGCCCTCCGCCGTGTGTCGCGACAGGCCCTTCACGCGGTCGGTGTCCAGGTCGCAGTTGGTGACCAGGGCGCCGTAGAAGGGGATGCAGACCTGGCCGCCGTGCGTGTGCCCGGCCAGGATCAGCGGGTAGCCGTCGGCGGCGAAGGCGTCGAGGGCCCTCAGGTACGGGGCGTGGACCACGGCCATCGAGAAGTCGGGGCCGGCCGTGGGGCCGCCCGCCACCTCCGCGTACCGGTCGCGCTTGATGTGCGGGTCGTCCAGGCCGGTGAAGCCGATCTCGACGCCGGCCACCTTGAGCGCGCCGCGCGTGTTGGTGAGGTTCAGCCAGCCGGCCTCGTCGAAGCCGTCGCGCAGGTCCTCCCACGGGTTGTGGATGGCATCGACGACCGGCGCGTTGCCGTTCAGACCGTGGCGGCCCTGCACCTTCTCCAGCAGGTACCGGGCGGGGTTGCGGGGCCGGGGACCGTAGTAGTCGTTGGAGCCGAACACGTACGCGCCCGGGAACTCCATCAGCGGGCCGAGCGCGTCGAGCACCTCGGGCACGCCCTCCGGGTCGGAGAGGTTGTCGCCCGTGTTGATGACGAAGTCGGGGCGCAGACCGGCCAGCGAGCGCAGCCAGCGCTGCTTCTTGCGCTGCCCGCCGACCATGTGGATGTCGGATACCTGGAGGACGCGCAGCGGGTGCATACCGGCGGGCAGGACCGGGACCGTGACGCGTCGCAGGCGGAAGGAGCGGGCCTCGTAACCCGCGGAGTAAGCGACGGTGGCGGCGCCCGCCGCCACGATGCCAGCAGAGACCTTCAGGGGAATCCCGTATCGCGCGCGCATGTGTCCCATCGTGTCAGACGGCCGGGGGCCCGGAAATCGGCGGGCGTGACGCCCCGCACACCTGCGACAATCAAGTCATGACCACGCTCAAGTCGAAGCTGCACGACGACCTCAACGTCGCGATCAAGGGGCGGGACGAGCTGCGCTCCTCGACGCTCCGGATGACCCTCGCCGCCATCACGACCCAGGAGGTCGCCGGCAAGGAGAAGCGCGAGCTCGCCGACGAAGAGGTGCAGGCGGTGATCGTCAAGGAGGCGAAGAAGCGCCGCGAGGCCGCCGAGGCCTTCGAGAAGGGCGGGCGTGCCGAGTCCGCCGCCCGTGAGCTGGCCGAGGGCGAGGTGCTCGCCGAGTACCTGCCGCAGCAGCTGTCCGACGCCGAGCTGGAGCAGATCGTCGGGCAGGCGGTCGAGGAGGCGAAGGCGGCCGGCGCCGAGGGCCCGCGCGCCATGGGCCAGGTCATGAAGATCGTGAAGCCGAAGGTCGGAGACCGTGCCGAGGGCGGCCGGGTCGCCGCCGCGGTCAAGAAGCTGCTCGCCGGCTGAGCCCGAGCCGCCGCAAGAAGAACGAAAGAGGGGCGCCCCCGCGGGGGCGCCCCTCTTTTTGCTGTGGCCCGGGGGCCGGCTAACGGCCCCAGCCGCCGCCGTTCCCGTTCCCGCCGTTCCCCTGTCCCTGGAACAGCCCGTCGGGGAGACCGGTGTCGCCCGTGTCGCCGGTGCCTCCGGTGTCGCCACCGCCGCCACCGCCGGCACCGGGCTTGCCGTCGTCCTGGCCGCCCTGGTCCCGCCCCTTGTCCTTGTCCTTGCCCTTGCCCTTGTCCGGGTCGGGGATGTCGACCATGGTGAAGCCCGGCGCGTCCTTGCCCGACAGGGCGCCGGTCATGGCCGCCCGCCAGATCGGGCCGGGCGTGTCGGCGCCGTAGACCTTGTCGTGGTAGCGGCCGCCGATGGTGATGTTCGTCATCTCGACGCCCTGCGAGGCGCTGCCGACCCACACGGCGCCCGACAGGTTCGGCGTGTAGCCGACGAACCAGGCGTTCTTCCGGGCGTCCGTCGTACCCGTCTTACCGGCGTTGTCCCGGTCGGAGAGGCCGGCCTGCTGGCCCGTACCGGAGTCGGTCACTCCGCTGAGCAGCGTATTGATCTTGTCCGCGGTCTGCGTCGACATGGCGCGCGAGCACTTCGACTTCGGGACGGCCAGCGACTTGCCGTTGGCGTCGGTGATCGACTCGATGGCGACCGGGGTGCAGTACGTGCCCTCGTTGGCGAACGCGGCGTACGCGGAGGCCATCGTCAGCGGCGAGAGGCCCGTCGAACCGAGGGTCATCGACGAGGGCACCTCGGGCACCTTGGTGCCGTTGCCCTGGACCACGCCCAGCTTGTTCGTCATCTTCACGACCGGGCACATGCCGGTGTCGGCGAGCATCTCCACGAAGTACGTGTTGATGGACTTCTCCATCGCCTCCTTGAGGCGATAGGGGCCGGACTCCGACTCGTTCTCGTTCTCCAGCTTGTAGCCGCCGTCGTTGGTCCACGGCTTGCCGCTGCACGTCTGCACGGTGCTCGGGTACGGCATCTGGTACGGCGCCGGGAACTGCTGCGTGATCGGCGTGCCGTTCTCCAGCGCGGCCGCCGCCAGGAACGGCTTGAACGTCGAACCGGTCGGGAAGCCGTAGTTGGAGCCGTGGTACGCCGAGTTCACCGAGTAGTTGATCGACGTCTCGTTCTTGCCGTAGCCGTACGGCTTCGACTGCCCCATGCCGAGGATCTTGCCGCTGCCCGGCTCGACGAGCGTGACCGCCGAGGCCACCGAGTCCGTCTGGTACACGTTGCTCTTGATGGAGGCCTGGACCGACTGCTGGGCCTGCGGGTCGAGCGTCGTCCTGACGGTCAGACCGCCGCGGCTCCAGAGCTTGGCGCGCACCTCCTTCGTCTTGCCGAAGGCCGGGTCGTTCTTCACGACCTGCTCGACGTAGTCGCAGAAGAAGGCCGCGCCCTTGACCGCGGTGATGCAGCCGTTCTGCGGCTTGCTGACCTTCAGACCGAGGGCCGTCTGCTTGGCCTTGTCGGCCTCCGCCTGCGAGATGTCGTGGACGTCGGCCATGCGCTGCAGCACGATGTTGCGCCGCTTCTTCGCCTCGGCCTCGTCGTTGACCGGGTCGTAGCGGCTCGGGGACTGCACGATGCCCGCGAGGAGCGCCGACTCCTGGACGTTCAGCTCCTTGGCCGACTTGGAGAAGTAGCGCTGGGAGGCGGCCTCGACGCCGTACGCCTGCTCACCGAAGTAGGTGATGTTCAGGTAGTTGGTGAGGATCCGCTTCTTGCCGAGGTCCTTCTCGATCTGGATCGCGTACTTCAGCTCGCGGATCTTGCGCCCGATCGTCTGCTGGGTGGCCTGCGCCAGCTTCGTCGGGTCGTCGCCCGCCTCCTCCATGAAGACGTTCTTCACGTACTGCTGGGTGAGGGTCGAGGCGCCCTGGGCGACGCCACCGCCCTGCGCGTTCGCGTTGATGGCGCGCAGGATGCCCTTCGGGTCGACGGCCCCGTGCTCGTAGAAGCGCGAGTCCTCGATCGCGACGATCGCCTTCTGCATGTACGGAGAGATCTCGTCGAGCTTCACCACGGTGCGGTCGCGGTCGTAGACCGTCGCGATCTTTCCGCCCTGGCTGTCCAGGATCGTGGTGCGCTGACTGAGCGGAGGCTGCTTCAGAGCGGCCGGAGTGTCGTCGAATTCCTCGACCGAGCCCTTGGCGGCCAGCCCGAGCGCGCCCGCGGCGGGCAGCGCGATTCCGGCGAGCACGGCACCCGCGAGGACGCTGACACCGAGGAACTTGGCGGCCTGTTGGGCCGGCGACATACCGCCGCCGTCACCGGCCGAGCGCTTCTTTCCCATGCAGGGCAGCCTACGTTCTGATTCTCCGGACAGGCGTATATGCCTTGGCCTAAGCTGCACTCAACTGTCACAGCAGTGCGGTCTCGTATCAAGACGTGGGACGGCCCCGAAACGTTCCCGGCACTTCCTCAATACCTCTGACGTGCCTCTTGTAGTCATTCCTGTGCCTCCCGCGACCCTTCGCGCAGGGCCTGGAAGGTGTCCGAAACCGCCTCGTGTGTCACCCGGCGCCCGTTGTGGCGCAAGTGAACTGTCCAGATTTGCCGGGGTTGTTACGCATGTCTCCCGGTCACTCCGTCGGGTGATCTGCCGCTTACGCATAGTCCGTTCGGGCCATTCAAGATTGGGCCCGAAGGGGGTGTTGCGCTGTGCCCACCTTCCGTAACGTCCTCAACTGGCGGCGGTGAATATGCCGCTGCCGCCGTGGGGGAGCCTCGATTCGGGAGAGGACGGCGCCGGTATGGGCTGGGTAGTCGACTGGAGTGCGCAGGCGGCCTGCCGCACTACCGATCCGGATGAACTGTTCGTACAAGGAGCAGCGCAGAACCGGGCGAAGGCGGTGTGCACGGGATGTCCCGTGCGGACCGAGTGCCTGGCGGACGCTCTGGACAATCGCGTCGAGTTCGGCGTGTGGGGTGGCATGACGGAGCGGGAGCGCCGCGCACTGTTGCGCAGGCGTCCGACCGTCACCTCATGGCGCCGTCTGCTGGAGACGGCGCGTACGGAGTACGAGCGCAGTGCGGGCCTGCTGCCCGCGGAGCTCGACAACGACGAGACGTACGAGAGGTTCGCCGCCGTCGGGTAGACGGCGCCGCACCCTTTCGTACCGGAGCCCTGACCGGCTCCGGTCCGCGACCGCACGGCCGACGTGCGGGCGCGTACGGCTCATTCAGCTCCGGCCGGAGTGCCACCGGCCGCGAGCCGGTCTCCGATGTCCCTGAGGCCTGCCAGGTCGTGCACATCGCCCGGCAGCGCCGCGATCTCGGCCACGGCGACCTCCGGGTGGAGCGCGGTGAAGCGGTCACGCGTGCGCTGTTCGCGCGCGACGAGCCGCATCCGCT
The DNA here is from genome assembly GCF_042799415.1 of Streptomyces sp. NPDC057694. Taxonomy (NCBI): domain Bacteria; kingdom Bacillati; phylum Actinomycetota; class Actinomycetes; order Kitasatosporales; family Streptomycetaceae; genus Streptomyces; species Streptomyces sp. NPDC057694. The sequence continues at coordinate 73,668 of NZ_JBHVIX010000015.1, forward strand.
CCGCGTGCAACCGCAGGAGCCCTGCGGTCAGTTGCTCGGTGCTCGGGTGTGCGGGAGTCTCCGCTGCGGCGGGGGAGCCTGACGCGGTATCCGACTCGGAAGCGGGCTCGGAAGGAGTACGCACCTCTTCCTTCCCGGGCGTCTGATCCACAATGCGGCGTTCGTCAAGATTTTCCGCGGCGGCCAGCGCGCGCTCGGCGGACAGCCGGTCGGCGCCGCTGCCGTGCACCCGGTTCAGCACGAGCCCGGCGAGCGGCATCCGCTCCGCGGCCAGGCGTTCCACGAAGTACGCGGCCTCGCGCAGCGCGTCCCGCTCGGGCGCGGCCACGACGAGAAAGGCGGTCCCGGGCGCCTGGAGGAGCTTGTACGTGGCGTCCGCGCGGGTACGGAATCCGCCGAACATGGTGTCCATCGCGGCCACGAACGTCTGTACGTCACGCAGCAGCTGCCCGCCGAGGAGCTTGCCGAGCGCGCCCGTCATCATCGACATCCCGACGTTCAGGAACTTCATCCCGGCCCGTCCGCCGACCTTCGCGGGGGCCATCAGTACGCGGATCAGCTTGCCGTCGAGGAACGAGCCGAGCCGCTTGGGCGCGTCCAGGAAGTCGAGCGCCGAGCGCGACGGCGGGGTGTCGACGATGATCAGGTCCCAGGTGTCCCGGGCCCTGAGCTGGCCCAGCTTCTCCATCGCCATGTACTCCTGCGTGCCCGCGAAGCCCGCCGAGAGCGACTGGTAGAAGGGGTTGTTCAGGATCGCCTCGGCCCGCTCGCCGTCCGCGTGCGCCTCGACGATCTCGTCGAAGGTGCGCTTCATGTCGAGCATCATGGCGTGCAGCTCGCCGCCGGCCGCGTCACCGGTCGCCTCGACGCCCTTCACCCGGCGCGGCACGTTGTCGAGGGAGTCGATGCCCATGGACTGGGCGAGGCGCCGGGCCGGGTCGATGGTCAGCACCACGACCTTGCGGCCGCGCTCGGCGGCGCGCAGGCCGAGCGCCGCGGCGGTCGTGGTCTTGCCGACCCCGCCCGAGCCGCAGCAGACCACGATGCGGGTGGCCGGGTCGTCGAGCAGCGGGTCGATGTCGAGCGCGCCTTCAGGGTTCAGCGTCATCGAAGCGGTCCTCAGATCCCTTGCCGTCGCAGTTCCTCGGCGAGCGTGTACAGGCCCGCGAGGTCCAACCCCTCGGTGAGCAGCGGAAGTTCGTGCAGCGGCAGCTCCGCCCCGGTGAGCAGCTCGCGCTGGGCGCGCTCCAGGACGTACCGCTCCGCGTACTCCTCCGCCTGCGCGAGCAGCGGCCCCACGAGCCGCTTCGCGCCGCTGAGCCCGGCCGCCGTCAGGGCCCCGGTGACCTCCGGCGCGACGGACGGTGAACGGGTCAGCGCCAGTGCGGGTTCCCCCAGGAGCGCGGGTCGCACCATGTTCACCATGATCCGTCCCACGGGGAGGTGCGCGGCGCGCAGTTCGGCGACCCCGTCGAGGGTCTCCTGCACCGGCATCTCCTCCAGGAGGGTCACCAGGTGCACCGCGGTCTGCGGCGACTTGATGACCCGCATGACCGCCTGGGCCTGATTGTGTATCGGGCCCATCCGGGCCAGCCCGGCGACCTCGTCGTTCACGTTCAGGAAGCGGGTGATGCGCCCCGTGGGCGGGGCGTCCATCACGATGTAGTCGTACGCGTACCGGCCCTGCTTGTCCTTGCGCCGCACGGCCTCGCACGCCTTGCCGGTCAGGAGTACGTCCCTGAGTCCCGGCGCGACGGTCGTCGCGAAGTCGATCGCGCCCAGCTTCTTCAGGGCGCGGCCCGCGCCGCCCAGCTTGTAGAACATCTGGAGGTAGTCCAGCAGCGCCAGTTCCGGATCGATGGCGAGCGCGTACACCTCCCCGCCGCCGGGCGCGACGGCGATCTTCCGCTCCTCGTAGGGGAGCGCTTCCGTCTCAAAGAGCTGCGCGATGCCCTGCCTGCCCTCCACCTCCACCAGGAGAGTGCGCTTGCCCTCGGTCGCGAGGGCGAGCGCGAGTGCGGCGGCGACCGTGGTCTTTCCGGTACCGCCCTTGCCGCTGACGACCTGGAGCCTGCTCACGTATTCGAGCGTAACCAGAACGCGGCCCGATCACGCAGCAGCCTCAGGAACGACGCACATGACTTCGGCGGTTAGAGTCGGCCCCATGGCTACGAAGTGGGAGTACGCGACTGTGCCGCTGCTGGTGCACGCGACGAAGCAGATCCTGGACACCTGGGGCGAGGACGGCTGGGAGCTCGTCCAGGTCGTGCCCGGGCCGAACAACCCCGAGCAACTGGTGGCGTACCTGAAGCGGGAGAAGAGCGCGTGAGCGGCGCGGTGGAGGCGCGGCTCGCCGAGCTGGGCCTCACCCTGCCGCCCGTCGTGCCGCCGGTCGCCGCGTATCAGCCGGCCGTGCGGTCCGGTGTGTACGTGTACACGGCGGGCCAGCTTCCGATGGTCGACGGCAAGCTGACGCTGACCGGCAAGGTCGGCGCCGAGGTCACCGCCGAGGAGGCCAAGGAGCTGTCCCGCGTCTGCGCGCTGAACGCGCTGGCCGCCGTGAAGTCCGTCGCCGGTGACCTGGACCGCATCGAGCGCGTCGTGAAGGTCGTCGGCTTCGTCGCCTCCGCCGCCGACTTCACCGGCCAGCCCGGTGTCATCAACGGCGCAAGCGAGCTGCTCGGCGAGGTCCTGGGCGACAAGGGCGTGCACGCCCGCAGCGCCGTCGGCGTCGCCGTGCTCCCGCTGGACTCGCCGGTCGAGGTGGAGATCCAGGTGGAGCTGACTCCGGAGGCATAGCCCCTTTCCGCCGTGTCCGAGCGCGACGCTCGTCGTGGCTGGCCGCGCAGTTCCCCGCGCCCCTGAAGGCCGCAGGCCTTTCAGGGGCGCGGGGAACTGCGCGAGAAGCGGCCACCGGCCGTCAGCCGACCGACAACCCGAAAAGGGGCGCGGGGAACTGCGCGACCGCCCCCACCGGCCCGCGGACGAGCAGCGACCCCTCGAACATCCCGTCGACTCGGGATAGCCTCCGGCCATGTCCAACGGCCAGTGGTACCCCCCGGAGTGGCCGGACCGCATCCGCGCCCTCGCCGCCGGCACCCTGACGGCGGCGACCCCGCGCCGCGCCGCCACCGTGATGCTGCTCAGAAACGCCCCCGGCGGCCCCGAGGTGCACATGCTGCGCAGACGTACGTCGATGGCGTTCGCGGCCGGCGCCTACGCCTATCCCGGCGGCGGAGTCGACCCGCGCGACGACGACCGCCAGGTGCGCTGGGCGGGCCCGACACAGCAGACGTGGGCCGAGCGGCTCGGCGTACCCGAGAAGGACGCCCAGGCGATCGTCTGCGCCGCGGTGCGCGAGACGTTCGAGGAGGCGGGCGTACTGCTCGCGGGCCCGACCCCGGACACGGTCGTCGACGACACCACCGGCGAACAGTGGCAGGCCGACCGGCAGGCACTGATCGCCCGCGATCTCTCCTTCGCCGAGTTCCTCCAGCAGCGCGGCCTCGTGCTGCGCTCCGATCTGCTCGGCGCGTGGGCCCGCTGGATCACCCCCGAGTTCGAGCCGCGCCGCTACGACACCTGGTTCTTCGCGGCCGCGCTCCCGGCGGGCCAGCGCACCAGCGACGACTCCTCCGAGGCCGACCGCACCGTGTGGATCAGCCCCGGGCAGGCCGCCTCCGCGTACGACCGGGGCGAGTTGACGATGATGCCGCCCACCATCGCCACCCTGCGCACCCTGGCCGCGTACGGATCCGCCCACGACGCCCTGGCCGGCGCCGCGGGCCGCGACCTGACGCCCGTACTGGCACAGGCCCGGCTGGAAGCGGGCGAGCTGGTGCTGTCCTGGCCGGGGCACGACGAGTTCACCAAGCACATTCCGACCGGCGGGAGCAACTGACCGATGACCGAAGCCGCCGCCCTGCCCGGACAGCCGCGCGGCGGGGTCCAGTCCGGCCCCGCCACCGCCCGCGCCGTCAACGTGCTCGCGCCCAACGCGTCCGCGATGACCCTCGACGGCACCAACACCTGGCTCCTCGCCGAGCCGGACAGCGACCTCGCCGTCGTGATCGACCCGGGCCCGCTCGACGACGGCCACCTGAAGAACGTGATCGACGTCGCCGAGAGGGCCGGCCGCCGCATCGCGCTCACCCTCCTCACACACGGCCACCCGGACCACGCCGAGGGGGCGGGCCGGTTCGCCGAGCTGACCGGGACCAAGGTGCGCGCCCTCGACCCGGCGCTGCGCCTCGGCGACGAGGGCCTGGCGGCCGGTGACGTCGTCACGACCGGCGGCCTGGAACTGCGCGTCGTCCCCACCCCCGGCCACACCGCCGACTCGCTGAGCTTCCATCTCCCCGCCGACCAGGCCGTGTTGACCGGCGACACCATCCTGGGCCGGGGCACGACGGTCGTCGCGCACCCGGACGGCCGGCTCGGCGACTACCTCGACACCCTGCGCCGGCTGCGCTCGCTCGCCGTCGACGACGGGGTGCACACGGTCCTGCCCGGGCACGGGCCGGTCCTGGAGGACGCCCAGGGCGCCGTCGAGTTCTACCTCGCGCACCGTGCCCACCGGCTCGCCCAGGTGGAGACCGCCGTCGAGGACGGGTACGCGACGGCCGCCGAGGTCGTCGCCCATGTGTACGCGGACGTGGACCGATCCCTGTGGCCGGCGGCCGAGCTGTCCGTCCTGGCCCAGCTCGACTACCTGCGCGAACACGGACTGATCTAGGGCGAAGCGGGGGCGGAAAGCGCAGGTCGAGGCTCAGGGAGCGACAGGCTTGGCTCCCGTTCCTGAGCCCCGGCTCCGCGTCCCCCTCTATGCCGGTGCGAGGCGGGCGGCCAGGCCGTCGAGGACGCGGTCGAGGCCGTACCGGAAGCGATCCTCGCGCACCTGCCGCGGGTCCGGGGACTCCACGGCGTCCGGGCTGTGCTCTGCCACCCACTCTTGCTCGGAGACCCCGCTAGGGCCGATCAGCGAGAGAAAGGCGGCCTCCGCGATCGCGGTCCCGATGACGTAGGACATGAGCGCCCCTGCGGCCATGTCCTGCTCGCCCTCAGGGAAACCGGCCGCCTCGAACTGCGCCAGCAGGCCCGATGTCGTCCGCATGGCCTGGGGGCCGCTGTGGAGGAGTCCTACCTGGCCGAGTTCCGGGCCGATCCACGGATGGCGCAGAACCATCTGCCGCAGATCGGACGCGGTGCGGGACGCGGCCGCGCGCCACTGCGCACGGTTCGCGGTCGGCGACGGGGTGAGCTCACCGAACGCCTCGTCCACGGCCAGCTGGATCAGCTCGTCCCGATTGGCCACGTGCCGATAGAGGGAGGCGGCACCTGCGTTCAGGCGGGTGCCGAGCCTGCGCATGCTGAGCGCCTCGACGCCCTCCGCGTCCAACAGTTCCAACGTCGCGGCCACGATCTGCTCACGTGTCAGCTGCTCCCGCTGAGGGCGGTGCGGACGGGTCCACACCGAAGTGATCGGTTGGGGGTCGGCGGGCATCCGTCCACTCCTCATCGGTGCATCAGTGCGTCGGCCCCACGATAGCTCACACCGTACGCATCTTGCGAACGGTGTTTTTTGATGCGTACAGTGTTCGCAACGGCGGAACGATGTGCGCATCGGGAGAAGGGGCAGGCGTGTCGAACAAGGCGAGCGGGGACGAGCAGGGCAACGGGAACGCGGGCGGGGCCGGAGAGGTCCGCGCATCGAGCGGACGGAAGCTGGATCTCGACCACTGGCAGGCACGCCTCGACGAGTTGATCGCCGAGCACCACGTGCCGGGCGCGTCTCTGGCCATCCTCATCGACGGAACCGTCCACGAACTGGCGAGCGGCATCCTGCACCGGGGCACCGGCGTCGCGGCGACGACCGACTCGGTCTTCCAGATGGGCTCGATCGCCAAGATCTACACGGCGACGCTGGTCATGCGGCTCTCCGAGTCGGGCCGAATCGATCTGGACGCACCGGTCACGGACATCCTGCCGGAGTTCTCGGTCGCCGACCCCGAAGCCACCGGCCAGATCACGGTCCGCCGGCTGCTCAGCCACACCGGCGGTCTCACCTGCGACTTCAACCACGACAGCGGGCGCGGCGACGACTGCCTCGCCAAGTACGTCGAAGCCGCGAGGAACGTGGCGCTCGACTGCCCTCCCGGCAGCGCGATCTCGTACAGCAGTGTCGGCTACAACGTGCTCGGCAGGATCATCGAAGTGGTGACCGGCAAAGTCTGGGACGAGGCCCTCAGGGAACTGCTCCTGGCCCCGCTCGGCCTCACCCGCACGATGACACTGCCCGAGGAGGCACTGCGCTTCCGCGCGGCGATGGGGCACCTGGGCGCGCCGGGCCGGCAGCCCGACCCGGCGCCGGAATGGGACATGATGCCCCGCTCGGCAGGCCCCTACGGCCGGGTCATCGCCGCTGCGGGCGACCTCGCCCGGTTCGCCCGGATGCACCTCACGGGCGGCGTGTCCGAGGACGGCACGCGGATTCTCGCCCAGGAGACGGTCGAGTCGATGCAGCGTCAGGTGATCGAATGCCCCGACAAGTGGACCGTCAGTTCGGACGGTTGGGGCCTGGGCTGGACCCTGTACGACTGGAACGGTGTCCGTGGCTACGGTCACGACGGCGCCTCGATCGGCCAGTACTCCTACCTGCGCGTGGTGCCGTCCGCAGGCGTCGCCGTCGCACTGCTCACCAACGGCGGCGGCGCGCGCGAGGTGTACACGGCGCTCTACCGCGAACTCCTCGGTGAACTGGCCGGGGTGACCGTGCCCGACCCGTTCGCCCCGGCGGTCCCCGCGCCCGCGGTCGACTGGGCGCCGCTTGTCGGCACGTACCGGCGCGAGGGCGTGGTCATCACGGTGACGGAGAGGGACGGCGCAGGATGCGCGCTCTACGAGTTCGTCGACGGCATGGAAGGCCTGTCCGATCCTCTCCTGATCGACCTGCTGCCGGTCACGGAGACGGCGTTCGCCGGCACGGGTGTGGGAGCGGCCTTCAGCACGGACTACACGCCCGTGGTCTTCTCCACCCTTCCCGACGGCACGCGCTGCGTCTACATCGGCATGCGCTGCGGCCCCAAGGTCGCTTGACCCGGCACGGCCTCACGGAAGCGCCGCGGTACGAGTACGGACCGCGGCACTGACATCCACGGGCGGCACCAGGGGGCTGTGTGAACCCGACCTCGTGCCGCCCGCCCGCTTTTGGCCGCCGGCCGGGGCCTCCGTCAGGCCTCGGGCCAGTCGATGCCGAGCGTCGCGATCCGCTCGGGGTCGACGATGATGTCGACGCCCACGACCCTGCCCGCGCGGAACGTGAACCAGCCGATGCTGGCGACCTTGCCGCCTGGCGCCGTCACCATGCCCACGCCGTCGCCGACGAACGCCGCGAACGTGTCCGGGGCCATCCGCCCGTACAGCGCCGCCTGACCGGCCACCGCCAGGGCGCCGCGCACAAGCAGCGCCGCCGTGCCGGGGCCTTGGTCGACCCGCAGCAGCACGTCCGGGTCGAGGAGTTCGAGCAGCGCCTCGAAGTCGCCGGCGCGGGTCGCGGACAGCCAGGCGCCGACGACCTCGCGCTGGCGGGCCAGATCGGTGTCGGCCGGTGCGGTGGCGCCCTGCACGCGGCGCCGGGCCCGGCTGGCCAGCTGCCGGGTCGCCGCGGGCGTGCGCTCCACGATCGGCGCGAGGTCCTCGAACGGCACCGCGAACATGTCGTGCAGCACGAACGCCAGCCGCTCGGCGGGCGCCAGCGTGTCGAGCACGACCAGCAGCGCGAGCCCCACGGTGTCGGCCAGCTCGGCCTCGTGGACCGGATCGGCGGGCCTGACCACCGGATCCGGCAAGCGGAACTCACCGGCGCCCCCGTCCTCCAGCGGCTCCTCGCGGCGCGTGGTCCTGGCCCGCAGCATGTCGAGGCAGATCCGCCCGACGACGGTCGTCAGCCAGCCGCCCAGGTTGTGCACCTCGCCCGCGTCGGCCCGTTGCAGCCGCAGCCAGCCCTCCTGGACCGCGTCCTCCGCCTCGCTCAGCGACCCGAGCATCCGGTACGCCACGGAACGCAGCCGCCCGCGCTCCGCCTCGAAGCGCGTGGCCAGTTCGGCCTGTGTGGTCATCGTGCGGTTCCTCCCCTGTGGTCCTGCTGCTGGTCTAGCTGCGCACTTAATGCGCGGTGCCGTGCTTTGTGCCGTGTACGCGCGCGTATTCGTCCGCGAGCCAGGGCCCGAGCTCTTCGGTGTACGTGCGCAGGGCGCCGGGATCCCCGGTGGGGTCGTACCCGGCCGCCGCGGCGGCCCGCACCTGCGGCGCCCGCTCCGGGTAGTACTCCGCGAACACCTCGGCCATCGGGCCCAGCTCACCGGTCCAGCCGTTCCAGCGCGGCATGACGAGCGTGAAGGCGGTGCGCACGAGGCCGCGCGCGATGTGCCGTTCGAGCGCGCGCCGCTCGTCCGCGGTGCCGGCCCGGGCGATCCGCTCGCGCCAGCGGGGCAGGAGCGCGGCCAGGTTCCCGTTGGTCTCGCGGGCGAGCCGGGAGGTGGGCCGGTAGCGCGGGAGGTCCTCGGCCAGGTCCTCGCCGAGCAGCGGCGTGCACAGACAGGCGACGAACCACCCCATGTCGTACGTCTCGGCCTCGCTCAGCAGCCGCGCCCGGTCGTACACGAGCGTGCTCACGCCGTCGACCTGCGGGAACTCCTTGTCCAGCGCCGCGTCGAGGGTCCGCGCGTCGGCCCGGTCGGCCTCGGTGGGCCCGGCGCGCAGCACGAGCAGGAGGTCGAGGTCGGAGCGGCCGGGCCGCGCGGTGCCGCGGGGCACGGACCCGTACAGGTACGCGCTCGTCAGACGCGCGCCGAAGACGTCGAGCAGCCGGTCACGGGCGGCGGCCACGACGGGGCGGAAGGGCTCCTGGACGCGGCCCAGGGAGCCTTCGCGCGCGATGTATCCCTGGGCGTCGAGCCCGCGGTTCGGATCGGCCATGGGGCAACTGTGCAGGGAAGAGGTGCGCGGAGCACGGCATTTCCGCGGTTCTACGCGGACGGGTCCCGCCACGCGGTGTGGCGGGACCCGTCTCGTGCGAAATCCGGGACCTGGAGCCCCCTGGAATCAGGGGCCCGGGGTCAGCGCGAACGCTTCGCGAGGCGCTCGACGTCCAGCAGGATCACGGCGCGCGCCTCCAGGCGCAGCCAGCCGCGGCCCGCGAAGTCCGCCAGCGCCTTGTTCACGGTCTCGCGGGAGGCGCCGACGAGCTGGGCCAGCTCCTCCTGCGTGAGGTCGTGCACCACGTGGATGCCTTCCTCGGACTGCACGCCGAAGCGGCGCGACAGGTCGAGGAGCGCGCGGGCCACGCGGCCCGGCACGTCGGAGAAGACCAGGTCGGACATCTGGTCGTTCGTCTTGCGCAGGCGCCGGGCGACGGCGCGCAGCAGGGCGGCGGCCACCTCCGGCCGTGCGTTCAGCCAGGGCTGGAGGTCGCCGTGGCCGAGGCCGAGCAGCTTCACCTCGGTCAGCGCGCTGGCGGTCGCGGTGCGCGGTCCGGGGTCGAAGAGCGACAGCTCGCCGATCAGCTCACCCGGGCCGAGCACGGCCAGCATGTTCTCGCGGCCGTCGGGGGAGGTGCGGTGGAGCTTCACCTTGCCCTCGGTGACCACGTACAGACGGTCGCCGGGGTCGCCCTCGTGGAACAGGGCGTCGCCGCGTGCGAGGGTCACCTCACTCATGGAGGCGCGGAGCTCCGCGGCCTGCTCGTCATCGAGCGCCGCGAAGAGCGGGGCGCGCCGCAGAACGTCGTCCACGAGTTTCTCTCCTATGTCGCCTGCAGTGTGGGAATCGCTCGGGAAAGCCTTTCCCGACTGCCCATTTTGCCGGACGGTCCAAACAGTGTGATCAGTCACTCGGCTACAAGTCTGCCGCACCTGCGTCACAACCCGAGGGGGAGGGGGCCAATCGGGGACCGATCCAGTGGCTCCGGGGCGGATGTCGGTGCCGGGCTTTAGGCTGGCCGGGTGTCCAAAAAGCCGGTGAGAGCGCAGGCAGAGGGGGCTGAGGCGATGTCGGCCGCCCCTGATTCCGCTGTGGGCGAACATGCCCGTACGGCGGCCGTGGCCTGCGCCGTTCCGGTTGCCGCACCGCCCGGTTCCGCACAGGGGAAGGCCGCACAGTCGATGCCCGCGAAGAAGAAAGCGGTGGCCGAGAAGGCCCCGCCGAGGAAGGCCGCCCCCAAGCAGACCGCGGCGACGAAGACGGCCGCCCCTGCCAAGAAGGCCGCTCCTGCCAAGACGGCCGACTCTGTCAAGGACGCCGTCGCCAAGAAGGCACCGGCTAAGAAGGCGCCCGCCAAGAAGGCCACCGCCAAGAAGGCCCCTGCCAAGAAGGCCACCGCCAAGCCGGAGTCCCGTACCGCCCTGGTGCGCCGCGCCCGCAGGATCAACCGCGAGCTGGCGGAGACCTACCCCTACGCCCACCCCGAGCTGGACTTCGAGAGCCCCTTCCAGTTGCTGGTCGCCACGGTGATGTCGGCCCAGACGACCGACCTGAGGGTCAATCAGACGACGCCGGGCCTGTTCGCGAAGTACCCGACGCCGGAGGACCTCGCGGCGGCCGTCCCGGAGGAGGTCGAGGAGCTGATCCGCCCGACCGGGTTCTTCCGGGCGAAGACGCGCTCGATCATGGGCCTCGCCAAGGCCCTCTCGGAGGACTTCGGCGGCGAGGTCCCGGGCCGACTCGAAGACCTGGTGAAGCTGCCCGGAGTGGGCCGCAAAACCGCGTTCGTCGTGCTCGGGAACGCTTTCGGGCGCCCCGGCATCACGGTCGACACCCACTTCGGCCGGCTGGTGCGCCGCTGGAAGTGGACCGAGGAGACCGACCCGGACAAGGTCGAGAAGGCCGTCGGCGAGCTGTTCCCGAAGAGCGAGTGGACCCAGCTCAGTCACAACGTGATCTTCCACGGCCGCCGTATCTGCCACGCCCGCAAGCCGGCCTGCGGCGCCTGCCCGATCGCCCCGCTCTGCCCGGCGTACGGCGAGGGCGAGACGGACCCGGAGAAGGCGGAGAAGCTGCTCAAGTACGAGAAGGGCGGATTCCCGGGCCAGCGCCTCAAGCCGCCGCAGGGGTACCTGGACGCGGGCGGCATCGCGGCCCCGCCGCTGGGTGGTGCCACGTCCGGGTGACGGACGCCGAAGGCGGAACGAAGAGGGGGAGGCCGGGCGTTGGGCCCATCACGACAGTTACGGGGGCGGCGATGAAGCACGTGAGCGAGATCAGCGGGATCAGCGAGATGACGGGCAGCACTGGCAGCACCGGCAGCGGGGGCGACGGCGGCGGCCCGGACGTCACCGTGCGCACCGACGGCCTGCCCGCCTGGCTCGACCCCGTCGCCCACACCGCCGCCACGCTCCGCGGTGAGCAGCTCAGCCGCTTCCTCCCGCCGAAGGACGGCGCGGGCCGGCAGTCCGCGGTGCTGATCCTGTTCGGCGAGGGCGAGCGCGGCCCCGAGCTGCTGCTCATGGAGCGCTCGGGCTCGCTCAGATCCCATGCGGGTCAGCCCTCGTTCCCCGGCGGCGCCCTCGACCCGGAGGACGGCGACCCGCGCACCGAGGGCCCGCTGCGCGCCGCCCTGCGCGAGGCCTGGGAGGAGACCGGCCTCGATCCGCACGGCGTGCAGCTCTTCGGCGTGCTGCCCAAGCTCTACATTCCGGTGAGCGGATTCGTCGTCACGCCCGTACTGGGATGGTGGCGGACGCCCACCCCCGTCGCGGCGGTCGATCCGGCGGAGACGGCCCGGGTCTTCACGGTCCCCGTGGCCGATCTCACGGACCCGGCCAACCGGGCGACGACGGTCCACCCGAGCGGCCACCGCGGCCCGGCCTTCCTCGTGGAGTCGGCGCTGGTGTGGGGGTTCACGGCGGGCGTGATCGACAGACTGCTGCACTACGCGGGCTGGGAGCGTCCGTGGGACCGGGAGAACACGGTGCCACTCGACTGGCGCTCATGACAGGGTGGTCGCCGTGCTGTGCGATGCCGGTGACTGCGATGTGAGGCGAGGCGTGACGAGGCGGGGCGTGACGAGGGCGGGGCTGTAGACGGTGAACGTGCTGGACATCCTGCTGCTCGCCGCGGCCGTGTGGTTCGCGGTCGTCGGCTACCGCCAGGGCTTCGTCGTCGGCATCCTGTCGGTGATCGGCTTCCTGGGCGGCGGTCTCGTCGCGGTCTACGCGCTGCCCATGCTCTGGGCCGCGCTCACCGATGACGCGACGGTCTCGACCACCGCCACGGTCGTCGCCGTGGTCGTCGTCATCGTCTGCGCCTCGGTGGGCCAGGCCTTCACCACGCACTTGGGTAACAAGCTGCGCAGATACATCACGTGGTCGCCTGCCCGGGCGCTGGACGCGACGGGCGGCGTCCTGGTCAATGTGGCGGCGATGCTGCTGGTGGCGTGGCTGATAGGTTCCGCGCTCGCCGGGACGACGCTGCCGACGCTCGGCAAGGAGGTCCGCGGCTCCAAGGTGCTGCTCGGGGTCTCGCGCGCGCTGCCGACGCAGGCGGACACCTGGTTCGCCAATTTCTCCTCCGCCCTCGCGCAGAACGGTTTCCCCCAGGTCTTCAGCCCGTTCGCGAGCGAGCCGATCACCGAGGTCCGCCCGCCCGACCCGGCCCTTGCGAGCAGCCCGGTCGCCGCGCGCGCCCAGCGGTCCATCGTCAAGGTCGTGGGCCAGGCGCCCAGTTGCGGCAAGGTCGTGGAGGGCACCGGCTTCGTCTTCGGCGACCGCCGCGTGATGACGAACGCGCACGTGGTGGGCGGCGTCGACGAACCGACCGTCCAGATAGGCGGTGAGGGCGTCAAGTACGACGCGAAGGTCGTCCTCTACGACTGGAAGCGCGACATCGCGGTCCTGGACGTGCCGTCACTGAGGGCGCCCGCGCTCCAGTTCGCGCGGACCGACGCACAGCGCGGCGGCGGCGCGATCGTCGCGGGCTTCCCGGAGAACGGCTCGTACGACGTGCGTCCCGCGCGCGTGCGCGGCCGGATCGACGCCAGCGGACCGGACATCTACCACCGGGGCACGGTCGAGCGCGACGTGTACTCGCTGTACGCGACGGTGCGTCAGGGCAACTCGGGCGGCCCGCTGCTGACCCCGGACGGCAAGGTCTACGGCGTGGTCTTCGCGAAGTCCCTCGACAACGACGACACGGGCTACGCGCTGACCGCCGACGAGATCGGCGCCGACATCACCCGGGGCCGCACGGCGGCCCAGCAGGTCGACACGGACGCCTGCGCGCTCTGACCACTCCGGAGGCCCGGACTGCCCGAAGTCCCCTGGGAAACAGGGGAGTTCAGCTCCGGCTGGTGTGCCGCAGTCGCGCCGACACCCAGCGGGCCCGACGCCGCAGGATACGCGGAATGCCCAGTTGGAGATCGTGCGCAGGATCGTCCTGCGGCGCTCCCCTCTGGGGTGAGCCCAGCGTCATCGCTGGGCGGCGGTTGCGTGCTGCGTCACTGTAATCGTGCGTCCAGCCCATACCTCGACGTGTGCCCGTGCCCCATGGTCGGTAACCTCCCCCACGGTCCCCAAATTGGCGTATGCGGCAGGCATTTGGCTGTTCGTAGTACAGATGTTCCCGCCCGCATACCGGGCACTCACCGAGCGCTCACGACCGGTCACCGAGCGATCGTGGAACGTTCTCCCGTTCACCGTTCTACCGGTCGGGTTCGGGGTCCTTCAGCCAGTTCACGAGTTCCTTGGAGAACGCCTCGGGGTCTTCCTCGTGGGGGAAGTGCCCGAGACCGTCGAACAGGCGCCAGCGGTACGGCGCTTCGACGTACTCGCCCGATCCGGCCGCGCTCCGGGTGCGCATCACCGGATCGAGCGAGCCGTGCAGATGCAGCGTGGGCACCCGCACCGGCCGCTTCATGCGCCGGTTGAACTGAATGCCGTCGGGCCGGGCCAGCGAGCGCACCATCCACCGGTACGGCTCGATCGAGCAGTGGGCCGTCGACGGGATCAGCATGGCCCGCCGGTAGGTCTCCACGGTCTCGTCGTCGGGCTGCTGCGGCCCCGACCAGTCCCGTACGAGCTTGCCGACCAACTCCGCGTCGTCGGCGACGAGCTGACGCTCGGGCAGCCACGGCCGCTGGAAGCCCCAGACGTACGAACCCGAACGCGACTGCCGGTAGTCCGCGAGCATCGCCGAGCGCCAGCGGCGCGGGTGCGGCATCGAGGACACGGCGAGCCGGCGCACCAGCTTGGGCCGCATCACGGCCGCCGTCCAGGCCAGATAGCCGCCGAGGTCGTGCCCCACCAGCGCCGCGTCCGGCTCGCCCAGCGACCGCACCACACCGGTGATGTCGAGCGCCAGGTTTGCCGGGTCGTAGCCGCGCGGCGTCCGGTCGCTGCCGCCCACTCCGCGCAGGTCCATGGCGACGGCCCGGAACCCCGCGTCGGCCAGCGCGACGAGCTGGTGCCGCCACGCCCACCAGAACTGCGGGAAGCCGTGCAGCAGCAGGACCAGCGGCCCGTCGCCCATCTCGGCGATGTGGAACCGCGCGCCGTTGGCGGCCACGTCCCGGTGGAGCACCTCTCTCCCGCCGGGGACGTCCAGGCGTACTACTGAAGCGGGCGGCTGTGCGGCCGAAGGAGTGGCGGGGTCCGTCATGAAGACGAGCGTGCCACAGCCTCGATGGCCTCGGGGACACGGTCGCCGGCCGTCACCTCGCGCGGGTGCGGCTTGGCGTGCTGAAGGACGCCCGCCGTCTCCTTGAACGAGGCGGCGACCTTCTGCGGGCCCTTGCCCTTCTTGGCCTTCTTGGCGAAGACGACGCCGATCAGGCTGAGCAGGACCGCGAGGACCACGCTGGCGCTGAAGGACAGCAGGAAGCACCAGGCGAGGTTCCAGCCGCCATTGCCGTTGAAGCCGCCCGTCCAGGCATTGATGCCGTACGCCAGGGCGAAGCTCAGCATGGGCAGTGAGAAGACCAGCACGGCCACGGCCACGGTGAACATGCCGCCGCTGGTCGCCCCGCGCTTCACGTCCTGCTTGAGCTGGGCCTTCGCCAGGGCGATCTCGTCGTGCACCAGTGCGGACATCTCGGTCGTCGCCGAGGCGAACAGCTGGCCGATGCTGCGTTCGGCGCCGACCGGGCTGCCGTCGGGTGCGCTCATCGCGTACTCCCTGTTGTTCTGTCGGTGCTCCGTATGTGCGGACTCGTTGTCAGATCATGCCGGACGCTCGTCCTCGTCGCCTGCCCCGGCCGCCGTTTCGGCAAGCCTGCGATGCTCGGCGGCCTTCTTCTCGTGGATCTCGGCCATTCGGAGGTGGTACTCCGGGTTGTCGAGTTCGTAGATGTCGGGGATGCCGTCCTGGTCCTCGTCGCGCTCCTCGGTCTCCCACAGGGCGCGGTACTTGGCGTTCCGTATCTTCAGCAGCACGCTGCTGAGCACGGCCGCGATCAGCGAGCCCATGAGGACGGCGGCCTTCACCTCGTCGGTCAGCAGCGGGTCGCCGGTGAAGGCGAGTTCGCCGATGAGCAGCGACACGGTGAAGCCGATCCCGGCGAGCGAGGCGACCGCGAACACGTCCGCCCAGGCCAGCTCGTCGGGCAGGGACGCCTTGGTGAACCGGGCCGTCAGCCACGTACCGCCGAAGATGCCGACGGCCTTGCCGACGACGAGACCGAGCACCACACCGAGCGTCTCCGGCCGGGTGAACACCTCTCCCAGTGCGCCGCCCGACACCGCGACACCGGCGCTGAACAGCGCGAACAGCGGCACCGCCAGACCTGCCGAGAGCGGGCGGACCAGGTGTTCGATGCGCTCGCCGGGGGAGTGGTCCTCCCGCTCTTCGCGGTGGCAGCGCAGCATCAGGCCCATGGCGACACCGGCGATGGTGGCGTGGATGCCGCTGTTGTACATCAGGCCCCAGATGACCAGCGCGAGCGGCACGTAGACGTACCAGCCGCGCACCCGCTTGCGCAGGAGCAGCCAGAAGACCGCGAGGCCGACGAAGGCGCCCGCGAGCGCGGCGAAGTTGATGTCGCTCGTGAAGAACACCGCGATGATCAGGATCGCGAAGAGGTCGTCGACGACGGCGAGGGTGAGCAGGAAGGCGCGCAGGGAACTCGGCAGCGACGTGCCGATGACGGCGAGCACGGCGAGCGCGAAGGCGATGTCGGTGGCGGTGGGCACGGCCCAGCCGGACAGGGAGCCGCCGCCGGTCGAGGCGACGACGGTGTACACGATCGCGGGCATCGCCATGCCGCAGAGGGCGGCGACGACGGGCAGCGCGGCCGCCTTCGGGTCGCGCAGATCGCCCGCGACCAGCTCACGCTTGAGTTCGATTCCGGCGACGAAGAAGAAGACCGCGAGGAGTCCGTCGGCCGCCCAGTGCTCGATGGAGAGGTGCAGCCCGAGCGCGGACGGGCCCAGGTGGAAGTCGCTGACGGTCTGGTAGCTGTGGCTGAGCGCCGGTACGTTCGCCCAGATCAGGGCCGCGACGGCGGCCGCGAGGAGCAGGATGCCGCCGACGGTCTCGGTGCGCAGCGCCTCGGCGATGAAGTTCCGCTCGGGCAGGGAGATCCGGCCGAGTACGGTGCGCTCGCTCTTGCTCCGCTTGTTGCTCTGCTTCTGGGGCTGCTCTTGGGGCGCTGCCACGAGGGGACCTCCGGTCGGGCACGGCTGATGACATCGCCGACCAGACTTCCCGGCACACCCTGTGACTTTCATGGCGCGTTCTTGACGCGTTCTTCACCCTACCGGGTGCAGGCGAGAGCTACCTGGTGATCATCACCATACGCACGAAACGGGCACCCGGCGCGTTCGCCGAGTGCCCGTTCGTCCGTGCTCGTGGGTGATCAGTCCTCGCTGGGCGCCGCCGGCAGCTTGTTCTGGATCAGGTCCATCACGGAGGAGTCGGCGAGCGTGGTGACGTCACCCACCGCGCGGTTCTCCGCGACGTCGCGCAGCAGACGGCGCATGATCTTGCCGGAGCGCGTCTTGGGCAGCTCGGCGACCGGCAGGACCCGCTTGGGCTTGGCGATCGGGCCGAGGACGGCGCCGACGTGGTTGCGCAGGTCGGCGACGAGGGACTCGTCCTCCGCGTTCGCGGTGCCGCGCAGGATCACGAAGGCGACGATCGCCTGTCCGGTCGTCTCGTCGTTGGCGCCGACGACGGCGGCCTCGGCGACGGCCGGGTGGGAGACGAGGGCGGATTCGACCTCGGTGGTCGAGATGTTGTGCCCGGACACGAGCATCACGTCGTCGACGCGGCCCAGCAGCCAGATGTCGCCGTCCTCGTCCTTCTTGGCGCCGTCACCGGCGAAGTACTTGCCCTCGAAGCGCGACCAGTACGTGTCGATGAACCGCTGGTCGTCGCCCCAGATGGTGCGCAGCATCGACGGCCACGGCTCGGTGAGGACGAGGTAGCCGCCCCCGCCGTTCGGCACCTCGTTCGCCTCGTCGTCGACGACGGTCGCGGAGATGCCGGGCAGCGCGCGCTGGGCGGATCCCGGCTTGGTCTCGGTGACGCCCGGCAGCGGCGAGATCATCATCGCGCCGGTCTCGGTCTGCCACCAGGTGTCCACGATGGGGCACTTGTCGGCGCCGATGTTCTTCCGGTACCAGACCCAGGCCTCGGGGTTGATCGGCTCGCCCACGGAACCCAGCACACGGAGGCTGCTGAGATCGAACTTCGCGGGGATGTCGTCGCCCCACTTCATGAACGTACGGATCGCGGTCGGCGCCGTGTACAGGATCGTGACGCCGTACTTCTGCACGATCTCCCAGAACCTGCCCTGGTGCGGGGTGTCCGGGGTGCCCTCGTAGATGACCTGCGTCGCGCCGTTCGAGAGCGGGCCGTACGTGATGTACGAGTGGCCGGTGACCCAGCCGATGTCGGCCGTGCACCAGTAGACGTCGGTCTCCGGCTTGAGGTCGAAGACGGCGTGGTGGGTGTAGCTGGCCTGCGTGAGGTAGCCGCCCGAGGTGTGCAGGATGCCCTTCGGCTTACCCGTCGTGCCCGACGTGTAGAGGATGAAGAGCGGCTGCTCGGCGTCGAACGCCTCGGGGGTGTGCTCCGCGGACTGCCTTCCGACGACGTCGTGCCACCACACGTCGCGGCCCTCGGTCCAGGCCACGTCCTGCTTGGTGCGCTGCACGACCAGGACCTTGTCGACCGATACGCGCGTCAGGGCCTCGTCGACGGCCGGCTTGAGGGCGGAGGGCTTGCCCCGCCGGTAGCCGCCGTCGGAGGTGATGACGACCTTGGCGTCGGCGTCCTCGATGCGCTTGGCGATGGCGTCGGCCGAGAAGCCGCCGAAGACCACGGAGTGCGCGGCGCCGATGCGCGCGCAGGCGAGCATCGAGATGACCGCTTCCGGAATCATCGGCAGGTAGACGGCGACCCGGTCGCCCTGCTGCACGCCCAGCTCGGTCAGCGCGTTCGCGGCGCGGCTGACCTCGTCCTTCAGTTCGGCGTAGGTGATCGCGCGGCTGTCGCCGGGCTCGCCCTCGAAGTGGATGGCGACCCGGTCGCCGTTGCCCGCCTCGACGTGGCGGTCGACGCAGTTGTACGCGACGTTGAGCTTGCCGTCCTTGAACCACTTGGCGAACGGCGGGTTCGACCAGTCCAGGGTCTCGGTCGGTTCGGTGGCCCAGGTGAGGCGGCGGGCCTGCTCGGCCCAGAAGCCCAGCCGGTCAGCCTTGGCCTGCTCATACGCCTCGGCCGTGACGTTGGCGCTCGCCGCCAGGTCAGCGGGCGGCGCGAAGCGTCGCTCTTCTTTCAGAAGATTGGCCAGGCTCTCGTTGCTCACGGCTTCTGCCTTTCCCAAGGTGTCCGTTGTGTCCCAGGCCACAGCTCATCAGACGTCGACCCCTGGTGACAAGGGGTGTCCGAAAATTGGTTTAGACCTGTAGGCCGCGCATCGTACGGATGCACGCGTGTGGCTCCCGGCGGTGCCGGGAGCCACACGCTCTCACTTATCCCACGGACAGGGAAAAGGTCCGGTTCAGGCCCGGGCCGCTCCGCTGTCCTCGTAGGCGGCTGCCTCGACCTGGCCGAAGACGGGATCGCGCTCTTCCAGCAGGTAGGCCTGGGCCTCACCGACGTGGAAGTACATCCCGTGCAGTTCGAGCGCGCCCTCGTCCAGGGCGCGCGCGACCGACTCGTGCGCCCGCAGATGCTCCAACTGCTGGACGACATTGGTCAGGCAGAGCTGCTCGACCGTGTCGGCCGGCGCCCGGCCCGCGAGCCGCGCCCAGGGCAGCCCCTTGTCCGACATCCGCTCCAGGCTCGGGATCCCGTGCCGCAGCCACCGCTTGAGGGGGGTGAGCGCCCCGGCGGCCGACGGCGGGCTGCTCAACAGCGCCTGCATGGCCCCGCATCCGGAGTGCCCGCACACGGTGATCGACTGCACCTTCAGGACGTCGACGGCGTACTCGATGGCGGCGGCGACCGAGTCGTCCGCGCTCTCGGCACCCGGCAGCGGCACCAGATTGCCCACGTTCCGCACGACGAAGAGGTCGCCGGGGCCGCTGGACGTGATCATCGAGGTGACGACCCGGGAGTCGGCGCAGGTCAGAAAGAGCTGCGTGGGCTTCTGTCCCTCCCGCGCGAGCCGGGCCAGCTCACCGCGGACCAGCGGCGCCGTGTTCCGCTGGAACGCGCTGATGCCGCTCGCCAGGTGATGCCCGCCGCGCGGCGGCTCCGTCCGCGCGGCGGCATCAGGGGTGTGGGTGTGCGGCCGGTCGTCGCAGTGGTGGTTGCGCCAGGGTGTCCAGGGGCGGCAGCAGGCGTGCGAGGCGCTCGCGGGCTCGGCGATCCGCGCGCCGCCCCGCCCGGCCACCTCGACCTGGCCGCCCTGCGTGATGTGGGCCTTCTGCCAGCCCTGAAGGGCTTCGTACGCGGCGTGGTCCATGAAAGATCCGTCCAACTCCACTACGCAGTTGGCCCCTTGGGGCACCTGATGAAGGGTGCGGCTCAGCCGCGGCACGGCGAGGAACGTCAACTGGCCGCGTACGCGCACATGGTGGACACCGCGGGCGTCCTCCTCGCGTGTGATCCGGGTGCGCGCGAGGCGCTGCATCGCGACGCCGACGGCGACCGCGACACCGAGACCGACGCCTTCGAGCACGCCGAAGACGACGACGCCGAGGGTGGTCACGACGTAGACGAGCACTTCACGGTGGCGGGTGACCGTGCGGATGTGGTGCAGGGACACCATCTGGATGCCGACCATCATCACCAGCGCGGCGAGCGAGGCGAGCGGGATCAGCTCCAGGACGGGGACCAGGAGGAGGGTGGCCGCTACTACCCAAACGCCGTGCAGCACCGCGGAGTTCCCGCTCACGGCGCCCGCGTTGATGTTCGCGGTGGAGCGCACCGCGACGCCCGCGACGGGCAGCCCGCCGAGCGAACCGGAGACGATGTTCGACGCGCCCTGGGAGAGCAGCTCCCGGTCCAGGTTCGAACGGCGCATCGCGGGGGGCAGATCGGGCCGCCCGGCGGCCATCTTGTCCACGGCGACGGCGCCGAGCAGCGACTGCACGCTGCACACCAGGGTGGTGGTCAGCACGGCGGCGGCGATGCCGAGCACGGGCCCCTCGGGCAGCCCGGCCAGCGCGTGGCTGCTCCAGGAGGGCAGGTCGACCTCGGGCAGGCTCAGTCCGAGCAGCGCGGCGGTGACGCTCGCGGCGGTCACGGCGACGAGCGCGCCCGGGATCTTGCGGGTGACGCGCCCGACGCGCCCCGGGATCTTCGGCCAGGCGAGCAGCAGGGCGATGGTGAGGACGCTGATGCCGAGGGCGGCGGGCTGCAGGTTCGCCAACTGCGCCGGTAGAGCGCCCAGATTGGCGAGCACGGAGCTCTGGGGGGTGCCGCCGAGGACGATGTGGACCTGGGCGACGGCGATGGTGATGCCGATACCGGCGAGCATGCCGTGCACCACGGCGGGGCTGACGGCGAGTGCCGTACGCGCCACGCGCAGGCAGCCGAGCCCGAGCTGGGCGACTCCGGCCATCACGGTGATGGCGCAGGTGGTCCGCCAGCCATAGCGCTGGATCAGCTCGGCGGTGACCACGGTCAGGCCCGCGGCGGGGCCGCTGACCTGGAGCGGGGCGCCGCCCAGGACACCGGCGACGATGCCGCCGACGGCGGCGGCGACCAGCCCCGATTCCAGGGGCGCGCCGGTGGCCAGGGCGATGCCGAGGGACAGCGGGAGGGCGATCAGGAAGACCGCGATGGACGCCGAGAGGTCGGCGCCCGCGATACGGAAGCGGCGGCGGGGCGCCGGCGGTGGACTGTGGGCCGGGTGGGCGGCGTCTGTCGGCTCGCCCGGTCGTTCGGAGTCACTGGCGCGGGTGGGTACGCAGGCTGACATGTGTTCCCGTCTCCTCCGGGGTGCAGCGCGGTCGCGGAATGTGGGGCGCGGCCGTGGTTCACGGCGTGCAGCGGCGGGATGAAAATCAACGTTCGATATCAACGCTCGGTAAATGAACAGTAATGCAGAGTAAAGAACTGGGCCGGATTAAAAGGGCAAATGGGGCAAGGCTTCACTCTGAGTAGTGAACAAAAACTCTGGTCGGCTTGTCGTACAAAACGCGTGCGGCCTGTGTGTGACGGTGACGGCGCCGCCCGCCGGAAGCGGGCATTTCTCGCATTCACCTCCTGTCAGCCGACCCCAGGAAGAAGGTGGGCGGAAGATGGCCGCCACCCGAAGGATCGCTCCCCGCCCGTCCCTGCGGCTCGCCGCGGGCATCACCGCCGCGGCCGCCTGCGCCGCGGCCCTCGCCGGCTGCGGCACGGACGCCCCGCAGCACCAGGGCGCCCCGGGCCCGAAGAAGGCCGCCGCACCCCACAAGGGCGCTCCGGGCAGCGTGCTCCGCCTCATCGGCGACGGCTCGACCGCGTACACCGGTCGTCAGCCGCACCTGCCAAGAGCCGACCGCCTCAAGGCGGGGCAGAAACCGCCCCAGTTCGTCGTCTTCTCCTGGGACGGCGCGGGCGAGGACAGCCAGCAGCTCTTCTCGCACTTCCGCAAGGTCGCCAAGAAGAACAACGCGACCATGACGTACTTCCTCAGCGGCGTGTACATGCTCCCGGAGGACAAGGCGAGCGAGTACCACGCGCCGCAGCACTCGCCGGGCCGCTCCGACATCGGCTTCAACGACCTCAAGGGAATCAAGGACACCGCGGAGCAGGTCCGCGGCGCCTGGCTCGAGGGCAACGAGATCGGCACCCACTTCAACGGCCACTTCTGCGGCAAGGACGGCGGCGTCGGCCAGTGGTCCGTGCCCGAGTGGAAGAGCGAGATCGCCCAGGCCAAGTCGTTCGTGAAGTCGTGGAAGACCAACACGGGCCTGAAGAAGGCGGCGCCGCTGCCCTTCGACTACGACAAGGAACTCATCGGCGCCCGCACGCCCTGCCTGGAGGGCCAGAAGAACTTCATGCGCGCCGCCCACGACCTGGGCTTCCGCTATGACACCAGCGGCGTCAACAACCAGGTCTGGCCGCAGAAGAAGGACGGCCTGTGGGACCTGTCCATGCAGCTCGTGCCGTTCCTCGGCCATTCCTACGAGCAGCTGACCATGGACTACAACTTCGCCGTGAACCAGTCCGGCACCATGCACGGCGACCCCGCCAAGCACGCCTACTGGGGCAACCAGATGCGTGACAGCCTGCTGGCGGGCTTCGATCGCGCCTACCAGGGCAACCGCGCTCCGCTGATCATCGGCAACCACTTCGAGTCCTGGAACGGCGGCACCTACATGCGTGCCGTCGAGCAGACCGTCGAGAAGGTCTGCAACAAGCCGGACGTGCGCTGTGTGTCCTTCCACCAGCTCGCCGACTGGCTCGACGCCCAGGACACCAAGACCCTGCGCAAACTCACCACGCTGCCGGTCGGCAAGGCGCCCGAGCAGGGCTGGCCGGCCTTCCTGGGCGGCGGCGGACCGGCCCCGGCCCCGAAGGGGGTACCGGGCGCACCGGCCGCCAAGCAGTAGCCCGCGTCAGGCAGTTGCGGCGACGCTCTCCTGAAGCGTGAAACCGGGGTCGACCTGCGAAGCCAGGTCGGCCCCGGTCTTCTCGTTGCCCCAGTTCTGGGCGTTCTTCACGTGGAAGTGGACCATCTGTCGCGTGTAGCGCTCCCAGTCGCGCGCCTCGTACGTCGCGTCGGCAGCGTCCTGGAGCGCCCGCAGGGACGCCCTGTTGGGCTCCTCCAGGAGGTCGAAGCGCGGCGGGCGGCCCTTCTCCATGGCGCGCACCCAGTCCGAGTGCCCGACGGTGACGAGCAGGTCGTCCCCGACCTCGGCGCGCAGGAAGTCGAGGTCGTCCTGGCCCTGCACCTTGTTCCCCACGACCTTCAGCGCGACGCCGAAGTCCCGGGCGTACTCCTTGTACTGGCGATAGACGGAGACTCCCTTGCGTGTCGGCTCGGCGACGAGGAACGTCATGTCGAAGCGGGTGAACATGCCCGAGGCGAAGGAGTCCGAGCCCGCGGTCATGTCGACCACCACGTACTCGCCGCGGCCGTCGACCAAGTGGTTCAGACACAGCTCCACCGCTCCGGTCTTGGAGTGGTAGCAGGCGACGCCGAGGTCGGCTTCGGTGAACGGCCCGGTGACCATCAAACGCACGGCGTCACCGTCGAGTTCCACCTCCCGGGCGCAGGTGTCGTACACCGGATTGTTCTCCCGCACCCGCAGCAGCCGGGAGCCCTCACCGGGCGGCGTCGTCTTGATCATGGTGTCGGCGGACGCGATGCGCGGGTTCGAACCGCGCAGGTAGTCCTTGATGAACGGCAGCCGGGCGCCGAGTGCGGGCAGTTCCGCGGCGGCGTCGTCGTCGAGACCGAGGGCCGGGCCCAGGTGCTGGTTGATGTCGGCGTCGACGGCGATGACCGGCGAGCCGGTGGTGGCGAGGTGGCGGATGAAGAGCGAGGACAGCGTGGTCTTGCCGCTGCCGCCCTTCCCGACGAAAGCGATCTTCATGTTCACAAAGGGTAGCCCCGCCGTCACTGTTCGTGGTGCGCGCGCGTGAAGAAGACCACTCCTTCGTGGGGCGCGGGCCCCGGGACCGTAGGGTCGTACTCATGAGTACGACAGCCGACCCCCTCGCCACGCTCGCGACCCTGCCGGGCGTGGCCGACGCCGTGGACTCCGTGCGCAAGGCCGTGGACCGGGTCTACGGGCACCGGGTCATGCGGCGCCGTGGCACCGAGGTCACCTCCGAGGCCGCGCTGCGCGGCGCACGCGGCAGCGCGGCGCTGTCCGGCGCCGACTGGAATCTCGAAGAGGTCCGCCGGCGTACCGACTTCAGCGGCGCCGACGGCGACCCGGAGGGGCCCGTGGTGGGTGCGGCCCTTCGGTTGACCGCAGAGGCGGGTCAACTCCTGTCCATCTGGCGGCAGTCGCCGCTGCGGGTGCTCGCGCGCCTGCATCTGGTCGCGGCCGCGGACCAGGGCGACACGGTGGGCCGGCCGCGCACGGCCGGTGAGCCCGTGGACGAGCCCCTGGTCGAGCTGCCGGTGCCGGACGCGGAGGAGGTGGCGGGCCGCCTCGAAGGGCTCGCTCAGCTGATCATCACGGGCAGTGCGGCGCCCGCCCTGGTGAGCGCCGCCGTCGTGCACGGCGAGCTGCTCGCGCTGCGCCCCTTCGGCTCGCACAACGGCCTGGTCGCGCGGGCGGCCGAGCGCATCGTCCTCGTGGGCAGCGGCCTCGACCCGAAGTCGATCTGCCCCGCCGAAGTGGGCCACGCGGAGCTGGGGCGCGCGGCGTACGCGGCGGCCCTCGAAGGCTATGTCTCCGGTACGCCGGACGGGATGGCCGCCTGGATCAGGCACTGCGGCAAGGCCGTCGAGCTGGGGGTCCGCGAGTCGACCGCGGTGTGCGAGGCGCTGCAGCGCGGCGCGGCCTGAGCGCGCCCAAGACGGTCCCTACAAGGAAACGGTCCCCACAAAGGGTTGCGGCGGTACGAGTCCTCGTACCGCCGCCGGCATGGCCACTGGGTTACCAAGCGTCCTCGAAGTGTTGCCCATCAGGTCGGGTGCTTTGCCCGTCGCCTGGTGCGGCTGGCCCGTAATCGACGGGTCGACGTCGCGTGGGTGCCCGGTGTTCATGCTTCGGTCCGTGGGGCCTTTTCTGCGGTTGAAGGTGATCCTCTCGGATGTCCTTGGTCTCGCGGGCCGTTGACTCCTTTGTACTCCTCGCCCGGAGGAAGCGAAACCCCTGGCCGCACTTCTTTACTTTTAGGTTCAAACAGGGGCGAATCGGGCGCTTCGCTGTGTGTTCGTTTCTCTACGCGCTCGGGAGTGCCCGGCGCCGACTCGCGTACCAGACCAGCCCCGCCGTGGCGGCCGCCGCACCGAGCGCGGCAGCGGCGACCAGTGCCGGGCGGGACGGGGCGGAGAGGTGCGGCAGCCGTTGCTTGAGCCGTACCGGCTTGTGGAAGTCGAGAATCGGCCACTCGCGCGTGAGCGCCTCGCGGCGCAGCGCCCGGTCCGGATTGACCGCGTACGGATGCCCGACGGCGCTCAGCATCGGCACATCGGTCGCGGAGTCGCTGTACGCGTAGCAGCGCGCGAGGTCGTAGCCCTCCGAGGCGGCGAGTTCCTTGACGGCCTCCGCCTTGGTCGGCCCGTACGCGTAGTACTCCACCTCGCCGGTGAAGCAGCCGTCGTCCCCGACGACCATCCGCGTGGCCACCACCCGGTCCGCGCCGAGCAGTTCACCGATCGGCTCGACCACCTCGGCGCCCGAGGTGGAGACGATGACCACGTCCCGGCCGGCGGTGTGGTGCTCCTCGATGAGGGACGCCGCCTCGTCGTAGATGATCGGGTCGATCAGGTCGTGCAGCGTCTCGGCGACGATCTCCCGCACCTGCCGCACGTTCCAGCCGCGGCACAGCGCCGACAGGTACTGGCGCATCCGCTCCATCTGGTCGTGATCGGCGCCCCCGGCCAGGAAGACGAACTGCGCGTAGGCCGTGCGCAGCACGGCCCTGCGGTTGATCAGTCCGCCTTGGTAGAACGATTTGCTGAACGTGAGCGTGCTCGACTTGGCGATGACGGTCTTGTCCAGGTCGAAGAACGCCGCTGTGCGGGGCATGGAGTGGTGCAAGGAGTGGTTTTCCACAAGCCCGAGCATAGGCGCCCACCATTCGGCGTAAGCTGTGGCGCGTGGGTTTGCCTGAGAAGGCTCTCGGGTACACCATGGAAGTCACGGATCGTTCGCGACCGTGCTAACCCGGTCTGGCTCCTCCCCCCCCGAGTCGGACCGTGGGGACGACCCCCGCTCTCCCCCCCGGCGGGGGTCGTCGCATGTCCGGACCCGTTTTCGGGTCCTTTTTTCTTGCCTGTTTCCCGTGATTCCGGGCCCTGCGGCCCGACGTCGACCTGTGGCGTGTCCGTCACTGAGCGTGATGATCGGACTGCGCTGCGGAGGCCCCGGAGGCGGTCCCCGGACGCTTCCCGGGCGGTTCTTGAAGGGGTTCCCCGGGGCGTTCCCGAGGGGGTTCCCGGACCCGTTCCCGGGGCGGCTCCGGGATGTCGCCGAGATGTCACCGGTATGGGTGATTGGGATATTCACAACCCTTCTCGCGTCCACAGTTTTTGACCAAGATCCACATGATTTCCGGGATCGCTGCACGGTGATTCCGCAGGCGAAGTCCGGGCGGCAGTTCATGGCCGACTCGTTATGACGAGCCGCGCCGGCGCCCGGTATTCGGCGCCCGGGCGCCGGTGACTTCGCGGCGGACCGGCTCGTCCGAGGGGCGGGCGAGCGTGCGGAGACAGGGGGATCGGATCGTGGTGAAGGTCAGCGCGGGGGACCCGCGGGGCGGGCGGCGTGTGCCGCTGATCGTGACGGAGGACGTGGTGCTCCTCGACGACCTGCTGCGGCTGTGCGCGGCGGCGGGGGTGCGGCCCGAGGTCGGGCACGGGGCGCCGGAGGGCAGAGGGAGGTGGGAGGCGGCGCCCCTGGTGCTGGTCGGGGGCGACGCGGCGGGGCGGTTGCGCGGTGCGGCCCGGCGCGACGGAGTGATGCTCGTCGGGCGGGACCAGGACGACCCCGGGGTGTGGCGGCGGGCCGTGGAGATCGGCGCCGAGCAGGTGCTGATGCTGCCGGACGCCGAGCAGTGGCTGATGGACCGGATCGCCGATGTCGCGGAGGGCGTGGGCAGGCCCGCGCTGACCGTCGGCGTCCTCGGCGGCCGGGGCGGGGCCGGCGCCTCGACGCTGGCCTGCGGGCTCGCGGCGGCGTCCGTGGCGGCCGGGCGGCGCACCCTGCTGGTCGACGCGGACCCGCTCGGCGGCGGCCTCGACGTGCTGCTCGGCGGCGAGGCGACGGACGGGCTGCGCTGGCCGGCGTTCGCCCACTCCCGCGGCCGGGTCGGCTCTGCCGCGCTGGAGGAGTCGCTGCCCTGTGTGCACGGCATGCGGGTGCTCAGCTGGGACCGCGGCGACCTGACGGCGGTACCGCCCGAGGCGGTGCGCGTGGTGCTCGCTGCGGGGCGGCGCCAAGGCGGGGCCGTCGTGGTGGATCTGCCGCGCAGGGTCGACGCGGGCTCGGTGGAGGCGCTGGCCCAGCTCGATCTCGGGCTGCTCGTGGTGCCGCCGGAGCTCCGGGCCGTCGCGGCCGCCCGACGGGTGGCCGACGCCGTCGGAATGCTCGTACGGGACCTGCGGGTCGTGGCGGCGCCCGCCCGCGGGGCACGGCGCTCCGGGGTGCTGGACGCGGACGAGGTGGCCCGGCTGATCGGACTGCCGCTGGCCGGAGAGCTTCCGCTGGACACGGGCGTACTGGCGGGCCGGACACCCCAGGCGGCGTCCGGAGGCCCGCTGCGGCGGTTCTGCACGGGATTCTGGGAGCGGGTGCCGGTGGCCGTGGAGCAGGCGGAGACGTCATGAGCGCGGTGGTCGGGGCGCGAATGCTCGACGGGGTCCGGCAGTGGCTCGCCGAGACCGGGTCGGAGGCGACCCCCGCGCGGGTGGCCGAGGCGCTCAGGGCCCAGGGGAGGGTCCTCGGCGATGCCGAAGTGCTCGGCGTCGCGGGCCGGCTCAGGTCCGAGCTGGTGGGCGCGGGACCGCTGGAGCCGCTCCTCGCGGACCCTTCGGTGACGGACGTCCTCGTCTCGGCGCCGGACCGGGTGTGGGTCGACCGGGGCGGCGGCCTGGAGCGGGCCGACGTGGCCTTCGACAGCGCCGCGGCCGTCCGCAGACTGGCCCAGCGGCTCGCCGCCGTGGTGGGGCGCCGCCTCGACGACGCCCGCCCCTGGGTGGACGCGCGGCTGCCCGACGGGACCCGGCTGCACGCCGTCCTGCCGCCGGTCGCGGTGGGCTGCACATGCCTGTCGCTCCGGGTCGTACGCCCCCGGGCGTTCACCCTGAAGGAGCTGGTCACGGCCGGGACGGTGCCACCGGGCGGGGACCGGGTGCTGCGGGCGCTGCTCGACGCGCGCCTGTCGTTCCTGATCAGCGGCGGTACGGGCAGCGGGAAGACGACGCTGCTCAGCGCGCTCCTCGGGCTGGTCGGCCCCGACGAGCGGATCGTCCTCGCCGAGGACTCCGCCGAGCTGCGGCCGGACCACCCACACGTGGTGCGCCTGGAGGCGCGGCCCGCCAATCAGGAGGGGGCCGGCGCCGTCGGCCTCGACGACCTGGTGCGCCAGGCGCTGCGGATGCGGCCGGACCGGCTCGTCGTCGGCGAGGTGCGCGGCGCCGAGGTCGTCTCGCTCCTGGCCGCGCTCAACACGGGGCACGAGGGCGGCTGCGGCACCGTCCACGCCAACGCGGCGGGCGATGTGCCGGTGCGTCTCGAGGCACTGGGGACGGCGGCCGGACTCGACCGTGCGGCGCTGCACAGCCAGCTGGCGGCCGCGGTGTCGGTGGTGCTGCATCTCGTACGGGACCGGGGCGGTCGGCGCCGGATGGCGCAGGTGCGGGTGCTGGAGCGGGACGCGCAGGGGTGGGTGCGGGCCGTGCCGGCGCTGGAGTGGCAGGAGCGGGGCTTCGCGCCGGGGGAGGGGTGGGAGCGGCTGGGCGGCCTGCTGGGGGTGCGGCTGGAGTGAGAGCACCGCGCGGCACTGCGGAGGCGGAAGTGAACGTGACGGCTGGGAGGAGGAGTTGAGATGTCCGGTGTCGTGGCCGTGGGGCTGATCGGGGTGGCGGCCGTGGTGTGGGTCGTGAGAGTGCGGGAGGCCGAAGCGCGGCGGGTCCGCGCGGTGTTCGGCGAGGTGGCGGGTGTCGCGGCGGGGCCTGCCTGGCGGAGTGCGGGCGAGCGGTGGTGGAGGTGGGTGCGCGGCCGGCCCGAGTGGGGGTGCGCGGTCGCCGGTGCGGTGATCGGGTTCGCCGGGGCCTCGCCGCTGCCGCTGGTGCTGGGCGTCTGCGCGGTGCCCGCGGCGGCTCGGGCACGCCGTGGCAGAGCGGCGCTGCGGATGCGGGAGCGGCGTGGGGACGCGGTGATCCGGCTGTGCGAGGTGCTCGCCGGAGAGGTCAGCGCGGGGCGACAGCCGGGTGCCGGACTGGCCGTCGCCGTACGGGAGTCGGGCGCCCTGTCCGGCGCGGGGAGCGCGGCCGTGATGGCGGCGGCCCGGTTCGGCGGGGACGTCCCCGGGGCGCTGCGGTCGGCGGCCGGGGAGCCGGGAGCCGAGGGACTGCAAGGGCTCGCTGCCTGCTGGCACGTGGCGGTGGACCGGGGTGCAGGGCTCGCGGCCGGACTTGAGCGACTGGCGGACGCGCTGCGCGCGGAGCGGGATCAACGGGCGGATCTGCGAGCCCAGTTGGCGGGCCCCTGGTCGACGGCGGTGATGCTCGCCGGGCTTCCGGCGCTCGGGCTGCTGCTCGGATCGGCGCTGGGCGCACGGCCGTTGCGGGTGCTGCTGCACACCGGGGCCGGCGTGGGGTGCCTGGTGGTGGGCGGGGCGCTGGAGGCGGCGGGGCTGTGGTGGGCGTTGCGGATCGTGCGGAGGGCGGAGGCGTGAAGAGGAGGGCCTGACGGTTCGGATGGGCTCGGTGAGGCTGGCGGCCTGGACGGGTCGGTGTTCTGGACTGTTTCGACGGACGGGAGCGGTGAGGGGCATGGAAGTTTTCCACAGGCTGGGGGCGGTGCTGTGCGTACTGCTGGCGGTGGTGTGGCTGGGGCGGGCGGTCGAGATGCGGTGGCGAGAGCGGGAGCTTCGGCGCCGGGTGCGGCTGGTGCTGGACGTCGTCGCCGTGGACGCGGCGCGGCGGGGCTTTCGGATGCCGGGCGTGGTGCGCCGGTGGGCTCCGGTGGCCGGTGCGGTGAGCGCCGGGTACGTGGTGGTCGGCGGGGTGGCAGGGCTGCTCGTCGGGGCGGTCGTGGGCGGTGCGGTGTGGCGATGGCGGCGGGGCCGGGCGCTGTCGTCCGGGGCGGATGGCAAGGCCGAGGCGATGCGCCAACTGCCGCTGGCGGCCGATCTGCTGGCTGCCTGCATCGCGGCCGGAGCGGATCCGGTGGAGGCCGCGCGGGTGGTCGGGGAGTCGTTGGGCGGGCCCGTCGGGCGAGGACTTGCACGGGGCGCCGCGCAGGTGCGACTCGGCGGTGAACCGGGTCTGGCATGGAGGGAGTTGGCGGCGCTGCCCGGCGCCGGTGTGCTGGTGAGGCTCTTGGAGCGGGCCGGTGAGTCCGGGGCGCCCGCGGCGGCACCGGTCGCCCGGATCGCCGCGGAGTGCAGAGCCGAACGGGGGCGCAGAGCAACGGCGGTGGCGCGCCGCGCGGCAGTGGCCGTCACCGCTCCGGTGGGGCTGTGCTTTCTGCCCGCCTTCCTCGTGATCGGGGTGCTGCCTGTGGTGATCGGCCTCGGCGACGGGATGTTGGGCGGCCGCTGATGCCGGATGCGGCCTGATCGCGGGCCGATGAGGTGCAAGGGGAGTTCCAGGAACGCCTGGATCTCCGGGATTCACAGATTCGTACGGGGGCTGAGATGAGCGGAACGCGCAGGGCGACGACGAGGACGAACGGGACGAAGAGGGCGAGGGTGTACCGGCGGCTGCGGGGCGGGTTCCTGGTGTGGGCGCGGGGTGTGCGGTCGGCGCGCAAGGACGCCGGGATGGTCACGTCGGAGTACGCGGTGGGGCTGATCGCGGCTGTCGGGTTCGCCGGGGTGCTGTACCAGGTGGTGACGAGCGATCTGGTGCAGTCGGCGCTGCAGTCGCTGGTGGCGAAGGCGCTTCATGGCTCGTTCTGAAACACGGTGGGGGCGTTCTCGGGACCGTGGGTTCGTGACGGCGGAGGCCGCTGTGGTGCTGCCCGTGCTGGTGGCGTTCACGATGGCGCTGGTCTGGGCGGTGGTCGCGGCGTCCGAGCAGATCCGGTGCGTGGACGCCGCGCGGACCGGGGCCAGGGCGGTGGCCCGGCAGGAGCCGGAGAGCGCCGCCGTCGCCGCCGCCCGGCAGGCCGCCCCGCAGGGCGCGCGGGTCGAGGTGAGACGGGAGGGCGCGCTGGTCCGGGTGACAGTGCTGGCACGCGCGGCCGGACCGGGGCCGCTGGGCGTGGAGTTGAGCGCGCAGGCCGTGGCGGCGGCCGAGGAGACGACCGGCCCGGAGACCGTTCCCGGAGAGGGAGGCGAGGTGACGTGAAAGTGCGGGGCAGGAATCCGCGGCGGGCACGGCTGAGGGGCGATCGAGGTTCCGCGACCGTCTGGGTGGCCCTCGCCATGGTCGCGATGGGTGCCGTCTTCGGGGGCGTACTCGCCCTCGGACAGGCGGTACAGATCCGCCACCGGGCGGGCGGGGCGGCCGACCTGGCCGCGTTGGCCGCGGCCGATCAGTGGACGAAAGGGGGCGCGCGGGCCTGCGCGGTGGCCGGGCGGGTGGCTCGGGCGCAGGGGGCGAGAGTCGTACGGTGCGCCGTGCGCGGCGAGGTGGCCGAGGTGACCGCGGGGGCGGGCAGCGGAGTGCTCGCGGCCGAGGTGCGGGCGCGGGCGGGACCCGCGGGGCCGGTACCGCCGGCGCCTGAGTCCGGGCCCGGGGCCGAGCCCGTTCCCCAGCCCGAGGTCGCGACACGCCCGGGCGTCCCGAGTGATCTCGGATGACCCGGCACCCCGCCCCCGGACCCTCTACGGAGCCTGCTTCAGCAGCGTCGTGAGGAGCCGGACCGCGCCGCGCTTGTGCAGGGGGTCGTTGCCGTTGCCGCACTTCGGGGACTGGATGCACGACGGGCAGCCGGCCTCGCACTCGCAGGAGGCGATGGCCTCGCGGGTGGCGGTCAGCCACTCCTTGGCGGTGTGGAAGGCGCGTTCGGCGAAGCCCGCCCCGCCGGGGTGGCCGTCGTAGACGAAGACCGTGGGCAGCAGCGTGTCGGGGTGCAGCGGGATCGAGACGCCGCCGATGTCCCAGCGGTCGCAGGTGGCGAAGAGGGGGAGCATGCCGATGGAGGCGTGTTCGGCGGCGTGCAGGGCGCCGCCGAGGATCTCGGGGTTCACCCGGGCGGCGTCCAGCTGGTCCTCGGTGACCGTCCACCACACCGCGCGGGTGCGCAGCGTACGAGGAGGGAGGTCGAGTTTGGTCTCGCCGAGGACTTCGCCGGTGATGAGGCGGCGGCGGAGATAGCCGACGACCTGGTTGGTCACTTCCACCGATCCGTAGCACAACGAGCCGTCGCCCCACGGGACTTCGACGTCCGTCTCCAGGATGGAGATCGCCGTGGTGTCGCGGGCCGTCGTGGAGTACGTGGGGTTGGCCGGTTCGACCAGGGCGACGTTGTCGTCGAGGTCCAGCTGCTTGACGACGTAGGTGCGGCCCTGGTGGAGGTGGACGGCGCCGTCGTGGACCGTGGTGTGGGACGAGCCGGCGTCGACCGTGCCGAGGAGCCGGCCGGTGCTCGCCTCGACGATCTGCACGGGATCGCCGCCCTCGCCGCGGATGTCGGCCAGGTCGGCGGCGGACTCGCGGCGCGTCCAGTGCCAGGCCTTGGTGCCGGAGCGGCGGCGCAGCAGTTTCGCCGCTTCCAGTTGCGGGAGGAGGTCGCCGACGGCCGGGCCGAAGAGGGCGAAGTCCGCTTCGGTGAGCGGGAGTTCGGAGGCGGCCGCGCACAGGTGCGGGGCGAGGACGTAGGGGTTGTCGGGGTCGAGGACCGTCGACTCCACCGGCTGCTCGAAGAGGGCCTCCGGGTGGTGGACCAGGTAGGTGTCCAGCGGGTCGTCACGGGCGACCAGGACCGCGAGCGCCCCCTGGCCCGAGCGGCCCGCCCGGCCCGCCTGCTGCCACAGGGACGCCCGGGTGCCCGGGTAGCCGGCGATCACCACGGCGTCGAGGCCGGAGACGTCGATGCCGAGTTCGAGGGCGGTGGTGGCGGCGAGGCCGAGGAGTTCGCCGGAGTGCAGGGCGGCTTCGAGGGCGCGGCGCTCCTCGGCGAGGTAGCCGCCGCGGTAGGCCGCCACTCGGCGCGGCAGCGAGCGGTCGATCTCGGCGAGGCGTTCCTGGGCGATCACCGCGATCAGCTCGGCGCCGCGCCGGGACCGTACGAAGGCGACCGAGCGGATGCCCTGCACGGTGAGGTCGGTGAGCAGGTCGGCCGTCTCGGCGGTCGCAGTGCGGCGCACCGGGGCGCCCTTCTCGCCCTGCATCTCGGTGAGCGGCGGCTCCCAGAGGGCGAAGACCAGCTCGCCGCGGGGCGAGGCGTCGTCGGCGACCTCGACGACCGGCACGCCGGTGAGGCGCTGCGCGGCGACGGCCGGTTCGGCCGCCGTGGCGGAGGCGAGGAGGAAGACCGGGGAGGAGCCGTAGCGGGCGCAGAGGCGGCGCAGACGGCGCAGGATCTGGGCGACGTGGCTGCCGAAGACACCGCGGTAGGTGTGGCACTCGTCGATGACGACGTACTTGAGGGCCTTGAGGAAGGAGGACCAGCGCGGATGCGAGGGCAATATGCCGCGGTGCAGCATGTCGGGATTGGTGAGGACGTAGTTGGCGTACTGCCGCACCCACTCCCGTTCCTCGAACGGGGTGTCGCCGTCGTACACCGCCGGACGGATCGCCGTACCCAGCGGTTGTGAAAGTTCCTTCACCGATCGGCACTGGTCCGCTGCGAGGGCCTTGGTCGGGGCGAGGTAGAGCGTGGTCGCCCCGCGCCCGTTCGGCGCCTCGGAGCCGTCCAGGAGCGCCGAGAGGGCCGGGACGAGGTACGCCAGGGACTTGCCGGACGCCGTTCCGGTGGCCACGACCACCGAATCGCCGTCCAGCGCGTGCTCCGCTGCCAGTGCCTGGTGGGCCCAGGGGTGCGCGATACCTGCGTTCTGGACGGTCGCGACGACCTCGGCGCGGATCCGGTCCGGCCAGACGGCATGACGTCCCGGACGAGGGGGCAAGTGCTCCGTATGGGTGATGCGCGCAGCCCTGCTCGGACCCGAGGCGAGCCTGTCCAGAATCGCCCCGGGAGCAGGGCGGGAGGCGTCGGTAGCCGAGGGTCGTTCGGATCGGTGATTCTTGGCCATCGGCACCGAGTGTGTCACTGGCGTGACGGACAATGCTCCCAAGGCGTCGTGCATGCCTGCTGGTAAGTGATTGAATGCCTTCGCGGCTGGCGAACCGTCCCGGGGGATCAGGCCGAGGTGTCCCCGAGGGGCGACCGCTCGATTAGCAAGGTGCTGGAGGATCCGTGGACCTGTCCCTGTCGACCCGTACCGTCGGCGATCGTACGGTCGTCGAGGTCGGTGGCGAAATCGATGTATATACCGCGCCCAAGCTGCGGGAGCAGCTGGTCGAGCTGGTGAATGACGGCAGTTTCCACCTTGTCGTCGACATGGAGGGCGTGGACTTCCTCGACTCCACCGGGCTCGGCGTGCTGGTCGGCGGCCTCAAGCGTGTGCGTGCCCACGAGGGCTCGCTGCGCCTGGTCTGCAACCAGGAGCGCATTCTCAAGATCTTCCGGATCACCGGTCTGACCAAGGTGTTCCCGATCCACACCTCCGTCGAGGAAGCCGTCGCGGCGACCGACTGAGCCGGCGGGACGACCGAGTCGGCCGGCGACGAGCCGGGTGACTGGGTCGGCTCATCGCGGGAAGATCGATAGAGAGACGGGGATCGGGCGGCCAAGAACCGTGCCCGGTCCCCGAGAGCACGCCCGTACGTCCGAGGGGGATGCATGGCCACCGTCGAACTCCGCTTCAGCCCTCTGCCCGAGCATGTCCGCACGGCCCGCCTGGTGGCGGCCGCAGTGGCGCGCAGGGCGGGCGTGGACGAGGCCGTGCTCGACGAGGTCAGGCTCGCCGTGGGCGAAGCCTGCTCCCGCGCCGTCGGCCTGCACCAGGCGGGCGGCATCACGGCGCCGGTGCTGGTGGCGCTGATCGAAGAGGAGAAGCAGTTCTCCATCGAGGTCGGTGACGAGGCGCCGCACGCGATCGCCGCGGTGCCCGGAGCCCCCGGCGCGGCCGATGACCCGGATCTGGAGGGCGAGGACGAGATGGGCCTCGCCGTCATCAGCGGCCTCGTCGACGATGTCGAGGTGACCGCGGACGCGGACGGCGGACGGATCCGGATGAGCTGGCCGACATTGCCCGCCACTCTGCTGCCGTAGCAAGCCGTCGCTTGCCGTAGCTCCGCGCTTGTGCGCTTTTTCTCAAGCCTCTGTTCACCTTCACGGTGATCAGGGGCTTTCTTATTTATTTCTAGATCGTCTTTCCCTGCTAATGCCCTCAATGGGTTAGCGGGGTTTATCGATCATTCTTCTGGTAGAGAACAATTCCGTTTGCGGTGCCCTGTTGAGATCAGGTTCCGCTCCCTACAATCCGTCCACATCTTGAGCTCAGCCCAAGCGTCAAGGAGGACGAATGGCGGAGCCTTCTCAGTTCGCAAGCCTCGCAGCCGCAGTTCTGACGGACGACAACCGACTGATCGTGATCGTCATCGCGCTCGTCGCGCTCGCGGCGCTCGCCGTCGCAGGGGTCCTGGTGCGTCAGGTGCTCGCGGCCGGCGAGGGCACTCCATCCATGAAAGAGATCGCGGCCGCGGTACAGGAAGGCGCGAAAGCCTATCTGGGGCGACAGTTGCGCACCCTCGGCGTATTCGCCGTCGTGGTGTTCTTCCTGCTCCTGCTGCTGCCGGCCGACGACTGGAATCAGCGCGCCGGGCGTTCGGTCTTCTTCTTGATCGGCGCGGTCTTCTCGGCGGTCACCGGCTATATCGGAATGTGGCTGGCGGTGCGCAGTAATGTGCGTGTGGCCGCCGCGGCCAGGGAAGCGACACCGGCGGAGGGTGAACCCGAAAAAGATCTCACCGCTGTCTCGCACCACGCAATGAAGATCGCATTTCGTACCGGCGGCGTCGTCGGCATGTTCACCGTAGGGCTCGGACTGCTCGGCGCCTCCTGCGTCGTCCTGGTCTACGCGGCCGACGCGCCCAAGGTCCTGGAGGGATTCGGACTCGGCGCCGCGCTGATCGCGATGTTCATGAGGGTCGGCGGCGGCATCTTCACCAAGGCCGCCGACGTCGGCGCCGACCTGGTCGGCAAGGTCGAGCAGGGCATTCCGGAGGACGATCCGCGCAATGCCGCGACCATCGCGGACAACGTGGGCGACAACGTCGGCGACTGCGCCGGAATGGCCGCCGACCTCTTCGAGTCGTACGCCGTCACGCTGGTCGCCGCGCTGATCCTCGGCAAGGCGGCCTTCGGCGACTCGGGGCTCGCGTTCCCGCTGATCGTGCCCGCGATCGGGGTCCTCACGGCGATGATCGGGATCTTCGCCGTCGCGCCACGCCGGACCGACCGCTCGGGCATGAGCGCCATCAACCGCGGTTTCTTCATCTCCGCGGTGATCTCGCTGGTCCTCGTGACCGTGGCCGTCTTCCTGTACCTGCCGGGCAAGTACGCCGATCTGGACGGGGTCACCGACGCCGCCGTCCGGGTCAAGGACGGCGATCCGCGGATCCTCGCGGTCGTCGCCGTGGCCATCGGCATCGTGCTCGCGGCCCTCATCCAGCAGCTCACCGGCTACTTCACCGAGACCACCCGGCGCCCCGTCAAGGACATCGGCAAGACGTCGCTGACGGGTCCGGCGACCGTGGTCCTCGCGGGCATCTCCCTGGGACTGGAATCAGCCGTTTACACCGCGGTGCTGATCGGACTCGGCGTCTACGGCGCGTTCCTGCTCGGCGGTACGTCGATCATGCTCGCGCTGTTCGCGGTCGCGCTGGCCGGCACCGGGCTGCTGACCACCGTCGGCGTGATCGTCGCCATGGACACCTTCGGGCCCGTCTCCGACAACGCGCAGGGCATCGCCGAGATGTCCGGCGACGTCCAGGGTGCGGGCGCCCAGGTGCTCACCGACCTCGACGCCGTCGGCAACACGACGAAGGCCATCACCAAGGGCATCGCCATCGCCACGGCCGTCCTCGCCGCCGCCGCGCTCTTCGGCTCGTACCGCGACGCGATCCTCACGGCCGCGAGCGACGTCGGCGAGAAGGTCGGCGACGGCGGGCCGATGAACCTGGTCATGGACATCTCCCAGCCCAACAACCTGGTGGGGCTCATCGCCGGAGCCGCGGTGGTGTTCCTCTTCTCCGGGCTCGCCATCAACGCCGTATCGCGTTCGGCGGGTTCGGTGGTCTACGAGGTGCGGCGGCAGTTCCGCGAGCACCCCGGGATCATGGACTACACCGAGAAGCCGGAGTACGGGCGCGTCGTCGACATCTGCACCAAGGACGCGCTCAGGGAGCTCGCCACGCCCGGCCTGCTCGCCGTCATGGCACCGATCGCGATCGGCTTCACGCTCGGGGTGGGCGCGCTCGGCGCGTACCTCGCCGGAGCCATCGGCACCGGCACGCTGATGGCCGTGTTCCTCGCCAACTCCGGTGGCGCGTGGGACAACGCCAAGAAGCTCGTCGAGGACGGCCACCACGGCGGCAAGGGCAGTGAGGCGCACGAGGCCACCGTCATCGGCGACACGATCGGCGACCCGTTCAAGGACACCGCGGGCCCGGCCATCAACCCGCTCCTGAAGGTGATGAACCTCGTCGCGCTGCTGATCGCGCCCGCGGTCGTCAAATTCAGCTACGGCGACGACGCCAGCGTGCCCGTGCGGATCGTGATCGCCGTCGTCTCGCTCGGCGTCATCATCGGCGCGGTGTACGTCTCCAAGCGGCGCGGCATCACGGTCGGGGACGACCCGGACGACGACGGGAACCCGGGACGGGTGCCCGAGCAGGCGGACCCGGAGGTGGTGTCGCAGCGCACGTAGAACTGACCCTGCCTCAACAGGTGGGCGGAGAGCGCATTTTGACGCGCTCTCCGCCCACCTGCGTGTTCGCGGACCGGTTGAACTCGTCGGGGCGTACCCCGTGAGCCTTCTCTCCCTTGGTGCAAATGGCTGCTAAAGGTCAAGAAAGCGGTCTTACTGAACGTCCGAGGTGCACTTGGCGTGTGCTCGGCGTGTAAGTTCCGGGGCCGTAAGCCATGGAAGGGACCAATCCGGTGAACAAGAAGCTTGCAGCCGCACTGTCCGGCGGTGCGGTACTGGTACTGGCGTTGTCGGGTTGCAGCGACGACAGCAACGAGAAGCTGGACTCCTGGGCCAAGGAGGTCTGCGACGCGGTCCAGCCGCAGGCGAAGAAGATCGAGTCCGCGAACGCGGCGATCCAGAAGCAGACGTCGGACAACAGCGCGCCGGCCGACGTGCAGAAGACGGACGCCCAGGCGTTCCAGGACATGTCCGACGCCTACAAGGCGATCGGCGACGCGGTCGACAAGGCCGGTGCCCCGTCGGTCGACGGCGGTGAGAAGAAGCAGCAGGACGCCGTCGAGGAGCTGGACAAGATCTCCAAGTCGTACGCGGACCTGAAGGGGCAGGTCGACAAGCTCGACACCGGCGACCAGGCCAAGTTCGCCGAGGGCCTCAAGAACATCGCGGGCGAGCTCGACAAGCTCAGCCAGAGCGGCAGCGACGCCCTCAAGAACCTGGAGGAGGGTGACGTCGGCAAGGCCATGGCCAAGCAGGAGAGCTGCAAGAGCGCGTCCGCTTCGCCGTCGGCCTCGTAGGTTCCGTCCGCTTTACGCGCCCCCGGGGTTGCGCCGTTGCGCGCCGCGCCGGGGGTGTCGCGTTTTCGGCTGCGGGCCGGTGGGGGCTGGTCGCGCAGTTCCCCGCGCCCCTGAGAAGCGGGCTTCGCCCGCTCCCACGGGCTTGTCGGTTCGGCTGCGGGCCGGTGGCCTCTTCCCGCGCCTTCCCCTGGGCGAGCGGAGCTCGCTCCCAGGGGCGCGGGGAACTGCGCGAGAAGCCCCACCGGGCCGCAGCCGTGGGAACCACCGCCACCCGGCAGACGCGTCACAATGGAACCGTGAGTTCTCCCGTTGCCGCCCCCCTGCCCACCACCGACCGCCCGGAGGGCACCCGTGTCCTGCGCGAGGCGCTCCTCGAAGCCGAGTTCACCGCCGACGGGCTGCTCGAACTGCTCGGAGCCCCCGCGTACACCGCGCTCGCCCGCAGCGAGACCGTGCCCGCGCTGCGCGCCACCCGGGGCGAGCGCCCCCTGGAGACGCTCGTCCGGCTCTTCCTGCTCCAGCAGCCCGTCGCCCGCGACCGGCTCGCCGCCGTCCTGGACGTCGCCGCGTGCCTGGAGAGCGGCTGGCTGCGGGAGACGGGCGGCGACGAGCTGGCCGCGACCGTCGACGTACGCCCGTACGGCGGGCCGGACGGCGAGGACTGGTTCATCGTGTCCGACCTCGGCTGCGCCGTCGGCGGAGCCGGCGGCATCGGCAGCCATGACGAAGGCGTGGTGCTCGGCGTCGGCGGCGCGTCCACGACGCTCGCCGGGATCACCGTCCGCACGCCTGTCGGCTCCGCCCTCGACATCGGCACCGGCTCCGGCATCCAGGCGCTGCACGCCTCCCGGCACGCCACGCGCGTCATCGCCACCGACCTCAACTCCCGCGCCCTGCACATCACCGCGCTGACGCTCGCGCTGTCCGGGGCCCCGGCGGCCGACCTGCGCGAGGGCTCGCTGTACGAGCCCGTCAGCGACGCCGACGACACCCGGTACGACCTGATCGTGTCCAACCCGCCCTTCGTGATCTCCCCCGGCGCCCGGCTCACCTACCGCGACGGCGGGATGAGCGGGGACGATCTGTGCCGCTCGATCGTTCAGGGAGCGGGGGAGCACCTGAACGAAGGGGGACACGCGCAGTTCCTGGCCAACTGGCAGCACGTCGAGGGTGAGGAGTGGACCGAGCGGCTGCGTTCGTGGGTGCCGCGCGGCTGCGACGCCTGGATCGTGCAGCGCGAGGTGCAGGACATCACGCAGTACGCCGAGCTGTGGCTGCGCGACGCCGGTGACCACCGCACCGACCCGGCGGAGTACGCGGCCCGGTACGACGCGTGGCTGGACGAGTTCGAGGCGCGCAAGGTGAAGGCCGTCGGCTTCGGCTGGATCTCCCTGCGCAAGACCGCCCATGACGAGCCGTCGATCGTGGTCGAGGAGTGGCCGCACCCCGTCGAGCAGCCGCTCGGTGACACCGTGCGGGCGCACTTCGAGCGGGTCGACTGGCTGCGCACGCACGACGACGCGGCGCTGCTGCAGTCGTCCTTCGTGCTGGCCGGCGAGGTCGTGCAGGAGCAGGTCGGGCTGCCGGGCGCCGAGGACCCGGAGCACGTCGTGCTGCGGCAGGGCCGCGGGATGCGCCGGGCGACGAAGGTGGACACGGTGGGCGCCGGGTTCGCCGGGGTGTGCGACGGGTCGCTGAGCGCCGGCGCGATCCTGGACGCCATCGCCCAACTGGTCGGCGAGGAGCCGGTGTTGCTGCGGGATCAGGTGCCCGCGCAGATCCGCACCCTGGTCGAGCTGGGCTTCCTGGAACCGGCCGCGCCGGCGGCCCCGGGCGCCGACCCGGTCGGCTAGCCGCTCTTCGCCTTGCGCTGTACGGGAGTTCACCCCGGGTTGGCCTGCCCGTGTCACCGTCGCCTGCCTGGGTACCGCGACCGGTACCCGCGATCCGGGAGGCAAGGCGATGGAGAGTACCCCCGCACTGTTCGCGGGCACGGTGTTCGCGCTGTTCGGAGCGGGCCTCGTGACATGGACGGGGGCGCGCACCCTGCACCGGGAGCCGGTGGTGGACGCCGCGCACCCGGTGGCGGCGGCGGTGCTCACCGGGATGGTCGGGGCGATATCCCTGGGGCTCGCGGTGTGGTGCTTCGGGCGGGCGTGACCGTCCGGCGTCGGTACGTGTGAAAGGGCCCGCCCCACGACCGTGGAGCGGGCCCTTTCACACGTACCGGTGTCAGCCGCGCAGCACGCGGCCCTGCTTGTCGGTGCGGTCGTTGCTCGTGAAGAACAGGATCGCGTCGATCAGGGCCCAGATGCCCAGGCCGCCGCAGGTGAGCAGCTGGGCGACGCCGACGCCGACGCTGCCGACGTAGAAGCGGCCGATGCCGAAGCCGCCGAGGAAGAGCTGGAGAACGCCGGCGACGATCTTGGACTTGTCGGAGTACGGGCGGCCCTGCGGGTCGTAGCCGTACGGGGCGTTGGGGTCGGACTGGCCGGGCTGCTCGGCGTAGGACATGCGCGATGCTCCTCGGGGACAACACAAAACACGGCACGGAGCCGTGCTGCTGAGCGGATGATGGTGAGTGAGGCAGATGCGCCGTGTGGGGACGTTGCGCGCCTCGGAATGCACAAATTTAGAGGCACTTGGGCTGCGCTTGACTCGATCACAAGGTTTCGTGGCAGGTTTGTGACCTGAGGGGTGCATGGCGCGGGTGAGGCCGAGGCGTTGTCCCGCGCCGCCCTGAGGGAGCGTCAGAAGACGTTGCGCAGCACGGTCCAGACGAGCGCGGTCACGAGGATCGCCACCTGGCCGCGGACGGAGACGTGGGGCCGCCAGCGGCGTCCGCGCAGCCCTTCCCAGGCCCACCGCCCCAGCAGCGCGAGGGCGAACGGGGCGGCGAGCAGCAGCAGCCGGTTGTCGTGCCAGGCCGCCGTGAACTGACCGTGCATCAGGTCGTACACCATGCGGGTGCCGCCGCACGCCGGGCAGAGCAGCCCGGTGGCCCACTGGAGCGGGCAGCGGGGCAGCCAGTGGCCCGGCTCGTGCGGGTTGGTGCCGTACAGATAGAACGCGCCGACGGCCCCCGCGACGAGCACCCCCGCGGGTGCCGCCGCCGGGTGCCGCCACAGCGCCCCGGCCCGGTTCGGGCCGTCAGCCGCGCAGGACACGGCCGTTCGAGTCCGTGGTGTTGTTGCTGGTCAGCAGGATGATGCCGTCGATCAGCGCCCAGATGCCGAGGCCGCCGCAGGTGAACAGCTGGGCCAGGCCGAGGCCGACGTTGCCGATGTAGAAGCGGCCCACGCCGAAGCCGCCGAGGAAGAGCTGGAGAACGCCCGCGACGATCTTCGACTTGTCCGAGTACGGCCGGCCGTACGGGTCGTAGCCGTAGGGCGCGTTCGGGTCGTAGCCCATGCCCATGCCGGGTCCCGGCGGGGGCGGGAAACCGCCACCGGGGGCGCCACCGGGCGCACCGCCCGGATACCCGTATCCGGGGCCGGGCTGGGACCCCGCCTGGGGGTAGCCGTAACCGGGCTGGGCGGTGCCCTGCTGCGGGTATCCGTACGGCGACTGGCCGGGCGGGCTCTGCGGAGGCTGCGGGGGCTGCTGGCCGTAGGGGTTCTGGTCCTTCGGCGGCTGGCCGTAGGGATTGCTGTCGGACATCGGGGTGCTCCTGCGGTCGGGAAGCGTGGGGACGCGCCGGAGGCTCCCGCGGGCTCCCCCAGCCGTCCGCCATCTTGTCAGGACCGGTCGGAGAGGGGGAGTGAGGGCGGCCGTGACCTCCGTGATCGGGGCCCGATCGGGACGCTCGTGACAGGAATGTGGCACGCACAGTGAGGACGCGG
The DNA here is from genome assembly GCF_042799415.1 of Streptomyces sp. NPDC057694. Classification (NCBI taxonomy): domain Bacteria; kingdom Bacillati; phylum Actinomycetota; class Actinomycetes; order Kitasatosporales; family Streptomycetaceae; genus Streptomyces; species Streptomyces sp. NPDC057694. Next base: position 116,476 of record NZ_JBHVIX010000015.1, read on the forward strand.
ATACCCGGAGCGCAGGCGTCCGCTCCCCGGTCCGGGGGCAGGATCACGAGGAGTCGGGTTACCGTTCCGAGTGGCTGCTGCGTGCTTTTCCCGTTTGACACACCGGCGGGAGGTACCGTCACACTCCGCAGCAGTGCCACACAGCGGTGTCAGCCGCGACCACAGAACGGCCCCAACCGCCGACCGGAGAGAAGAGCGAAGTTGTCCCCGACCAGCGAGACCGCACAGGGCGGCCGCCGACTCGTCATCGTCGAGTCGCCCGCCAAGGCGAAGACGATCAAGGGCTACCTCGGCCCTGGGTACGTCGTCGAAGCGAGCGTCGGGCACATCCGCGACCTCCCCAGCGGCGCGGCCGAGGTCCCCGAGAAGTACACCGGCGAGGTGCGCCGCCTCGGCGTCGACGTCGAGAACGACTTCGAGCCGATCTATGTCGTCAACGCCGACAAGAAGGCCCAGGTCAAGAAGCTCAAGGACCTGCTGAAGGACTCCGACGAACTCTTCCTGGCCACCGATGAGGACCGCGAGGGCGAAGCCATCGCGTGGCACCTCCTGGAGGTCCTGAAGCCCAAGGTTCCCGTCCACCGGATGGTCTTCCACGAGATCACCAAGGACGCGATCCGCTCCGCCGTGGCCAACCCGCGCGAGCTGAACAAGCGCATGGTCGACGCCCAGGAGACCCGCCGCATCCTCGACCGTCTGTACGGTTACGAGGTCTCGCCGGTCCTGTGGAAGAAGGTCATGCCGCGCCTGTCGGCGGGCCGTGTCCAGTCGGTGGCCACCCGCCTCGTCGTCGAGCGGGAGCGCGAGCGCATCGCCTTCCGCTCCGCCGAGTACTGGGACCTGACCGGCACCTTCGCGACCGGCCGCGCCGGTGACACCTCCGACCCGTCCTCCCTGGTCGCCCGCCTGTCCGCGGTCGACGGCAAGCGCATCGCGCAGGGCCGCGACTTCGACTCGCTCGGCCAGATCAAGGGCGGCAACTCGGCGAACACCCTGCACCTGGACGAGGCGAACGCGCGAGCGCTCGCCGCCGCCCTCCAGGACACGTCGTTCGCGGTCCGCTCGGTCGAGTCCAAGCCGTACCGCCGCTCGCCGTACGCCCCGTTCCGTACGACGACGATGCAGCAGGAGGCCTCGCGCAAGCTGGGCTTCGGCGCCAAGGCGACCATGCAGGTGGCCCAGAAGCTGTACGAGAACGGCTTCATCACCTATATGCGTACCGACTCCACGACCCTGTCGGACACGGCGGTCTCGGCCGCCCGTGCCCAGGTCACGCAGTTGTACGGGTCGGACTACCTGCCGGACAAGCCGCGTACGTACGCGGGCAAGGTGAAGAACGCGCAGGAGGCGCACGAGGCGATCCGTCCCTCCGGCGACCGCTTCCGCACGCCCGCCGAGACCGGCCTGACCGGCGACCAGTTCCGCCTCTACGAGCTGATCTGGAAGCGGACCGTCGCCTCCCAGATGAAGGACGCGGTCGGCAACAGCGTCACGGTCAAGATCGCCGGTACGTCGAGCGACGGCCGCGACGCCGAGTTCAGCGCGTCCGGCAAGACCATCACCTTCCACGGCTTCCTGAAGGCGTACGTCGAGGGCGCCGACGATCCGAACGCGGAGCTGGACGACCGCGAGCGGCGCCTGCCGCAGGTCACCGAGGGCGACGCGCTATCCGCCGAGGAGATCTCGGTCGACGGCCACGCCACGAAGCCGCCGGCCCGCTACACCGAGGCCTCGCTGGTCAAGGAGCTGGAAGAGCGCGAGATCGGCCGCCCGTCGACGTACGCGTCGATCATCGGCACGATCCTCGACCGCGGCTACGTCTTCAAGAAGGGGACGGCCCTGGTGCCCTCCTTCTTGTCGTTCGCCGTCGTCAACCTGCTGGAGAAGCACTTCGGCCGGCTCGTCGACTACGACTTCACCGCCAGGATGGAGGACGACCTCGACCGCATCGCGCGCGGTGAGGCGAAGTCCGTGCCGTGGCTGAAGCGTTTCTACTTCGGTGAGGGCGACGGCACCCCGGGCTCCGGCGGCGCGGCCGACGCGGGCAACGGCGACGGGGACCACCTCGGCGGCCTGAAGGAACTCGTGACCGACCTGGGCGCCATCGACGCCCGCGAGGTCTCGTCCTTCCCCGTGGGCAACGACATCGTGCTCCGCGTGGGCCGCTACGGCCCGTACGTCGAGCGCGGCGAGCGGGACTCCGAGAACCACCAGCGCGCGGACGTCCCCGACGACATGGCGCCCGACGAGCTCTCCGTCGAGTACGCGGAGGAGCTGCTCGCCAAGCCGAGCGGCGACTTCGAGCTGGGCGCCGACCCGGTGTCGGGCCACCAGATCATCGCCAAGGACGGCCGCTACGGTCCCTACGTCACCGAGGTGCTCCCCGAGGGCACCCCGAAGACCGGCAAGAACGCGGTCAAGCCGCGGACGGCGTCGCTGTTCAAGTCGATGTCGCTCGACACCGTGACCCTCGACGACGCCCTGAAGCTGATGTCGCTCCCGCGCGTGGTGGGCGCCGATGCCGAGGGCGTCGAGATCACCGCGCAGAACGGGCGGTACGGGCCGTACCTGAAGAAGGGCACGGACTCGCGCTCGCTGACGGCCGAGGAGCAGCTCTTCACCATCACGCTGGAAGAGGCGCTGGAGATCTACTCCCAGCCCAAGCAGCGCGGGCGCGCGGCGGCCAAGCCGCCGCTGAAGGAGCTGGGCGAGGACCCGGTCAGCGGCAAGCCGGTCGTCGTCAAGGACGGTCGCTTCGGCGCGTACGTCACCGACGGCGAGACCAACGCGACGCTGCGGGCGGCCGACTCCGTGGAGGACATCACGCCGGAGCGCGGCTACGAGCTCCTCGCGGAGAAGCGGGCCAAGGCGCCGGCCAAGAAGACCGCGAAGAAGGCCGCCAAGAAGGCGCCCGCCAAGAAGACCGCCGCCAAGAAGGCCACCACGGCCAAGACGGCGGCCAAGAAGACGACCACGGCGAAGAAGACGACGGCCGCGGCCAAGAAGGCGCCCGCAAAGAAGGCGACCGCTTCCAAGGCGGCTGCTTCTCAGGCGGCCGACGAGTAGAGCGGCGCGGCCGCGGTGGACCGGTTTGCCTGGTAGGGCGCGGTTTGCCGAGCAGGCATTTGTACGTAGACACATGGACGCCCCCGGGAGTTGTACCGGGGGCGTCCATTTGTTCGGACCGGGCCCACGGAGTGTCGGTCGGTCCCGATAGGCTGGACGAATGACCCGTGCCGAGCAGCCAACGGCCCCCCACACGGCCCCAGACGACGCCCTGGTAGCGGACTCCCGAGAGCGCGCCGTGCGTGCGCTCCTGCGCGTACCCCAGTTGAAACGACTGTGGTCGGCGCAGCTCGTCGGTGGAGTCGGTGATGTGCTCGGGCTGCTTGTGCTCGTGGTGCTCACGCTTCAGGCGGCCATTTCCGAAGGGTCGTTCGGCGGTGGCTACCGAGGAGTAGCCCTCGCCGTCACCGCCGTGTTCGGGGCGCGCATCCTGTCCACTCTGCTGTTCGGGGCGGTGCTGCTCGGGCCGCTGACCTCGCTGACCACCCCCGGCGGTCCCCTCGACCGGCGCTGGACCATGGTCGGCGCCGACGGACTGCGGGCCGCGCTGCTGATCGTCGCGCCGCTCTGGATCGACTGGACGCCGGACAACGCCCTCGCACTGATTCTCGTGACGGCCTTCGTCATCGGGGTCGCCGAGCGGTTCTGGACCGTCGCCAAGGAGAGCGCGGCGCCCGCGCTGCTGCCCGCGCCGCCCCTGGAGGGCGCGGCCGTGCGGCCGCTGCCGGACCACATGGACGCCCTGCGGCGCCTGTCGCTGCGCACGACGTTCGTCGGCGTACCGCTGGCCGCCGCGGTCCTCCTGGTCGTCTCCCTCGTGCAGAACCTGATCGGGGCGGGCCTCGACTGGTTCGACCTGCACCAGGTCGCGCTCTCCTCGTACGTGGCCGCGGGGCTCTTCGCCGCCTCGCTGTCCGTCGTCTTCTTCCTCGAACTGCCCGACACGCAGACCCCGCGCGCGCGGTCGCCGCTGGAGGGCCTGCGCCGGCCGAAGACCGGCGAGGGCACCGCGGACAAGGGACGTACGGGCGCCATTCCGCTGCTCGTCCTGGCCTGCGCCGCCGTCGCCGGGGCCGTCTCGGCCGCCGTCGCCGTGTCCGTGCTCCAGGCCAAGGACCTGGACGGTGGCCCGGTGACCTTCGGGCTGCTCGTGCTCGCGCTCACCGGCGGCACCGTCGTCGGGATCAGGTCCGCGCCGTCGGTGCTGCCGTCGCTCTCGCGGCGCCGTCTGCTCGCCCTCGCCATCGCGCTCACCGGCATCGGACTGCTCGCGGCCGGACTCGTGCCCGACGTCACGACCGTGATCATCATCCTCGCGCTCGCCGGTGTCACCGCGGGCATCGCCGCCAACACCGGGCACACCCTCCTCGACCAGGAGGCCGAGGAGTACCGCAGAGCCCGGACCACCGAGCACCTGCAGGCCGTCGTACGGGTCTCCCTCGCACTCGGCGCCCTGCTCGCCCCGCTCCTCGCCGCGCTGATCGGACCGCACCGCCTGGAGAACGGCAAGTTCGTCTTCGCGCACGGCGGCGCCGCGTTCACCCTGATGCTCGTCGGCGCGCTGCTGCTGCCCGTCGCCGCCCTGGTCCTCGCCAAGGCCGACGACCGCAGCGGCGTACCGCTGCGCCACGACCTGCGCGACGCGCTGCTCGGCGGGCACGACCCGGCGCAGGCCCCCGCCGAGACCGGTTTCTTCATCGCCCTGGAGGGCGGCGACGGCGCCGGCAAGTCCACCCAGGCCGCGGCGCTCGCCGAGTGGATCCGCGACAAGGGCCACGAGGTCGTCGTCACGCGCGAGCCGGGAGCCACTCCGGTCGGCAAGCGCCTGAGGTCGATCCTGCTCGACGTCTCGTCGGCGGGCCTGTCCCACCGCGCGGAGGCGTTGCTCTACGCCGCCGACCGCGCCGAGCACGTCGACACCGTCGTCCGCCCCGCCCTGGAGCGCGGCGCCATCGTCATCTCCGACCGGTACATCGACTCGTCCGTCGCCTACCAGGGCGCGGGCCGCGACCTGTCGCCGGTCGAGGTCGCCCGGATCAACCGGTGGGCCACCAGCGGTCTCGTACCGCATCTGACCGTGCTGCTCGACGTCGACCCGGAGGCCGCCCGCGAGCGGTTCACCGAGGCGCCCGACCGGCTCGAATCGGAGCCGGTGGAGTTCCACGCGCGCGTGCGCTCCGGTTTCCTCGCCCTGGCCGCCGGTGATCCCGGCCGCTACCTCGTCGTCGACGCCGGACAGGAGCCGGAGGCGGTCACCACCGTCGTCCGGCACCGCCTCGACACGCTGCTTCCGCTGTCCGAGGCCGAGATCCAGGCGCGCGAGGAGGCCCGCAAGGCCGCCGAGGAAGAAGCGCGCCGCAAGGCCGAGGAAGAGGCCGCCCGCAAGGCCGAGGAGGAGCGGGTCGAGCGCGAGCGGCAGGAACAGCTCGCCAAGCTGCGCGCCGAGGAGGAGGAGCGCAAGCGCCGCGAGCTGGAGGAGGCGCAGCGCCTCGAGGCCGAGCGCCAGGCCGAGGAGGCCCGCAAGCGCGCCGAGGAATCCCGCCGCAAGGCCGAGGAGGAGCGCGTCAGGCTGCTCGCCGAGGAAGCGACGCGCAAGAAGGAAGAGGAGCGCCGCCAGCGCCAGGCCGAGGAGGAGGCGCGGCTGCGCGCCGAGGCCGAGGAGCGGCGCCTGGACAAGCAGCGCAAGGCCGAGGAGGCGCTGCTGCGGGCCGAGGAGGCGCGGCGGCTCGCCGCGCAGGCCAGTGCAGCGGCGGCGGAGACCGGGCGGACGGCGCAGTTCCGCAAGGTCGAGGACGCGCGGCCGGCTTCGGCCGCGCCGAACGTCCCGGATGTCCCGGACAACGAGGTGACCGTGCCCACGCCCGTGGTGCGGCCCGAGGACCTGTCCGCGGCCGAGGAGACGGCGGTGCTGCCGCCCGTACGGGCCGAGTCGTCTGCGGCATCTGCGGCGCCCTCGGACGCCGAGGAGACCGCGGTGCTGCCGCAGATGCCCGCCGGAGCCGCGGACGAGACGGCCGTGCTCCCGCAGGTGCCGGATCCGTCCGCGCCGTCGGGATCCGGGGACTCGGGGAGCCGGGTTCCGCCGGGCTACTTCCGCGACGAGCGGCCGGCGGCGGAGGGCTCCGCGGAGCGCACCGCCGAGCTGCCGCAGGTCGACGAGGAGGGCAGGCCGCGCCGCCGCCCCCGCTCCGACTGGGCGGAGGAGACCCCGCTGGACGATCTGCCGTCGCTGGCCGACGAGCTGCTCGGCGGACGGGACGACGAGTCCGACGAGGACAGGGGCGGGCGAGGCCGTCGGGGCGGGCGCGGGCGGTAGGCGCCTGCCGGGGGTGCCCTGAGTGATCGGGGCGCCCTTGGGAGACCGGGTGCCGTCGGTGCCCGAGGTGCCCGGGATGTCAGTGCCGCCCGGCACAATGGGGCTGAAGCTCGAGGAAGGGCGGTATCCCCATGGCCGTATGGGACGACCTGGTCGGTCAGGAGCGCGTGGTCGTGTCGCTGGACGCGGCCGCGCGGGACGCGGACGCCCTGGTGACGGCCGCCGCCACGGACACCCCGCCGCCCCCCGCGTCGAAGATGACGCACGCCTGGCTGTTCACCGGGCCGCCCGGCGCGGGCCGGGTCACCGCGGCCCGCGCGTTCGCCGCCGCCCTGCAGTGCGTCTCCCCGGACCGCGCGCTCGGCGGCGCCCCGGGCTGCGGGTTCTGCGACGGCTGTCACACCGCCCTGCTCGGTACGCACGCGGACGTGTCGACGATCGCCGCCGACGGCGCGCAGATCCTCGTCGCCGACATGCGCGACACCGTCCGCAAGTCGTACACGGCCCCCGCGGTCGGCCGCTGGCAGGTGATCCTCGTCGAGGACGCCGAGCGGCTGAACGAGAAATCGGCGAACGCCGTCCTGAAGGCCGTGGAGGAGCCCGCCCCCCGCACGGTCTGGCTGCTGTGCGCGCCCTCCGTCGAGGACGTGCTGCCGACCATCCGCTCCCGCTGCCGGCTGCTCACCCTGTCCACTCCGGGCGTCGACGCCGTCGCCGACATGCTCGTACGGCGTGACGGGATCGAGCCGGCCGTCGCCGCGTCCGTCGCCCGCGCCACGCAGGGCCACATCGACCGGGCCCGCCGCCTGGCCACCGACCCGCGCGCGCGGGAGCGCAGAGCCGCCGTGCTGAAAATCCCGCTGCGCGTCGAGGACGTCGGGGGCTGCCTCAAGGCGGCGCAGGAGCTGGTGGACGCGGCGGCCGAGGACTCCAAGCAGCTCGCCGAAGAGGTCGACACCAAGGAGACCGAGGAGCTGAAGGCGGCTCTGGGCGCGCAGAGCGGCGGGCGGATGCCGCGCGGCACGGCCGGCGTGATGAAGGACCTGGAGGACAAGCAGAAGCGCCGCCGCACCAGATCGCAGCGCGACAGCCTCGACCTCGCCCTCACCGACCTCACCGGTGTCTACCGGGACGTGCTCGCGATGCAGCTCGGTTCGGCTGTGGCGCTGGCCAACGTCGAGATCCAGGACACCCTGGAGCGGGTCGCCCGCGGGAGCTCGCCCGAGTCGACGCTGCGGCGGATCGAGGCGATCGGCGCGTGCCGCGTCGCCCTGGACCGCAATGTCGCGCCGCTGCTCGCGGTGGAGGCGATGACGGTGGCGCTGCGGGCGGGGTAGGGGGCGGTCGAACCCGCCGGCGGGCACGGCCGAGCCGTTTGCGAGCGCCGCGGGGCAGACATTTCAACCGGCAACGTAAAGTCACGCCACCCCTGCGGAGCGTTACGCTCGCTCGATGTACTTCAGGCGCCCCTTCCCGACCTCGCCCCGCCGCAAGGCCGCCCTGCTCGCCGCCTCGGCCCTCCTGCTGACCGGCATGGCCGGCTGTTCCCCAGGGGGTTCGGGCACCGCCGACGCCTCACTCGCGGCGCTGCCCGGCGCGACCCCGGCCGAACTGGCCTCGTACTACCACCAGTCGCTCAAGTGGCGCGATTGCGGAGTCTCCGGCTTCCAGTGCGCCACCCTCAAGGCGCCGCTCGACTACGACAAGCCGTCCGCGGGCGACATCGACCTCGCCGTCTCCCGCAAGAAGGCCACCGGCCCCGGCAAGCGCCTCGGCTCGCTCCTGGTCAACCCGGGCGGCCCCGGCGGCTCGGCGGTCGGCTACCTCCAGGCGTACGCGGGCATCGGCTATCCCGCCGAGGTCCGGGCCCGCTACGACATGGTCGCCGTCGACCCGCGCGGCGTCGCCCGCAGCGCGCCCGTCACCTGCCTCGGCGGCAAGCAGATGGACGCGTACACGCAGACCGACATGACGCCCGACGACGCGCGCGAGAAGACCGAACTGGTCGACGCGTACAAGAAGTTCGCGTCCGGCTGCGAGACCCACGACGCGACCTCGAAGCGCGTCCTGCCGCACGTCTCCACCGTCGAGGCGGCCCGCGACATGGACCTCGCGCGGGCGGCGCTCGGCGACGAGAAGCTGACCTACGTCGGCGCCTCGTACGGCACGTTCCTCGGCGCGACGTACGCGGGCCTGTACCCGGAGCGGGTGGGCCGGCTCGTCCTGGACGGCGCGATGGACCCGTCGCTGCCGTCCCGCGAACTGAATCTCCAGCAGACCGCGGGCTTCGAGACGGCCTTCACCTCCTTCGCGAAGGACTGCGTGGCCCGCGCCGACTGCCCGCTCGGCACCGGAACCCCGGACCAGGCGGGACAGCGCCTGAAGTCCTTCTTCACCGCCCTCGACCGCACACCGCTGACCACCGGCGACCCCGACGGCCGCAAGCTCGGCGAGGCGCTCGGCACCACCGGCGTGATCGCGGCGATGTACGACGAGGGGGCCTGGCCGCAGTTGCGGGACGCGCTGACCGCCGCGATCCAGAAGAAGGACGGCGCGGGTCTGCTGGCCCTGTCCGACAGCTACTACGAGCGCGACCCCGACGGCACGTACGCGAACCTGATGTTCGCCAACGCCGCCGTGAACTGCCTCGACCAGCCCCCCGCCTTCACGTCCGAGGGGGAGGTCCAGGCCGCCCTGCCCGACTTCGAGAAGGCCTCCCCGGTCTTCGGCCCCGGCCTCGCCTGGTCCTCCCTGAACTGCGCCAGTTGGCCGGTCAAGGCGACGGGCGAGGCCCACCGCATCACCGCCGCCGGCGCCGCCCCCATCGTCGTGGTCGGTACCACCCGCGACCCGGCGACCCCCTACGGCTGGGCCAAGTCCCTCGCCTCCCAGCTCTCCTCCGGCCGCCTGCTGACCTACGAGGGCGACGGCCACACGGCGTACGGCCGCGGCAGCACCTGCATCGACAAGGCGATCGACACCTACCTCCTCACCGGCACCCCGCCCACGGACGGAAAGCGCTGCTCATAGCCGGTTCGCCGTGATCGTCCCTGGTCATAAAAGGGTGGGCGGAGCACCCCCCGAGAGCGTGTAGCATTGACGACGTTGCTGACGCACTCCGGTGCGCACCGGCGGCGCCGCCTTAGCTCAGATGGCCAGAGCAACGCACTCGTAATGCGTAGGTCTCGGGTTCGAATCCCGAAGGCGGCTCGGATCAACCCCAGGACTCACTCGCCGTGACCTGGGGTTTTTTCATGCCCCGAGCAGGGCTCGGGTCGGAATCCGGGGTCGGGGCGGAGCGCAGCTGCGATCCCGGGCCGTGGGGCGGTGCGCGGCTACGACGTGAGGGACTGGCCGAGTGCCGTGCCGCCGAGACCGGAGATGTAGATCCATCGGGCACGGCCGTCATGCTAGGTGCCCCCGCCGGTCTGCAACATTTCCCGGCCCCCGGCGCATCTATTCGGGTGTAGGTGCGACGAAGGGGGAGCGGCGCGGATGAGGCGGTCGCTTGAAGGGGCGTTCCGGGAGTTCGCCGTGGCCAGGTCGGGGCAGTTGTTTCGGTCTGCTTGCCTGTTGACCAGCGGGGATGTGCATCTCGCTGAGGATCTTGTGCAGGAGACCCTCGGGAAGATGTACGTCGTCTGGGGGCGGCCCGCGGTGCGCGTCGGTAATCCGGCGGCGTATGCGCAGACCGTGCTCGTACGGGCGTTTCTCGCGTACCAGCGGCGGCGGTCGGCCGGGGAGCGGCCGTCCGGTGATCTCCCGGAGGGGGTCGCGGCGGGGGCCGGGGACGCGTCCCTGCGGCTGACCCTGCTCGACGCGCTGCGGCAGCTTCCGGCGAAGGACCGGGCCGTTGTCGTGCTGCGGTACTGGGAGGACCGGTCGATAGAGGAGACCGCGGACGCGCTGCATCTCAGTTCGAGCGCCGTGCGCACCCGCAGCAGCCGTGCGCTGGCCCGGCTGCGGGAGCAACTCGGCGGCAGCATCGCCGAGTTCGTCGCGCGGTGACGTACCCAATGACCACAGGCGGATCAGGAGAGGGTGGCGAGATGGGCGCGGACGCGTTCGAAGAGGAGATCGGTGGGGCGCTGCGGCGCACCGGGGAGGGGTTCGTCGCCGAGGACGGGGCGGCGCTGGTCGAGCGCGGTGTGCTCAGCGGGCGCCGGCGGCTGCGGCGACGGCGGGCGGGTGCGATGGGCGGGAGCGTGGCGGCGCTGGCCGTCGTCGGGCTCGGCGCCTCGTACGTGGGCGGGGTGTTCGACACCGCCACCGCCGATGTGCAGGGGGTGGCGGCTCGGCCCAGCGCGTCCGCCGAGCAGAACAAGCAGAGCAAGCAGAGTAAGAAGGCGCATGGGAAGGGGGCCGCCGTTTCCCGGGCGCGCGTCATCGGGATTCTCGAAGGGCTCCTGCCCAAGGGGAAGTTCAGCGGGCAGGAGGGGCGTGGCACGGACCAGGAGGCCGGGCCGTACGCGCATCTCGTGTACGACGACCGGCATGGCAAGGCCGCGATCGGCGTGAGCGTCGGCGCCGTCGACCCGGACGGTGTCACCGTCGCGGAGCAACTCAAGTGCCCGGACAAGAACTTCGTCCCGTTCGACGAGTGCCGCAACGAGAAGCTCTCCGACGGCTCGCGGCTGATGCTGATGCGCGGCTACGAATACCCGGACCGGCGCGTCGACACCAAGGCGTGGAGTGCGTTCCTCGTCACGCGCGAGGGGTACACCGTCTCGGCCAACGAGTGGAACGCGCCCGCGGAGAAGGACGCCGCCATCACCCGGCCCGAACCGCCTCTCAGCCTCGCCCAGTTGAAGACGCTCGTCACGGCGAAGGAATGGCGGCCGGTGATGAACGCCATCGGCACCGCGCCCGACGAGCCGCTCGCCCAGCCGCCCGCGCAGGGGCTCGACCAGGCGTCGATCCTGAAGAACCTCAAGGCGCTGCTGCCCGGCCGGGTGAAGGTGACCGACGAGGGCGGGCAGGACGCCGAGTACGCGTACGTGATCGTGGACGACGGCAAGGGCGCCACCCTCGTCCAGATCAATGTGCAGTCGAACATGAAGGGCGTGGAGGACCAGCTGTTCGGGAGCGGTGCCGAGGTGCGGCCCGACGGGACGAAGATCGTCACGCGCAAGGGTGACGGCGACGACAAGGGTGGTGCCGGCATCGTGATGTGGACCGCCGACACGATCCGCCCCGACGGACGGCGAGTCGTGGTCTCCGCCTTCAACTCCGGTGCTCAGAACCAGGATGCTACGCGGGCCGAGCCAGGCCTGAGCATGGAGGAGTTGACACGCATCGCACTGTCGGAGAAGTGGGCGTCCGGTAAGTAGCCCCCCTCTCACTTCGCGTCGGCGTAGCAGTCCACCGACGCCACCGTGAACGGGAACCGCACCGGCGTCTCCCCGAACGTGAGCCGTCCCGCGAGTTCCGAGGCCGCCCGGATCACCTCCGTGACCCGGGCGGCCTCGTCGTGCGGGCAGTGCACGATCACCTCGTCGTGCTGGAAGAACACCAGCTCGGCCGCCATGCCGTCGAGCTCGCGGCGCAGCGCGGCCATCATCAGGAGCGCCCAGTCGGCGGCGCTGCCCTGCACCACGAAGTTGCGGGTGAAGCGGCCGCGCGCACGGGAGTTCGACGACGTGTAGCCGTACGTCGACGGGGGCGCCGACGACGCGTCGGACGGGCTGTAAGGGTCCTCCTGCGGGATGCCCGCCTCTTCCTGATCCGCCGCGTTGGCCGCCGGCGGGCAGGTGCGGCCCAGCCAGGTGCGCACCAGGCGGCCCTCCTCGCCGGCCCGGGCCGCCTCGTCCACGTACGCCACCGCGCGCGGGAAGCGGCGGCGCAGCAGTGCCAGGTTCTTCAGGCCGTCGCCCGAGGTCTGCCCGTATATGGCGCCGAGCACCGCGAGTTTGGCCTGGCCGCGGTCGCCGGAGAACGCCCGGTCCGAGACCGACTGGTACAGGTCGCCGTCCTGGCCCGCGACCTCCATGAACGCCGGGTCGCGCGAGATCGCGGCGAGCACCCGCGGCTCCATCTGCGCGGCGTCCGCGACGACGAGCTTCCAGCCGGGGTCGGCGATCACCGCGCGGCGCACCACTTTGGGGATCTGCAACGCACCCCCGCCGTTCGTCGTCCAGCGGCCCGAGACCGTGCCGCCCGGCAGGTACTCGGGTCTGAAACGGCCGTCCCTGACCCAGTCCTGGAGCCAGGACCAGCCGTGCGCCGTGTAGATCCGGTACAGCTTCTTGTACGTCAGGAGGGGCTGCACCGCCGGGTGGTCGATGTTCTCGATCTCCCAGCGGCGGGTCGAGGTCAGCTTGATGCCCGCCTGCGCGAACGCCTTCACGACGTCCGCGGGCAGATCCGGGCGCACCCGTCTGCCGAACGCCGCCGACACCTCGTCCGCCAGCTCGGCCAGCCTGCGCGGTTCGCCGCCGCCCGCGTACCGGTCGCCGAGCAGTTCGGTGAGCAGGGCCCGGTGCACGTCCGCCCGCCACGGCAGGCCCGCCGCGTGCATCTCGGCGGCGATCAGCATGCCCGCGGACTCGGACGCCGTCAGCAGGTGCAGGCGGTCCGGGTGGGCGGTGGCGGCGTGGCGGCGCTGCTGATCCGCGTAGACGTCGAGGAGGTCGGTGAGGGGGACGTCGACGGGTGGGCGCGGCTCGAACAGGGACGACTGGGAGGCCGGGGCCGCCGTGCGCGGGGGCGGGTCCGGGGGGACGGGGCCGCCGCGGAGTCTTGCCAGGGCGGCGGCTGCCGAGCGGGGTTCGCCGTGTCTGCCCTCGTGGGCGAGGAGGAGGGTTTCGGCGGCCTCGATGTCGTAGCAGCGGTCCACTTTGATGCCGGCTGCCAGGAGGCGGGGGTAGACCGTGTGGGTGTCGCGCCAGACCCAGCGGGTGGCCTCCGGCCTGGTGCGGACGGCTTCTTTCAGGTCGGGTTCGTGGGTGACCGGGGTGGTGGGGCGGCCGTCCGGGCCCAGTGGCGCGATGGCGGCGCCGCCGTGCTCGGTGGGGGCCAGGGCCCAGCGTTCGGTCATACGGGCGAGTGTCACATCTGGGTCTGACAGTGGTGCTGATTTGTGGTGTGTGTGGGCGGGTGCGGCTCTCGTCGTGGCTGGTCGCGCAGTTCCCCGCGCCCCTGAGATGCGCACTTCGTGCGGCATCTCATCAGGGGGCTGCGCGGAGCGCAGCCTTCAGGGGCGCGGGGGACTGCGCGGCCAGCCGCACTCGACCCGCACGGGACCGATCAGCCCGCCGTGATCCCCCGCACCCGTTCGTCGACCGCCCACGCGTCCGCCACCGGGCCCAGATGCGCCAGCTTCTCGGGGTTGATGACCGTGCGGATCGCGTGGATGCGGGATGCGTGGAACTCCAGGGACATGGTGTGGAGCACCTTTCCGTCCTGGTCGCGGAAGACGGCGCCGGGCTCGCCGTTGACCGTGCAGGGCTCCCACGTGATGGCGGCGCGGGCCATGCGGGGGAAGGCGGAGCCGAGGAGGCGGGCCACGTTCACGGCGCCGAGGACGGTCCGGGCCAGCTGCGGAGCCTTGCCGCCGCCGTCGCCGGCCATCGACACATCGGCGGCGAGCAGATCCCGTAGACCAGGGACGTCGCCCTCGCGCAGCGCGTCGAAGAACCGCGCCGCCAGCTTCTCCCGCTCCCCGCGATCCGCCTCGAAACGGGGCCGGCCCGCGGCCATGTGGCGGCGCGCCCGCACCACCAGCTGGCGGCACGCGGACTCGGAGCGGCCCACCGCCGACGCCACGTCGTCGTAGCCGAAGTCGAAGACCTCGCGCAGGACGAACGCGGCCCGTTCCAGCGGGCTGAGGCGTTCGAGCAGCAGCAGGGCAGCCGTCGACACCGAGTCGGCCAGCTCGGCCGCCCGCGCCGGATCCTCGTACGGATCGGCGAGCAGCGGCTCGGGGAACCACGGGCCGACGTACGCCTCGCGCCGCACCCGCGCCGAACGCAGCACGTCGATCGAGAGCCGGGTCACCGTCGCCGACAGGAACGCCTTCGGCGAGCGCGGTTCGGTCGCCGTCGCCGCGTAGCGCAGCCAGGTCTCCTGGACCGCGTCCTCGGCCTCGCTCACGCTGCCGAGGATCCGGTACGCGATCGAGAACAGCAGCGGGCGCAGCTCCTGGAACTCCTCGGTCCTGGTGCCGTTCATCGAGCCGCCTCCTCGTCAGCGCGGTGCGGGGCGCACCGGAGCAGTCCCGTCGTCCGGCGCTCCACGGCGAGGACGGTGGCGCTCACCGCGGTGTCGAGGCGGCCGCAGGGCAGCACCACCGCGCCGCCGGTCTCGAACACCGCCCGTGCCGCGTCCGACAGGCGGTGCGGCGCCGTGGCGTCCGACCACGCGACGACGTGCGGGACACCTGCCGCCTGCGCGGCGGCCAGCAGATGATCGGTGCCCGCGGCGCCTCGCGCGGTCGTCCGGTGCACGATCGAGTCCGGCCGCGCGGCGCCCACCGTCACACCGACGGACACGGCGTCCCGCCCGTCCATCACCATCCCCCGTGCGCCCCACCGCGCCAGCGTGTCCAGCATGTCCTCGCTCGTCGTCGTCGCCGTGACCCGGTGCCCCCGCGCCACGAAACGTGCCACCAGGAGCCGTCCGACGGCGCCGTCGCCGTCCGTCAGGAACACCCGCACGATCATGCCCGCCGCGGCTCAGCCCGTGAAGGACCCGGGACCGAACCGGCCCCAGGCGACGAAGGCCGCGAGGACGAGATAGACCACGTTCAGCGCCACGAGCGGGTACTCGCCGAGCCGGCCGTGGGTGATCATCGCGCCGATCATCAGGGCGATCCAGCAGGCGGCGGTCACCGGTACCAGCACCGGCGCGACACCGAGCGCGGCAGGAAGGATCAGCCCGGCCGCGGCCAGCAGCTCCAGCACCCCGAGGCCCTTCACGAAACCGGCGCCGACACCGGCCGTCCAGCCGCCGCCGTGCGCCGCGGCGAGCTTCTCCTTCGGTACGAACGCCTTGGTGACGCCGCCGGCCAGCGCGACCGCGGCCAGCAGGCCGGTGGTGATCCACAGTGCGAGGTTCATCGTCCACTCCTTGTGCGTCGTGCACGCCGGGATGCGTGTGCTTCGTCGACGACCCCATGGACGAGACGGCGTCCGCGTCTGTGACATCGGTGCGGCAGAAGGTTCTCCGACATCGGTGCGGCAGAAGGTCTCCGACATCAGCGCGGCGGAAGGTTCTCCGCGTAGACCTCTGCCGCCCGCCGCGGCGCCCGTCCGAGCAGCTCCCGCAGGTTGCCGCGCTCGGCGGCCGGGATCCGGGACCCGTCCATGAACCCCGCCGCGATCGCCGCGTACGTGCTCACCAGCATCGGCACCTGGAACGGCACCGCCCCCGACGCCGCGATCGCCTCCCGCGCCCCGGCCAGCGTTCCCGGCGCGTACGCGGCCCCGGCCGCCGCCGCCAACTCGGCTCCGCCCAGCGGCACTTCTCCCACCAGTTCATAGGTGCGGCCCGTGTGCCGTGCCGGGTCCAGAGCGACCCGTACGGCCGCCTCGGCGAGATCCTCGCGGGCCACCGCCGCGAGCCGGCCCGTGCCGAGCGGCGCCGTGATCACGCCGTCGGGGCCGGGGGCGGCGAGGTGGGCGAGGAGTTCGGCGTAGAGGCCGTTGCGCAGGACCGTCCACGCGAGGGGCGACTCCCGCAGCCGCCGCTCGGTCCAGCGGTGGGCGAGGGCGTACGTGAGATGGTCGCCGTCGCCGGACAGGCTCGTGTAGACGACGTGCCGCACGCCCGCCTTCCCGGCCGCCGTGATCGCCGCGTCGTGCCGGGCGATGACGGCGTCGTCCTCGCCGTACCCGGCCGAGATCAGCAGCAGCGTGTCCACTCCGGCGAAGGCGTCGGCCAGCCCGCGCGGGTGCGGGTCGTCGAAGTCGACGCGGCGCTCCCCGGCGCCGGGCGCGCGCGTGCCCGTCACGACGTCGTCGCGGCCCGCGAGCCGCCCGGCGATCAAGGAGCCGAGTCCGCCGGAAGCGCCGGTGACCAGCAGCATGGAAGTTCCCCCTCGGGTGTCGCGTTGCGATGACTGAGACCATCGTCGGGGCGCGGGCGGCTGCGCATAAGGAGGCACTTTCATGTCAGTCGGGCACACGGCGGTAACCGCCTCCGGGCCGGTCGTCAGCTGCGACGATCACGACGACTGCGGGATCCGGGACGTCCTGGACCGGCTCGGTGACAAGTGGTCGGTGCTCGTCGTCGTGGAACTGGCCTCGGGCGTACGGCGGTTCATGGAGTTGCAGCGCGCCGTGACCGGTGTCTCGCAGCGCATGCTGACCCTGACCCTGCGCCGTCTCGAACGCGACGGGCTCGTCACCCGGACCGTGTACCCGACCGTGCCGCCGCAGGTCGAGTACGAGCTGACCGCGATGGGGCACAGCCTCACCCACCTGATCAAGGGCCTCGCCGACTGGTCCCGCGACCACCGGCCCGCCGTCGCCGCCGCCCGCGCCGCCTGGGACGAGGCGAACCCGCGATGAGCGACAGCACCGTCGAGCGGGCCTTCGCGGCCGCGCTGTACGACACCGGCGACCTGGACCTCGGCGCGTCCCTGCTCGCCGCCGACCCGGCCGCCGACGCCGAACTCGCCCTGCGCGGGCGCGAGTTCGTGCGCCGCGCCTGGGAGCGGGGGTGGCAGCCCGCCGATGTGCTGCGGATGGTCGTACGGGACGAAGGGCTCGGCGCCGGGCACGTGGACCTCGCCGCCGGGCTGATCCGTGCCGAGACCGGGCGCTACGACACGCTTCCGCCCCGCTGGGCGGCCCAGCTCGCCGAGCTTCCCGACCCCGGTGCGGACGGGCGCCGGGACCGGTTCTCCGGCGCGACCGTCGCCCTGGAGCTGTACCGGCTGCTGCTGCGCCTCCCCGCGATCGAACCGGTTGGGCCGGTGCCCGGGGAGGCTGTCACCGTGCCGGTCGCCGGTGAGCCGCGCACCCTCGCCCGGATCCGGGCCCTGCTGGCCAAGGCGGAGGCGACCGGCTATCCGCCGGAGGCCGAGGCGCTCACCGCCAAGGCGCAGGAGCTGATGGCCCGGCACTCGGTCGACGAGGCGCTGCTCGCCGCCCGTACGCACACCAAGGACAGCCCGGGAGCGTGCCGGATCGGCGTCGACGCGCCCTACGAGACGGCGAAGGCGGTGCTGCTCGACGCGGTGGCGGGGGCCAATCGCTGCCGCGCGGTGTGGAACAGCGCGTTCGGGTTCTCGACCGTCGTCGGGTTCGAGGCGGATCTGGAGGTCGTGGAGCTGCTCTATACGTCCCTGCTCGTGCAGGCCGACAGTGCGATGACGCGGGCCGAGGCGGAGCAGCGGGCGGGCGGGCGTCGGCGTACGAAGACGTTCCGGCAGTCGTTCCTGGCCGCGTACGCGCAGCGGATCGGCGACCGGCTCGCCGCCGTCGCCGGGCGTGTGGCCGGTGGGGAGGGGGAGTTGTTGCCGGTGCTCGCCGCGCGGGATGTCGCTGTGGCGGGGCGGGCCGAGGAGATGTTTCCGCGGACGGTGACCACTCGGGTTCGGGGGGGCTCCGACGGGGCGGGGTGGGACGAAGGGGGCGCCGCGGCTGATCGGGCCCGCCTCGGGAACGCCTCGGCGGGCCCGGACTCCCAGCGCCGCCTGCGCCCTGGGGGCTGATCGAGTAGTTCCCCGCGCCTTTGGTGGGTTGTCGGTCGGGTGCGGGCCGGTGGGGGCTGGTCGCGCAGTTCCCCGCGCCCCTGGGTTGTCGGTCGGGTGCGGGCCGGTGGCCGCTTCTCGCGCAGTTCCCCGCGCCCCTGAGATGCGCACTTCGTGCGGCATCTCATCAAAGGCGCGCCTCGTCCTTCAGGAGAGGCGCGCGGAGCGCAGCCTCAAGGGGGAGGCGGCGCGAAGCGCCTGCCTCGGGGGCGCGGGGAACTGCGCGAGAAGCGGCCACCGGCCGTCAGTTGAACGACAACCCCGCGCGACCAGCCCCCACCGGCCCGCAGTCGAGCGACGAGGTCAGGATCGGGTTGCCGCACGCTCGATGCGGGCGAGGAGGCGGTGGTGGCGGGCCGCGTGGGTGAAGTCCGGGATCACGTGGGTGCCGTCCAGCAGATCGCGCCGGATCTGGGCATAGGCAGCACCGACGTTGTATGCGTCGGTACCGCGCAGAGCGGCGAGCGCGGGGTCGAAATAGTGCTCGGGAACGGCGAGCGGAGCCGGCGCGGTGTCGTCGCCACGGGCCCCGGCGAGGGTGTACTCGCCCATCTGCAGATGCCCGTGGTCACCGGTGACGACGAGGTCCCCGTCCGTCCCGCCGATCTCCCAGCGGAAGTTCGTCGCCCGCGACATCCCGCCCCGGTAGTGCACCGAGGCCACCGCGCCGGAGGAGAGCACCCCGCCCAGCACCAGCTGATCGGCGACGTCCGGCCGGTGGATCCGCCCGGCCGGGTCCTCGACCGTCCGGCGTCGCGTGGCGGTGACCGCGCTGACCTCGTCGACATCACCGAGCACCGAGGTCAGCCCGTCGAGGGTGTGCCCGAACGGGATCGTCAGCATGTTCGCCCCCGAGGCGCGGTCCAGCAGATAGGCGCCGCCCTCGGGCACCATCGCGCCCCAGCCCCGCGCGGACGCCACCACGCTGGTGTGCAGCACCTCGCCGACGTAGCCGTCCGCGATCAGATCGCGCAGATGACGCACCAGCGGCGCCGAGCGCGCCTGCAACCCGGTGAAGGTGCGCAGCCCGCGCGCGGCGGCGAGGGACGCCAGTTCCTCGGCCTCGGCGGGGCCGGTGCCCAGCGGCCACTCGGAGAGCACCGCCTTCCCGGCGTCGAGCGCGGTCCGGATGATCTCCCGGTGGTCCGGCACCTTCACGGTGACCACGACCAGATCGACCTCGTCGGCCGCGGCCAGCTCCGCGGCGCTCCCGTACGCCCGTGCCACCCCGTGCTTCTCGGCGGCCTGCCGCGCGGAGTCGGCGCTGCTCGCGGAGAGCGCGCGCACCTCGAACCCGTCGAGCAGCCGCAGCGCGGGCAGATGCGCCTGGGCCGCCCAGCCGCGCCGGGCGGAGAGGCCGACGATGCCTACGCCGATGGGGGACTGCGGGGTCGACGGCATGGCTGACTCCTTCAACGGATAGACTGTTCGTTGCGAAGCGAACACTGAATCACCGAGAGTGTACGCACGGCATCGAACACCCCGCAAGATCCCGCAGGATCCCCGGAAGGCAGGGAGCGCACGCCATGACGGCCACCGAGGACGCGACGAGCACCAGCACCGGTACGACGAGCCACCGCGCGGCGCCCGTCCACGCCCACCCCCGGGACGTCACCCTCGAAGCGGCTCTGCTCGCTCTGGCGGACCCGGTCCGCCGCACGCTCGTACGGGAACTGGCCGCGTCGGGCCCCTGGCAGCGGACCTGCGGCACCTTCGACGTGCCGGTCACCAAGGCCACGCTGAGCCGCCACTTCGCCGTGCTGCGCGAGGCGGGCCTGCTGGAACAGAAGGACGCGGGCGCCCGCCGGCTGAACCGGCTGCGCCGCGAGGAGTTCGACGAGCGCTTCCCCGGACTGCTCGCCCTCGTGCTCCGCGACGAACGCGACTGACGCGACGAACGCGACGAACGCGACTGACGCGACGGGCGCGACTGACGCGACGGCCGCCCCTGACGGAGCCGGGCCGGGCCGATCGGCTCCCTGTCGCCGATTGCCCGTATTGTGGCGATGTGAGCTGGTTCCGGGCGCTGAAGGACACCACCCGCTCGGGGCTGACCGTCGAGCGGAAACGACTGGAACCCCTGGTCGCCCTGCGCGGCGCCGCGGGGCTCGCGATCGTCGTCGCCATCAGCCTGGCGGCGTTCGGGCCCGCGGTGGCGGCGGGCTCGGCGTTCGGCGCGTTCCAGGCCGCGATCGCCACGTTCCAGCGCAGCTGGCGGCCCCGCCCTGAGCTGGCCATCGCCTCCGGCACCAGCCTCGGCATCTCCACGTTCCTCGGCTATCTCACCGGCTCCCACCTGTTCCTGTTCGTGCCGCTGCTCGCCCTGTGGACGTTCCTGGCGGGCCTGGGCTGGGCGGCGGGTCCGACGATCGGCATCATCGCCTCCTCCAACGTGGCGATGATGCTGGTCACCATCACCCTGCCGACCTCGATCGCCGAGGCCGCCGGGCACGCCGCGATGATGGTCTTCGGCGGCCTCGTGCAGGCGACCCTGGTGATCCTCTTTCCCGTACGCCGCTGGGGAGCGCACCGCGACGCCCTCGCCGACGCGCTCGCCGCCGAGGCCGACTACGCGCGCCGACTGCGCCACGACCCGCTCGCCCCGTTCGACCCGCAGCCGCTGATGCTCGCGCGCAGCGCCGCCGCGCTCACCCCGCGCCAGGCCCGCACCCGCCCCGCCCAGCTGCACGGCGCCCGGGGCCTGGCCGAACGCATCCGCCCGGTCCTCGCGTCCCTGGCCGACCCGGCGGTCGGCGTCCCCGAGGAGGGCGTCGAACGCGACCGGGTCCGCGAACTCCTCGGTGCCGCCGGATCGATCCTGGACGCCGCGGCCCGCGCCATCCGCACCGGCGCCCCGGTCCGCATCCCGGCCCCGGCCGTGGCGGCCCTGCGCACCCCGGACACCGGCGCCATCCTGGCCGGACCGCCGCACCGCGCGGCCACCCGGCTCGGCTCGCTCCTGAGGGACGTACTGGAGACGGCGGGCGAGGTCGACCCGCCGGGCAGCCCGGCGGAACCCCTGTGGCAGCGGCTCCCGGCGCGGCTGCCCGGGCACCTCGGCGTGCGGGGCGCGGCCGGTCCGGGACCCGTCGCGGAACCGCCGCCGGCCCTGCCCCGCCCCACCCTCGTGAAGCTGGTGCCCACCGCCGTACGGGCCATCAGGAAGGAGGCCCGCCCCGGCTCGCCGATCCTGCGCCACGCCACCCGCGTGAGCGCCGTGGCGGTCGTCGGCTACGTGATCGGCGACCTGCTCCCGCTCGGCCACGGCTACTGGGCCCCGATGGCGGCCGTCATGGTGATGCGCCCCGACTTCTCCCAGACGTACTCGCGCGCGGTCGCCCGCTTCGGCGGCACCCTCGTCGGCGTGACCGTGGCGACGGCCGTCGTCCAGCTCGCCCACCCGGGCACCTGGACCTCCGCCGCGCTCGCCGTCGTGTGCGCGGCCCTCATGTACCTACTGATGCGCACCGGGCAGCTCGCGGCGCAGGCCTGCGTCTCCGCGTATGTCGTCTTCCTGCTCGGCATGGGCGGCCAGACCTGGGACCAGACGGTGCCCGAACGCGTCGTGCTCACCCTGGCCGGCGGTGTCCTCGCGATGCTCTCCTACGCCCTGTACCCGGCCTGGGAGACGCCGAGGCTGCGCACCCGGCTCGCCGAGCGGCTGGTCGCGGTCGGCGAGTACGCGGCCACGGTCGTCGACCACTACGCGCACCCGGCGGGCAAGTCCTGCCCCGACGTCCGCGCCGCCCTGCTGGCCGCCCGGGACGCACACATCGCCTGGGACCAGGCCGCGGACCGGGCCAGGACCGAACCCGTACGCCACCGCGGTCTGTCCCGCGCGGCCGCCGACGACGCGGCGCACGCCCTGCACCGCCTGGGCCGCGTCGCGATGCTGATGGAGGCCCATCTCCCGGAGCGCGACGCCACCCCGGTGCCCGCCGCCGAGGACCTGGCCGAGGCGCTGCGCACCGCGACCCGCGACGGCGCCCGCGCCATCAAGGAACGCCGCCTCCCGCGCTGGAAACCGGTCCGCGCCGCCCTCGACGCCTGGGACGGCGACGGCGTCCCCGACCGGGTCGTGCGCCGGGGCGCGGGCCTGCTCCTGGAAGCCCTGGACGAGCTGACCGAGGCCCTGGACACCGAGGAGCCGCCCATGTCGGTGAAGCCCGAGCCGGAGTCCACCGGGAAAGCCGGCGCCACCGGAACCACCGGAACCACCGGAACCACCGGAAACACGGACGGGCCGCGCCCTCCCGGTACCTCCCAGGAGAACGCGGCCCGTTGAGCCCTCGGCCCTCGGCTTCTCAGCCCGTCGGCAGGCCGCTCGGCAGCCCGGTCGGCAGCTCTGTGGGCAGCTTGCCGTTCGCCGACTTCTTGAAGGTGTCCTGCGCCCCGGCGTCCCAGGAGACCTTCATCGTCGAGCCGTCGTTGGACTCGATCGCGCCCGTGGTGCGGTCGGTGTTCCCGTCCGCGCACTTGAGGTTCAGCGCCTTCTCGCCGGTCACGGTGCCGGTGCACAGATGCCCGTCCCCCGTGCTCAGCGACGCCTGACTGCCGCCGATCACGAGCACCACGGCCTTGCCGTCGGTGGTCGCGCTCCAGATGCCGACGGCGTCCTTCGAGGACCCGGATCCGGAGTCGGAGCCGGACCCGGAGTCGGACGAGCCCGCGTCCGGCGCCGCCGCCGACGAGGACGCCGCCGCTCCCTTGTCCGCCCCGTCGTCGTCGCTGCTGCAGCCGCTCACGGCCAGCGCCGCCACGACGGCCGCGGCGCCCGCGACGATCCGAACGTTCCTGCTCCGGTTCCCGCTCCGGTTCCTGCTGTGCACGAAGTCCCCCAGTGTCACTGCTGTTGTCGCCAGGTCGAGCCAGCAAGTTACCAGGGGTCATGGACCCGCGAAAGTGCCTATTGAAAATGGGAGTCATTTTCGTTATCATCGCGGCATGGCACGCAACGAACTCCGTCCAGTGATCAAGCTCAGGTCCACGGAGGGCACGGGCTTCACCTACGTCACCCGCAAGAACCGGCGCAACGACCCCGACCGCATGACCCTGCGCAAGTACGACCCCGTCGCGGGCCGGCACGTCGACTTCCGAGAGGAGCGCTGACCATGAACACCGCGATCCACCCCGCCTACGGCCCGGTCGTCTTCCGCGACCGCGCCGCGAACCACGCCTTCCTGACCCGCTCGACCATGACGAGCGAGAAGACGGTCGAGTGGGCGGACGGGCACACGTACCCCGTCGTCGACGTCGAGATCTCCGACGTCAGCCACCCCTTCTACACCGGTAACCAGCGCGTGCTGGACACCGCCGGCCGCGTCGAGCGCTTCGAGCGCCGGTACGCGAAGACGTCCGGCGCCCCGAAGTCCGGCAGGTGAGCAGCGAGCGGCAGGTCCCGCACATCCCCTGAGACGGGCCCCCCACAGGCCCTAGAAGGGGAAGCGGGACCTGCCGTGCTGCACCGAGATCCACTTCTGGGTGGTGAAGGCCTCGACCGTCGCGCTGCCGTTGAGCCGCCCGATGCCCGAGCGCTTCTCGCCGCCGAAGGCCACCAGCGGCTCGTCGTGCACGGTCCCGTCGTTGACGTGGATCATGCCCGTGTCGATCTGCTGGGCGAACGCCACACCCCGCTCGACATCGGCCGTGTGCACGGCCCCGCTCAGCCCGTACGGGGTGTCGTTGGCGATCCGTACCGCCTCCGCGTCCCCGTCGAACGGGATCAGCAGCGCCACCGGCCCGAAGATCTCCTGCCGCAGCACGGGGGAGTCGGCGGGCAGCCCGGTCAGCACCACCGGCTCGACGACATTGCCGTCGACACCGCCCCGGACGAGCGCCGTCGCGCCCTCGGCGAGCGCCTGCTCCACGACGCCGCAGAGCGCGTCCGCCTGGTTGGAGCTGATGACCGGGCCGATCACGGTCTCCGGGTCGCGCGGGTCGCCCGACTTCAGGGTCTTCACCTTGGCGACGAACTTGGCGGTGAACTCCTCCTCGACCTTGCGGTCCACGAGGATCCGGTTCGCGGCCATGCAGACCTGGCCCTGGTGGACGAAGCGGCTGAAGACGGCCGCGTCGACCGCGTAGTCGACGTCGGCGTCGTCGAGGACGGTCAGCGCGCTGTTCCCGCCCAGCTCCAGGACCACGTACTTGAACTGCGTGGCGCACACCGTCGCCACGTGCTGCCCGATCTGGTCGGAGCCGGTGAAGGAGATCACCTTCGGCACGGGGTGGGTGAGCAGCGCGTCGCCTATCTCGGCGATGTCGGTGATGACCACGTTGAGCAGCCCGGCCGGCAGCCCCGCGTCCTCGAAGATCTTCGCGATGAGGGAGCCGCCGCAGACCGGGGTGTCCTGGTGCGGCTTGAGCACCACGCCGTTGCCCAGCGCCAGGGCCGGGGCGACCGACTTGAGGGAGAGCAGGAAGGGGAAGTTGAACGGCGAGATGACGCCGACGACCCCGACCGGCACCCGGTAGACCCGGTTCTCCTTGCCCTCCACCGGTGACGGGATCACCTCGCCCTGCGGCACACCCGTCAGCCGGATCGACTCGCGCAGGAACTCCTTGGCGAGATGCAGCTCGAACCCGGCCTTCACGCGGGTGCCGCCGAGCTCGTCGATGATCGCCTCGGCTATCTCAGGCTCGCGCTCCTCGACCAGGTGCAGCGCCCGCTCGAAGACCGCCCGGCGCGCGTGCGCGGTGGTCTTCGCCCACTCCTTCTGCGCCCGCTCGGCGGCCCGGTACGCCTCGTCGACCTCCTCCACGGAGGCGACGGTGATCGCGGCGAGCTTGTCGCCGGTGTACGGGTTGAGGTCGATGATGTCCCAGGCCCCGCGCCCGGTGCGCCACGTGCCGTCGATGTACTGCCGGTCCAGCTCGGTGAAGTAGGACGGGAGGGCCATGGTGAGTTCCCTTGCTGCAGCGCCGGACACCTGAGATCCCGTCATGGTACGACCGGCGTCTGTCAGTTGCGGCAAGAGTTCAGTCAACTGCTGTTGGAGAAAGACGAATTCAGTCGGGCAGCTCGGCCAGAATGCGGCGCAGCAGCCGAGCGCTCTCCTCCGGGGGCGGGCACTGTCTCTGCAGATCCACCATCGCCTTCTCGTACTGGGCGACGTCCTCGCGCTTGTCCAGGTACAGCGCGCTGGTGAGCTGTTCGAGGAAGACGACGTCCGAGAGGTCGGACTCGGGGAAGGTGAGGAGGGTGAAGGTGCCCGACTCGCCGGCGTGCCAGCCGTGGCTGAACGGCATGATCTGGAGCGTGACATGGGGCAGTTCGGTCGCCTCGATCAGATGCTCCAGCTGGCCGCGCATCACCTCGGGCCCGCCGTGCACCCGGCGCAGCGCGGCCTCGTCGAGCACGAAGCTGACGTCCGGTGCCCGCTCGGCGAACAGTATTTTCTGCCGTGCCAGGCGCAGTGACACCCGCCGGTCGATGTCCTCGGCGGGCGCGCCGCGCATGCCCTGGGCCACCACCGCGTGCGCGTACGCCTCGGTCTGCAGCAGGCCGTGCACGAACTGCGCCTCGTAGCCGCGAATCAGTGACGCGGCGCCCTCCAGGCCGACATATGTCTGGAACCAGCCCGGCAGCACATCCGAGTAACTGTGCCACCAGCCCGCGACGTTGGCCTCCTTGACGAGCGAGAGCAGTGCCTCGCGCTCCGTCCCGTCGGTCACGCCGTACAGCGTCAGCAGGTCCTCGACGTCCCTCGCCTTGAAGCTCACCCGTCCCAACTCCAAGCGGCTGATCTTCGATTCGGAGGCGCGGATCGAGTAGCCGGCGGCCTCCCTCGTGATGCCGCGCGATTCCCTCAGGCGCCTCAGTTGCGAGCCCAGCAGAATGCGCCGCACCACCGAGCCACTCGACTCCCCAGCGGTCACGTCTCTTCATCCTCCCCATCGGTTCAGGGGGCGAAGTCTGCCACTTAAACGCTCCACCGCGTACTCGCTTGGTTACAGAAATGGAAAGATCACGAAAGGGCTGCGCAAGAAGTCGTAGGGAGAAATGAGCAAGAAGCGGTACGGGAACGTCCAAGTCTGGCGCGTGCACGTGCATCTGCCCTTGCATCCGGTGTACGCATTCGGAACGATGGCCGTCACCACCGCTCGCTACGTACTGCGAAACTGGGGAGTGCCTCGCATGGGGACGAACGGATCGACCATGCTCGAGTCTGTCGACGTGTTACGGCAGGGTCTTCCCCCCATCGATCCCTCGGCCGTCTCCAGTGCCGCGTCCTGTGCGCTGCCGGCCCGCTACGAATCGGTGCGCAGCGCGCGGGAGTTCACCCGGCGCACTCTTGCCGACTGGGACGTCGCCGAGCGCTTCGAGGACGTCTGCCTGGTCGTCTCGGAGCTGGTCACCAATGCCCTGCGGCACGCGCTGCCCGCCGACACCCCGCACGCCCAGGATCCGCCGGTGCGGCTGCACTTGATGAGGTGGACCTCGCGGGTGG
The DNA here is from genome assembly GCF_042799415.1 of Streptomyces sp. NPDC057694. NCBI lineage: Bacteria > Bacillati > Actinomycetota > Actinomycetes > Kitasatosporales > Streptomycetaceae > Streptomyces > Streptomyces sp. NPDC057694. The sequence goes on from NZ_JBHVIX010000015.1 coordinate 143,003, forward strand.
TGTGCGCGGTGCGCGACCCGAGCAACGAAAGTCCGGTGGCCGGGGACAGCGAGCACGTCCTGGACGACTGCGCGGCGGAGTCGGGCCGCGGGCTGTTCCTCGTCGGTTCCTTCAGCGACAGCTGGGGCTGGCACCCGCTGGCCGGGACACTGAGCGGCAAGGTCGTCTGGGCACTGTTCAGGCTCTGAAGGCGGACCCGTCCCAACGTACGGACGGGTAGGGGTCGTTGGGCCGATTGTCTACGCGCGTCAGCCGGGCGCCGACCGTGGCGCGCAGCGGCCCGCGCGGACCGTCAGGCGCCGGCGGTCAGATGGTCGAACTCCCCGTCCTTCACGCCGAGCAGCATCGCCGCTATCTCCGCCGGCGTGTAGACGAGGGCGGGCCCCTCGGGGAAGTTGGAGTTGCGCACGGCCACCCGGCCACCGGGCAGTTTCGCGAACTCCACGCAGGATCCCTGGGAGTTGCTGTGCCTGCTCTTCTGCCAGACCACTCCGTGCAACTCCGTGGCCGCCATGCCGTTGTACACGTGGTCCACGGTTCGCTCCCGGTGGTGCTGTAAGTGACGCATATGTGAACTGGTCCGCCCGGTGCCGTGACGGCTGTGAACTGGCGTCCGAGCAGCGGTGAACTGCCCCGACCTGTCCAGGATCATAGCTGCGTTCATTTGCAGCTGCATGGGCAGATGCACGTGCACGCGGGGTGTTCCCCTGGTTACAGCTCTGCCACCGTCTGCCCCGACACCTGCCCGCCATGCGAACGTCCTGTGCCGCCATGAGTGTTCCCGGCGCGAAACACGTGTGACCACTCCCGCCATCGCGGACAGAACCTGACCGCAACGCCCTCTACCTTCGTCAGTACCGAGCAAGAGCAGGGCACGACGAAAGGCGATCCGATGGTCATGCACGTGAACCCCGAGGCCCGCGGCGACGAGCGCGGGGCGCTCCTCGGCTTCATCGAGGAGCAGCGCGGCGGCATCCGGCGGGCCCTGCTGGGCCTCACCGACGAGCAGGCGTCGTCGAAGCCGACCGCCAGTGACCTGTCCCTGGTGGGCCTCGCCAAGCACGTGGCCCAGGTCGAGAAGGGCTGGATCGACCTCGCCCGGCGCACGCACGCCGAGCGCAGCCGCGAGGAGTACGCCGACGGATTCCGCCTCCTCGACGGCGAATCGGTGCGGTCGGTGCTGGCGTACTGGGACGAGGTGGCCGCCGACACCGAGAAGTTCTTCCGCGCGGCCCCCAGCCTCGACGACACCTTCCCGCTGCCCGACGAGCCCTGGTTCCCCGACGGCCAGGAGGTCTCGCTGCGCTGGCTCGCCCTGCACCTGATCCGGGAGACCGCCCGGCACGCCGGTCACGCCGACATCGTCCGCGAGTGCCTGGACGGGAAGACCGCCTTCGAGCTGGTGGCCCTGTCCTTCGAGTGACGTCCCGCGCCCCGGTGACGTCCTACGCTGGGGCGCATGTCAGCCATCCGCCTCCTGGTGCTCAACGCTGTACGCCAGCACGGCCGTGCGCACGGCTACCAGGTCCGCAGCGACCTGGAGTACTGGGGTGCCCACGAGTGGTCGAACGCCAAGCCCGGCTCGGTCTACCACGCGCTGAAACAGATGGCGAAGCAAGGACTGCTCCTCGCGCACGAGACCGCCCCGTCCACGGCCGGCGGCCCGCCGCGCACCGAGTACGAGATCACGGGGCGCGGCGACGAGGAGTATCTGCGGCTGCTGCGCGCGGCCCTGGTCTCGTACGACCAGAAGCCGGAGCTCCTCGTGGCCGCGCTCGGCGGCATGGTGGACCTGCCGCGCGCCGAGGTGGTGGCCCTCCTCAAGGAGCGGCTGCGCTCCATCGGCGCCTGGCGGTCCACCGTCACCGGGTACTACACGCCCGAGGAGGGGCCGGAGCGGCTCGGTCACATCGGCGAGATCATGAACTACTGGGTCCACTCGGCCGACTTCGGCACGGAGTGGACCGAGGGGCTCATCGGGCGGATCGAGGGCGGCGCGTACGTGTTCGCGGGCGAGGCCGGTGAGCCGTTCGTCGGGGTGCTGAAGGACGGCGCGGTGAACCCGTACGCGACGGGCGAGCGGCACCCCGGCGACCGGCTCTAGCGACCGGCCGCGGCTTGTGGCGGTCAGCGGTCAGTGGTGGAAGCCGGTGGCCGAGTCCCGGTCACGGGTGAACGGGTGCGGCTGGCAGCGCAGTTCGGGCAGCAGCTGGTTCAGATCCTGCACGAACAGCTCCCCGAGGTCCGACGAGAAGCCGTTGCGGCACACCACCCGCAGCACCGCCAGGTCCTGCCGGTGCGCCGGGAAGGTGTACGCCGGGACCAGCCAGCCCCGCTCGCGCAGCCGCCGCGACACGTCGAAGACGTCGTACGCCTTCACGTCGGGGGCCGTCGTGAACGCGAACACCGGCAGCTCGTCGCCCCGGGTGATCAGCTGGAAGTCGCCGAGGGTCTCGATCCGTTCGGCGAGGCCGCGGGCCACGTCGCGGGTCGCCTGCTGCACCGCCCGGTAGCCCTCCCGGCCCAGCCGCAGGAACGTGTAGTACTGGGCGACCACCTGGGCGCCGGGGCGCGAGAAGTTCAGGGCGAACGTCGGCATGTCGCCGCCCAGGTAGTTCACGCGGAAGACCAGTTCCTCGGGCAGCGCGTCCGCCGTGCGCCACAGCACCCAGCCGACCCCCGGGTACACCAGGCCGTACTTGTGGCCCGAGGTGTTGACGGACGCGACCCGCGGCAGCCGGAAGTCCCAGACCAGGTCCGGGTCGAGGAACGGCGCCACCATCGCGCCCGACGCGCCGTCCACATGGACGGGGATGTCGAGTCCCGTCCGCTCCTGGAGGGCGTCGAGGGCCGCGCACAGGTCGGCGATCGGCTCGTACGACCCGTCGAAGGTCGAGCCGAGGATGCCGACGACACCGATGGTGTTCTCGTCGCAGAGTTCGGCTGCGGCCGCCGGGTCGAGATGGAACCGGTCGCCCTCCATCGGCACCTGCCGCGCCTCCACCTCCCAGAAGGTGCAGAACTTCTCCCAGCAGACCTGCACGTTCACGCCCATGACGAGGTTGGGCCGGGCCTCGCGCGACGGATAGCGGTCGGCGTTCTTGTGCATCCAGCGCCGCTTGAGGGCCATCCCGGCGAGCATGCACGCCTCGCTGGAGCCGGTGGTGGAACAGCCCACGGTGGCCGAGGGGTCGGGCGCGTTCCACAGGTCGGCGAGCATGGCGACGCAGCGCCGCTCCAGCTCGGCCGTCCGCGGGTACTCGTCCTTGTCGATCATGTTCTTGTCCCGGCACTCGCCCATGAGGACACCGGCCTGCGGCTCCATCCACGTGGTGACGAAGGTGGCCAGGTTGAGCCGGGAGTTGCCGTCCAGCATCAGCTCGTCGTGGACGAGCTGGTACGCGGTCATGGGCGCGAGGGGGCTGTCCGGCAGCCGGTGCTTGGGCGGTGCGTCCGTCATGCCGGCGGTCGGATTGGCCTCGCCGTAGAAGGGGTTGACGGCGAGCGTGCGCTCACCGGGCTTCTCCGAAGGACTCTGATGCAGCGGCGACATGTCCGTAACTCCTTTGTCCGCTCCAGGAATGGGATGGGGTTCAGCGCAACGAGGCGCCTTCCTCCGACAGTTGCATCTGCGGCCGTCCCGTCACCAGGAGCCAAGCGGGCAAAGACGCGATGCACATGAGCGCGATGATCGCGGGCGAGGCGACGAGCACCGCCGCCGTGAAGAGGCTGACCCAGCCCGATCTGGTGACGGCGAGCAGGACGCCCAGGACGCCCGCCGCGATCCCGACCGAGGCGTTCACCCCGGGGACCAGCGCGTGGGCGAACAGGCCGAACGCGGCGCCGACGAAGACCGCCGGGAAGATCCGTCCGCCCCGGAACCCGCAGGAGGCCGCGATCAGCAGCGCCGCCAGCTTCACCACGGCCAGCAGGGCGAAGGAGCCGGCCGAGCGGCCGCCCGGGTCCGCGGCGATCTCCTTGACCTCCTCGAGCCCCTTGAACAGGGTCAGCGGGCCGCCGAGCGCGCCGAGCAGCCCGAGCACCAGGCCACCCAGGGGCAGCATCAGCATCGGGTGGCCGAGCCGCCCGAAGGCGCCGTGCACGTACGGGAAGGCGTACACGGCGGCCATCGTGAGCGCGGCGGCCGCGCACGCGACCACGACCGCGGACACCAGGTCGGCCCAGCCGGGTCCGGCGAACGGGGGGAGCCCCAGGTCGAAGGAGGGCGAGGCGACGAGCGTGGTGGTCAGGGCGCCCGCGCTGGCGGCGAGCAGCGGCCCGAAGAGGTTGTCCCACAGCGAGCCCTTGATCGGCATCGGCCGCCCGGCGAGCGCCTCGGAGACCAGCAGGGCGGCGGCGACCGGCGTGCCGAACAGGGCGCCGAGGGTCGCCGCCGAGGCCAGGTTCGGCCACAGGGCGCCGGGCGACGCGGGCAGCAGCTTGCGGCCCAGCCAGAACATCAGGCCCACGTTCACCGCGATGATCGGGTTCTCGGGGCCGAGGCTGGGGCCGCCGGCCAGCATCAGGGCGGCGGCCAGCGCGAGCCCGGGCAGGACGTACGGCTTCAGCGGCTCCTCGCCACCGAGGCCCATCGTCGCCGGGTCGGGGCCCGCGTGCCCGGGAGCCTTCCAGATCACCAGCCCCACGAGCACGCCCGTCAGGGTGAGCATGACGATGATCCACAGGGACGAGTCGCCGCCGACGCCCAGCGCGTCCGGCAGATCGCCCCACAGCACGTCCTGCAAGCGCTCGGCGATCCAGCTCAGAGCCAGGAACAGCAGGCTGCACAGGACGCCGATGACGAGCGCGGGCGCGACCATCGGCAGCAGGGTGCGAGCGGACACGGCGGGAGGAGCCGGGGGAGGGGACACCGGTGGATCCGGCGGCGTCGCGGCATCGGCTTCGGCGGGAGTGCTCACGCCGTCACCCTAAGCGGACATTCCCTCCATAACACCCGGAAGGATTTCGCCGCATGCGGGACCGGGCGACTTGCACCTCACGTGACGTGAGGGGTCAGGCTGATCCCCGTACGGCACCGCAGGCACGCAGGAGAGGGGGCGGCGCATGAGCTGGTCGGTGGGCCAGGTGGCCGGATTCGCCGGCGTCACGGTGCGCACCCTGCACCACTACGACGAGATCGGACTGCTCGTCCCGCGCGAGCGCAGCGCGGCGGGCCACCGCCGCTACGGCGAAGGCGACCTGGACCGGCTCCAGCGGATCCTCTTCTACCGGGAACTCGGCTTCCCGCTCGACGAGGTCCACGCCCTGCTCGACGACCCGGGGACCGACCCCCGGGAGCACCTGCGCCGCCAGCACGACCTGCTCGTCGCACGGATCGAGAAGCTGCGGAAGATGGCCGAGGCCGTCGAACACGCCATGGAGGCACAGAAGATGGGAATCCGGCTCACGCCCGAGGAACGGTTCGAGGTCTTCGGGGACAAGGACCCCGAGCAGTACCGCGAGGAGGCCGAGGAGCGCTGGGGCGGCACCGAGGAGTACGCCGAGTCGCAGCGCCGCACCGCCTCCTACGGCAAGGAGGACTGGCGGCGGCTCCAGGCCGAGGTCGACGACTGGAGCGCGCGCTACGCCGCCCTGGTCGCCGCCGGCGAGGAGGCCGGGGGCGAGCGCGCCATGGACCTCGCCGAGGAGCACCGGCGGCACATCTCACGCTGGTTCTACGACTGCCCGTACGCGATGCACGTCTGCCTCGGCGACATGTACGTCGCCGACGAGCGCTTCAAGGCGTTCTACGACTCCATGGGCGAGGGAGTCGCCGAGCACCTGCGCGACGCGATCCACGCGAACGCCGGGCGCGCTACGCCTCCGGCGTGATGACGGCGGCCGTCCCGTAGGCGCAGACCTCCGCGGCCCCGTCCATCGCCTCCGTCACGTCGAAGCGGAACATGAGCACGGCGTTGGCGCCCCGCGCCCGCGCCTGCTCGACCAGCCGCTCCATGGCCTGGTTCCGCGTCTCGACGAGGGTCTTCGTCAGGCCCTTCAGCTCGCCGCCGATCATCGACTTCAGACCCGCGCCGAGCTGGCTCCCGAGATGGCGGGAGCGGACGGTCAGGCCGAAGACCTCACCGATGACCCGCTCGATCCGGCGGCCGGGGACGTCATTGGTTGTGACGACGAGCACATCCGCCTGCGGATTCTGGCCGCCACCGAAGTCTTCGATTCCCATACCGACAGGTTTGCCACAGTTGCGGCACAGCGCATCCTGGGAGGGCCACTGGAACCTGGCAAGCTGACCCGGCGTTGATAACTTTGCCTTGCCGTTGCTGTTGTCTGTCTATCCCTCCAGGAGTCCGGACCCGTGCTGACACTTGCTCTCGGACCCAGCTGGCTGGACCCGGACCATCTGCTGAACACGTTCGGCATCTGGGGTCTGCTCCTGATCGTGTTCGCCGAGTCCGGCCTGCTGATCGGTTTCTTCCTGCCGGGCGACTCGCTGCTGTTCACCTGCGGTCTGCTGATCACGGCGGGCACCCTCGACTTCCCGCTGTGGGCGGCCATCGCGCTGATCTGCCTCGCCGCGATCCTCGGTGACCAGGCCGGTTACATCTTCGGCAAGAAGGTCGGTCCGTCGCTGTTCAGGCGCCCGGACTCCAAGATCTTCAAGCAGGAGAACGTGACGAAGGCGCACGAGTTCTTCGAGAAGTACGGCCCGAAGTCCCTGGTCCTGGCCCGCTTCGTGCCGATCGTCCGCACGTTCACGCCGATCATCGCGGGTGTCTCCGGGATGCGGTACCGCTCGTTCATCACGTTCAACGTGATCGGCGGTGTGCTCTGGGGCGCCGGTGTCACCCTGCTCGGCTCCTGGCTCGGCAACATCGCGTTCGTCCACGAGAACATCGAGGCGATCCTGATCCTGATCGTCCTCGTCTCGGTGGTCCCGATCGCCATCGAGTTCCTGCGCGCCCGCAGCAAGGCGAAGAAGACCGCGTCGGCGCCGGGCGACGAGAACGCCGGGGCCGCTGTCCAGCGCGGGCGGCACGCGAAGCGGTAGGCCGCGCTGGGCGCTGGGCGCTGGGCGTGGTCGGGTGCGGCTTGCGTCGTGGCTGGTCGCGCAGTTCCCCGCGCCCCTGAGATGCGCACTTCGTGCGCCATCTCATCAGAGGCGCGCCCCGTCCCCCAGGAGAGGCGCGCGAAGCGCAGCCTCAGGGGCGCGGGGAACTGCGCGAGAAGCGGCCACCGGCCGTCAGCTGACGGTCAACCCTTCAGGGGCGCGGGGAACGGCGCGAGAAGCGGCCACCGGCCCGCAGGTGAACGACAACCCGACAAGGGGCGCGGGGAACTGCGCGAAAAGTCCACCGGCCGTCAGCCCACCGACAACCCCGGCGACTAGAACCCCCGGGTCCGCTTGGCGGCACGCCGCCCGCCGGCGCCGGGCGACCTGATGAACAGCCGGGAGATCTCACCACCCAGGTTCACCCCGATCGCGATAGCCATGGCAAGCGCGGCAGCCTTCGACAGCGACACCAGCCCCTTGTCCACATTGCCCTGCGCAATGAACAACAGCCCGAAGTACGTCGAGGAACCCGGCAGCAGCGGCCCGATCGCGGCCGTCACGTACGGCAGCGCCGAAGCGAACTGATACCGCGAGAAGAGCTGCCCGAACAGCCCGACGAGCCCCGCCGCGGCAGCGGTGGACGCCACCGGCGAGATATCACCCGCGTTGTGCATGGCGCCGTACACCACCCAGGCGACCCCGCCGTTGAGCGTCACGGCGATCACCGTCGACCGCTCCTGCTGCAACAGCACGGCGAAGGCCAGCGACAGCGCCATCGACGCGGCGATCTGCCAGTACGGCCGCTGGGGCCCCGACAGCAGGCCCTCCGGGTTGAGCTGCGCGTGCAGCTGCACCCCCACGTACAGCATGATCAGCACGCCGATGACGATGCCCACGAAGAAGTACATGACCTCCAACAGGCGGGCCGCGGCCGTGATGTAGAACCCGGTGAGACCGTCCTGGACGCCGGCCACCAGCGCCCGCCCGGGCAGCAGCGCGAACAGCCCACCGGTGATCACCGCGGACGCGCGCACATCCACGTAGTTGTGCGCCAGGGTCAGCAGGATGCCGATCGCGGCGGGCGGCATCGCGGCCACCGTGAACTGGTAGAACTCCGGAAATCCACGCCCCGCGCACAGCCACGCGAGCCGGTCGCCCAGCATCGCGCCGATCGCCGCGGCGACGAACACGATGAGGTCACCGCCGACGAGGATCGAGGCGGACCCGGCGAGCAGCCCGCTCGCGGCGGTGAGCGCCCAGCCGGGGTAGGGGTGCCGGTTCCTGCGGATCTCGGCGAGCCGCCGGTAGGCGTCCTCCAGGGAGATCGAGGCGGCCTCTTCGTGCTCGTCGCTGATGTCGTCGACCAGCCGGTACACGGCAGCGAGCCGGTTGTAGTCGGTGCCCCGGCGGCGCACGGTGCGCGACGCCGTCACCGGATCGTCCACCAGCGACGGCTGGAACGTGATCGACAGCAGCGTGAACGTCACCGTCGGCTCGCACCGGTCGAGCCCGTAGGACCGGCACACGGCGAACATCGCCGCCTCCACGTCCTCGGCGCCCTCACCCCCGGCGAGCAGCAGCTCCCCGATACGCAGCGTCAGGTCGAGCACGCGCGGCACGGCGGGCCCGGCGTCGTCCTCCTTCTGCGCCTTCTCCGGCGGCGCGGGCCGCTCGGCGACCGGCAGCCGCAGCATCGTGCGCATCCGGTCCTGCCAGGGCGCCTCTTTGGTCAGCCGGACCACCGGAATGCCGTGCGGCGGAGTGAAGGCGGGCGGCGACTGCCGGGCGCTGTAGGTCCGCGGCGGCGTGAACGCCGAACCCTCGTGCTCCACGGGCTCGGCGGGCGGCACGCTGTACCCGTCGGGGAGCGCGAACTCCGAGGTCGTCGAGGAGGACTCCTCCTCCGCCACCGGCGCCTGCGCCACGATCCCGATGGGTTGTGTGAACGCGCTGCGTGCCTCGTCGGACTGCGGCTTGCGGTCCTCGGGGGCCTCGGTCTCCCGGTCCGTCACCTCGTGCCCTTCTCGCCCTTCTTGTGATTGCGGCTTCCTGTGCCTGCGGCAGAAGGCGGCGACCGCGGTCGCCACCGTCCACGCGGCTGCCTCTCGCTACGCGTCTACCTCCCGCACGCCTCAGTATGCGCACAGAAATGCGGACGGGCCGCACGACATATGTCGTACGGCCCGTCCGGCGGACAGCGCAGGAACGCTACGCCCTCGGCTCAGTGGCCGCCGTTGTCCTGAGCGCGCTTGTACGAACGCTCGATCTCGGCCTCGGCCTCGGTGCGGCCCACCCAGTCGGCGCCCTCGACGGACTTGCCGGGCTCCAGGTCCTTGTAGACCTCGAAGAAGTGCTGGATCTCCAGGCGGTCGAACTCGGAGACGTGGTGGATGTCGCGCAGGTGCTCCATCCGCGGGTCCGTCGCCGGGACGCACAGCAGCTTGTCGTCGCCGCCGGCCTCGTCCGTCATGCGGAACATGCCGATGGCGCGGCACTTGATGAGGCAGCCCGGGAACGTCGGCTCGTCCAGGATGACCAGCGCGTCCAGCGGGTCGCCGTCCTCGCCGAGGGTGTTCTCGACGTAGCCGTAGTCCGTCGGGTAGGCCGTCGACGTGAACAGACGACGGTCGAGACGGATGCGACCGGTCTCGTGGTCGACCTCGTACTTGTTCCGCGATCCCTTCGGGATCTCGATCAGAACGTCGAACTCCACCGGTGGCTCCTCAATGATCAACACAAACGTCTGGTGGTTAAGTGTCCCCTACGCAGGTGTGTGATCGCGAAAGGGGCTGGTCCGCGGTGCCGGAGCTGAAGGCTTCGCAGCTCGTGACGGGCGTTGCGAAGACCAAGACCAAGCAGTTCACGGTGGGAGCGACGGCGGTGGGCGTGGCCTTCGCCGCCCTGGTGGCGGTGGCTACCGGCCCCTGGGACTCCTCCGGTCAGCGTACGGCCGAGGCGGACCGGGCGGCCTCCCCGGGCAGCCGGGGTGGTGCAGATCACGGCCGTACGTCCGCGGGGGCGTCGGCCGCCGCCCCCAGCGCACCGGCGGTCCTCGCCGCGCCCGGGGCGTCGGTGCCCGGCCCGACGAAGCACGCCCTGGCCGACGTACTGGACCCGCTGTTCAAGGACTCCGCCCTGGGCTCGCGCCGTGCGGCCGCCGTCGTCGACGCCGCCACCGGGGAGCGGCTCTACGGGAAGTCGGCGGGCGACGCCCTCACCCCCGCCTCCACGACGAAGCTGGCCACGGCGGTGGCGGCCCTGACGGCCGCGGGCCCCGACCACCGCATCGCCACCCGCACCGCCCTGGACCAGGACGGCAAGGAACTGGTGCTGATCGGCGGCGGCGACCCGACCCTGACGGCCCGCGAGAAGAATCCTTACGACGCCGCCGAGCTGCGCACCCTCGCCGACCGGACGGCCGCCTCCCTCAAGGCCCGCGGCGCCACCGAGGTCACGCTCTCGTACGACACCTCGCTGTACTCGGGGCCGTCCCTGCACCCCCTCGGCGTGAACGAGAACCTCGCCCAGGTCTCCGCCCTGATGACCGACGAGGCCCGTACCGACGACTCCAACAGCGGCCCCGCCCCGCGCGCCGCCGACCCCGCCGCGTCGGCCGCCGGGAAGTTCGCGGACCTGCTGCACGACCGCGGTATCAGGACCAAGGGCGCCCCGGGCCCCAGCAAGGCGTCCGGGCAGGCCGAGGACGTCGCCAAGGTCGAGTCGCCGCCGCTGTCCGCCCTCGTCGAGCGCATGCTGACGAACAGCGACAACGACATCGCCGAGGCCCTCGCCCGGCAGACCGCGATCGCCGCCGACGAGAGCCACGACTTCGACGGCGCGGGCCGGGCCATCAAGAAGCAGCTGAAGAAGCTCGGGCTGCCGCTGTCCGGCGCCCACTTCTCCGACGGCAGCGGCCTGGACCGCACCGACAAGGCCTCCACCGCCCTGCTCACCGGCCTGCTCGCCGAGGCCGCCGACCCCGCCCGCCCCGAACTGCGCTCCCTGCTCACCGGCCTGCCCGTGGCCGGCTTCACCGGCACCCTCGCCCACCGCTACGCGGACGAGGCCGACGCCTCGGGAACCGGCCTGGTCCGCGCCAAGACCGGCACCCTCACCGGCGTGAACACCCTGGCCGGCACGGTCGTCGACGCCGACGGCCGACTGCTGCTCTTCGCGTTCATGACCGAGGGCGCCCCGGGCCCCCAGTCCGCCCAGGCCGTCCTGGACCGGCTCGCCTCCTCCGTCGCGAACTGCGGCTGCCGCTGACCCCGGCCGGCACCGGGTGACACCCGGGGGCCGGGTGTCAGGGTTCAGTCAGGGTTCAACCCCCTCCCTGTACCCGAAGGGTCACGTACCGTTGACGGCATGACGAGCTTCGGCAGTGCGGCTTCGGCAGGAATGGTCGACTGGAACCTCGCGGTGGCGACGGCGACCCGACTCGTACGGCCCGGCCCAGAGGTGAGCCGTGACGAGGCACGCGCGGTCGTCTCCGAGCTGCGCCGGCACGCCAAGGCCTCCGAGGAGCACGTGCGCGCGTACACGCGCATGGCGTCCGACGACATGCACGACACCCCTGTCCTCGTGGTGGACCGCCCGGGCTGGGTGAAGGCCAACGTCGCGGGCTTCCGCGAACTCCTCAAGCCACTGCTCGACAAGATGCAGGAGCGCCGCGGCCCGGGCCCCGGCGGCGCCGTCCTCGGCGCGGTCGGCGGCAAGGTCACGGGCGTCGAGCTCGGCATGCTGCTGTCGTTCCTGTCCTCCCGCGTTCTCGGCCAGTACGAGACCTTCGCCCCCGCCACCGGCGACCTCCCGGCCGCGCCGAACGGCGGCGGCAGGCTGCTCCTCGTGGCGCCGAACATCGTGCACGTCGAGCGCGAACTCGAGGTCGACCCGCACGACTTCAGGCTCTGGGTCTGCCTGCACGAGGAGACCCACCGCACCCAGTTCACGGCCGTGCCCTGGCTGCGCGACCACCTGGAGGGCGAAATCCAGTCGTTCCTCGACGAGACCGAGGTCGACCCGTCGACGTTCCTGGAGCGCATCAGGGAAGCGGCGCAGTCGCTCGCCGGAGGACGCCCCGAGGGCGAGGAGGACGACGGCGGCCGCTCGCTGGTCGAGCTGGTCCAGTCGCCCGCCCAGCGCGAGGTCCTCGCCCGCCTCACCGCGGTGATGTCCCTGCTCGAAGGCCACGCGGACTACGTGATGGACGGGGTCGGACCGGACGTCGTGCCGTCCGTGGCCGAGATCCGCGAGAAGTTCCAGCAGCGCCGCCAGAAGGGCGCCTCGCGGCTCGACATGGCCCTGCGCAAGCTCCTCGGCCTCGACGCCAAGCTGCGCCAGTACCGCGACGGCGAGCGATTCGTACGAGCCGTCGTCGACCAGGTCGGCATGGATGGCTTCAACCGCATCTGGACGTCACCGAACACCCTCCCCACCAAGGCGGAGATCGCCAAACCGGCGGACTGGGTCGCGCGGGTGCACAACAAGACAGACGGCGCCCACGACGCGTCGTAAGGCACGCCCAAAATTGCTCAGGATCACCCATCCGAGGGACCGTGGCCCGTGGGTAGGCGTGCAATGCTCAGGGAATGGCTCGGCTCTGTCACCATCGACACACTCTGCGTGACCGAAATCACCGAGTCACCGTTGAGCGACTGAGCCGTTGTGAACGGCTCACGAGTTGGCGCCCACCCCCCTAGACAACGGAATGAAGGGAACCGGACATGGGTCCCCATCCTGCGGTCGCGGCGATACGCCTGGCGGTCCGCCGCGTCCTCCACGACATCCTCAACGCACAGCCCGCAACCCCCACGCCCCCCACATCCCCCACGCTCCCCGCATCCCCCGAGCGGCCCCTGGTCCTCGTCGCCTGCTCCGGCGGCGCCGACTCCATGGCCCTCGCCTCCGCCCTCGCCTTCGAGGCCCCCAAACTCGGCATCCGCGCCGGCGGCATCACCGTCGACCACGGCCTGCAGACCGGTTCCGACACCCGCGCCGAGGACGTCGTCCTGCGCCTGACCGCCCTCGGACTGGCCCCGGCCGAGTCCGTCGCCGTGTCGGTCGGCCGGGCCGGCGGACCGGAAGCAGCCGCCCGCGACGCCCGCTACGCCGCCCTCGACGCCGCCGCCGAGCGCCTCGGCGCGAGCGCGGTCCTGCTCGGCCACACCCGTGACGACCAGGCCGAGACCGTGCTGCTCGGCCTCGCCCGCGGCTCCGGCATCCGCTCCCTGTCCGGCATGGCGGCCGTCTCCGGGGGACCGGGAGCCCCCGGACGCTACCGGCGGCCCTTCCTCCACCTGGACCGCCAGACCGCTCGCAAGGCCTGTCTCGTCCAGCACCTGCCGGTGTGGGACGACCCGCACAACACCGACCCCGCCTATACGAGGTCGAGGCTGCGGCACGAAGGACTGCCCGCCCTGGAGAAGGCGCTCGGCAAGGGCGTCGTCGAGGCGCTCGCCCGTACGGCCCAGTTGTCCCGCGACGACGCCGACGCGCTGGACGCCTGGGCCGCGCAGGCCGCCGAATCCGTCTGCGACGCGGCCGGACTCCTCGAGTGCGCCAAGCTCTACGCGCTGCCGCCCGCCGTACGCCGCCGCATCCTGCGCCGCGCCGCCATCGAGGCCGGTGCCCCGGCCGGTGCGCTGTTCGCCCGGCACATCGAAGAGGTGGACCGCCTGATCACCGGATGGCGGGGTCAAGGGGGGATCAATCTCCCGGGCAAAGTCGTCGCCCAGCGGCAGGGTGGCAGACTGGTCATCCGGCAAGGCTGACTGAGCGGCTCACGTCGCGGCGGCCGGTGGGACGACCGAAAGTGATGCGGGTGGACGCGAAAGACATGGGCACCGACCTCAAGTCGGTGCTCATCACCAAGGAAGAGATCGACGCGAAGCTGGCCGAGCTGGCAGCCAAGGTCGATGCCGAATACGCGGGCAAGGACCTGCTCATCGTCGGAGTCCTCAAGGGCGCCGTGATGGTCATGGCGGACCTGGCTCGCGCCCTGTCCACCCCCGTCACGATGGACTGGATGGCGGTGTCCTCGTACGGCTCCGGCACCCAGTCCTCCGGTGTCGTGCGGATCCTCAAGGACCTCGACACCGACATCAAGGACAAGCACGTCCTGATCGTCGAGGACATCATCGACTCCGGTCTGACGCTGTCCTGGCTGCTGACCAACCTCGGCACCCGCGAGCCCGCCTCCCTCGAGGTGTGCACGCTGCTGCGCAAGCCGGAGGCGGCCAAGGTCGACATCGACGTGAAGTGGGTCGGCTTCGACATCCCGAACGAGTTCGTGGTCGGGTACGGCCTCGACTACGCGGAGAAGTACCGGAACCTGCCGTTCGTCGGCACGCTGGCCCCGCACGTCTACGGCGGCTGAGGTCACGTCAGGCGGCGGGAACCCTCACGGGCGTCCCGCCGTTGGAGCATGCGAAGAGGAGATTGTCGGACGTCCCCTGCGACTTCGGGTGACAATGCTGGGGTACCGTCCGAAGAACAGTTCTTCAAACAGCTTCAAGCGGGTTCAAGAACTCAACAGCTTCAAACAGCCTTATCAAACTCACTATGGCAGGAGGGACGGGGCGACACCGCTCCGTATGGATGGACGTGAAGCGATACTTCCGTGGGCCGGTCATGTGGATCGTGCTGGCCGTCCTTGCCGTGGTCGTGTTGATGCAGGTCGTCGGCTCGTCCGGCGGCTACAAGACGGTGGACACCGGCCAGGTCATTCAGGCCATCGACAAGAACCAGGTCCAACAGGCCAAGATCACCACCGGTGACGAGAACACCATCAAGGTGGAGCTGAAGAGCGGCGAGAAGGTCGACGGCTCCACCAAGATCCAGGCGAGCTACATCGGCGACCAGGGCGTCGACGTGGCCAAGGCTCTGCAGTCCAAGTTCGAGGACAAGCAGATTCCCGACGGTTACACCGTCTCCCCGACGAAGCAGAACGCGTTCGTCAGCATCCTGCTGTCGCTGCTGCCCTTCGTCCTCATCGTCGTCGTCTTCCTGTTCCTGATGAATCAGATGCAGGGCGGCGGCTCCCGGGTCATGCAGTTCGGGAAGTCCAAGGCCAAGCTCATCACCAAGGACACCCCGAAGACGACGTTCGCCGATGTGGCGGGCTCGGACGAGGCGGTCGAGGAACTCCACGAGATCAAGGAGTTCCTCCAGGAGCCGGCGAAGTTCCAGGCGGTCGGCGCCAAGATCCCCAAGGGCGTACTGCTGTACGGCCCGCCCGGTACCGGCAAGACGCTTCTCGCGCGCGCCGTCGCCGGCGAGGCCGGGGTGCCGTTCTACTCGATCTCCGGTTCCGACTTCGTCGAGATGTTCGTCGGTGTCGGTGCCTCCCGAGTCCGTGACCTCTTCGAGCAGGCCAAGGCGAACGCTCCGGCGATCGTCTTCGTCGACGAGATCGACGCGGTCGGCCGCCACCGCGGCGCCGGCCTCGGCGGCGGTCACGACGAGCGCGAGCAGACGCTCAACCAGCTCCTCGTCGAGATGGACGGCTTCGACGTGAAGGGCGGCGTCATTCTGATCGCCGCCACGAACCGGCCGGACATCCTCGACCCGGCGCTGCTGCGTCCCGGCCGCTTCGACCGCCAGATCGCGGTCGACCGCCCGGACATGCAGGGCCGTCTGGAGATCCTCAAGGTCCACCAGAAGGGCAAGCCGGTCGCTCCGGACGTCGACCTCTCGGCCGTCGCCCGCCGCACCCCCGGCTTCACCGGCGCGGACCTGTCGAACGTGCTGAACGAAGCGGCGCTCCTCACGGCGCGCAGCGACAAGAAGCTGATCGACAACCACAGCCTGGACGAGGCGATCGACCGTGTGGTCGCGGGCCCGCAGAAGCGGACCCGGATCATGTCGGACAAGGAGAAGAAGATCACCGCGTACCACGAGGGCGGACACGCCCTGGTCGCGGCGGCGTCTCCGAACTCCGACCCGGTCCACAAGATCACGATCCTGTCCCGCGGCCGTGCGCTCGGGTACACGATGGTGCTCCCGGACGAGGACAAGTACTCGACCACGCGCAACGAGATGCTCGACCAGCTCGCCTACATGCTGGGCGGCCGGGCGGCCGAGGAACTGGTCTTCCACGACCCGACCACCGGCGCCGCGAACGACATCGAGAAGGCCACCGGTACGGCCCGCGCGATGGTCACGCAGTACGGCATGACCGAGCGGCTCGGCGCGATCAAGTTCGGCGGTGACAACTCCGAGCCCTTCCTGGGCCGCGAGATGGGTCACCAGCGCGACTACTCGGAAGAGGTCGCCGCGCTCGTCGACGAAGAGGTCAAGAAGCTCATCGAGACGGCGCACAACGAGGCCTGGGAGATCCTCGTCGAGAACCGCGACGTTCTCGACAACCTGGTCCTCGCGCTGCTGGAGAAGGAAACGCTGAACAAGGAGCAGATCGCCGAGATCTTCACTCCGATCGTGAAGCGTCCGGCCCGCCCCGCGTGGACCGGCTCCTCCCGCCGCACCCCCTCGACCCGCCCGCCGGTGCTCTCCCCCAAGGAGCTGTCACTGACGAACGGGGCGAACGGATCGGCGACCGCCATCGAAGCCACCACCCCGGTGGACACGGTGAAGGACGACCGCCCCGAGAGCTGACGGCAGCCCGCACAGGGCCCGGAATGCAGACCGCGTCCCCCACGCTTTACGGTGTGGGGGACGCGGCCTTTTGTCTGTCAGGGGGCAGCGCCTGATGTCCGTAAGAGGAAGAGGCACCAGATGACCGACCCGGTGACGCTTGACGGCGAAGGCCCGATCGGCGATTTCGACGAGAAGCGGGCCGAGAACGCCGTACGCGAACTGCTCATCGCGGTCGGTGAGGACCCGGACCGCGAGGGCCTGCGCGAGACTCCGGCGCGGGTGGCTCGCGCGTACAAGGAGATATTCGCCGGCCTGTGGCAGAAGCCGGAGGACGTGCTGACGACGACGTTCGACCTGGGGCACGACGAGATGGTCCTGGTGAAGGACATCGAGGTGCAGAGCTCCTGCGAGCATCACCTCGTGCCCTTCGTCGGCGTCGCCCACGTCGGCTACATCCCGTCCACCGACGGCAAGATCACCGGTCTGTCGAAGCTGGCCCGCCTCGTCGACGTCTTCGCCCGCCGCCCCCAGGTCCAGGAGCGTCTGACGACGCAGATCGCGGACTCCCTCATGGAGATCCTGGAGCCGCGCGGCGTCATCGTGGTCGTCGAGTGCGAGCACATGTGCATGACGATGCGCGGGGTGCGCAAGCCGGGAGCCAAGACCATCACGTCCGCGGTGCGGGGACAGCTCCGCGACCCGGCCACGCGGAACGAGGCGATGAGCCTGATCATCGGCCGGTGATCACGGGCCCGCTAAGGGGCCCGCGTCGTCATGCGGCGGGCGCGGTGCCCTCCGTGTCGTCGTCCTCCGGGAGCTTGCAGATGCGCTCCAGGAAGATCGCTGCCGCTATGACGGCGACGCCGGCGACGACCGAGAACCCGGCGTAGATCGCCTGGTCGCGGCGGGCCGGGATGTCGAGCTGCTCCAGCAGGAAGACGCCCGTGCCGCCGTACATGCCCGCGACCAGCGCCGCGACCAGCGCGCTGGCCTGGCCGAAGACCAGTGCGCGGGCCGCCATCATCGGGTCGACGCCCTTGGCGCCGGGGCGGCGCTCGCGCTGGGCGCGCAGCCGGGCGCGCAGGGAGAGCGCCGTCGCCAGCAGGACGACGGCGATCACCGCGAGCACGATGGGCGCGGCCAGGGGGACGCTGGGCAGCGTGCCCAGCGAGTTCCACAGGCGGGCGCCCGCCCAGGACAGCACTCCGGCGACCCCGAACAGGCCGGCCAGAGTTCTGATGCGCAGTTGCTTCATCGCGGTTGCTTCATCCCCGTCGGTCGCCCGTCTCCCGTGCGTGGCCGCACGGCTCTGCCCGATAGACCCTAACGATTACTCGGGCAGCCGGAGTTCCAGGTCGGTGCGGGCGGCCACGCCCTCGCGGGTCACCGCGGCGAGCAACTCGGTGACCGGGCCGTGGCCGGCGAGCTGTGCCTCGGGGTCCACGTCGTGCCAGGGCGCGAGCACGAAGGCGCGCTCGTGGGCCCGGGGGTGGGGGAGGGTCAGCACCGGATCGTCGGAGACCACGTCCGCGTACGCGACGATGTCGACGTCGATGGTGCGCGGGCCCCAGTGCTCGTCCCGCACGCGGTGGAAGGCCTCCTCGACCGCGTGGGCGCGCTCCAGGAGCGAGTCGGGCGGCAGGGTCGTCTTGAGGACCACCACCGCGTTGAAGTACGAGGGCTGGCTGTCGGGGTCGACGCCCCAGGGCTGCGTCTCGTAGACGGGCGAGACGGCCTTGATGCGGACGCCGGGGGTGTCCTCCAGGGCGTCCACGGCGCCCTGCAGCGTCTCCAGGCGGTTCCCCAGGTTCGAGCCGAGGGAGAGCACGGCGAGCTTGGGGTTGGAGAGGGTGGTGTCAGCGGCGTCGACCTGCTCCATCACAGAGGTCGGTACCGGCTGAACGGTCGGGTCGAACGGAGTTTTGTTCATACTCGGCTCCGGGTGATGGTGACGGTCACGTCGTCGAAGGGCACGGTGATCGGCGCGTCCGGCTTGTGGACGCAGACCTCGACCTCCTGGACTCCCTCGTGCTTCAGGCAGGCGTCGGCGATGCGCTGGGCCAGGGTCTCGATGAGATCGACGGGCTCGCCCTCGACGGCGGCCACGACCTCCTCGGCCACGACGCCGTAGTGCACGGTCTTCGTCAGGTCGTCATCGGCCGCCGCGGCCCGGGTGTCCAGTCCGAGCACCAGGTCCACGATGAAGGTCTGGCCTTCCTCGCGTTCCTTGGGGAAGACGCCATGGTGCCCGCGGGCCTTGAGGCCGCGCAGCGCGACACGATCCACGCGAATCACTCCTGCAGTCGTCGGTAGGGGCCGGCCCTGTCGAGGTGCGGTCGACGCACCGGCCTCAATCGAATCTACCTGCGAGCACTGACATCGCTTGCCCGTGGGGGCTATGGACAGACGGTCTCGAGGCTGGTAGCCGCCCATACCCAGACGGCCGGGAAACCAACCTTGAGCCCGGGATTCCGGCTCTTTCGGGGGCACCCGCCCACTCAGGCGAGTGACCCATTGTCGTCGGTGTTGCCGTCGTCCCCGGGGCCGTCGTCCGCGTCGTCGAGGGTGTCGTCGAGGGCGCCGGATTCGTCGTCCGACTCCGCGAGCACGGGGGAGGCGTGGTGCGACCAAAGCTTCCAGCCGTCACGTGTGCGCCGGAACACATTCGTGGCGACGACGCGCTGGCCCACCAGCGGGCCCAGCTCGTCGCTGTCCTCGGGCGCGGGGCCGCCGCTGAGGATGTTCTCCGTGCAGGTCACGAGGGCGGTGTCGGCGACCACGCTGATCCGTACATCCGTCAGGAAGAACTGGATGTACTCGGTATTCGCCATAATTAGGGCATAGGACCGCAATACTTCGCCGCGGCCCGTGAGCACCGGCCAGCCGGGGTGCACGCAGGAGATCGAGGTGTCCTCGGCGTCGTCCGGATCGTCGTCCTCGGCGTAACTGACGTCCTCGGGCGCCAGCCACAGCGAGGTCAGTTCCTCGAAGTCGCCGCGCTCCTGTGCCTCGTAGAACGAGCGGTTGGCCGTGTCGACGGCCTCGGTGTCGGTGCCGGTCACTGGGCTCCCTCGACCGCGCGGGCCACGCGGACGGCGTCGGCGGTGGCCCGTACCTCGTGGACGCGCACGGCCCAGGCGCCGGCCTGGGCGGCGAGCGCGGAGACGGCGGCGGTGGCGGCGTCGCGCTCGCGCGCGGGCGGCGGAGCGCCCTGCTCGCCCGCCAGTACGTGGCCGAGGAACCGCTTGCGGGAGGCCGCGACCAGGATCGGGTGGCCGAGCGCGCGCAGTTCGTCGAGGTGGGCGAGGAGGGCGAGGTCGTGCACGGCGTCCTTGGAGAAGCCGAGGCCCGGGTCGACGATCACGTGGTCGGGGGCGATGCCGCCCTCGACGATCGCCCGCACGCGCGTGTGCAGCTCGTCGACGACTTCGGAGACGACGTTCTCGTACGTGCCCCGGACGGTGGCTCCTTCGAGGAAGCCGCGCCAGTGCATGACGACGAAGGGGGCGCCCGCGGCGGCGACGACCGGCACCATGGCGGGGTCGGCGAGACCGCCGCTCACATCGTTGACCAGGGCGGCGCCCGCGGCCAGGGACTGCTCGGCGACGCTGGCGCGCATGGTGTCGACGGAGATCGTGACGCCCTCGGCGGCCAGGCCCCGTACGACGGGGATGACGCGCTTCAGCTCCTCGTCCTCGTCGACCCGGGCGGCGCCGGGGCGGGTGGACTCGCCGCCCACGTCGACCAGGTCGGCGCCCTCGGCGACCAGGTCGAGGCCGTGCTTGATCGCCGCGGTGGTGTCGAACCAGCGGCCGCCGTCCGAGAACGAGTCCGGGGTCACATTGACGACTCCCATGACCGCGCAGCGGTCCCATACGGGGAGATTGGCTACGTGGCCTCGGCGGACCTGCGACGTGCTCATGCTTCCAGCCTAGAGCCGGATGAGGGGTGCCCCGGTCCGGTACGGGTCCGGCGTGGGGTTCAGGCGGCGTGGGCCCCCTCCTCCCGGTGGGTGTGGGCGCACGGGCGGGGCTCCGGTGCCCGGCGGCGCAGCACTCCCGGCATGCGCATGTTCACGAATCCCTCCGCCCGCATGGCGGCCCAGCCGATCCGCGGGAGGTCCTTCGAGGAGCGATAGACCACAAAGCGGGGCTCCCAGCGGGGCCGGAACTTCGCGTTGAACCGGTACAGCGACTCGATCTGGAACCAGCGCGACAGGAACACCAGCAGGCCGCGCCAGGCGCGCAGGACCGGGCCGGCGCCGATCTTCTCGCCTCGCGCGAGCGCCGAGCGGAACATCGCGAAGTTGAGCGAGACATGGCTGATGCCGAGCTTCGGGGCGGCGTGCAGGGCGGCCACGATCAGCAGCTCGTTCATCCCCGGGTCGGCGCTGCGGTCGCGGCGCATCAGGTCGAGGGAGACGCCGGCGTCGCCCCAGGGCACGAAGTGCAGGACTGCTCTGAGGTCTCCGTAGGGGCCGGGTCCGTCCGCGTCGCTCTTGTGGGCCGTAGCGATCAGGCAGTCCCCGTCGGCCGTGTCGCCGATGCGGCCGAGCGCCATGGAGAAGCCGCGCTCGGTGTCGGTGCCGCGCCAGTCCTCCGCGGCGCGGCGGATCCGGTCCAGCTCGGCGGGGCCGAGGTCACGGATGCGCCGTACCCGGGTCTCGTAGCCGGCGCGCTCGATCCTCTTGACCATCTGGCGCACGTTGCGCATCGCCCGCCCGGTCAGGGAGAAATCCGCGACGTCCACCACCGCCTCGTCGCCCAGCTCCAGTGCGTCCAGTCCGGTCTCGCGGGTCCACACCTCGCCGCCCGTCTCGGAGCAGCCCATGACGGCCGGGGTCCAGGAGTGGGCGCGCGCCTCGTCCATGAACCGCTCGATGGCGCCCGGCCACGCCTCCACGTCGCCGATGGGGTCGCCGCTGGCGAGCATCACGCCGGAGACGACGCGGTAGCAGACCGCCGCCTTGCCGCTGGGCGAGAAGACCACTCCCTTGTCGCGGCGGAGCGCGAAGTGGCCGAGGGAGTCGCGGGCGCCGTGCTTGTCCAGCAGGGCGCGCAGTCTGCTCTCGTCGTCCTCCGCCAGGCGGGCCGCCGGGTGCTCGGGCCGGAAGGCGAAGTAGACCGTGGTGAGCGCGGTGATCATGCCGAGGGCGCCGAGCGAGACGGCGACCGTGCGGGAGGTGCTGCCCGTGTAGTCGAGCGGCCCGTCGAGGCCGAACAGGCCGAACAGGACGTGCTGCAGACGGTCCGACAGGCTCGGGTCGCCGACCAGGCGGCGGGGGTGCGCGCTGACGATGAGCAGCCCGATCATGATCGAACCGGCGCCCAGCACCACGAAGTTGGCGAGTGCCCGCCAGCGGCTGCGCGGGTCGGGCAGCGCGTCGAACTGCGCGCGATTCCTGGCGAGCAGCCACAGCAGCACGAGCGGGATGACGACGCCCGCGAAGGAGTGCCGGTACGCGAACTGCGCGCACGCGCCGAGCGGCAGCAGCACCACGGCCGCCCGCCAGGCCCGCCGCTTGCGGCGCCGCAGGCCGTGCGCGAGCAGGAGCAGCAGGACGCCGCTGCTGAGCGCGAGGGCGGCGGCGAACGGGCCGAGCGTGCCCGGAAGCACCTCCGCCATGGTGTGCATGCGGCTGTGCCGGAAGCGCGGGAAGGCACCGGCCGCTATGTCCAGGAGCCCGACCAGGATGCAGGCGCGGGCGATCAGGGCCGGTACGGCCTCCGGGCGCGGGCCGTGCAGCGCGCGCCTCGTCCGGCGTGCAACCCCCTGGGAGTTTTCCGCATCTATCCTGGCGAACATCGCATTCCCGTGGTTCTGCGAGAAACGTGAACGCGGTGCCATGTCCGGCATCCCGCGACTTGCGCCCTCTAGGACGGGGTGAGCGGGAATCGGGTTCACTCCCGGCCGGAAAAGAGCCGCAAAGTGTGAGGCAAGGGCGAGGAAAAGCCGCAGGGGCCGGGCGTCCGCCGCACCTTGTGGCCGGCGGCGGTCAACTCGTACGCAGGGAAGGTCCGATGGGACTCACGAGCCACAAAGTCCTCGCGCTGGCGGTGCTGCTCGCCGTGGCGCTGTTCGTCGGCACGGTGCTGCTCTGGCCCCGTCTGGCGCACCGCTCGTGGCGGTCCGTCACAGGTCGGGTGGGGTTGCTGCTCGGTACTCAGCTGGCGATCTTCGCGGCGGTCGGCCTCGCCGTGAACCAGGCGTTCGGCTTCTACGCGACCTGGGCCGACCTCTTCGGCCAGGAGCAGGGCCAGGGAGTGGTGAGCAACCAGGACGCGGCCGGGAACAGGGGACCGGTCCAGGTGGTCTCCACTCAGGAGGTGGGCGTGGCCGGCGGGGCGCTTCCAACGGTGGGCGGACAGATCCAGGAGGTCGACATCCTCGGACGGACGACGCACATCGCGACGACCGCCTACGTCTATCTGCCGCCGGAGTACTTCCAGCGGCAGTACGCCCGCCGCACGTTCCCCGCGTCCGTCGTCCTGACCGGGTATCCCGGCACCGCCGAGGCGCTGATCAGGGGCCTGCACTATCCGCAGACCGCCCACGAGCTGGCGGCGGCGGGCCGGATGCAGCCGATGATCCTGGTGATGCTGCGGCCCACCGTGGCGCCGCCGCGTGACACCGAGTGCGTGGACGTTCCGGGCGGCCCGCAGACGGAGTCGTTCTTCGCCAGGGACCTGCCGGCCGAGCTGGGCGCGCGCTACAGGACCGCGAAGAAGTGGGGCATCGTCGGCGACTCGACAGGTGGTTACTGCGCCCTGAAGGTGGCCATGCACCACCCCGGTGTCTATGGGGCGGGCGCCGGGCTTTCGCCGTACTACAAGGCGCCCCACGACCCGACGACGGGAGACCTCTTCCACGGGGTCGTCCGGCTGGAGCGGCGTGCCGACCTGAAGTGGTACCTGGCTCATGTGCCGCCGCCCGTGACTTCGCTCCTGGTCACCAGCAGCAAGGTGGGCGAGCACAACTACAAGAGCACGCTCGACTTCATCAAGAGGGTGAAGCCGCCCACGCGCGTGTCGTCGATCATCCTCGACAGCGGCGGGCACAACTTCAACACGTGGCGGCGGGAGATCCCGGCGACGCTGGAGTGGCTGAGCGGACGCCTGTAGGTCACGTCTTTCAGCTCGACGAGCACCTTCTCCCAGGTCACTTGACGAGCGGTGCGACCGTCTCCAGTTCCACCTCCGCGCGCGGGATGGCCTTCGCGTCCGCGGCCGTGGAGCGCCGCAGTGCCTCGTGCAGCCGGGCCGGGGTGAGCACGCCGAGGAAGCGACCCTGGCTGTCCTCGTCGATGACCGCGATCCAGCCCGCGTCGTGCTGGAGCATCGTGGCGAACGCCTGCTTGAGCGAGGCGCCGACCGGCAGCCACGCCTCCATGCGGCGGGCCTGGTCGCGGACCGTCCCGCTGCCCGCGCGCGCGTGCTCGGCGGAGAGCCAGCCGTGCAGGTTGTTGTCGTCGTCGAGGACGACGGCCCAGCGGGCGTCGAGTTCCCTGGGCAGCGCGTCGTCGAGGTGGACCACCGGCGGCTGCTCCAGGTCGCCCTCCTCGATGGGGGTGACGGACAGCCGCTTGAGGCCCCGGTCCGCGCCGACGAAGTCGGCCACGTAGGGGGTCGCGGGGGTGCCGAGGACGGCCGGCGGGGTGTCGTACTGCTCGATGCGGCCCTGTCCGTAGACGGCGATGCGGTCGCCGAGCCGGACGGCCTCCTCGATGTCGTGCGTGACGAACAGGACGGTCTTGTTCAGCGTCTGCTGGAGCCGCAGGAACTCGGTCTGGAGGTGCTCGCGGACCACCGGGTCGACCGCGCCGAACGGCTCGTCCATCAGCAGCACGGGCGGGTCGGCCGCCAGCGCCCGCGCGACGCCCACCCGCTGGCGCTGCCCGCCGGAGAGCTGCTCGGGGTAGCGGTCGCCGAAGACCTTCGGGTCGAGGCCCACCAGGTCGAGGAGTTCGGCGGCGCGCTCGCGGGCCTTGGCGCGCTTGACGCCGAGCAGGTGCGGCACGGTCGCCGTGTTGTCGAGGACGGTCTTGTGCGGGAAGAGGCCGACCTGCTGGATCACGTATCCGATACGACGGCGCAACTGCACCGGGTCGATGCCGGATATGTCGTCACCGTCGAGGAATATCCGGCCCCCGGTGGGTTCGATGAGCCGGTTCACCATCTTCATCGTCGTGGTCTTGCCGCAGCCCGACGGGCCGACGAGCGTGACCAGTTCGCCCTCGTTCACCTCGAAGGACAGGTCGTCGACGGCAGTGGTGCCGTCCGCGTACTGCTTGCTGACGTGCTCGAACCGGATCATGGGAACCCATTCTGCCGGGGCCTTGGCGTGTGCGGACCGTCCGAACACGGCAGTTGTGTAAAGGCAGTGTTGCGGCCGGGGGTCGGGTATCGGCCATTGTCGGTGGTGGCGGCTAGGGTCGTCGACAGTCGAAAACGTGCGTGCGTGGGTACGGATACCTGACATACGTTCGGGGAAACGGGGGAGGCGGGGCGGGGTGAGCGAGCAGAACTGCCTGGTGGCCAATGACTGGGTGTGCGGGGAGTATCTGCGCACCCGCGGCCAGGAGTTGACCGACGCGACCGTGCAGCACCTGGGCATCACCGTCGCCGCGGTGGTGATCGGCGTCCTGATCTCCTTCCCGCTGGCGCTGCTCGCGCGGCGCAGAAAAGCGTTCGCCGGGCCGGTGCTCGGGCTGACCACGGTCTTCTACTCGGTCCCGTCGCTGGCGATGTTCTCGCTGCTGCTGCCCCTGTTCGGGCTCTCCGCCTCGCTGGTGGTCACGGGACTCGTGCTCTATTCGCTGACGATCCTCGTGCGCAACATCCTGGCGGGGCTGCAGGCCGTGCCGGAGGAGGCCCGGGAGGCCGCGCGCGGGATGGGGTACGGGCCGCTGCGGCTGCTGTGGGAGGTCGAGCTGCCGCTGGCGCTCCCGGCGATGCTGGCCGGGGTGCGCATCGCCACGGTCTCCACGGTGGCGCTCACCACGGTCGGCGCGATCGTCGACTACGGCGGCCTCGGGACGCTGATCCTCGACGGCCTGCACAGCGACTTCAAGGCCCAGGTGCTCACCGCCTCCGTGCTGTGCGTGCTGCTCGCGGTCCTCGCCGACCTGCTGCTGCTCGGCGTCCAGCGATGGCTGACGCCGTGGACGCGCGCGACGGCCGTACGGGGCGGCCGCGGCCCCCACAGACCCAAGACCGTGACCGCGGTGGAGCAGGACATGCCTGAGATGCCGGAGAAGGTCGCATGAACGCGATATCGGGGGCCTACGACTGGCTGACCACGGGCGCCAACTGGCAGGGCGAGAAGGGGGTCTGGCACCGCCTTTCGGAGCATCTGTACTTCAGCGGGGTCGCCCTCGCCGTCGCCTGCCTCATCGCGCTGCCGCTGGCCCTGTGGCTCGGGCACATCGGCAAGGGCGGCGCCCTCGCGGTCAACATCTCGAACGTGGGGCGCGCGGTGCCCACCCTGGCCGTCCTGGTGCTGCTCACGCTCACCCCGCTCGGCCGCCACGGCGACCTGCCCACGCTGATCGCCCTGGTCCTGTTCGCGGTACCCCCGTTGCTGACGAACGCGTACGTGGGCATGCGCGAGGTCGACCGCTCGGTGGTGGAGGCCGCGCGCGGCATGGGGATGAGCGGCCGCCAGGTGTTCTCCCGGGTCGAACTGCCGCTGGCGTACCCCCTGGTGATGACCGGGCTCAGGTCGGCCGCGGTGCAGGTGATCGCGACGGCGACGCTGGCCGCGATGGCGGGCGAGGGCGGGCTCGGGCGGATCATCACGGCCGGATTCAGTCTGCAGAACACCCCGCAGGTCGTCGCGGGCGCCGTCCTCGTGGCCGCGCTCGCCCTGGCCGTGGAGGGCGTGTTCGTGGCGGTGGGCCGGGTCCTCGACCCGACGCGAGGGCGGGCGTGACACGGATCCCCGGCGGCACAGTGCGGTGCCGACCGTCAGTCAGCAGTGCCGGAGCAGTGCCAGCAGTGCTACCAGTGCAACGAGGAGAGCGATGAACAGCAGGACGCACGGCAGGACGCGCCGCATGGCCCTGGCGGTCGTGGCGGCGGGAGCCCTGACCGCGGGTCTCACCGCGTGCGGCGGTGACAGCCTCGAAGGCGACAAGGGCGGCTCGGCGAGCGCGGGCGACGGCAAGAAGGGCAAGATCGTCGTCGGCGCCGCCAGCTTCACCGAGGCCAAGGTGATGGGCGAGCTGTACCGGCAGGTATTGGACGACGCCGGGTACGACGCGTCGGTCAAGACGGTGGAGAACCGCGAGATCTACGAACCGCAGCTCGCGAAGGGCGCCATCGACGTGGTGCCCGAATACGCGGCGACACTCGCCGAATTCCTCAACCTGAAGAAGAACGGATCGGATGCGAAGGCCGTCGCGTCCAGTGATGTCGACGCGACGATCACCGCGCTGCGCGGTCTCGCCGAGCCGGAAGGTCTGAAGGTTCTGGACGCCGGCGGGGCCGTCGATCAGAACGCGTTCGCGGTGACCGAGGCGTACGCCAAGAAGCACAACCTGAAGACGCTTTCCGATCTCGGCAAGTCCGGCGAGAAGGTCAAGATCGCGGCCGGCGACGAATGCGAGACCCGGCCGTTCTGCGCACCGGGCCTGAAGAAGACGTACGGGATCGATGTCACGGGCATCGACCCGAAGGGCGTCGGCACCACGCAGTCCAAGCAGGCGGTGAAGAACGGTCAGGACCAGCTGGTTCTGACGACCACGACCGACGCGACGCTGAAGAACTTCGGACTCGTTCTCCTGGAGGACGACAAGAAGCTGCAGAATGCGGACAACATCGTTCCGGTCGTGAACGCCAAGGATGCGGGCGACAAGGCGATAGCCGATGTCCTCGACAAGCTGACCAAGACGCTCACGACCGACGACCTCGTCGAGTTGAACCGCAAGGTCGACGCCGAGCGGCAGAAGGAAGCCGATGTCGCGAAGGACTATCTGGAGGCCAAGGGCCTCATCAAGAAATGATCTTGATCGGCGAGTGACGTGATCAGTGACGTGATCAGTGACGCGATCGCCGAGTGAGCTGTTTCTGGCGTGAGTTCGGTGGTTTCTGCGTCGCCCGCGCCCGGATTTTGCCGGGCGGGGCTTCGCGATTCGCCTACGCGCGGTAAGTTTCTGGCCATGCCACGTGGACGCCACCGCCATTCCCCACCCCTCCACCGCCTGTTGCCCCCTTCGGTGATCGCCGGTGCGCCTCTCGTGTGCGCGGGCGGCGCCTGGCTGACGGGCGATCCGCTCGTGCTGCGCGGCATCACCGCCGCCGCGGCCGCCGCGGCCGTCGTCGGCGCCTTCGTGATGCGCCGCTGGGACCGGCTCGCGGGCAAGCAGGTCGCCGATCTGACCCGGGGCGCCGCGAGCGAGCGCTGGCGGCACGAGGAGGCCGTGGCGGAGCTGGAGGGCGACCTGGAGGAGTCGCGCGAGTTGCGCACCCGCCTCGAAGGCAGGCTCCGCTCCAAGCGGTCCGAGCTGGCGGCGCTGCGCAATGAGCACGCGGCGCTGCTGCGCCGGTACGCCAACGCCGAGACGGAGCGCGCCAGCGCCCTGGAGGGCCGGCGCCGGCTCGCCATCGAGGCGTCGGCCCCCACGAAGGCGCTGCCCCCGGCCCGGCCCGCCGAGCCGACGGCCCCGGCCGCTGCCGCCGCCGCTGCCGCGATCCAGGTCACCCCGTCGCTGTACCTGCGGGCGAACGCGGCGCTCGACCGGCTGGCCCGGCCCGCCGCTCCCGCCCCCGCCGCGGAGGAGACCGATTCCCGGGGGAAGCCCCGGGCGGCGTCCGGCCACTTCACCGTGCCGGCCGCCGCTGCCGTGGTGCCGCCGGCGGCACCGGCGCGCAGGGCCCTCGTGGGCGGCTTCGACTTCTTCGGCACGGCCGCGGGCTCCGCGGTGGCGCCGGACGAGGACCTGGCGGACGTCGTCGGGGAAGAGGCGCTCGCCGAGCAGGAGAAGGACGCCAAGGACGCCAAGGACGCCAAGGACGCCGAGAACGGCGCCGAGAAGGAAGTCATCGACCTGACGGCCCATGACGAGACCGAGCAGATCGACGTGGGCGAACTGAGGTCGGCGCTGCGGGCCTGAGGCTTGTTCTGCTGTGAGGGCGCTCTACTCGTCGTAGGGCGCCCTCTCGCGTGAACGGGTCCCTACGGGGCTTCGCTCATCCAGCGATCCGGACGAGCGCCCCGCCTCCCGGTCCGTGACCGGTCCGCCTGCGCCCGCAGCAGCTCCGCCGCCTCCTGGGCGTCCCGCAGCCGCGCCGTCACCGTCTTGTCGGCGCCCGTGTCCAGGTGCAGTGCCGCGACCCGCCAGCAGCGCTCCCAGGGGCCCTGGGTGAGGCGCACGCTCTGCACCTTGGCGTGCGGGACGAGCGAGATCCGGCGTTGCAGCAGTCCTTCCTTGGCGGCGAACACGGTCTCCGTGACGGACACCCCGTACGCCCGCCACCACACCGGCACGCACCAGCGCCCGCGCCGCGGCGACCCCGCGAAGTCGTCCGGCTTGGGCACCGCGACACCCGGCAGGATGCGCGCGACGACGTCCTCGGCCTGCTCGCGCGGGGCGACGGG
Source organism: Streptomyces sp. NPDC057694 (assembly GCF_042799415.1). Classification (NCBI taxonomy): domain Bacteria; kingdom Bacillati; phylum Actinomycetota; class Actinomycetes; order Kitasatosporales; family Streptomycetaceae; genus Streptomyces; species Streptomyces sp. NPDC057694. The sequence goes on from NZ_JBHVIX010000015.1 coordinate 172,206, forward strand.
AACCAGGACGGAGTTGGCCGACCCCGCGACATGCAGCTCGACACGGACCCAGTTGCGCCGCCGCCACAGCAGCGGCTGCACGATCCGCACGGTCTGCACCCGGCCGGGCGGCACCGTCTCGTGCACCCGGTCGAGCAGCCCGTGGTCGATGCGCAGTCCGTCCGGGGACTCGCCGACCGTCCAGTCGTACTCCTTGATGAACCGGCCCGCGCTGTTGGTGAACGCCCCGCCGGCCAGCGGCACGGCGGCCGCGATCACTGTCCACAGGTTGTGGGTGGCGAACCACAGGAAGGCCGGCACGGCGACCGCCGCCAGGAGCATCGCCCAGGGGGTGCCGGTCAGCAGCAGCGCCACGGCGAGCGTGCGCGGGGGCGTGCGCAGGATCTGCCGCGCCGGTGCCTCACCCACCTCGTGGGCCGACTCCGGGGCGAACCCGGCCGCGCGCGCGAGGAGCTCGGCCCGCAGATCGCGCGCCTCCTTCTCTCCCAGGTAGGCGAGTTCGTCCTTCTTGTCCGTCCCTACGACGTCGAGTTTCAGCTTGGCGACGCCCACGAAGCGGGCGAGGAGCGGCTGGGTGACGTCGACGGCCTGGAGGCGGTCGAGCCGGATGTGGGCGGTGCGGCGGAACAACAGGCCCGTACGGATGCGCAGTTCGGTGTCCGTCACCCCGAAGTGCGTGAACCACCAGGTGAGGAACCCGTACAGGGCGGCCGCGGGCACCAGGACGCCCAGGCCGATCGCCAGGGTCGCGGTGGTGAGCTGGGCGAGCTGGCGCTGCGCCTGGTCCATGTCGTGCACGGCCCAGCCGAGCAGGACCGCTATCGGCGCCCACGCGCGGCGCAGCGGCGTGACGGGGTGCAGGCGCCGCTCTCGTAGGCTCGTGGGCCGCTCGATGCCGGTGACGTCCGTGACGTCCTCGGTGGCGTCCTCGGGAACGGGGGAGGCGGTCACAGGCCCGCCGATCGGGCTTCGCCGAGCTCGGTGAGGCGGTCGCGCAGCCGCTCCGCCTCGGCCGGGACGAGTCCGGGGATCGTGGCGTCGGTGGCGGCGGCCGCGGTGTGCAGCTGAAGGCTGGCCAGGCCGAACTTCCGTTCCAGGGGGCCCGAGGTCACCTCGACCAGCTGCATCCGCCCGTACGGCACGATCGTTTCCTCACGCCACAGCACCCCGCGGCTGAGCAGCAGGTCGTCGGCGCGCTCGGCGTACCGCCACGAACGCCAGTTGCGGCCGAGCATCGGCCAGCCCCACACCAGCACCGCGAGCGGCAGCAGCGCGAACGCCGCCCACGGCGGTCCCGCGACGATCGTGAGCAGCACCGCGACGCCGACCGTCAGCGGCACCAGCCAGAGCACGAGCAGCAGACGGCGCAGCTTCAGCAGCCCGGTCGGCAGCCCGGTCCAGCCGGGACCGGACTCGCCGGCCTCCCCGGTCCCGCCCTCTTGGTTCTTGATCCCCATCGCCCCCATCGACCCCGTCGCCCCTGTCTCCATGGATTCACCCTACGTAGGAGAGACTGTCCGCATGACGCCCACGACTCAGGCCACGGTCGGCATCGGTGGTGCCGCGGAGAGCACCGACATGGTGCTCAACATCGGTCCGCAGCACCCCTCCACCCATGGTGTGCTGCGCCTGCGTCTCGTGCTCGACGGCGAGCGGATCCAGCACGCGGAGCCGGTGATCGGCTACATGCACCGCGGTGCCGAGAAGCTCTTCGAGGCGCGGGACTACCGGCAGATCGTGATGCTCGCCAACCGCCACGACTGGCTGTCCGCGTTCTCGAACGAGCTGGGTGTCGTGCTCGCCGTCGAGCGGATGCTGGGCATGGAGGTGCCCGAGCGTGCCGTGTGGCTGCGGACCCTGCTCGCCGAGCTGAACCGTGTGCTCAACCATCTGATGTTCCTTGGTTCGTACCCGCTCGAACTGGGCGGAATCACACCGGTCTTCCACGCCTTCCGTGAACGCGAGGAACTCCAGACCGTGATGGAGGAGATCTCCGGCGGCCGCATGCACTACATGTTCAACCGGGTCGGCGGCCTGAAGGAGGACCTCCCCCTCGGCTGGACCACGCGCGCGCGGGACGCCGTCGCGTCCGTCCGCTCCCGGATGGACGTCTACGACCGCCTCGTCCTCGGCAACGAGATCTTCCGGGGCCGCACGCGCGGGGTGGGCGTCCTGTCGGCCGAGGCCGCGCACTCCTACGGCGTCTCGGGCCCGATCGCCCGGGCCTCCGGCGTCGACTTCGACCTGCGCCGCGACGAGCCGTACCTCGCCTATGGAGAGCTTCAGGACACCCTGAAGGTCGTCACGCGGCAGGAGGGCGACTGCCTGGCCCGCTTCGAGTGCCTTCTTGAGCAGACGCACAACGCGCTGGCCCTCGCCGACGCCTGCCTCGACCGGATCGCGGACCTGCCGCCGGGCCCGGTCAACCAGCGGCTGCCGAAGGTCCTCAAGGCGCCCGAGGGCCACACGTACGCCTGGACGGAGAACCCGCTCGGCATCAACGGCTACTACCTCGTCTCCAAGGGCGAGAAGACGCCGTACCGCCTCAAGCTGCGCTCCGCCTCCTACAACAACATCCAGGCGCTGGCCGAACTGCTGCCGGGCACGCTCGTCGCCGACATGGTGGCGATCCTCGGCTCACTGTTCTTCGTGGTCGGCGACATCGACAAGTAGGCCGTCGGGAGCCACCCCCACCGGCTCGACGAGCCAGCCGAAGTCGCCGAGCCCGCCCCGGGCCGTCAGCTCCGCCGCCTCTCCCGCGCGCGCGAGCGCCCGTACGTACGCGGCCGGGTCCCGGGAGGCGAGCGACAGCGGCGGACGGCCGGCGCCGACGCCGAGCGCGTGCAGCGCGGCGCGCTGGGTGAGCAGCCGGGCCCCGGGCCCGGTCGCGCAGGCGTCGAGCGCCACGTGCGCCGTGATGTCCCGGGTCCCGTCGGGCACGGGCGGCACCTCCCGCCCCTCCTTGAACCCCGTCAGCGTGCCGAACGGCGGCCGCGCCCCGCGCGCGTGGGCGTAGTCCACCGCGACCGCCAGACCACGCTCCACCGTGCCCACGGCCGCCGCCCACGCCGTGTCCCGGTCCAGCCCCACCTCGGCGCGCAGCCCGGGCTCGGACGCCAGCGGCCACCACGCGTCGAGCCAGCGCCGTTCGGCGTCGCCGAGCGGTCCGGGCGACAGGGACTCCGTGCCGTCCTGCCGTACGAGGACGAGCCGGGCGGTGCCGTCCGGATCCGTCTCGACGACGTCGGCCGGGACGTTGTCGAGCCATTCGTTCGCGAACAGCAGTCCGGTGATCCCGGTGGGCGGCTCGGACCGCCACTCGATCCGGTGATCGAGATCCGCGGGGCGGTCGGCGATCTCCACCGCGCAGGCGTGCACGCGCGCGTGCACATGCTCCGGCAGCGCGGCCAGGACCCGCGAAACCAGCTCACCGCGACCCGCGGCCATGTCGACGAACGTCAGCCGGTCCGGCGCGCCGAGCGCGGCGTCCACCCGGCACAGCAGCTCGGCGACGGCCCCGGCGAACAGCGGCGACGCATGGACCGACGTGCGGAAATGACCGGCAGGCCCCTCGGGCCCGCGATAGAAACCGGCGGGCCCGTACAGCGCCCGCTCGGTGGCCTCGCGCCAGCCGCGCGCCCCGTCCTCTCGTACGTTCTCCACGCCTGAAGGCTATGCGCGCCGGGAGCGTGCGCCTCCACCTTGGGGAGTACGCGCGCGGGGTGCGGATCGGTCCTCCGGTTGACCCCTGCGGGCCGCACGCGTACCTACTCTGGGTTACGTGCAGCGCCTCTACGACTTCCTCCGCAGACACCCGACCTGGGTCGACGGCTTCTGGGCCGTGATCCTGTTCGGAATGTCGGTGGTGACCGTCACCAGCGGCGCCGGAGGCTCCCCCCGCGGCAGCCAGGCGGCGGGCATCGGCTGCGCCGTCCTGCTGAGCGTCGTCGTCACGCTGCGCCGCCGGATGCCGGAGCGGATGCTGATCCTCACGATCGTGACCGGCCTGGCCCAGCTGATCCTCGACGCCGAGACCAGTCCCGCCGACTTCGCGATGCTGGTCATCGTCTACACCTGTGCGGCGAACGGGGCGCGGTGGTCGTCCCGGCTCGCCCTCGGCGCGGGCCTGTGCGCGGCGCCGATCGCCCAGGTGAGATGGCCCGAGGAGAGCGCCAGCGGCGCGGGCCAGATCGCCGTCACCGTCTTCACGATGGTGCCGTTCGCCCTCGCCTGGGTCCTCGGCGACTCGCTGCGCACCCGCCGCGCCTATCTGGCCGAGCTGGAGGAGCGGGCGGCCCGCCTGGAGAAGGAGCGCGAGGCCCAGTCGAAGGTCGCGGTCGCCGCCGAGCGGGCGCGGATCGCCCGGGAGCTGCACGATGTCGTCGCGCACAACGTGTCGGTGATGGTGGTGCAGGCCGACGGCGCCGCGTACGTCCTGGACAACGCGCCCGACCAGGCGAAGAAGGCCCTGGAGACGATCTCTGGGACGGGCCGGCAGGCACTCGCCGAGATGCGCCGGCTGCTCGGTGTGCTGCGCACCGGCGAGCGCGAGCAGGGCGAGGCGTACGTGCCGCAGCCCGACGTCGAGCAGATCGAGGACCTCGTCGCCCAGGTGCGCACGGCGGGCCTGCCCGTCGACTTCAAGGTCGAGGGCACCCCGCGCCCGCTGCCCAGCGGCGTCGAGCTGACCGCGTACCGCATCGTCCAGGAAGCCCTCACCAACACCCGCAAGCACGGCGGTCCGAACGCGGGGGCGAGCGTCCGCCTCGTCTACTTCGACGACGGACTCGGTCTGCTCGTCGAGGACGACGGCAAGGGCGCCCCGCACGAGCTGTACGAGGACGGTGGCGCCGACGGCCGCGGCCACGGCCTCATCGGGATGCGCGAGCGCGTGGGTATGGTCGGCGGCACGCTGGACGCGGGCCCGCGCCCCGGCGGCGGCTTCCGCATCAGCGTCCTGCTGCCGCTCAAGCCCGCCCATTGACACGTACCAGTCAGCACCAGTCCGGATCAGCCGAGATGTGAGGACCCGCCCGATGTCGATCAAGGTCATGCTCGTCGACGACCAGGTGCTGCTGCGCACCGGTTTCCGGATGGTGCTCGCCGCCCAGCCGGACATGGAGGTCGTCGCCGAGGCGGGCGACGGCGTCGAGGCACTGGAAGTACTGCGCGCCACGGCCGTGGACGTGGTCCTCATGGACGTCCGCATGCCGAAGCTCGACGGCGTCGAGACGACCCGCCGCATCTGTTCCGGGCCGAACCCGCCGAAGGTCCTCATCCTGACCACCTTCGACCTGGACGAGTACGCGTTCTCCGGGCTCAAGGCGGGCGCCTCCGGCTTCATGCTCAAGGACGTGCCGCCCGGCGAGCTGCTCACCGCCATCCGCTCCGTGCACAGCGGCGACGCGGTGGTCGCCCCGTCCACCACCCGCCGTCTGCTCGACCGCTTCGCGCCGATGCTGCCGAGCAGCGTCAAGGAGCCGCAGGCCCAGCAGCTGGACCGGCTCACCGAGCGCGAGCGCGAGGTCATGATCCTGGTCGCCCAGGGCCTGTCGAACGGCGAGATCGCGGCCCGCCTGGTGCTGTCCGAGGCCACCGTGAAGACCCACGTGGGCCGCATCCTGACCAAGCTCGACCTGCGCGACCGGGTCCAGGTCGTCGTCCTCGCCTACGAGACGGGAATCGTCCGCGCCGGGGGCGGAGCCTGAGGGTCCGCCGTCAGCGCAGCACGCCCTCGATGAAGTCGCCGCCCAGCCGCGACACCACGCTCAGGTCCAACTGGTGCTGTACGTAACGGCCCTGGCGGCGCGTCGTGATCAGGCCCGCCTTCTTCAGCACCGACAGGTGCCGGGATATCTCCGGTGCGGTCATGGCGTGCGCGTCGGCCAGCTCGCTCGTCGTGCACGAGCCGCGCGCCAGGTGGCGGCACAGGCGCATGCGGACCGGGTGGGCGAGGGCCGACATGCGCAGGGTCAGCTGCTCCACCGAGGTCGGCGCGGTGAGGGCGGGCGACGAGATCGGGTACGTGATCATCGGTGCCCAGCCCTCGCGGTGCAGCACCCACAGATGCGGCCATCCCAGGCTGGTCGGGGTCAGGATCAGGTCGCCGGTGCCCGTCTCCGTGTGCCCCACGGAGATCTTGTCGACGACGACGGCGCGGCCCGAGTCGTCCAGTGAGACCGACCCCGAGACCGCGGAGAGCGCGTCGGCGACGCCCTTGCGGCGCAGCAGCTCCGTCTTGTGCCGCGCGTCGGCGGCCAGCTGGTGCTGCACGCGGCCCCACACGTCGGAGAAGAACGCCTCCTCGCAGTCCTGCAGCAGCTCGCGGAACCAGGCCCTGATGGCGGGCGGATCGTCCAGCAGGCGCCGGGTGAAGCGCACTTGGTGGGTGCCGCGGGCCGCCGCCAGATCGAGCGCACGCTCGCGGGCGGCCGGATCGTCGAGCCGGCTCACCGCCCGCTTCGCGTACTCCGACTGGCAGGTGAACTCCAGGGCGGCGTCCACGAACTGCTCGTCGGAGAGCTTGTCGAGCAGGTCCAGCTCCTCGGTGAGCGTGGCGCCGGGCAGGGTGCGGCGGCCCGGTATCCCGGCGGACGGGGTGAAGACGTCCGAGAACGTCGTCCGCCACAGGAAGTCCGCCTCGCACATCCGGTCCGCGAGGCACGGGTCGAGGCGCGCGGAGACGCTCGTCGTCCACCCCTGCAGCCCCGGGTGGTGCGCGGGCTCCGACAGCGCGTGCAGCGCCATGCCCAGCTCGGCCAGGGGCGAGGGCACGACGTGGATCCGCTCGGCCGTCAGGCCGGTGATGTCGATGCGCACGCTCATGACCCCAATGGTGCACGCCACCACTGACAGCCGGGTCCTCGATTGACGGCTCTCGTCAATCGACGTGACCGGACCGCGGCGACGGGCGCAGTCTCGTGGTCATCGGCCCCCAAGCCCGACGAAAGGGCTTTTTCCGGGGCGCAGCGTGACAATCGAGATGATGAGTGAGGTGGTCGTCATGACCGTCACCCAGCAGTACGCGCTGGACGTCTACCGGGCCGCCCGGCGCGGCGAGGCCGCCCCGCCGGCCCCGCACCTGAACGACGCGGCCGCGATCCGCGAGCTGCGTGACTACCGCCGCTTCCGGGCGGTCCTGGCGGAGCGCCCGGCGCGCGGCCGGATCCGGGCCGCGCTGGCCCGGCGCCTGTCCGGGCACCGGGCCCACCGCGGTCACGCCGCCGGGTGCTGAAGCCGGCTCAGGGCAGGCGGCGTACGAAGTCCGCGACGGCCGCGCGGACGTCGTCGGCGCTCCACTCCAGGCCGGGCGCGCCGACCGTGACCTCTGTGAGGGAGAGCCCCGGCGCCCCGCTCACCGGCCACCAGCGCCCGAACAGCTGCGTCTTCGTCTCCTCCGCCTGTGTCACCGCCGCCTCGGTGAGCACGTCGGTGTCGTAGGGCAGCAGCACCCGGAACGCCTGGGTGTGCGGCTCCTCGGGGTGCACCCGCGCCCACGGGAGGCCCGCCTCGGCGAACCCCTCGCGCAGCGCCCGCGCCACTACGCGCGCGTGGGCCACGTACTCCGGCAGCCGCGGCAGCTCCCGCTCCAGGCCGACCAGCGCCGCGATCGCCTGCGGGAACTGGTGGAAGACCTGGCCGCCGTAGCGGTGCCGCCAGGCCCGCGCCTCGTCGATGAACGACTGCGGGCCCGCGAGCGCCGCGCCGCTGAGGCCGCCGAGCGACTTGTAGAACGACACGTAGACGCTGTCCGCGAGGTCGGCGATCTCGTCCAGCGGGCGTCCGAAGTGCGTCGTGCACTCCCACAGGCGGGCCCCGTCGAAGTGGATGACGGCGTCCCGCGCGCGTGCCTCCTCGCAGACCTCCGTCAGCTCCTCCCACGTGGGCAGCACGTATCCGGCGTCCCGAAGCGGCAGTTCGAGCATCAGAGTGCCGAACGGCTCGTCCATGCCGTGCAGCTCGTCGGCCGTGATCTGCCGCGCGGCGGTCGTCGGGTGCACGGTGCGCAGGCCCGCCACCGTGGTCAGCGCCTCGCGCTCGTGGACCTCCGGGTGGGCCAGCGGGTGCAGGGCCACCGTGGAGTTGCCGGTGCGGCCCGCCCAGCAGCGCAGCGCGACCTGCTGCGCCATGGTGCCGGTGGGGAAGAACGCGGCCGCCTCCTTGCCGAGCAGTCCGGCGACCTTCGCCTCCAGGTCGGCGACGACCCCGTCCCCGTAGAGGTCGACGTCGCCCGACAGATCGGTCACCGAGCCCGCCGCGTCGGTCAGCCGCGCCCAGCGCTCGCCCATGGTGGCCACCTGCGGGCCGCGTGCCAGGACGCGCGTCGCACCCCGGAAGGCGGCGAGCCGCCGTGCTGTCTGTTGCTTTTCTGAAGGGACGTTCATGCGCCGCATCATGTCGCACGCGTGTACGCGTGCGCTTCCCCACAGCCTGTGGACGACCGAGGCCCGTCCGCCCAGATAGCGTTAACATGACGAGAAATCGTCCGGTACCCCGAGCGGACTGGAACGGAAGGCCGTCGCCCCGTGACCTCAGCCCCACAGTCACCCCGATCCGAACCCACCGATCCCAAGGACCGGCCCGCCCGCCTCACCGTGGGCGTCGTCGGCGCGGGCCGGGTGGGACCCGCGCTCGCCGCGTCCCTGCAACTGGCCGGGCACCGGCCGGTCGCCGTCTCCGGAGTCTCCGACGCCTCCGTGCGGCGGGCCGCCGCCCTGCTCCCCGACGTGCCCCTCGTGCCGCCCGCCGAGGTCCTCGCGCGGGCCGAGCTGGTGCTCCTGACCGTGCCCGACGACATCCTGCCCGGTCTCGTCGAGGGCTTCGTCGAGACCGGCTCGATCCGGCCCGGACAGCTCATCGCCCACACCTCCGGGCGGTACGGCGTCAGGGTGCTCGACCCGGCGCTGCGCGCGGGCGCCCTGCCGCTCGCGCTGCACCCCGCGATGACGTTCACCGGCACCGCCGTCGACGTCCAGCGTCTGGCCGGCTGCTCGTTCGGCGTGACCGCCCCCGAGGAGCTGCGGCTGGCCGCCGAGGCCCTGGTCATCGAGATGGGCGGCGAGCCCGAGTGGATCGCCGAGGAGATGCGGCCGCTCTACCACGCGGCCCTCGCGCTCGGCGCGAACCACCTGGTCACCCTGGTCGCCCAGGCCATGGACCTGCTCCGGGACGCGGGTGTGTCCGCCCCCGACCGGATGCTCGGCCCGCTGCTGGGCGCGGCGCTGGACAACGCCCTGCGCTCCGGCGACGCAGCGCTCACCGGACCGGTCGCGCGCGGCGACGCGGGCACCGTCGCCGCCCATGTCGCCGAGCTGCGCGCGCACGCGCCGCAGGCCGTCGCCGGATACCTCGCGATGGCCCGCGCCACCGCCGACCGCGCCCTCGCGCACGGCCTGTTGAAGCCGGAGCTGGCCGAGGACCTCCTCGATGTGCTGGCCGCCGGCGCGGAGGACCCCCGATGAGCGCCAGGATCGTCCACACCGGTGAGGACCTGCGCGCGCGCACGCGTGCCGGGCAGCGCGTCGTCGTGATGACCATGGGCGCCCTGCACGACGGCCACGCCACCCTCGTCCGCACGGCCCGCGAGCGCGCGGGCGCCGACGGCGAGGTCGTCGTCACCGTCTTCGTGAACCCGCTGCAGTTCGGCGCGGGCGAGGACCTGGACCGCTACCCGCGCACCCTCGAAGCCGATGTGAAGATCGCCGGACAGGCGGGCGCCGACCTGGTGTTCGCGCCGTCCGTCGACGAGGTCTACCCCGGCGGACAGCCCCAGGTCCGGATGTCGGCAGGACCGATGGGCGAGCGTCTCGAAGGCGCCTCGCGCCCCGGCCACTTCGACGGCATGCTCACCGTCGTCGCCAAGCTGCTGCACCTCACGCGCGCGGACGTCGCCCTGTTCGGCCAGAAGGACGCCCAGCAGCTCGCCCTGGTCCGCCGCATGGTCCGTGACCTGAACTTCGACGTCGAGATCGACGCCGTGCCCACGGCCCGCGAGGGCGACGGCCTGGCCCTCTCCTCGCGCAACCGCTATCTGTCGCCGGACGAGCGCCGCAGCGCGCTGGCGCTCTCCCGCGCCCTGTTCGCAGGCCGGGACCGGCATGCCGCACAGGAGGCCCTGCGCGCGCGTGCCGTCGAGAGCCCCACTCCGCGCGCGCGTGCCCGGGCGCTCGACGCGCTCGGCGAGGCCCGCGCCGCCGCCGACGCCCACGCGGTGGCCTCCCCGGGCGGCCCCGCCGCCGTACTGGCCGCCGCCCGCCTGGTCCTGGACGAGGCCGCCCGCCTCCGTCCGCCGGTCCAGCTGGACTATCTGGCGCTGGTCGACCCGGCGGACTTCACCGATGTACGGGACGGCTTCGAGGGCGAGGCCGTGCTCGCGGTCGCCGCCCGCGTCGGCGCGACCCGGCTGATCGACAACCTGCCGCTGACCTTCGGAGGTCACCTGTGACGAGCACAGGCATAGCACTCCACGCCCCCGCCCCCGGCTGGAACCTGGACGCCGACGTGGTCGTCGTCGGCTCCGGCGTCGCGGGCCTGACCGCCGCGCTGCGCTGCGAGGCCGCCGGCCTGCGCACCGTCGTCGTCACCAAGGCCCACCTGGACGACGGCTCCACCCGCTGGGCACAGGGCGGCATCGCCGCCGCGCTCGGCGAGGGCGACACCCCCGAGCAGCACCTCGACGACACCCTCGTCGCGGGCGTGGGCCTGTGCGACGAGAACGCGGTGCGCACCCTGGTCACCGAGGGCCCCGACGCCGTACGCCGCCTCATCGCGACCGGCGCCCACTTCGACGAGACCGAGGACGGCGCCCTCGACCTGACCCGCGAGGGCGGCCACCACCGCCGCCGCATCGCGCACGCGGGCGGTGACGCCTCGGGCGCCGAGATCTCCCGCGCCCTCGTCGAAGCCGTACGCGCGCGTGGGCTGCCCACGGTCGAGAACGCGCTGGTGCTGGACCTGCTGACCGACGCCGAGGGCCGCACCGCCGGTGTCTCCCTGCACGTGATGGGCGAGGGCCAGCACGACGGCGTCGGCGCCGTCCTCGCCCCCGCCGTCGTCCTCGCGACCGGCGGCATGGGCCAGGTCTTCGCCGCGACCACGAACCCGCACGTGTCGACCGGCGACGGCGTCGCCCTCGCGCTGCGCGCCGGAGCCGAGGTCAGCGACCTCGAATTCGTCCAGTTCCACCCCACCGTGCTCTTCCTGGGCGCGGACGCAGAGGGCCAGCAGCCGCTCGTCTCCGAGGCGGTGCGCGGCGAAGGCGCCCACCTGGTCGACGCGGACGGCGTGCGCTTCATGGTCGGCCAGCACGAACTCGCCGAGCTGGCACCCCGCGACATCGTCGCCAAGGGCATCACGCGCCGCATGCAGGAGCAGGGCGCCGAGCACATGTACCTCGACGCGAGGCATTTCGGCCGAGAGATGTGGGAGAAGCGGTTCCCCACGATCCTGGCCGCCTGCCGCGCCCACGGCATGGACCCGATCACCGAGCCGATCCCGATCGCCCCGGCCGCGCACTACGCCTCCGGCGGGGTCCGCACCGACCTCTACGGGCGCACCACCGTTCCGGGCCTCTACGCGTGCGGTGAGGTCGCCTGCACCGGCGTCCACGGCGCGAACCGGCTGGCCTCCAACTCCCTCCTCGAAGGCCTCGTCTACGCCGAGCGCATCGCGGACGACATCAAGAAGGAGCACGCACAGAACCACCTCCACGCGCGCGTGCCCGCCCCCGTCCCGCACCCGGCCACCCCGGCCCACCCGCTGCTGCCCGCCGAGGCCCGCTTCGCCATCCAGCGCGTGATGAGCGAGGGCGCGGGCGTCCTGCGCTCCGCGGACTCCCTCGCCGAGGCCGCCGCCCGGCTCGGCCGCATCCACGCCGACGCCGCGGGCGCCCTCGCCGAGCACGGCAAGACGGCCGTCCCCGGCGTCGACACCTGGGAGGCCACCAATCTGCTGTGCGTGGCCCGCGTCCTGGTCGCCGCCGCCCGCCGCCGCGAGGAGACCCGCGGCTGCCACTGGCGCGAGGACCACGCGGACCGCGACGACGCGAACTGGCGCCGCCACATCGTCGTACGGCTGAATTCCGACCGCACTCTGGCCACGCACACCACACAAACAGCAGACTTCCCGGCAACGGTAAAGAACCCTCAGGAGCAGTGACCGACGTGAGTGCCACCCCCGACCTCCCCCTGGCAGACGCCGACAGCGGCGGCTGCGGCGACAACTGCGGCTGCGCGGACAGCGACGCCGACGTCATGGAGTGCGGCCTCGACCCGTCGCTGGCCCAGCTGCTCCTGGACGCGGGCCTGCACCCGGTCGAGATCGAGGACATCGCCCACATGGCGATCGCCGAGGACCTCGACGGCGGCGTGGACGTCACCACGGTCGCCACGATCCCCGAGGACGCCGTCGCCACGGCCGACTTCACGTCCCGCGAGGCCGGTGTCGTCGCGGGCCTGCGGGTCGCCGAGGCGATCATCTCCGTCGTGGCGAGCGACGAGTTCGAGGTCGAGCGGCACGCCGAGGACGGCGACCGCGTGGAGGCCGGACAGAAGCTCCTGTCCGTCACCACCCGCACCCGCGACCTGCTCACCGCCGAGCGCAGCGCGCTCAACATCCTTTGCCGCCTGTCCGGCATCGCGACGGCCACGCGCGCGTGGGCGGACGCGCTGGACGGTACGAAGGCGAAGGTCCGGGACACCCGCAAGACCACGCCCGGCCTGCGCTCCCTGGAGAAGTACGCGGTCCGCGCGGGCGGCGGCGTCAACCACCGCATGTCGCTGTCCGACGCGGCCCTGGTCAAGGACAACCACGTCGTCGCGGCGGGCGGTGTGGCAGCGGCCTTCCAGGCGGTACGCGACCGGTTCCCCGGCCTGCCGATCGAGGTCGAGGTCGACACCCTGCACCAGCTGCGCGAGGTCCTCGACGCCGGCGCCGACCTGATCCTCCTGGACAACTTCACGCCGTCCGAGACCGAGGAGGCCGTGGCCCTCACGAACGGCCGCGCGCTCCTGGAGTCCTCGGGCCGCCTCACCCTCGACAACGCGGGCGCGTACGCGCGTACGGGCGTCGACTTCCTCGCCGTGGGCGCCCTGACCCACTCCTCGCCGATCCTCGACATCGGTCTCGACCTGCGGGAAGCGGCCGTCTGATGCTGCTCACCATCGACGTGGGCAACACCCACACCGTCCTCGGCCTGTTCGACGGCGAGGAGATCGTCGAGCACTGGCGCATCTCCACCGACGCCCGCCGCACCGCCGACGAACTCGCCGTCCTGCTCCAGGGCCTGATGGGCATGCACCCGCTGCTCGGCGACGAACTCGGCGACGGCATCGACGGCATCGCCATCTGCTCGACCGTCCCCTCGGTCCTGCACGAACTGCGCGAGGTCACCCGCCGCTACTACGGCGACGTCCCCGCCGTCCTGGTCGAACCCGGCATCAAGACCGGCGTCCCGATCCTCATGGACAACCCCAAGGAGGTCGGCGCCGACCGCATCATCAACGCGGTCGCGGCCGTCGAGCTGTACGGCGGTCCGGCGATCGTCGTCGACTTCGGCACGGCGACGACGTTCGACGCGGTGTCCGCGCGCGGGGAGTACACCGGGGGCGTGATCGCCCCCGGTATCGAGATCTCCGTCGAGGCGCTCGGGGTGCGCGGGGCGCAGCTCCGCAAGATCGAGCTGGCCCGGCCGCGCAGTGTCATCGGCAAGAACACCGTCGAGGCGATGCAGTCGGGCATCCTCTACGGGTTCGCGGGGCAGGTCGACGGGGTGGTCAACCGGATGGCCAAGGAACTGGCCGACGACCCGGACGACGTCACCGTCATCGCGACCGGCGGCCTGGCCCCGATGGTCCTCGGCGAGGCCTCGGTCATCGACGAACACGAACCGTGGCTGACCCTGATCGGCCTCCGCCTGGTCTACGAACGCAACGTCAGCCGCCTCTAGGCACGTGCGGTACGTGGCCGACTTACGGCCGGTGGCCGCTTCTCGCGCAGTTCCCCGCGCCCCCAAGGGCGAGCTTCGCTCGCTTCGGGGGGGCGGGGGGGGTTCCATTCTGGGCTCCCCTGTGGGGAGTGAACAGCCACGAAACGAGACACAACCCGA
>NZ_JBHVIX010000015.1:186319-224707 GCF_042799415.1 Streptomyces sp. NPDC057694
CGCTGCGTCCGCATCTCCTGGGGCGGCGCTCTTCCCCCTTCCCCCGCCCCCCGGGGCCGTGTCCATCAGCGGCTCCGCTGCGGGGCGCGACCAGCCACGACGCGAGCCGCACCCGACGACGCACCCCCCCCGCCCCGAGCGGAGCGAAGGCGCGCCGGAGAATTGCCGGTTAACCCGATTTGCCCGTAATAAGCCGTACCGTCACCCCATGCCCACGCCCTACGGAAACCGCGGCGGTATGGCGTTCGGCGCAGAAGAGCTGCGTGTGCTCCGACGCGCCCTCGCCCTCGCCCTCCACCCCAGCCCCGCCTCGGACACGGACGTCCGGGACTGTCTCCGGCTCGCGGAATCGGTCGACGAGGCCACGCGCGAGAGCGCCCGCATGCGGGAGTTCCTGCTCGCCGACCTCGACCGCTACCGGGCCGCCCTGCCCGGCACCGTCACCGGCTATCTGAGCCTGCTCCAGGACGCCCTGGCGGCGGGCCACCAGCCCGGCGCCGACGACCTCGCGGCCCTGCGCGCCCTGCGCGGAAACGCCACCGCGGCGGCCCTGCTCGACCGCTGCCGGACCCTGGCCGAGCGCGCGGTGCGCGCCCGCCTGGAGGCACGGCACCGCCCGCGCGTCCCGTCCTCCCGCGCGCACCTGCTGGCCCTGCCCGGCGGCCTCTCGGCGGCCGACCGGCCCGCCGGACCGCGGCCCTCGACCCCGGAGCGGCCCATGCCGACCCCGGCCGAGGTCTTCCCGCCCAAGCGCCGCCCCGTCCAGCCCCCGGCCCCGCCGCAGCAGTGGGCCGCGGGCTAGTTACTCTGGGGGCATGGAATACGTTTCCGCGCTCGTGCCCCCGGTAGTGATGGCCGCGTTCTTCATCGGCCTGATCACGACGATCGTGAAGTCGCAGGGTGGCGACAGGAAGGCCAAGGAGGACGCGGCCGTCGACGCCGCCCTCGCGCGCGCCGAGGCCGCCCGGCAGCCCGAAGCCGGCTGACCGCACACTCCGGCCCTGGACAGGGGCGCCCCGGTGGGCGCCCCTTTTGGCATTGATCGACGCAGTTCGAGATCCCTCGCCACGTCCGACGCCGAATTCCCGACTTCTCCCACTATTGTGCTCTTCGTGCCGCGCCCCTTGGGAGAACTCGAAGACACGGTCATGACGCGGGTGTGGAACTGGAACCGCCCGGTGACGGTGAGAGAAGTGCTGGAGGACCTCCAGCAGGAACGGTCCATCGCCTACACGACCGTCATGACCGTATTGGACAATCTCCATCAGAAGGGCTGGGTCCGCCGGGAAGCGGAGGGCCGGGCTTATCGATATGAGGCGGTCTCCACCCGGGCCGCGTACTCGGCCGCGCTGATGAACGACGCGTGGGCGCAGAGCGACAACCCCGCCGCCGCGCTCGTCGCCTTCTTCGGCATGATGTCGCCGCGCCAGCGCGAAGCGCTCAGGGACGCGATGCGCATCGTGCAGCCCGAAGCCGCGGTCGAAGTCCCGCCACCCGGAGAAGCGGTCCAGGAGCGCGGGCGATAGCGTCCGGACATGCCAGCAGAGCTCCCCGAAGTCGCCCCGGGCCCCGAATCCTCCACCCCTAAAGCCGTCACCGTACGCCGGGCACGCACCGCCGATGTGCCGGAGGTCCGCCGACTCCTCGACGCCTACAGCCGCCAGGGGATCCTGCTCGACAAAGCCACGGTGACGCTTTACGAGGACATCCAGGAGTTCTGGGTCGCCGAACGCGACGACAACGCCGAGGTCGTCGGCTGCGGAGCCCTCCACATCATGTGGGAAGACCTGGCCGAAGTCCGCACTCTCGCGGTGAATCCACTGGTCAAGGGCTCGGGCGTGGGTCATCAGGTCCTGGAGAAGCTCCTGCAGACCGCGCGCTGGATCGGTGTTCGCCGGGTTTTCTGCCTCACCTTCGAAGTCGAGTTCTTCGCGAAGCACGGCTTCGTGGAGATCGGTGAGACTCCCGTCGATACGGTCGACACCGATGTCTACAGTGAGCTGCTGCGTTCCTATGACGAGGGCGTCGCGGAGTTCCTCGGTCTCGAACGAGTGAAACCGAACACCTTGGGTAACAGCCGGATGCTTCTGCATCTGTGATCGTCGCGGACCGATATTCCGGCAAGCAGCAACAGCCCGGGCCCTATGTCCGAAACGCGCATGTTTTCGGTCCCGCTGGGCAGCTTCAACTCCTGGATCTCTCCCGGATCTCAGCCAGGGGTTTGTGTTTTTCCGGCAAAAGCGGTTTGCTTTCCGACGTACTGCAGTACTGCATATAACAAGGGGACGGCGAAACAGCGGCCGTGGTCGCAGGGTCGGCCCTTCAGATATCGATGAAAGGAAATCCGGTGGCACAGAAGGTTCAGGTCCTTCTTGTCGATGACCTCGACGGCGGCGAGGCGGACGAGACCGTGACGTTCGCGCTCGACGGCAAGACGTACGAGATCGACCTCACCACCGCGAACGCGGACAAGCTCCGCGGTCTCCTCGACGCGTACGTCAAGGGTGGCCGTCGCACCGGTGGCCGCGCCGCCGGCGGTCGGGGCAAGGCGCGCGCCGCGTCCGGTGGCAACCAGGACACCGCGCAGATCCGCGCGTGGGCGAAGGACAACGGCTACGAGGTCAACGACCGCGGCCGTGTCCCCGCCTCCATCCGTGAGGCCTACGAGAAGGCCAACGGCTGACGCCTCGGTACGTGCAGTGCGCGGCGCAGCCGGGCCCGCTGACAGTGGGTCGCCGCTGTGTCCACGAGTCGTACGAGATCGGGGGCGCCCCCACCGCCCCCTGCGACCGACCAGGTCGAGACGGCCGACAGGCTCGTCAGGGCCGGCAGCACCTGCTCCACCTCGCGTCCGGGCTCCGGGGGCCGCACCCACACCGCGGCCTCCTGCGAGCCGGTCCGGCCCGGCGGCATCGGCGCGTCGATGAATCCGCCCGCCCCGACGGCGACGAGGTCCAGGGGCAGATCCCCCCACTCCAGCCAGTCGAGCAGCCCCGGCACTTCGTCCGCGCTGCCGGCGGCCACCAGAAGCTGCATCGTCTCCCCGTTCAACGCCACCGGTGACCGGGGATCGCACCTGCGCAGCATCCGGAAGCCGGCGTCGGCCGGAATCTCCAGTACGTCGAAGCGCAGCCCCGTGGTCAGCCGCACGCCGTCGGGGCCGTCCGTCGTGGCCCAGCCCAGCTCGTCCTCGTACCACTGCCGGACCCACTGGTCCGGGGCAGCGGCGTCGAGCGGCCGGCGCGGGGCGGGGAAGGGGGCGACCATGCCAGGAGCAACCGCCGGGAGCACCCGCAGGTTACGCAGCGTCGTTGGTTGAACGCGCTCTGTATCCGAAATGGGGGCGTATAGGGGTGTTCGGCGGGGCAAGGATGTTCGCCCGTAGCGGAGGGAACCGGCGCGCGCCGCATGGAGTGTCAGTCCCTGCGGGTAAGACATCCCTAGTGGGAGCGGCGACACGCTCGGCCACGGCAGCCCGCGTTCGCCATCGGCGTAGTGGCGGTGTGGCTATCCGCTTGGCCTGCGGGAACATCGTCTCGCACCATCGGGTTGGAGAGGATGTCGGCGTTCGGGGCAGGAGATCCCCCGGTAAGAAGGCCGGGTGTCGGCAGTTGGAATGAGCGGTCCCCGCTTGCGGGACTAAGCTGCGGAAGGACAGGGAGGGGACCGACCCCTTACTGCCTGACCGCTCTGAGGAGCGATTAACGATGTTCGAGAGGTTCACCGACCGCGCGCGGCGGGTTGTCGTCCTGGCTCAGGAAGAAGCCCGGATGCTCAACCACAACTACATCGGCACCGAGCACATCCTCCTGGGCTTGATCCACGAGGGCGAGGGTGTCGCCGCTAAGGCCCTGGAGAGCCTCGGGATTTCGCTCGAGGCGGTCCGCCAGCAGGTGGAGGAGATCATCGGGCAGGGCCAGCAGGCCCCGTCGGGTCACATCCCCTTCACCCCCCGTGCCAAGAAGGTCCTGGAGCTGTCGCTCCGCGAGGCCCTTCAGCTGGGCCACAACTACATCGGCACGGAGCACATCCTGCTCGGCCTGATCCGTGAGGGCGAGGGCGTCGCCGCCCAGGTCCTGGTCAAGCTGGGCGCAGATCTCAACCGGGTGCGGCAGCAGGTCATCCAGCTGCTCTCCGGCTACCAGGGCAAGGAGACCGCCACCGCCGGCGGGCCTGCCGAGGGCACGCCCTCGACGTCCCTGGTCCTCGACCAGTTCGGCCGCAACCTGACGCAGGCCGCTCGTGAGTCCAAGCTCGACCCGGTCATCGGGCGCGAGAAGGAGATCGAGCGCGTCATGCAGGTCCTGTCGCGCCGTACCAAGAACAACCCGGTCCTGATCGGTGAGCCCGGCGTCGGCAAGACCGCCGTCGTCGAGGGCCTCGCCCAGGCCATCGTCAAGGGCGAGGTGCCCGAGACGCTCAAGGACAAGCACCTCTACACGCTTGACCTGGGCGCGCTGGTCGCCGGCTCCCGCTACCGCGGTGACTTCGAGGAGCGCCTGAAGAAGGTCCTCAAGGAGATCCGCACCCGCGGCGACATCATCCTGTTCATCGACGAGCTGCACACGCTCGTGGGTGCGGGTGCCGCCGAGGGCGCCATCGACGCGGCTTCGATCCTGAAGCCGATGCTGGCCCGCGGTGAGCTCCAGACCATCGGTGCCACCACGCTCGACGAGTACCGCAAGCACCTGGAGAAGGACGCGGCCCTCGAGCGCCGCTTCCAGCCGATCCAGGTCGCGGAGCCGTCGCTGCCGCACACCATCGAGATCCTCAAGGGTCTGCGGGACCGCTACGAGGCCCACCACCGTGTCTCGATCACGGACGAGGCCCTCGTGCAGGCCGCGACGCTGGCCGACCGGTACATCTCGGACCGCTTCCTGCCGGACAAGGCGATCGACCTGATCGACGAGGCCGGTTCCCGGATGCGCATCCGCCGGATGACCGCGCCGCCGGACCTCCGCGAGTTCGACGAGAAGATCGCGGGCGTGCGTCGCGACAAGGAGTCGGCCATCGACTCCCAGGACTTCGAGAAGGCAGCTTCGCTCCGCGACAAGGAGAAGCAACTGCTGGCGGCGAAGGCCAAGCGCGAGAAGGAGTGGAAGGCCGGCGACATGGACGTCGTCGCCGAGGTCGACGGCGAGCTGATCGCCGAGGTCCTCGCGACCGCCACCGGCATCCCGGTCTTCAAGCTGACCGAGGAGGAGTCCTCGCGTCTGCTGCGCATGGAGGACGAGCTCCACAAGCGGGTCATCGGCCAGAAGGACGCCGTCAAGGCGCTCTCGAAGGCGATCCGTCGTACGCGTGCGGGTCTGAAGGACCCGAAGCGTCCGGGTGGTTCGTTCATCTTCGCCGGCCCGTCCGGTGTCGGTAAGACGGAGCTGTCCAAGGCGCTCGCCGAGTTCCTCTTCGGTGACGAGGACGCGCTGATCTCCCTCGACATGTCGGAGTTCTCCGAGAAGCACACGGTCTCGCGTCTCTTCGGTTCGCCCCCCGGTTACGTGGGCTACGAAGAGGGCGGCCAGCTGACCGAGAAGGTGCGCCGCAAGCCGTTCTCCGTCGTCCTCTTCGACGAGGTGGAGAAGGCCCACCCGGACATCTTCAACTCGCTGCTGCAGATCCTGGAGGACGGTCGCCTGACCGACTCCCAGGGCCGTGTCGTGGACTTCAAGAACACGGTCATCATCATGACGACCAACCTTGGAACCCGTGACATCTCGAAGGGCTTCAACCTGGGCTTCGCGGCCACGGGTGACACGAAGACCAACTACGAGCGCATGAAGAACAAGGTGTCGGACGAGCTCAAGCAGCACTTCCGTCCCGAGTTCCTCAACCGTGTCGACGACGTCGTCGTCTTCCCGCAGCTCACGCAGGACGACATCCTCCAGATCGTCGACCTGATGGTCGGCAAGGTGGACGAGCGCCTCAAGGACCGGGACATGGGCATCGAGCTCTCCCAGTCCGCCAAGGAGCTCCTCTCCAAGAAGGGTTACGACCCGGTGCTGGGCGCGCGGCCGCTGCGGCGCACGATCCAGCGCGAGGTCGAGGACACCCTCTCGGAGAAGATCCTCTTCGGCGAGCTGCGTCCGGGCCACATCGTGGTCGTGGACACCGAGGGCGAGGGCGAGAACAAGACCTTCACCTTCCGGGGTGAGGAGAAGTCGGCCCTCCCCGACGTCCCGCCGATCGAGGACGCGGCTGCCGGTGGCGGCCCGAACCTGAGCAAGGAGGCGTAGCCCCTCCGGGGTGAGCCTGTGAGAAGGGGGCCGGTGCTTTTCAGCACCGGCCCCCTTCTCGTGTGTCCGGGGTCAGGTCAGCGCTGGTCGAGGACGATCTCGGCGTCGGGGAAATGCCGGGCGTAGTGGTCGACCTGGATCGTCGTGTTGGGGAACGTCTGCAGCACCAGCTTGCGCACGCCGGGCAGGCGGGGTGGCAGCGCGCTGATGTCCTGCCTGCCGTTCAAGGAGGCCAGGCGTAACACTTCGACGCGGGGGAGTTCCGGCAGCGCGGCCAACGAGGGGGCGAAATGGTCGCTGAAGAAGATCGCGTCGAGGTACAGCTCGGTCAGGGCGGGCAGCCCGGCGACGTGACCCCAGTCGTGCGCGGTCGGGGCGGTCCGGAGCAGGCCGAGGCTGAGGGCGGTCAGAGTCGGCCACTGGTCGAGGCCGCGCAGACCGGTCCAATTGATCGCCCGATCACCCAGGTACAGGAACTTCAGCGGTGCCTCGACCGGGAGGCCCTCGGTGAGGGACGTGCCGGGCACCTCGTCGTAGAAAGAGATTCGTTCCAAGAAGCGCAGCCGGTCCAGGCCGGTGACCACGCCCCGGCAGCCGGTGACCCCGACGCGGGTCAGCGGCAGGTCGGCGAGCGGGCTCAGATCCGCCGCGTAGGGGCAGTCCTCCAGCCACACGGTGGCGAGCGAGTGGAAGCCGGTGAGCGCCCGCACGTCGTGCAGCAGGGTGTTCTGGCGCAGGCTGAGATACGTCACCGCCGCCGGGTCGGGGACCGCACCGGTCAGGTCGCCGGGTGCGTGGTCGCCGCGGAACGTCACCTCGGCCCAGGGGCGCATCGCCCGCAGCGCCGGGTACTGCTCGGGGGAGTCGCAGGTCACGATGAGCCCGTCCCGGTCCACGTGGTCCAGCACCTCCCGCGCGTACTCGTCCGGGTCGAACCGTCCCCATGTGCCGGCCAGTTGCCGACGTACGTCGAGTGAGGGGTGTGCGCGGAAGCGGCGCAGGACGCCGAGGGCGCCGGAGGGTTCCGCGGCGCCGAGGAGGGACGCGGTGATCGCCACCCCGTGCGCCTCCTCGTCGGTCAGCCCCGCCGGGCCCGGCAGCAGCTCCAGGACCAGGGGGCCCGCCTCGGCCAGGGACCGCGCGTCCGCAACGGTGCGCGGCGGGATCAGGGCGGCCGCCGCACCCTCCACCTCCGCCCGCACCTCGGGAGCGAGGGTCGTCGCGTGTTCCAGGCAGGCCAGGGCGAGGAGGGTCAGGCGCGGGATGCCGGGGGAGAGCAACTCTCGGAGCAGCGCCGGGCGTTCGCCGGGGCGGGCGTGGGCCACCGCCATGCGGATCGCGTCCTCGCCCTGCGGGTCCTCGGCGAGGCGTTGGACGAACGGCAGCGCGAGGCCCTCCTCGACGGCGTGCCGGGCGCCCAGGTAGTCCTGGAACGTGCGGTGCGCGAAGTCGACGACGCCGTCGGCGGGTTGGCGGAGCAGACCGCTGCGGAGCAGGAGGGCGGAGAGGACCGCCGGCGCGTCGCCGAGCGGGGACGCCGAGGCGACGGCCGGGAGGCGCCGCTCCAGGGCCGTCTGCGCCGCGGACCGGCTCATCTCCGTACGGCCGCTCAGGATCAGCGCGTACGCGAGGTGCTGAAGGAGTTCGAGCTGGGCCTCCTCGCCCAGGTCGACACCGGTCATGCCGCGTTCCCGGTCGCGCCGGGTGAGGAGCATCGACAGGGCCGCGTCGTACAACTCCTTGCGGCCGGTGGGCAGATAGCCGCGCCGTTCGCGGTGCAGCGCGCAGATCAGGCCGCACATGAGGGGGTTGGTGGCGAGGCGGGCCAGATCGCGCTTGGTGCGCAGCGCGTCCAGGAGCGCGGTCTCGTACGGGCCCGCGTCGGCGGCCGTGTGCCAGCGGTGGACGAAGGTGGCGACGTCGGTTCCGCGCATCGGCGGCAGCAGCACCTCGCGGAAGCCGGCGTCGGCGAGCCAGTCGGCGCGGACGGCGGTGGGGCGGGAGGTGAGCAGCCAGCGGTTTCCGGCGTACGCGGCGATCAGTGCGGTCAGCCAGTCGCGGACGCGGTGCCGGTCGGCGGCCGGGATCTCGTCGAGCCCGTCGACCAGGACCAGGCCGCGGCCGCCGGCGAGGACCCGCTCGGCCCAGCCGTCGGGCGCGGTCAGCGGGCAGCCGACCGAGGAGAGGAAGTCCGCGGGGGCGGGCAGCGCGGTGGCGCGGACGAGGGTGCGCAGGGGCAGGACGAACGGGATGCGGTCCCCCGAGGCCGCCGCGGTGACCGCCAGCCACTGGACGAGCGTCGTCTTGCCGGAGCCCGCCTCGCCGCGCAGCAGCACCCGGTCGTGATCGTCGTCGAACGCGTCCTCGGCGCGGATCCGGGCCGGTGCCACGGCTCCCGGAAGATCGTCGAAGGAGCCGGTGGGTGCGGTGGCCGTCGCCTCCAGGCTCAGATACGCCACCTCCAGCGGCCAGCGCTCGGGCGCGTCCCGCAGATCGATGCCGTAGATGGTCAGGTGCCGATGGCGCTCGGCCACGTAGGAGAGATAGCGGCGCTCGAAGGCGGTGTCCCGGGCGTCGGCGGGCGGGGTGCGGCGGATCAGCTCGTCCGTCCTGGCGAGCAGTTCGTGCTGGCCGCGGCTCTGCTCGACGAGGGTGCGGGGGACAAACGTCGACCGCTGCGTGAAGAACTGCAGGAGGTGCTCGCACGCCCACCCCGTGACCGTGTCGAGGAAGAGGTCCGCGTCGGCGGACAGGCCGGGGTCGGGGGCCGCGCGGCGCAGTGCGCGGGCCAGTGCGGTGTGGCCGAGCCGCACGGCCTGTACGTCGTCCATGTCCAGGTCGCCGAGTGCGTGCAGGGTGTCGGCCAGCGCGTGGACGACCGCCTCGGTCTCGGCGGCGGGGAACGGCGGCTCGCCCGGACCGTCGAGCGCGGCCGTCACCAGGCGGCGGGCGAGGCGGCGCAGGTCGTCGGCGGTGACGGTGCGCTTCTCGCCGCGGAATGCGACCAGTCCCGAGAGGCGGACGGGGCGGTCGGTGAGCCCGGCACCCGGGCCCTCCTGGACGATCAGCTTCCGGAGCGCGGGGACGAGCGCGCTCGACGCCAGCCGAGTGCCGAGCACGACGGGATCCATGGCCCGGGAGCGTAGCCCCGATCACACTCCCCGGGGGTTCGATCTTGCCGTTCGGTGACATGACGCACAGGGTCACAAGGGCGTACTAGGGGCGGTAGGAGATCGGCGGGGGTGTGGGGTGGTTGTTACACCGTCGATGGGTTCGGGTGAATTGTCCGTTTCTTGGGATCGGGGAGGCGGGGGCGGCCGTGGGGCCTGGCGGTGGGGTCGCGAAGAGGGGTTAAACCTGAGATCGAGGGATAAGTCGGGCGAATTCCGGGCGATGATCCACGACTGTCAAGCAATCAACGTTTTGTGGCAGTTGTACGAGATCGGGTAGTAGATGGGGCTTTTGGGCGGGCTTGGGGGAGCGGGTTACACAGGGATGGCCGACCCGGTGCCACCAAGCGGTGCGCCGGGTCTCCCCGTCCCCGAAGCAAGGTCTCACTCCATGTCGCAGCGCACCCAGTCCCTCCGTTCCGGTACGTCGAAGCTCCGCAGCCGTGCCGCCGTCGTGGCCGCAGGTCTCGGAATGACGGCGGCGCTGGGCGCCGGGGCCGCGGTCGCCGCCGACGGGCAGGCCGCCGCCCTGCCGAGCGGGGCCGCCGCCTCCGTCAAGGCCCAGGCCGCCGCCCAGGCCAAGGCCGCCACCTCCGCGCAGCAGGCCGCCGCCAAGAAGGCCGCCTCCTGGATCGACCCGGTCGCCCACTACACGCTCTCCGCGGGCTACGCCCAGGGCGGCAGCATGTGGGCCACCGGCCACCACTCCGGCCAGGACTTCGCCGTGCCGACCGGCACCTCGGTCATGGCCGCGCACGGCGGCACCGTCGTCAAGACCGGCGGCAACGGCGCCGGTGACGGCCCCGCGTACGGCAACGCCGTCGTGATCAAGCACAGCAACGGCACGTACTCCCAGTACGCGCACCTGTCGCGGGTCGACGTCCACGTCGGCCAGACCGTCTCGACGGGCCAGCACATCGCGCTGTCGGGGAGCACCGGCAACTCCAGCGGCCCGCACCTGCACTTCGAGATCCGCACGACGCCGAACTACGGCTCCGCGGTCAACCCCGTCGCCTTCCTGAAGGCGCAGGGCGTGACCGTCTGACCCGGCGGGCTCTCAGCTCTTGTGGGCCTGGGTGACCAGGTCCGTGGCGACCTCGAGGATGGCAAGACGCTTCTCCTCGGGGTCGCCTTCGACGTCCCTGAGGACGAACATCCCGGCGTGCATGGAGAACAGCGCGCTGAAGCAGCGCACGCGGTCGGTCAGCGAGGCGTCCTCGGGCAGCAGCTGGGCGAGCAGGTCGTGCATCCGGTCCTTGAAGTTCGCGCCGATGCTCAGCTCGCGCATCTGCGCCTGGTTCTCCTGCATGAAGCGGAAGAGCGGCGCGGCCTTGTGCAGCTCCGTGCCGTAGCGGCTGAGGATGTCCCGCTTCGTCTCCAGGGGGACGGGGTGCGGCTGCTCCTTGGCCCAGTCGATCAGCTCGTCGATCGGGGTCATCAGATCGCTGAAGACGCTGACGAGGATGTCTTCCTTGGTCTTGAAGTGGTAGTACAGCGCCGCCTTGGTGACTCCCAGGCGCTCGGCGATCTCCCGCAGGGACGTCTTCTCGTAGCCCTGCTCGGCGATCAGTTCGAGGGCCACGTCCTGGATGCGCTGGCGGGTGTCCCCGCGGCGCTGCTGCGGCTTGCTGCTGCCCGTGACCATCTGTGCCCCTTGCTCGCCCGCGCTCGGCCTTCGGCTCTCGGCTCTCGGCTCTTGGGAGAAAACTTACTTGACGACCGGCTAGTTGTCGTCCTACCTTCCCCATTGTAAGGAACTAGCCGGTCGGCAAGTAAGCGGGAGTGTGGGGGACATGGCGCAGACAGAGAAAGTGGCGGGCAGCGGGAAGCAGGTGAAACAGCCGCAGCCGCGCAGTGTGCGTGTCGTGCTGATGGCTCTGATGATCGCCATGCTGCTCGCCATGCTCGACAACATGATCGTGGGCACCGCGATGCCGACGATCGTCGGCGACCTGGGCGGCATCGAGCATCTGTCGTGGGTCGTCACGGCGTACACGCTCGCCACCGCCGCCTCCACGCCCATCTGGGGCAAGGTCGGTGACATGTACGGCAGGAAGGGCGCCTTCCTGACCTCCATCGTCATCTTCCTGATCGGCTCCGCGCTCAGCGGCATGGCCCAGGGCATGACCGAGCTGATCGCCTTCCGGGCCGTCCAGGGCCTCGGCGCCGGCGGTCTGATGGTCGGCGTGA
The DNA here is from genome assembly GCF_042799415.1 of Streptomyces sp. NPDC057694. NCBI lineage: Bacteria > Bacillati > Actinomycetota > Actinomycetes > Kitasatosporales > Streptomycetaceae > Streptomyces > Streptomyces sp. NPDC057694. The sequence continues at coordinate 197,913 of NZ_JBHVIX010000015.1, forward strand.
TGGCCATCATCGGCGACCTCATACCGCCCCGCGAGCGCGGCAAGTACCAGGGCATGATGGCCGGCGTCATGGCCCTTGCGATGATCGGCGGACCGCTCGTCGGCGGCACCATCACCGACCACCTCGGCTGGCGCTGGACCTTCTACATCAACCTGCCGATCGGCGCCGTCGCACTGATCATGATCACCACGGTGCTGCATCTGCCGAAGAAGCGCTCGGGCGGCTCCATCGACTATCTCGGTGCCGCGCTGCTCACCGTCGGCATCGTCTCGATCGTGCTGGTGACGACCTGGGGCGGCAGTGAGTACGCCTGGGGCTCCGCCGTGATCATGGAGCTCATCGGGCTCGGTGTCGCCGCGCTCGTCGGGTTCGTGTTCTCGCAGACCAAGGCCGCCGAGCCGATCGTGCCGCTGCACATCTTCCGCAGCCGCAACTTCACCCTGATGTCGGTGATCGGCTTCATCACCGGGTTCGTGATGTTCGGCGCCGTGCTCTTCCTGCCGCTGTACCAGCAGTCCGTGCAGGGCGCCTCCGCGACCAACTCCGGGCTGCTGCTCCTGCCGATGCTGCTGTCGATGATGGTCGTCTCGCTGGTCGCGGGCCGGGTCACCACCAACACCGGCAGGTACAAGGTGTTCCCGATCGTCGGCAGCGTGCTGATGGTCGGCGGACTGTTCCTGCTCGCGCAGATGGACACCGGTACGTCGCGGTTCATGTCCGGCGTCTACATGGCGGTGCTCGGCGCCGGTATGGGCTGCCTGATGCAGATCACCATGCTCGTCGCGCAGAACAGCGTCGAGATGAAGGACATGGGCGTCGCGTCCTCGTCCACGACCCTGTTCCGGACGCTGGGTTCGTCGTTCGGCGTCGCCATCATGGGCGCGCTGTTCAACAACAAGGTGGCGGACGTCATGGCCGAGCGGGCCGGGGCGCTGGGCGGCAAGGTGACCGAGCAGTCGGCCCAGCTGGATGCCGCCAGTCTGGCCAAGCTGCCGGCGCCGGTGCGCGAGGCGTACGAGTTCGCGGTGTCGTCCGGGACGCATGTGGCGTTCTTGCTGGGGTCCGTGGTGGCCGTCGTGGCACTGATCGCGTCCCTGTTCATCAAGGAGGTCGCGCTGCGGGGGGCCGGGCCGGCCGCCGATCAGCAGCAGGCTGCGCCCAGCGGGGATGTGCTGGCGGAGTCCGTCTGACCGTCCGTTTCGCTGACCGTCCGTTTCGCTGAGCGGCTCCCGGTGCCTTGGTGCCTCGGGGGCCGCTTTTGCGTGGGTGGGCAGGTGCGGGTGGGGACCGGTGGGGGCGCGTTGTCGGCTGACGGCCGGTGGCCGCTTCTCGCGCAGTTCCCCGCGCCCCTTACGGGGCTTCTCGCGCCCTGCGGCGGAGCCGCTGATGGATGCAGTCCCGCGCCCCTGTCGGGGCTGTTCAGCGGCCCGTCGGCAGGTTCGCCCCGCCGGTGCAGTCCAGCACCACGCCCGTGATGAAGCCGTTCACGGCAAGGGAGTTGATGGCCTGCGCCACCTCCTCGGGCCGGCCGACGCGGCCCACCGGGGTCGTCGCCGCGAGCCCCGCGAACAGCTCCTTGCGCTGCTCCTCGGGGACCCGGCCCCACCAGGGGGTGTCGATGACGCCGGGGGAGACGGCGTTGATCCGGCGCGGGGCGAGCTCGACGGCGAGCGGCGGGATCATGGCTTCCAGGGCGCCGTTGATCGCGGCCAGGCCCGAGGTGCCGGGGAAGGCGGCGCGGGCCGAGGCGGCCGTGATCAGGGTGACCGACGCGCGCTCGGTGAGGTGACCCAGCGCCGCCTTCAGGATGCGCAGCTGGGGCCAGAACTTGGCGTCGAAACCGTGCGCCAGGTCGTCGAGGTCGAGCTCGGCGAAGGCGCCGCTGCCCGCCGCGCCGCTGACCGCGACGACCAGGTGGTCGATGGGCGCGGTGGTGGCGAAGAAGGCGTCGATGTCGGCCTGGGCGGTGGCGTCCATGGGGTGCGTGGCCGTCTTGCCGCCGATGCGGGCCGCCGCCTCGTCGAGCTTGGCCCGGTCGCGGCCGGTGATGGTCACCTCGGCGCCGCTCGCGGCGAACAGGGTGGCCGTCGCCTCGCCGATGCCGGAGCTGCCGCCCATCACCACGACGTGGGCGGCGGTGTCGGTGCGGGTGGTGGAGGGCGTTGCGGTGGTCATGGTGACCCTTTCCTTGTGCTCGTCGGCGTTCTCCGGATCGTTGATGAGACTGCTAGTCTCGACAAGGTGAGTATTGACGAGACCGGCAGTCTCGTCAAGAGGTTCACCTGCCGCGAGAAGAAACTGCCGTGAGGAGAAGGTGAGTCGAATGAATGCTGGGCGAGCCCACACCGGACGCCGGCGCAACGAAGAGGCGCGCCGCGCCGTCCTCGACGCCGCCCTGCGGCTGCTCGCGGACGCGGACGGCGCGGCGGTGAGCGTGGACGCCATCGCCAAGGAGGCCGGTGTCGGCAAACAGACGCTGTACCGGTGGTGGCCCTCGAAGGGGGCGGTGCTGCTCGACGCGCTCACGGACCGCGCCGAGGCGGCCGCGCCCGTGCCCGACTCGGGCGCGCTGCGCGAGGACCTGCGGGCGGTGGTCGCCGCGACGTTCGCGGGGGCGCAGCGCGCCCCGGTCGCCCCGGCGCTGCGCACCCTCGTCCGGGAGGCCGCGCAGGACCCCCATCTGGCCGACCTGATGCGGGAGTTCACGGGATCCCGGCGGGCCGTACTGCGTGACGTGCTGGAGCGCGGCCGGGAGCGCGGCGAGCTGCCGGCCGACCGTGATCTCGACCTGATGGTGGATCAGGTGTACGGGGTGTTCTGGTACCGCTTCCTGCTCGGGCACGCCCCGCTGGGCGAGGCGGAGGCCGTACGGCTCGCGGACTCCCTCATCGCGCAGGGGAGCTGACGGCCGCCGCAGCTCAGAGCCGGCCGGGCAGCCGCACCATCGGGAAGCTTCCGGTGCTGGTCGGGGCGTGCTCGGGGAGCCAGAGGACCGCCACCGCGCCCTCGGCCGGAGTACCGGGGATCGCCCCCGGCGGGCGTACGTTGCGGAACGTGAGGCGGGCGCCGAGCACCTGGGCCTGCCCCGCGGCGATCGTCAGCCCCAGCCCGTGCCCGTGCCCCGCGCGGTCGGCGGCGCCGGTGCGGAAGCGACTGGGCCCCTCCTCCAGCAGGTCCTCGGGGAAGCCGGGCCCGTGGTCGCGGACCCGGATCACCCGGCCCTCCACGCTGACCTCTATCGGCGGACGCGCGTGCTTGGCGGCGTTCGCCAGGAGGTTGAACAGGATGCGCTCCAGGCGGCGCGGATCCGTGGTCACCTCGGACTCGTGGATGACGCTGACCGTGATCCCGTCGAAGGCGCGGGCCGCGACGCGGCGGCTCACGAACTCGCCCAGCATGATGTCCTGCAGTTCGGCCCGCTCCGCCGAACTGTCCAGCCGGGCCACTTCCAGCACGTCCTCGACCAGCGTGCGCATCGCCTGCGCACGGTCCTTGACCAGCTCGCTGGGCCGCCCGGGCGGCAGCAGCTCGGCGGCGGTGAGCAGCCCGGTGACCGGGGTGCGCAGCTCGTGCGCGATGTCCGCGGTGACCCGGCGCTCGGCCTCCAGGCGCTGCTTGAGCGCGTCGGCCATGGCGTCCACGGCCTGCGCGAGATCGTCGGTCTCGTCCCGCACGACTCCGCCGATCGCGTCCCGCACCCGTACGTGCGTCTGCCCCTGGGCGACGTCCCGGGCCGCGCTGGCCGCCTTGCGCAGCCGCCGCGAGAGCTGTCCGCCGATGAGGACCCCGAGCGCGCTGCCGCCGAAGACGACCGCGATGGAGCCGATGATCAGCGCCTGGTCGAGGTCCTTCATCACGGTCGCGCTGCGGTCGGTGAACCGGGTGTGGACCGACAGGACGCCCCCGTCCGCCAGCGGAACCGCGGCCCAGATGTCGGGCACACCGCCGGACGGCTCGGACACATAGGTGGCCCGGCGGCCGTCGAGCACCTTGGCGCGCAGCTCGGCGGGGAGCGCCGGGTCGTCGACCCTGAAGCCGACCGGCAGATTGCCGCCGCGCGCCTCGTACTGGCGCTGCACGAACTGGATCCGCTCGTCCTGCACGTCCCGGGCGTTGTCCAGCATCGAGACCCGCGCCGCGTTGTGCACGACCAGGCTGAGCGCGATCGCCACGAGCGCGCCGACCAGCGCGATGGCCACGCTGATCTTCCAGCGCACGCCACTGCGCAGACTGCGCCGCAGCCGTCGCGGCAGCAACCGCCGCAGCCGCGCCGCCCCGGGCCTGTCCGCGGGCCCCCTCATATCTGCTGTCCCATCCCGTTCCACCGAGCCGTGCCCGGTCCGTGCCGTCGAGTCGGCTCAAGCCTTCAGTTTGTAGCCGAAGCCGCGGACCGTCTCGATCCGGTCCTGGCCGATCTTGGTGCGCAGCCGCTGTACGTGGACGTCGACGACGCGGGTGTCACCGCCCCAGCCGTAGTCCCACACACGCTCCAGGAGCTTGTCGCGGGACAGGACCGTGCCGGGCGCCGAGGAGAACTCCAGGAGCAGCCGCATCTCGGTCGGCGTCAGCGCCACCGCCGCGCCGCCCTTCGTGACCTCCATGCCCTCCGTGTCGATCTCCAGATCGCCGAAGTGCAGCAGGGCACCGGAACCGGCGTCCGCCGCGTCCGCGCCGCCGGAGCCGCCCGCCCCCGGACCGCCCGCATGTCCGAAGCGGCGCAGCACGGCCCTGATCCGGGCCACGAGCACCGCCCCGTCGAACGGCTTGGTCACGTAGTCGTCGGCCCCGGCCTCCAGGCCCAGGACGACGTCGATGGAGTCCGCGCGCGCGGAGAGCATGATCACCGGGACGGTCGACGCGTCCCGGATCCGGCGGCACAGCGAGACCCCGTCGAGCCCCGGCACCATGACGTCGAGCAGCGCGATGTCGGGCCGGTCCGCGCGGAACGCCTCCAGGCCCGAGAGCCCGTCCGGCATCGCGGTGACCACGAAACCGTCCCGCTCCAGGGCGAGCTGGGTGGCCTCGCGGATGACGTCGTCGTCCTCGACGAAGAGGACGTGGGTCTGCTCACCCCTGCGCTCAGCCATGTGGTGCTCTCCCCTTCCGTTCCCAGCCGGCGGCCGGCCGTGTCAGCCGTCCTGCGCGGGCGACGGCGACTCCCCGTCCACCGCGTGGCTGTAGTCGTTGTGCGTGCGCTCCACCTCGGTGAAGCGGCCGCCGCTCCAGCGGTAGGTGAGGATCTCCTCGCCCGACGGAGAGGCGACCGAGTCACCCTTCTCGTACACCTGCTTGGTGACCACGAGATCACCTCGGTCGATCTCCGCGTACACCGGGGGTTCCTCGGTCTGGAAGACATTCTTGTACGTGCCGTCGTCGTCGCGATACACGTACGTGCCGATGCCGACGGCATCGCCGCAGGTCATCACGTTCACCACGATGTCGTTGGACGTACCGCCGGTCAGGTTCCCGTAGCTCACGTCGACCGGGTACTCCTTGGCCACGCACGGCTTCAGGTCGCGCTTGATGTCGGCGCTGACCTTCGGGTCGGCCTTCACCAGCCGCACCGCGTTCACCGACGCGGCGGTCGGCTCGGGGGACGGGGACGCGGCGGCGGTGTCCGGCTCGGGGCTCACCGTGGCGGCCGGCGCGGTCGAGCCGACCGGGTCGGTGCGGGCGGGCCCCTCGTCACGGGCACCGGTGCCGCCCGCCGAGCAGGCCACGAGCGCCCCGGCGAAAAGCCCGAGGGCGGCGAGCCCGGCCAGTACCGGACTCCCCGCCTTACCCGCCCTGAAGATCCTTCGAAAAGCTCTGTGCAGGACCCTGCTCAAGGCTCCGCGGAGCCCGGTCCCGGTCCCAGAGGCACGTATGCCTAGGCCGCGCAACGCTCCCGCTCCTCACGACGGTCGAGCGCGCCCGCCACCAGTTCCTCCCGGTCCCGGTTCTCCAGCTCTTCGCGGAGCCGGGCCAGGGCCCGGTGCAGCGTGCTCTTCACGGTTCCGGCCGACATTCCGAGGGCGGCGGCCGTCTCCTCTGTGGACATCTGCTCCCAGTGTCGCAGCACCACGACACTGCGCTGCTTCGGAGCCAGCACCTTCATGACGTCCATCAGCAGGGCCCGGTCCGCGTGCTGCTCGGTGGAGTCGTCGATCATCGACTCCGGAAGCTGCTCGGTCGGGACCTCCTCCAGCTTCCGGGCCCGCCACCACTCGGTCCGCGTATTGATCATGACGCGGCGCAGATAGGCGTCGGCCAGCCGCTTGTCCGCTATGCCGTCCCACCGCCCGTACGTCCGCACGAGTGCCGTCTGCAACAGGTCCTGGGCGTCCACGGGGTCCGGCACCAGACGCCGGGCGCTGCGCAGCAGGGCGTCCTGCCGCGTCCGGACGTACTCCTCGAACCCGAGCACCTCACCGCCGTGCGCCATGATGAACCGCCTCCCGTTTCCCGCTTGCTCCCCGTGGTCCGCACTGGTCGCGTGCGGTGTTGAGGAAGAAGCTACGGAGGCGTTGTCACGGCACTGTCCGTTCCAGCCTTCGGCGAACGCACGGCTGCCCATCGGTTCTGTAACGGAGCTGAGAATCGCCTGAAGATTCCCCTGGCCCGGACCGGACCCGGCCCGGGCTCAGCCCCGAATCAGCCCCGACTCAGCTCGCCGGAAGCCGGTACAGACCACCCGCGAGCGGCTCCACCAGACCATCGCTGACCAGGCCGTCCAGCGCCCGGGCCCGCTGCACCGGCTCGTCCCAGACCCGGTCGAGCGCCGCCTGCGGAACCGGAGCGACCGCGTCCCGCAGCACGGCGAGCAGCTTGCCCCGTACCTGACGGTCCGTCCCCGCGTACGTCTGTCCGCGTCGCGGCGGCCCCTCGTGCGCGGGCTTCCCGGCGAGCCGCCACGCGCACAGCGCGGCGATCGGGCACCGGTGGCACTCCTCGTTCTTCGCGGTGCACACGAGCGCGCCCAGCTCCATCGAGGCGGCGGCCCACTTGGCGGCGGTGTCGTCCTCGTCCGGCAGCAGCGTGCGGGCCAGCTTCCGCTCGGCGGCGGTGGTCGCGTTCGGCGGGAACTGCACGCCGGCCACGGCGCGGGCGAAGACCCGCCGCACGTTCGTGTCGAGCACCGCGTGCCGCTGCCCGTACGCGAACGAGGCGACCGCGGCGGCCGTGTACTCCCCGATGCCCGGCAGGGCGAGCAGCTGGGCGTGTGCGGTCGGTACGTCGCCGCCGTGCCGTTCCGTTATGGCGACGGCCGCGCCGTGCAGCCGCAGGGCGCGGCGCGGATAGCCGAGCCGGCCCCAGGCGCGGACGGCTTCGCCGGGCGCCTCCTCGGCCAGGTCGGCGGGGCGCGGCCAGCGCGCGAGCCACTGCTCGTAGACCGGCAGGACCCGGCTCACCGGGGTCTGCTGCAGCATGAACTCGCTGACCATCACGCCCCACGGGCCCGCTTCTGGGCGGCGCCAGGGCAGGTCACGGGCGTGCTCGGAGAACCAGTCGATGACGGGTTCGTGAAGATCGGTCCGCTCGGCGGGTGCGTTCTCGGGAGTCTTCGTGGGCGCAGTCATGGCACTGCCGATCCTGCCACGTATGGAGACCGCCCCGGAGCGAACGCCGCCGGGGCCGTCACCCCGCTGCTGTGCTTTGTTACCGGGCTGCCCGTGGTGGGCGGGGGTGGGCCGGGGCAACACCCTGGGCGCGGCCGGGCGTTCCGAAGGATCAGCGGCGATGTGCCCCGCGCCGCGACCCCGTGCTGTTCCCCGCGGCCCGGTTGGCGGGACCCGGTCCCGCGAACCAGAGCACAAGTCCGTTCCCCGACCCCCGCATCGTCCCGACGAGCCGCGCCCCCGCCGGCGCGCACAGCCGCGAGACGAGGACGGCGACGAGCGTGCCGAGCAGCAGACCGACCGCGACGTCGTGCGGGTAGTGCACGCCCACGAAGACCCGGGAGAACGCCATCATGATCGCCATCGGCACGGTCAGCCAGCCGATCTTCGGCCAGGCCAGCGCGAGTCCCACGGCCGCCGCGGCGGCGATGGTGGAGTGGTTGGACGGGAACGACCAGTCTCCGTAGGCGGGGCAGTCGATCAGCGGCGCCAGTGCCCCGCTCACCGCCCGGCACGGCCGGTCCTCGTCGATCCCCGACTTGGCCACCTCGCTGATCACGTAGGCGACGCCGGTGCCCAGCGGAGCGAGCACCGCGACGGCGAGGGCCCGCGGATCACCGCGCCGCGCCCGCCACCAGGCGACGACGAAGAGCACGGCGAACAGCAGCAGCCCCAGTTCGGTCCACACCTCCATCAGGTGCTGGAACCACGAAGGCGTGTCGTGGGCGAACTGAAGGATGTCGCGATAGAGATCGGAGTCAATGGTTCCCATGGTGCCGGACAGTATGCAATACAAGAGGAGCGCTACATCCGGCGACGGTCGCGGTCCGCCCCTGACGCAAGATCAGGGGTCGCCGTGTGCCCGCGCGGGGCGTGGCGTGATGATGATCCTGAAAACTTGCTGTCCGGTGCGGCGGGTGGACACCGGACAACCGCCCGATCTCTCGTAAGGTTTGAGCCGTGGGATCTCTGCGCAATCCGATCGGGCCGCTCCCCTCCTCCATCTACTGGCGCCGGAGGGTGGTTCTGGCGTCCATCGTGGCGTTGCTCGCGCTGCTGATCGTCTGGATCGTCAACTTGGGCGGCGGGGGCGGGAACAACGGCGCGGGGGGTGCGAACGGCAAGCACCCGACGCAGTCCATCACGCCCGGACCCTCCGGTTCCGGCCCCGCGATCAGCCAACACCCGGGCGGGCGCGATTCATCGGGCGGCTCCGGGTCGGGCAGCGGTTCCGGCGACGGCTCGGGTGACGGGTCGGGCGACGGCTCCGGCGGCTCGGACGACTCGGCGGGCGGGGGCGGCGCGGGCAGCGGCGGCGGTACGTCGTCGGGCGACCAGGTTCCGACCGGGTCCAAGCTGCCCGACTGCACGGCGGGCGGCGTGACGCTGTCGGTGCGCAGCCTCCACAACTCGTACGCGCCCGGGGAGAAGCCGCGGATCGAGCTGGCCGCGAAGAACTCCACGGACACGTCCTGCAAGGTCGACCTTGGCCCGCGTACGGCGGTCGTGACGATCACGAAGGCGGACGGCGACAAGGAGTTCTGGTCGTCGAAGGACTGCCCGTCCGCCAACGCCGCGGGACTGCTGCTGCGCGTCCCCGCCGGCGGCCAGGTCACCCACACCCTGACCTGGGACCGCCGCCCGAGCGCCCCGCAGTGCGCGACACCGCCGGCCGGCACGGCGACGGCGGGCACCTACCTGGTCGAGGTGAAGGCACCTCAACTGACCAAGAACCAGACGTCGTTCGTCCTCAAGGCGGACTGAGCCCCGTAAGGGGCGCGGGGAACTGCGCGAGCAACCACGTACCAGCGAAAGCCCGCGACGAACCGCACGAGGCTCCCCGAACCGGATTGACCCGCCCGACCTGCGGAGCTAGACGTACCGCTCCAGAATCGAAGACTCCGCAAGGCGCGAAAGCCCCTCGCGCACGCTGCGCGCCCGCGCCTCCCCGACCCCGTCCACGGTCTGGAGGTCGTCGACACTGGCGGCGAGCAGCTTCTGCAGCCCGCCGAAGTGCTCCACGAGGCGGTCGATGATGGCCCCGGGCAGCCGCGGCACCTTGGCGAGGAGCCGGAACCCGCGGGGCGAGACGGCCGAGTCCAGCGCCTCGGGCGACCCCGTGTACCCCAGCGCCCTTGCCACGATGGGCAGTTCGAGCAGCTCGCCGTGGTGCAGCGAGTCCAGCTCCGAGAGCGCCTCGTCGACCGTGCGGGAGCGCTTGGCGGTCGGCTCGGGCACGTAGTCCCGTACGACGAGTTCCCGCTCGGGCTCGACGCCCGCGATCAACTCGTCGAGCTGCAGAGCCAGCAGGCGCCCGTCGGTGCCCAGCTCCACCACGTACTCGGCGATCTCCGTGGCGATCCGGCGCACCATCTCCAGGCGCTGGGCGACCGCGGTGACGTCCCGGACCGTGACCAGGTCCTCGATCTCCAGGGCGGAGAGCGTGCCCGCCACCTCGTCGAGTCGCAGCTTGTAGCGCTCCAGGGTCGCGAGGGCCTGGTTGGCCCGCGACAGGATCGCCGCCGAGTCCTCCAGGACCCGGCGCTGCCCGTCCACGTACAGCGCGATCAGCCGCATCGACTGGGACACGGACACCACCGGGAAGCCGACCTGCTTGCTCACGCGGTCGGCGGTGCGGTGCCGGGTGCCGGTCTCCTCGGTGGGGATCATCGGGTCCGGCACCAACTGCACACCGGCCCGCAGGATCTTGCTGAGGTCGGAGGAGACCACGATGCCGCCGTCGAGCTTGCACAGCTCGCGCAGGCGCGTGGCGCTGAACTCCACGTTCAGCACGAAACCGCCCGTGCACATCGACTCGACCGTCTTGTCGGAGCCGAGGACGATGAGTCCGCCGGTGTTGCCGCGGAGGATGCGCTCCAGGCCGTCGCGCAGGGCCGTACCGGGCGCCACGGCGCTCAGTGAGGCGCGCATCAGACCGTCCGCACCGGAACTCCCGGCGGACTTGCCGGGAGCTGTCGCCCGGTCGTTGGCTGCCACTGCACTCCTCCGGATCGCAGGCTTTTGGGGTGCCCTGGGGTTCGTCGCCTTCGTCCGTCGCGTTCGTACGCACGGGCGAGACCTGGGCAAAGTCTACCGGCGGTCCTCCGTCTCCCGTGGGGCCTCTCGGCGACGGCTCTTCGGCAGCACCCGCAGGGCGTCCCCTATATCGGCGACTTCCAGGACCTTCATACCGGCCGGGACCTTGCCCGGATCACCCGGTACGAGGGCATGTGTGAAGCCGAGCCGGTGCGCCTCGGCGAGCCTGCGCTGGACGCCCGTGACCCGCCTGACCTCGCCCGCCAGGCCTACTTCTCCGATCGCCACCAGATTTTTGGGCAGCGGGGTGTCGCTCGCCGCGGAGGCCAGCGCCAGCGCGATCGCGAGGTCCGCGGCCGGCTCGGTGAGCTTCACACCGCCGACCGTCGCGGAGTAGATGTCCCTTTTGCCCAAAGCGCTGATCTTGCCCCGCTGTTCGAGCACCGCCAGCATCATCGAGACGCGGGAGGTCTCCAGGCCGGAGGTGGTGCGCCGGGGGGAGGGGATCTGCGAGTCGACGGTGAGGGCCTGCACCTCGGCGACCAGGGGGCGGCGGCCCTCCAGGGTGACCGTCAGACAGGTCCCCGGGACCGGCTCGGCGCGGCGGGTCAGGAACAGGCCGCTCGGGTCGGCCAGGCCCGTGATGCCCTCGTCGTGCAGCTCGAAGCAGCCGACCTCGTCCGTCGTCCCGTACCGGTTCTTGACGCCGCGGACCAGGCGCAGGCGCGCGTGCCGGTCGCCCTCGAAGCTCAGGACGACGTCGACCAGGTGCTCCAGGAGGCGCGGGCCCGCGATGGTGCCCTCCTTCGTGACATGGCCCACGAGGAGCGTGGACATGCCGCGCTCCTTGGAGGCGCGGATCAGCGCCCCGGCCACCTCGCGGACCTGGGAGACGCCGCCCGGCGCCCCGTCGATCTCCGGCGAGGCCACCGTCTGTACGGAGTCCAGGATCAGCAGCGAGGGCTTCACCGCGTCCAGGTGGCCGAGGACGGCGGACAGGTCCGTCTCGGCCGCCAGGTACAGATGGTCGTCGATGGCGTGGATGCGGTCCGCGCGCAGCCGCACCTGGGACGCCGACTCCTCACCCGTGACGTAGAGCGTCTTGTGCTCCTCGCTCGCCGACTTCGCGGCGACGTCGAGCAGCAGCGTGGACTTGCCGACGCCGGGCTCGCCCGCGAGCAGCACCACCGCGCCGGGCACCAGACCGCCGCCGAGCACCCGGTCCAGCTCGGGCACGCCGGTGGTGCGGGCCGTGGCCTGCCGACCGTCCACCTCGCCGATGGGCAGGGCGGAGGTGGTGACGCGGCCGGGCGCGGTCGTGCGCACCGCCGGGGCGCCGTACTCCTCGATCGTCCCCCAGGCCTGGCACTCGGCGCAGCGGCCCAGCCACTTGGCCGTCTGCCAGCCGCACTCGGTGCAGCGGTACGACGGTCGTTGCTTGCCGCTGTTCGCGGATTTCGTACGGGCAGCCATGTGCGAAACCGTAGCGGGCGCCACTGACAACCCGGCCGACAACCCGACCGACGACCGACCGGCCGCCGATCGGTCGTCGGTCGCCCCGCGTAGCCGTGCTGGCCACGGCATCAGCCCGGAATCCGGTGTTCCTGTCCTCTTTTGAGGGATCGTTTCACCCGTAAGGATTAAATGTACTCAAGGGGGCGGAAGGGGCCTTACCCGCCGCCTACGGTCGCACAGGTGACAAGCAGCAGGCCGGAAACCCCGACATACTCCACCGGCGCACACCGGGCGCACCGCGCCGGGGCGAGGCGGCCGGTGCCGCGCGCTGCCACGCAGCGCCCGCCCGCGCGCTACGAGCCGTGTCTGGACGGCCTGTTCACCTACTGCCTCTCCGTACTCTGCGACCACGACGAGGCGATCACCGCCCTCGGGGACGCCCTCGCCCTCGCCGAGCGCCGCGGCTCCCGCGGCCCCGACGCGGAGAGCGACCGCAGGGCCTGGCTGTACGCGCTGGCCCGCTGGTCCTGCCTGCGCCGACTGGCGGAGGCCAAACGCCGCAGGCAGCGGGCGCACGCGGCCGGATCCGCCCCGGACACCCGGAGCGCCCCCGACGCGCCGCAGGACGGCCTCCTCCAGGAGGAGCGCCGACGGCAACTCGCGCTGCTGGCCTGGCCGGAGGCCGCAGGTACCACCCCCGAGCAGCGCGAGGCGCTGGAGCTCGCGGTGCGCCACCAGCTGTCCGCCGCCGAGGTCGCCGCCGTGCTCGGCTCCGACCCCGGTGCCACGCGCGAGCTGCTCTCCGTCGCGGCCTGCGAGGTCGAGCGCACCCGCGCCGCGCTCGCCGTCGTCGAGACGGGCACCTGCCCCAGCGTCAACCGCCTCACCGGCGACCATCAGCTGCTGCTGTCCGCCGCCCTGCGCCGCGAGCTGGTGCGCCACGTGGACGACTGCCCGCGCTGCCGCCGCACCGCCGAGCGCGCCGTCCCCGGCGCCTGGCCCGGCACCTCGGTCAGCCCCGCCGCGCTGCCGCTCGCCGAGGCCCCGCGCGCCGCCCTGCACCACGCGATGCACGCAGCCCAGGGCGCGCATCCGCGAGCCCCGCGCTTCGACCGGCGCGGCTTCCCGATGGACCCCAAGGACCGCGCGGCCCGCCGCGACCGCCTGCGCGCGCGTGCCGTCACCACGACGGTCGTCGCCACCGTCGTCGCCGCCCCCGTGTTCGCCCTGTGGGCCGCCTACCGGGGCGCTCCGCTGACCGGCGAGGGTTCCGACGGCCGCTCCGTGAGCGCCAGTGAGGCCGAGGGCTCGGGCGGCCTGGACGGCGAGCGCGCCGGTGACGGCACCGGATTCGGCTACGAGAACGCGGGCAACGCCAGCACCACCCCCGACCCCCGCTTCAGCGCGGGCAGCCGCTCGCAGGACGTCTCCGTGGAAGTGATCTCGCCCCCCACGCGCGCGAGTTCGGGCCCCGGCCGGCTCACCGTGGCGGCGCAGCCCAGCGGCAGCGCGACGCTCATCACGCTGACCGCGTCCGGCAGCGCGCCCGTGCACTGGTCGGCTTCGACGGGCGCCTCCTGGCTCTGGCTGAGCCAGACGTCGGGCACGCTGAGCCCCGGCGAGTCGAGCACGATCCGGGTGTACGTCGATCACGACCGGGAGCCGGCCGGGCACTGGAGCGCGCGCATCGGCATCGATCCGTCCGGGGCGGTCATCTCGCTCGACGGCTACGGGCGGCGCCCGGGCGGCGGCCACCACCCCGGCCACGGCGGCGGACACCCGGGGCACGGTTCGGGCGGCGGCTCGTCGTCGCCTTCCGAGCCGGATCCCACGCCGACGCCCAGCGACCCGGGCACGTCCGACCCGGACCCCACGCCGACGCCGAGCGACCCGGCGACGAGCGAGCCCGAGCCCACCCCGTCCGACACGGCGAGCCCGGGCCCGGGGGACTCGACGGCGCCGCCGCAGTCCCCCTGAGGGCCCGGACCATGACGGCCGGGGCCGGGACGGACAGGGTCAGGACGGACAGGGTCAGGAGGCAGGGTCCGCCGGGTGCGGGGCGAGCAGCGGCAGCCCCTTGGGCAGGGCGGCGAGCCGCTCCTCGCACAACTCGACCAGCTTCGCGTACCCCTCGGGGCCCATCAGCTCGGTCAGCTCCGGGCCGTAGGAGACGTACACCGGGTCGCCGGCGCCGTGCGCCGAGGTCGCCGACGTGCACCACCAGTGCAGATCGTGGCCGCCCGGGCCCCAGCCGCGCCGGTCGTACTCGCCGATCGAGACCTGGAGCACGCGCGTGTCGTCCGGCCGGTCGATCCACTCGTAGGTCCGCCGGACCGGCAGCTGCCAGCAGACGTCCGGCTTCGTCTCCAGGGGCTCGCGCCCCTCCTTGAGGGCGAGGATGTGCAGCGAACATCCCGCGCCGCCCTCGAAGCCCGGGCGGTTCTGGAAGATGCACGAGCCGTTGTACGGGCGGGTCTGCCGCTCGCCGTCCTCGTCCTTCGACACCCAGCCGGTCTCCGTACCGACGTCATGGTGCTGCCAGATGTCGGGAGTGAGCCGGGCCACGAACCCCGCCACGCGCTTCTCGTCGTCCTCGTCCGAGAAGTGGGCGCCCAGCGTGCAGCAGCCGTCGTCCGCGCGCCCCGCCTGGATGCCCTGGCAGCCACTGCCGAAGATGCACGACCAACGAGAGGTCAGCCATGTCAGATCACAGCGGAAGACCTGCTCGTCGTCGGCCGGATCCGGGAACTCGACCCAGGCGCGCGGGAAGTCGATGGACTTCTCGTCCTGCTTCAAGTCCCGGCCCTGCTTCAGCAGTGCCGACTTGGCCTTCTTGTCGCTCTTACCGCTCTTGTCGGCCTTGGCCTTTTTCGTCTTTGGCACCGTTCCAGAGTAAGGCGCCGGGGGAGTTCGCTCGGACCTTCCCTGCCAGGGGACCTCACGGGCGCAGTAGCGTTCCGTACATGAGACTCGGTGTCCTCGATGTGGGTTCGAATACGGTCCATCTGCTGGTGGTGGATGCACACCCGGGTGCCCGGCCGTTGCCCGCGCACTCGCACAAGGCCGACCTGCGGCTCGCCCAACTCCTCGACGAGCGCGGGGCGATCGGCCCCGACGGCGTGGAGCGGCTCGTCGGCACGGTCACCGAAGCCCTGGAGGCCGCCGAGGACAAGGGCGTCGAGGACCTGCTGCCGTTCGCCACGTCGGCGGTGCGGGAGGCGACCAACGCCGACGAGGTCCTGGCCCGCGTCAAGGACGAGACCGGCGTCGAGCTGCGGGTGCTCAGCGGCGAGGAGGAGGCCCGGCTCACGTTCCTGGCTGCCCGCCGGTGGTTCGGCTGGTCGGCGGGCAAGCTGCTGGTCCTCGACATCGGCGGCGGCTCGCTGGAGATCGCGTACGGGATCGACGAGGAGCCGGACGCGGCGGTGTCGCTGCCGCTCGGCGCCGGGCGGCTGACGGCCGGCTGGCTGCCCGGCGACCCGGCCGACCCCGCGGACGTCAAGGCGCTGCGACGGCATGTGCGGGCGCAGATCGCGCGCACGGTGGGGGAGTTCAGCCGGTTCGGGGCGCCGGACCATGTCGTCGCCACGTCCAAGACGTTCAAGCAGCTGGCCCGGCTCGCCGGGGCGGCCCGCTCCACCGAAGGGCTCTACGTCCAGCGGGAGTTGAAGCGCAGATCCCTGGAGGACTGGGTGCCCCGGCTCGCCGCGATGACGGAGCCCGAGCGCTCGGAACTCCCCGGCGTCTCGGAGGGCCGCGCGGGCCAGCTCCTCGCCGGAGCGCTGGTCGCGGAGGGCGCGATGGACCTCTTCGGCGTGGAAACCCTCGAAATCTGCCCCTGGGCCCTACGAGAGGGAGTAATCCTCCGTCGCCTGGACCACATGCCGTCACGCCCATAACCCAGGGCCCCGGGCCGCCGCCCTCGCGCCACTGCCCCGCCGCCTCCGGTGACCTGCCGCCCCCCCCCGCCTTGGGCAATCTGCCGCCAGGGGCGGCAGGGTGGGCAAGGCGGCACCCCAGCGCGGGGCAAGCGCCCATCGGGCCCCCACCGCGGCCCGGCCCAGCCCCACCCAGCCCCACCCGGGCCCACCCGGGCCCGCCCGGCCCCCCGAACCCCCGGTTCCGGCCAAGCCACCCCACCCCCCAAAGGACCGCCTCCCCACCCCATCCAGAAGGCCCGTACTCTGTCCCCGTGGCAGAACCAGTGGTGCGCATCCCGGATGCGAAGGTCGCCCTGTCGACGGCCTCGGTCTATCCGGAGTCCACGGCGACGGCCTTCGAGATCGCCGCACGCCTGGGCTACGACGGCGTAGAGGTCATGGTCTGGACCGACCCCGTCAGCCAGGACATCGAGGCCCTGCGCCGCCTCAGCGACTACCACCAGATCCCGATCCTGGCCGTCCACGCCCCGTGTCTGCTGATCACACAGCGCGTCTGGTCCACCGACCCCTGGACGAAGCTGCAGCGCGCGAAGGCCGCCGCGGAACGGCTCGGCGCCTCGACGGTGGTCGTCCACCCGCCCTTCCGCTGGCAGCGCCAGTACGCCCGGGACTTCGTCGGCGGCATCTGGCGGATGGCGGACGAGACGGACGTCCGGTTCGCCGTCGAGAACATGTACCCGTGGCGCTACCGGGACCGCGAGATGCTCGCGTACGCCCCCGACTGGGACGTCACGAAGGACGACTACCGTCACTTCACCGTCGATCTCAGCCACACGGCGACCGCCCGCACCGACGCGATGCACATGATCGACCGCATGGGCGACCGGCTCGGCCACGTCCACCTCGCGGACGGCAACGGCTCGAACAAGGACGAGCACCTGGTCCCCGGCCGCGGCACCCAGCCCTGCGCCGAACTCCTCGAACGCCTCGCGACCGGCGGCTTCGACGGCCATGTCGTGATCGAGGTCAACACCCGGCGGGCCATGTCGAGCGCCGAGCGCGAGGCGGACCTGGCCGAGGCCCTCGCCTTCACCCGCCTGCACCTGGCCTCCGCGGTCCGGGTGCCGCGTTCATGACGGAACCCGCGCGCCGCAGGGGACGGCCGTCCCGTACGGCGACGGAGGGCGGCCCGGACACGCGTGAGCTGATCCTCGCCGCGGCCCGCGAGGAGTTCGCCGAGCGCGGCTTCGAGAAGACGTCCGTACGCGGCATCGCGAAGGCGGCCGGCGTCGACGCGGCGCTCGTGCACCACTACTTCGGCACCAAGGAACAGGTCTTCGCCGCGTCGATCGAAGTGGCGTTCGCCCCGGCCCTGCAGGCGCCCGCCGCGGTGGAGGACGGACCGCTCGACGCGGTCGGGGAGCGGCTGACCCGCTTCATCTTCGGAATCTGGGAGAACCCGGCGACCCGGGCCCCGCTGCTCGCCATCGTCCGTTCCGCCGTCAACAACGAGACCGCGGCCGCCGTCTTCCGGCGGCTGATCGCGGCCCAGCTGCTCTCCCGGCTCGCCCGCCGCCTCGACGTGCCCGAGCGGGAGGCCGAGCTGCGGGTCTCGCTCGCCGCCGCGCAGCTGGTGGGCACGGCGATGCTCCGCTACGTGATCAAGGCGGAGCCGCTGGCGTCCGCCGACGCCGAGGACGTCATCGCCCGCCTCGCGCCGGTGGTCCAGCGGCACCTCACAGGACCGTAGAGAGCACCGGACCCATCCCGGGACCCACCGGATCGCGTAGATCATCGTGACTGGCGGTTGAGACAGCCGTCCCGCCATCCGGACACCCGGTTCCCATGACAGAGCGGCGGCGTAGGCTCGTGAGCCTGTCTTTTCTCTCTGACGGTCTGCCCCGCAGACCCGACCTGAAGGAGCGAGCGGCGATGCCCGAGCTGAGGTCCCGCACAGTCACCCACGGCCGCAACATGGCGGGCGCCCGCGCCCTTATGCGCGCCTCCGGTGTACCCGGTGCGGACATCGGCCGGAAGCCGATCATCGCGGTCGCCAACTCGTTCACGGAGTTCGTGCCCGGCCACACGCACCTGGCTCCGGTCGGCCGCATCGTGAGCGACGCGATCACGGCCGCGGGCGGCATCGCCCGCGAGTTCAACACGATCGCGGTCGACGACGGCATCGCGATGGGCCACGGCGGCATGCTCTACAGCCTCCCGTCCCGGGAGCTGATCGCGGACTCGGTCGAGTACATGGTCGAGGCGCACTGCGCGGACGCACTGGTCTGCATCTCGAACTGCGACAAGATCACGCCCGGCATGCTGATGGCGGCGCTCCGCCTCAACATCCCGACGGTCTTCGTCTCCGGCGGCCCGATGGAGTCCGGCCGCGCCACGCTCGTCGACGGCACGGTCCGCACGCTCGACCTGGTCGACGCGATGTCGGAGGCGGTCAACGACAAGATCTCCGACGAGGACATCCTCCGTATCGAGGAGAACGCCTGTCCGACCTGCGGCTCCTGTTCCGGCATGTTCACGGCCAACTCGATGAACTGCCTGACGGAGGCCATCGGCCTCTCCCTGCCGGGCAATGGCTCGGTGCTCGCCACGCACACCGCCCGCAAGGCGCTGTACGAGCGCGCGGGCGCGACCGTCGTCGAGCTGACGAAGCGCTACTACGGCGAGGACGACGCCTCGGTCCTGCCGCGCAACATCGCCACGCACGCGGCGTTCGAGAACGCGATGGCGCTCGACATCGCCATGGGCGGCTCCACGAACACGATCCTGCACCTGCTGGCCGCCGCGCAGGAGGCCGAGGTCGACTACAACCTCGACCACATCAACGCCGTCTCGCGCCGCGTCCCCTGCCTGGCCAAGGTCGCGCCGAACGTCGCGGGCGCGAAGACGTACTACATGGAGGACGTGCACCGCGCGGGCGGCATCCCGGCCCTGCTCGGCGAGCTGTACCGCGGCGGTCTGCTCAACGAGGACGTGCACACCGTCCACAGCCCCTCCGTCAAGGAATGGCTGGACACCTGGGACATCCGCAGCGGCGCCACGTCCGAGGAAGCCCTCGAAATGTGGCACGCGGCCCCCGGCTGCGAGCGCTCCGCCACCGCCTTCTCCCAGTCCAAGCGCTGGGAGACCCTCGACACCGACGCCGCGGGCGGCTGCATCCGCGACGTCGCGCACGCCTACTCCAAGGACGGCGGCCTCGCGGTCCTCAAGGGCAATCTGGCGGAGGACGGCTGCGTCGTGAAGACGGCGGGCGTCGACGAGTCGATCTGGACCTTCGAGGGCCCGGCCGTCGTCTGCGAGTCGCAGGAGGAGGCCGTCCAGAAGATCCTCACCCAGCAGGTCAAGGAGGGCGACGTCGTCGTCATCCGCTACGAGGGCCCCAAGGGCGGCCCGGGCATGCAGGAGATGCTGTACCCGACCTCGTACCTGAAGGGCCGCGGCCTCGGCAAGGCCTGCGCCCTGGTCACCGACGGCCGCTTCTCCGGCGGCACCTCGGGCCTGTCCATCGGCCACGCCTCGCCCGAGGCGGCCTCCGGCGGCACGATCGCGCTCGTCGAGGACGGCGACCGCATCCGCATCGACATCCCCAACCGCACCATCGAACTGCTGGTCACGGACGAGGAGCTGGACGGCCGGCGCGCGGCCTTCGACGGGGTGTACGCCCCGAAGAACCGCGAGCGCAAGGTCTCCCAGGCCCTGCGCGCGTACGCCGCGATGGCCACCAGCGCCGACAAGGGCGCGGTCCGCGACGTGTCGAAGCTCGGCTGAGGCACCGCCTCACCAGTCTTCGGGGTGGCTCCCGTCCATCCCGAAGACACTGCCGTCGGGCGCGCTCGCGAACACCTTCCCGCCGATCACCACGGGCGCCGGCAGATAGGCGACCAGCCGGTCGGAGCGCGGGGCGGGCCGCGGGCGCGTCTGCGCGAGCGGCGCCCCGCTGCGCGCGGACGCGGCGAGCAGCCGCCCGTCGGTCGCCGTGTAGTAGAAGCTGTCGCCCGCCGCGACCGGGCCCGAGGGACGGCTGACCGAGGTGTCCCGCTGCCAGCGCACCGCGTCCGCCCGCGCCGTGCCCGGCCGCGTGTCGACGGCGGAGAGCAGGCCACCGTCCGAGTACACGTACACCGTCCCGCCGCTCTCGACCGCCTGCGCCTGATCGACCGGTACGGGCATGGCGACCCGGCGCACCGCGTGGGTGCGGGTGTCGACCCTGACCACGGCGTCGGTCATCTGCCGCAGGTCAATGGAGAGCAGGTGCAGCGCGCCGTCCCCGGCCGCGAAGGGGTGCAGATCGCCCGCCGCGCGGGTCGACCACCGCACCCGCCCGTCGCTCGCGGACACCGCGCTGACCGTGGTCGCGGAGCCGTCCGCGGTGGGCGTCGCCCTGAAGAACGTATCCGCGCCGTCGGCCACCCACTGTGCCTGGGCCCCGTCGAGGTCCTTGGTCCACCGGGGCCGCCCGGTCGCACTGTCCAGGGCCCGCACGGTGCCGTCCGGCGCGATGAGCAGCGTGGTCCCCGCGGAGTGCTGGACGGCGTCGACGCCCGAGGTGGTGTGGGTCCAGCGGGCCTTTCCCGTACGGGGATCGAGCGCCGTCAGCCGGTCGTCCGCGACGACGTGCAGCAGCCCGCCGGACAGAGCCGAGGGCCCCTGCGGCTTCCCGCCCGTCCGGTGCCGCCACAGGATCCGGCCGTCCGCCGGATCGAGCCGCGCGGCGACGCCGTCACCCGTCACGCAGTACAGCGCGTCCGCGTCCGCGGTGCAGGCGGGCGGATCGCCGCCCGACGCGTCGAGCCGGACGCTCCAGGGGGCGAAAGCGGCGGTGGCGGCGGTCAGCCCGGGCCGCTCCGCGCCTTCCCGGCCGTCCGAGGTCAGCGCGCCGGTGGTCAGCGCCGCGACGCCCCCGACGAGCAGTACGCCCACGGCGGCGGCCAGGATCACCCGGCGCCGCCGCCCGCGCCCCGCCGTACCGGTGCCGGTGGCCGCCGCACGACCGGTCCGCGTGAGGAACCGCGCACCTGCGGAGGCGACCCGCTCACTCGGATCCGGCCCGCGCTGCACCGGTATGCGCGCCACCGCCGCCCGCGGTTCCTCCGGGAGGTCGCGCAGGGCGTCCATGATCTCGGCGGGGGAGGGCCGCCCGGCCGGGTCCTTGGCCAGACAGCGCCGGATCAGCGGCACGAGCGCGTCGGGGACGCCGGACAGCTCCGGTTCGTCGTGCACCACCTGGTACGCGACGAGGTACGGGCTGTCGGAGTCGAAGGGGCCGCGGCCGCTCGCCGCGTGGGCGAGCACGGCGCCCATGGCGAACACATCGGCGGCGGGGCCCACTTCGCGCGGCCGCTGGAACTGCTCCGGCGCCATGAAGGGCGGCGAACCGATCAGCTTGCCCGTCTCCGTACGCAGTTCACTGTCGACGGGACGCGAGATGCCGAAGTCGATGACCTTGGGGCCGTCCGCGGCGAGCAGCACATTGCTCGGCTTGAGATCGCGGTGGACCACGCCCGCCCGGTGGATGTCGCGCAGCGCCTCCGCGAGCCCGGCGCCGAGCCTGCGCACCTCGGAGACGTCCAGCGCGCCGTTCCGCTTCACACGTTCCGCGAGGGTGTCGCCGGGGATGAACAGCGTGGCCATCCACGGCAGGCGCGCGGCGGGGTCGGCGTCCACGACCGGCGCGGTGAACGCGCCGCTGACCCGGCGCGCGGCGCTGACCTCCTGCCGGAAACGGGCCCGGAACTCGGGATCGGCCGCGTAATGGGCATGGACCACCTTGACGGCGAGCCGCAGCCCCGAGGCGGACGTGGCCAGATGGACCACGCCCATGCCGCCCGTTCCCAGGCATTCCTCCAGGCGATAGCGACCGGCATACCCCGGACGCTCCGCTTCCGGCCCGGGTCCGGTGCTGCGCAGCGGCGGCATCGTCCACCCCCGTGTACTTGAGTCCGCAAGCGCGACGCACGGAGCCTAGTCGATGCTTCGTGCGATGCCTCAGGGGCTTGCTAGCCTGCGCGAGTCGCAGCGCGCGACGCGCGTCACACACGTCAACGGGGGAGATACAGATGGCAGTTGAGAACGCCGGCATAACCGATATCGCGGACACCGGCGACGCCGGGAGCACGACCGAGGCCGTCGCCGCGACGGCCACCCGCTACCCGGTCGCCCCGGGCGTCCGCCTGAAGGTGCGCAGCGGCCCCGGCACCCAGTACCAGCTGGTGCGCACCCTGCCGCTCGGCGCCAGCGTGCCGATCACCTGCCAGAAGCCCGGCGAGTGGGTCGCAGGCACGTACGGCACCACGAACATCTGGGACAACATCGGCAGCGGCCAGTACGTCTCGGACTCCTACGTGAAGACAGGCAGTGACGGTTACGTGGCAGGGCGCTGCTCCTGACGCACCGCACCGGGCGCACCGGGCCGGTCCCGCGCACCCCGCGGCCCGGCCCGGTGATAATCGAACCGTGAGCGACGACACCGGCACCCCCACTGCGAGCACCTCCACGGCGAGCGGCCCCGGCCAGGACACCCCCGGCCCCCGCCCCGAGGAGATCCGTTTCTTCGGTACGACCTGGGCCGACCACACCGGTCACTACGGGCTGCGCCGCGCAGGCGTCGGCATCGGCGCCCTCGTCCTGGCCGTCGCCGGCTGCTTCGTGCTGCGCTTCGCCTACCAGGGCCTGGCCCTGGCCGACGTGGGCTCCTTCGTGAACGTCCTGCTCGTCGCCGCGTTCGCGATCTGCAGCGCCCTAGGCTTCAGCCGGACCTGGGGCGGTTTCAGCGAGCGCCCCGACCCCGAGAAGCAGGCGTCCCTGCGCGGCTTCCTCGCGATCGGCTTCGTCGGTGTCCTCGTCGCGTACGCGCTGCGCTGCCTGACCGAGGCCCCGGGCGAGAAGCTGCGGCGGCGGGAGTACGAGACCGCCCGCGAGCAGTACGAGCGCCGTACGAAGCGACGCACCGGCAACCCGGCCAGGAAGAAGTCCGGCGGCAAGCAGCGCAAGGCCTGACCGCCTCCTGACACCTGGCCCTCCTGACACCCGGAGCCGCGCACCGTCACGATGGCGCCATGACAGACGAACCGCCGCTCGACGCCCGCCCGGCCTCCGACTTCGCGCTCTCCTTCGACGGGGTCGCCGCCCAGTACGCCACGGCCCGCCCGGCCTACCCGCTCGAACTCTTCGACGCCGTCGAGGAACTGGCGGGCACCTCCCTGCGCGGCAAACGGGTCCTCGACGTGGGCGCGGGCACCGGCATCGCCACGGCCCTGCTGCGCGACCGGGGCGCCGACGTCGTCGCCGTCGAACCGGGACCCGGCATGGGCGCCCAGCTCCGCACGACCCTCCCCGACGTCCCGCTGGTCCGCGCCTACGGCGACGCCCTCCCGTTCGCCGACGCCACCGCCGACCTCGTCACGTACGCCCAGTCCTGGCACTGGACCGACCCGGCCCGCTCGGTCCCGGAGGCGCTGCGCGTCCTGCGCCCCGGCGGCGCGCTCGCCCTGTGGTGGAACGTCCCGGACCCGGACGTCGCCTGGTCCGACGCCCAGGAACGCCGCCTTCAGGAACGCCTGCCCGGCTACCACCGCCACGGCGTCAGCGCCGACGCGGTCCGCCTGGTCACCGAGCTGGGCCTGACCCCGGCCCCCACCACCGTCTTCCGCCGCCTGCACTGGACCCGCCGCATCCCGGTCGACCTGCACCTGGCCCATCTCGCCAGCCGCTCGTACTTCGTGGTCATGGGCTCCGAGCGCGCCAAGCCGGTCCTGGACGACGAACGCGCCCACCTCCTGCGCGACTTCCCCGACGGCACGGTCGACGACGCCTACGCCGTGGAGCTCACCGTCGTACGCCGCCCATGACCTTGACCGCACCGCCCCCGGGCGGGATATTCATCATGTGATGAATAAACCAACGGGCATGCCGGACGCCACGGCGGGGGACACGGGGACCGGAGTCCGGCCGGCGGTCCACGCCACCGGCCTCACGGTCGTCCGCGGCACCCGCCCGGTCCTGCGCGACCTCACCTTCACGGTCCCGCGCGGCCGGATCACCGGCCTCCTGGGCCCGTCCGGCTGCGGCAAGTCGACCCTGCTGCGCGCCCTCGTCGGCACCCAGGCCAAGGTCACCGGCACCCTCACGGTCCTCGGCCACCCGGCGGGCCACCCGAGCCTGCGCTCAAGAGTCGGCTACGTCACGCAGGCCCCGTCCGTCTACCTCGACCTGACGGTCGCCCAGAACCTGGACTACTTCGCCGCGGTCCTCCTCCCCGGCGCCGGCCGCGCGGCAGCGGCCCGCCGCCGCGCGGAGGCCGACCGGGTCCTGGCCGCCGTCGACCTCACCACCCACGCCCACGCCCTCGCCGGAACGCTCTCCGGCGGCCAGCTCAGCCGGGTCTCCCTGGCGGTGGCCCTGATCGGCACCCCCGACCTCCTGGTCCTGGACGAACCGACGGTCGGCCTCGACCCCGTCCTCCGGCGCGACCTGTGGCGCCTCTTCCACGACCTCACGCGGACCCACGGCACCACCCTCCTCGTCTCCTCCCACGTCATGGACGAGGCCGAGCGCTGCCACCGCCTCCTCCTCATGCGCGACGGCGCACTCCTGGCCGACGACACCCCCGAGGCCCTGCGCGCCGCCACCGGCACGGACACGGTCGAACAGGCCTTCCTGAACCTGGTGGACGCCGCATGAACATCCACCGCACCACCGCCACCGCGACCCGGGTCCTGCGCCAGCTCCGCCACGACCCCCGCACCATCGCCCTGATGCTTCTGGTCCCGTGCCTGATGCTGCTCCTGCTGCGCTACGTGTTCGACGGCAGCCCCGGCACCTTCGACTCCATCGGCGCCTCGCTCCTCGGCATCTTCCCGCTGATCACGATGTTCCTGGTGACCTCGATCGCGACCCTGCGCGAACGCACCTCGGGCACCCTGGAACGCCTCCTCGCGATGCCCATGGCCAAGGGCGACCTGATCGCGGGCTACGCCCTCGCGTTCGGCACCGTCGCGGTCGTCCAGTCGGCGCTGGCCACAGGCCTCGCCCTCTGGGTCCTCGACCTGAACGTCACGGGCTCGGCCTGGCTGCTCCTGCTGGTGGCGCTCCTCGACGCCCTGCTCGGCACGGCCCTCGGCCTCTTCGTCTCGGCCTTCGCGGCCTCCGAGTTCCAGGCGGTCCAGTTCCTGCCGGCGGTGATCTTCCCCCAGCTCCTCCTCTGCGGCCTGTTCACGCCCAGGGACCGCATGCAACCCGCACTGGAGGCGATCTCGAACGTCCTCCCCATGTCGTACGCGGTCGACGGCATGAACGAGATCCTGCGCCACCCGGACCCCACCGCCACCTATCTCCGAGACGTCCTGATCGTCGCGGGCTGCACCGTCCTGGTCCTGGTCGTCGGCGAGGCCACCCTGCGCCGCCGTACGCCCTGACGCCCGTCCGCCCACCGGACACCCGCCGGACCCCGGCCGCCCCGGTGCGAGGATGCCCACGACCCATGCACGGAACGGAACGACGCAAGCCAAGCACCACGGGAGGTCCACGCCCATGAGCCACAAGGTCGCCGTACTCGGCACAGGCAAGATCGGTGAAGCCCTGCTCAGCGGAATGATCCGCGGCGGCTGGGCCCCGGCGGACCTCCTGGTCACGGCCCGCCGCCCGGAGCGCGCCGAGGAACTGCGCACCCGGCACGGCGTCACCCCCGTCACCAACCAGGAGGCGGCCAAGCAGGCCGACACCCTGATCCTCACGGTGAAGCCCCAGGACATGGGCACGCTCCTGGCCGAGCTCTCCCCCCACATCCCCGCGGACCGCCTGATCATCAGCGGCGCGGCCGGCATCCCCACCACGTACTTCGAGGAGCGCCTCCCCGAGGGAACCCCGGTGGTCCGCGTCATGACGAACACCCCGGCCCTCGTCGACGAGGCGATGTCCGTCATCTCCGCCGGCACCCACGCCACGGAGGCCCATCTCGCGCACGCCGACGCGATCTTCGGCTCGGTCGGCAAGACCCTCCGCGTCCCGGAGTCCCAGCAGGACGCCTGCACGGCCCTCTCCGGCTCGGGCCCGGCCTACTTCTTCTACCTGGTCGAAGCCATGACGGACGCGGGCATCCTCCTCGGCCTGCCCCGCGACAAGGCCCACGACCTCATCGTCCAGTCCGCGATCGGCGCGGCCACGATGCTCCGGGACAGCGGCGAACACCCGGTCAAGCTCCGCGAGAACGTCACGTCCCCCGCGGGTACGACCATCAACGCCATCCGCGAGCTGGAGAACCACGGCGTACGGGCCGCCCTCATCGCCGCCCTCGAAGCAGCCCGCGACCGCAGCCGCGCCCTGGCCTCCGGCAACAACAACTGACAACTGCCTCCCGCACGGGCCCGGGGCACGAGGTTGACACGTCCCGGGCTGGTCCGTAGTGTGCTCCGAGTTGTCCGACGTGAGCGCCGACTCCGGTTGGTCCCCGGGCAGCCATTCCGCAAGACCCACTCAAACGCACGATGACCGGTTTCTCCGTGTCGTCGTCACACCGTTTGCGCGCGCTTTTGCGAAATGAGGAAACTCCGTTCGAAAGGACGGAGAGCCTGGACCCCGATTAGCTCGGGAGCCGGGATTCCGCTAAAGTCTCACTCGTCGGAACGGCCCAACAGCCGGGAAGACAAACCCCGCTGACTGGGAATCAGGCCCGAAAGGATCTGATAGAGTCGGACTCGCCGGAAAGCCGAAAGGCCGGAAAGCGAAGCAAGACCCCGAGGAAATCGGCCGGTGAAACGGTCTGATAGAGTCGGAAACACGAAATACCGAAGGGAAGCGCCCGGAGGAAAGC
>NZ_JBHVIX010000016.1:0-130496 GCF_042799415.1 Streptomyces sp. NPDC057694
ATTCCGAACCCGGAAGCTAAGCCTTATAGCGCCGATGGTACTGCAGGGGGGACCCTGTGGGAGAGTAGGACGCCGCCGAACAAATTTTGAGAAAAGCCCGGACCGGGAACGGTCCGGGCTTTTCTGCGTTTAAAGGGCCTTGCGGCCAAGACCTCAGGCCGTCGCCGCCAGGCGCTTCGCGTCCTTCGCCGGGTAGCCGGCCGAGGACAGCACCGCCACTACCGCCGCGCGGCCCGCATCCTCTGCCGGGAGGACTCCCTCGTTGACCGCTTCCATCAGGCCGAACAGGACCTGCTCATGAACATGGGCCAGAGCCTCGGCCGGTAGGGGTGAGTCGAACTCGCCGGTCTCCAGAGCCTGTTGGAGAAGTTCCGTGCACGCCTCGCGGACCGGGGTCAGGCGGGCCCTGATGCCCTCCATCGTGACGCTGCGCTGAGCGAGATGGACCAGGAGGCGGTAGCGGTCCGCGATCGGCCAGATCGCCAGGATCGAACGGGCCACCGCCTCCGCCGGGTCGGCGACGCCCTCGCGGCCGGCCCGATGCGCCTCGGCCACCGCCTGCGCCGCGTCGTCCACCAAGGCCTCGATCAGCGCGTCCCGGCTCGGGAAATGACCGTAGACCGTGCGGCGCACGACCCCCGCGGCTCGGGCGATCTGATCCATCGACGCGTCCGGATCACGCAACAGCTCCACCAGCGCGTCGTCCAGGATGCGGCGGCGGTTGGCGTCGGCTCGTACGGAGGCGGAAGCGGGAGTCACGCGTTCATTGTGCCTGGGCGCGGGAGCGGTGCGGCATGCGGCCGTCTCGGCCCCGCCATTTTGCACAGTGGTGTGCAACCACGTAGATTGCACACCACTGTGTAATTGCACAGGCGTGTGCAAGCTGCGCGTGTCTGTGCTGTCCTGCCTCTGGAGGGGTTCCGCGTCATGCGCCTCGTCATGAACGAGCCGGTCGACACCATGGACCGGCCGTACGCCCGCCGCTGGTGGGCGCTGCTCGTGCTCTGCCTGAGCCTGTTGATCATCGTGATGGCCAACACGGCGCTCACGGTCGCGGCGCCCGACATGACCCAGGACCTGGGTCTGAGCAGCGCCGATCTGCAATGGGTCATCGACGGCTACACCGTGCCGTACGCGGCCTTGATGTTGTTGCTCGGTGCGATCGGCGACAAGTACAGCCGGCGCGGGGCGCTGCTGCTGGGGCTCGTCGTGTTCGGGGGCGGGGCCGTCGCCGGGTCGCTCGTCGGCAGCTCCACCGGGGTCATCGCAGCGCGCGCCGTCATGGGCGTCGGCGCCGCGATGATCATGCCGGCGACGCTGTCACTGCTTGCCGCCACGTTCCCCCGGGCCGAGCGGGCCAAGGCGATCGTGCTGTGGACGGCGACCGCCGGACTCGCCATCGCCGCCGGGCCGTTGGTCGCCGGTGCGCTGCTGCGGGACCACGGCTGGGCGTCCACGTTCCTGATCAACGTGCCGGTCGCCGCCGTCGCGATCGTCGGTGCGCTCGTGCTCGTACCGCCGTCGAAGGCCGAGCGGCACGGGCGGATCGACTACGTGGGCGGCGTGCTGTCCGTGGTCTGGGTCGGGGCGCTCGTGTACATGATCATCGAGGGGCCGCACTTCGGCTGGGGCGTCAAGGCCGTGGGCGCCGCCGTGGTGGCGGGTGTGGCGCTGGTGGCGTTCGTGCTGTGGGAGCTGCGGCATCCGCGGCCGGTGCTGGACGTACGGCGGTTCACGAACCGTCGGTTCGCCGGGTCGAACCTCGCTGTCGCGCTGTTCTTCCTCGCGGTCTTCGGGGCCTTCTACTTCCTCACCCAGGATCTGCAGTTCGTGCTCGGGTACGACGCCTGGGAGACCGGGGTGCGGATGCTGCCGCTGGCCGGTGCCGTGTTCGTCGGGTCGGCGCTGACCGGGTATCTCACGCCGCGCATCGGGATGCGGGTCACCGTGACGGCCGGGATGGTCGGGGGGACGGCGGCTCTGGCGCTGCTGACGCGCGTCGACGCCGGGTCCACGTACGGGGACTTCGTGCTGCCGCTCGTCATCCTCGGGCTCGCCATCGGGCTCGCGCTGTCGCCCTGCACGGACGCGATCATGGGGGCGTTCCCGGAGAGCGAGCTGGGGGTCGGCGGGGCCGTGAACGACACCTCGCTGGAGCTGGGCGGGTCGCTCGGGATCGCCCTTCTCGGGTCGGTGCTCGCCGGGTCGTACTCGTCGCATCTCGCCGATGCCGCCGGGGGGACCCGGCTGCCCGGGGGCGCGCTGTCCACCGCGCAGGACTCCGTCGGTGCCGGGTATGCCGTCGCGCAGCGGATCGGGGAGCAGGCTCAGCAGCTTGCCGAGCGGGCGCAGGGGGCCGGTGATCCGGAGCAGGCCGCGCAGTGGAAGGCGCAGGCCGGTCAACTCGCCGACGGGGCGCGGGAGATGGCTGATGCCGTGGGGGCTTCGTTCTCCGATGCGGTGGCGCACACGAGTGTCGTGGGCGCGGTGATTCTCGGGGTCGGGACCGTGGTGGTCGGGGTGTTGCTGCCCGGGCGTGGCGCGGGCGTGGAGCCGGGCTCCACGGGTGAGGGCGATGTCGGCCTTCCGGCCGGGACCGGCGGCGAGGTGGGCTCCGCCGCCGGTGCCGGGAGGAGGTGAGCGGTTGGTCGGGTGCGGCTTTCGTCGTGGCTGGGCGCGCAGTTCCCCGCGCCCCTGGCGGGGCGCTTCCGCGGCGGGGCGTCATGCTCTGGTAGGGAGTGGGCCGGTGCGTTACTGCGTTGCGATCGTGAGGCAGGCGCGGAGTTCGGTCGTGGCGGCCTCGGGGCCGGTGACCGTGACTCGGGTTGCTTCGCCGGGGGTTCGGCGGTTCCACAGGTCCTGCAGGAGTGCGCTCGGTGGGGCGGAGAGGGTGAGGTCGGCGGGGGTGTCGCCGGGGCCGTCCTCCACCGTGAAGCGGGCCGGGCCCGTGCTGATCCGCCAGGCCGCCGCCTTGGTGCCGAGGGCATGGATCTCGACGGTGCGGCCGGGGGACCCCGCGAGGGTGTCCGTGAAGTAGTCCGGCCATCCCGACACCGCGTACTGCGTGAACACCTTCAGGAGTTCGTCGATGCCGTCGATCGCCAGGTCCTCCGGGACCGGGGCGACCTGCTGTCCGGCGGCCAGCTCGGCGTCGATCCGGTGGATCACCGTCTCCTGCGCCATCCGGCGGATCCAGAAGCCGACGGTCCGGTCCGGCGCGTACCAGCCGCCCGCCGGGTCCCCGGGATCCCGGGTCGTCAACTCCTCGCGCAGATCGGCGTACGCGCGGTCGAGGAGCGCGAAGGGCTCCGCGTCCTGCGTGCCCTTCGGCGGCCACTCGGTCTCCGCGCCCTCGCGGATCGCGTGCGTCTTGTCCACGTAGACCTGCCCGACATGGCGCACCAGGTCGGCGACGGTCCAGTCGGGGCAGGTCGGCACCGCCGCGCCGGGGTCGGCGGCGGTGGCGACGGAGCGCAGTCGGTCGAAGTCGGCGGCCAGACAGTCGAGATACCGCGCCGTGGACAGGGGAACGCGTACGTCGTGAGTCATGGCGCCAACCTAGCGGCCCCCACCGACAATCAGCCCCCGGAGCGTTCGCGCTCCACCGGCAGCCAGAGTTCGGCCTCCGCCGTCGGGCCGTCCGGGGACCGCGAGACGCGGGTGCGCAGCAGTTCGGGGCCGGGCCGGGTGCGGTACGGGTTCGACGGGAACCACTCCGTGTAGACGTCGCTCCACAGGCGCTGCACGGCCTCCGGCGCCGGGCCCGATGTCGTGAACACCGCCCAGGTTCCGGCGGGGACCGTCAGCGTGGGCAGGTTCTCGGGAAGCGGGGTGTCCGTGGGGACGGCCACCGCCTGGTAGTAGTCGAGTTCGCTGCCCTCGGCGCGGCCGGGGTCGAGGTCGTCGCAGACCGCGAGGACGCCCCGCGGCTCCGCACCGGAACGCTGCGACAGCTTTTCCAGCTCGTCCAGGACCCCGCGGTCGATGCCGCGGACGAACTCCTCGATCGCCGTGTTCGGCCCCAAGTACACCAGCGGTACCCGGGCCCTGGGCCCGACGACCGTGAACTCCGGGCGGTCCACCACTCGGTATCGCATGCTGCTGCTCCCTTCGACGGTGAGACGGAAGGTGAGGCGGGGCTGGGAGACGAGCGCGGCGCCCGTCCTGCGGGCCTCGCCGGGACCGATCCCGTGCAGGACGCGGAACGCGCGGGCGAACGCCTCGCCCGAGCCGTACCCGTAGCGCACGGCGATCGTCAGCAGCGGCTCCCGGGCCGCGAGCACCTCGGCGCCCGCGACGGTGAGCCGGCGCCGACGCACGTACTCCGACAGCGGCATTCCGGCGAGCGCCGAGAACATCCGCCGCAGGTGGTACTCCGACGTGGCCGCGATCCGGGCCAGTTCCGCGACGTCGAGGTCCTGGTCGAGGCGCTGCTCGATGCGGTCCATGGCCTGGTTGAGGCGGTCCAGCACCCCGGGCTCCTTCCCTTCCTGTCTTCACCGATGTGTTGTCGACGGCCGCGCCCCTCCCGGGCCGGCCTGCTCGATCCCCACGCTAGGAGTGGGCGAGGACGCCGGGCCCGACATCCTGTGCCCGTTCCTGTCCGGTCGTCGGGGCGTCAGGCCGTCACGACCTCCACCCCGTGCGCCGTCAGCCGCTCGATCACCGGGTGCGCGGGGTCGGCGTCCGTGATCAGGGCCGTGATGTCCTCCCAGGGCAGCACCCGGTACCGGGACGCCGTGCCGATCTTCTCGGACGAGGCGAGGACGTACGTGTCCGCCGCCCGGGCCGCCAGGGCGCGCTTCATCGCGGCCTCCTCGGCGTCGCCCGTGGTCAGACCCGCCTCCGGGTGGACACCGGTGACACCGATCAGGCACAGGTCCGCCGACACGTTCTGCGCCGCCTCCACCGCGGCCGCGCCGCAGGCCACCGCCGAGTGCTTGAAGATGCGGCCGCCCAGGAGGAACAGCTCCGCCCGGGGATGGTCGAGCAGGGCAGCCGCGATCGTCGGGCTGTGCGTGATCACCGTGCACGGCAGGTCCGGCGGGAGGTGGCGGGCGACCGCGAGCGCCGTCGTGCCGCCGTCCAGGATCAGGGCGCTGCCGGGCCGCACCAGCGCCGCGGCCGCCGCGGCGACCTTCTGCTTGCCGCCTGGCGCGACGGTCGTGCGGGTGGCGTAGTCCGCGACCGCGGGGGAGACGGGCAGGGCTCCGCCGTAGACCCGCTGGCACAGTCCTTCGGCGGCCAGGTCGCGGAGGTCGCGGCGCACGCTGTCCTCGGAGATGCCCAGGTCGGCGGCGACGTCCTTGGCCACGATCTTGCCCTCGCGGGCGAGCAGTTCCAGCAGGTGGTCGCGCCGTTCGGCAGCCAGCATCCGTAGTATCTCCTGTTCTTGCACGATTCTGCATGTATCGTAGCGCGACATGAACGATCAGCACTCCGAGCCGACCGACTCCTCCCGGCGTCCTCTGCTCGTCCTCATCGCCGGTCCCTACCGCTCGGGTACCGGCGGCGACCCCCGCGCCATGGCCGCGAACCTCGCCCGGCTCGAAGAGGCCGCCTGGCCCGTCTTCGCCGCCGGCCACATCCCGATGATCGGCGAGTGGGTCGCGCTGCCCGTGCTCCGCTCCGCCGGTGCCGGGCCCACCGACCCCCTCGCCGACCAGGTGCTGTACCCGACCGCCGAGCGGCTGCTCGCCCGGTGCGACGCCGTGCTGCGGCTCCCCGGGGAGTCGGCCGGCGCCGATCAGGACGTGGCCATCGCCCGCCGCCGCGGCCTGCCCGTCTTCCACGACGTCGCCGAGATACCGTGCCTGGCCCCGCGGGAGACCGCGTGAGCGCGGCCCCCGCACGCCCCGGCGTCGACGTCCCCGACCACCGCGGCCGCACCGGCCTCGACCAGGCCGGACGTGACCTGGACCGCAACCCCGATGTCGTCGTCCGTGACGTGGAGCTGACCTCGCGGGGCTGGCACGTGCTGCGTCGCACGACCTTCGACCACCGGCGCCGCGACGGGCGTTGGGAGACCCAGCAGCGCGAGACGTACGACCGGGGCAACGGTGCGGTCGTCCTGCCGTACGACGTCGAGCGCGGGTGCGTCCTGCTGACCCGGCAGTTCCGCTACCCGGCCTACGTCAACGGCCACCCCGACGGCATGCTCGTCGAGGCGGCGGCCGGGCTGCTCGACGGTGACGATCCGCTCTCCGCGATCCGGCGCGAGAGCGCCGAGGAGCTCGGGGTCGAGCTCGGCCCCCTCACGCCCGTCGCCGAGATCTACATGAGCCCCGGCTCGGTCACCGAGCGGCTGCACTTCTACGCGGCGCCCTACACGCCGGCCGACCGCACCGGCGCCGGTGGCGGCCTCGCCGAGGAGGGCGAGGACATCGAGGTGCTGGAACTGCCCTTCGCCGAGGCCCTCGCCATGGTCCGTGACGGGCGCATCGCCGACGGCAAGACGGTCCTGCTGCTGCAATGGGCCGCGCTGGACGGCCCGTTCGCCGTCAGCCGGTGACGGTGCCCAGGGCCCGTACCTCCTGCGGCGTGAGCCGGATCGTGCCCGCCGCCACGTTCTGGTCGACGTGGTCCGGGTCGCCGGTGCCGGGGATGGCCAGGACGTTCGGGCCCTGGTGAAGGGTCCAGGCGAGGCGGATCTGGGCCGGACTCGCACCGTGGGCTGCGGCGATCTCCGCGAGCGCGGCGGTGGCCGGGTTGCCCTCCGCGCCCTCGTGCCCGGCGCCGCCCGCGATCGCGAAGAACGGCACGAAGGCGATGCCCTCGGCCGTGCACGTGCGCAGGAGCTCCGCGTCCCCGGGCCGCGTCCGGCCCAGGCCGAACGGGTTCTGCACGCACACGATCGGCGCCTCCTTCCGCGCCGCGGCGAGGGCGGCCGCGTCCACGCCCGACACCCCGATGTGCCGGATCAGGCCCGCGTCCCGCAACCGCGCCAGCTCACCCACGTACTCCGCGATGTGCGGTGAACTCACCTCGTTCACCCGCATGTTGACGACGTCCAGCCGGTCGCGGCCCAGCTGGCGCAGGTTCTCCTCGACGTCGCCGCGCAGCTCGTCGGGGCGGGCCCAGGTCGCCCAGTCGCCGGCGCGGTCGCGGCGCGGGCCGACCTTGGTGGCGATGACCAGGTCGTCGGGGTAGGGGGCGAGGGCCGCGCCGATCAGTTCGTTGGCCGAGCGGCGGGCGGAGAAGTAGAAGGCGGCCGTGTCGATGTGGTTCACGCCGAGGTCGACGGCGCGGCGCAGCACGCGGATCGACCGGTCGCGGTCGGAGACGGACGAGTTGTCGAAGGCGACGCGGCCCGGGAGCCGCATCGCGCCGAGCCCGACGCGGCGGACCGGGAGGTCGCCGAGGAGCCAGGTGCCGGTGGTGCTGTTCATCCTTCTTCTCCTTGCTGAGTACGGAACGTGAGTAGGGATGCTCAGGTGCGGACATCCCCGGGCGGGGTTGGCTGAGGCCATGACCCAGGAACTCGCCGCCGCCCCCGCCGAGCCGCCCTCCCGGCAGTGGATCGCGCCGCTGCTCTCGACGCTGGCCACGCTGCCGGGCGCGTTCTTCGCCTACGTCTTCGCCGGCCTGTCGGGGATGGCCTGTGACTCCTGCACCGACGCCCAGGCCGACCGGTTCGACCCGAGCTTCGACCGGGCGTTCACCGTCTTCGGGTGGGGCCTCGTGGTGTCGCTGCTCGTGCTCGCGACGGCGTGGCTGCTGCCGTGGCAGCGGCGGTTCGCCGGGTGGCGGATCGGCCTCGCGGTGGCCGCGCCGTTCGTCGTGGTGTTCTCCGGCATCGCGTTCGGCGGACTCGTCGACTGGCCCTGAGCCGGATTCCGGGACGCCGGGGCTGGCCCTGACGTCAGGGTCAACGTTTACCGTCGTAGGCATGCGCATCGGAGAGCTCGCTGACCGCGCCGGGGTGACCCCGCGGACGCTCAGGTACTACGAGTCACGCGGGCTGCTGCCCGCGCGGCGCGGGGGGAACGGCTACCGGACCTACGACGAGGACGACCTGCGGGCCCTGCGGCAGATCCGCACGCTCCAGGACTTCGGGTTCGACCTGGAGGAGACCCGGCCGTTCGTGGAGTGCCTGCGGGCCGGGCACCCCGAGGGCGACTCGTGTCCCGCGTCGCTCGCCGTGTACCGCAGCAAGCTCGCCGAACTCGACGCGCTGATCGGCGAGTTGAGCGCCGTAAGGAACACGGTCGGTGCGCAGTTGGCGCGCGCCGAACAGGCGATGCAGGCGCTGGCGACGGAGGACGACTCCGCGCCGCGCTGCGAACTGAGGGAGTGATCACGATGGCGTTCCGGGACGTGACCGACGCGGACTTCGACGAGCAGGTGGTCAAGGCGGAGCGGCCGGTGCTCGTGGAGTTCACCGCCGAGTGGTGCGGGCCGTGCAAGCAGCTGGCGCCCGTGCTGCGGGCCGTGGCCGAGGAGGAGCGGGAGCGGCTCGACGTCGTCGCGATCGACGTCGACGCCAATCCGGAGACGGCCGTGAAGTACGGCGTGCTGTCCATGCCGACGCTGATGGTCTTCAAGGACGGGGAGCCCGTGTGGTCGCGGGTCGGAGCCCGGCCGAAGCGGCGCCTGCTGGAGGAATTGTCCGAGGCGCTCTGAAGAATTGGAATGAAGCCCCGCCCGGGGGTATATTCGGTGTTTCTGTGTGCCCACAGAAAAGGCCCCTCACTGGGGGCCAGTAAACACACCGTACCGGGCAGGGAGCAGTTTTGTCAAGCCGGGAATCCGCCGTATCCGAGAAGGAACTCCAAAAGGAACAGGAATTCATCGACCGGCTCTATGCGCGCGTCGACGCGCTGCGCGGCGAGGCCGCGGACTCGGTCACGAACGCCCTGACGCCGGTCGGCACCGGCCAGCAGGCCCGCCTGGAGCGGGACCTGCTGGTCGTGGAGCGCTCCGGTCTGCTCGCCGCGCTGAACGCGGTGGACGGCTCGCTCTGTTTCGGCCGGATCGATCTCACGAACGGCGTCGCGCACCACATCGGGCGTCTCGGAATTCGTGAGGACGACACCGAACTCACGCCGATTCTCATCGACTGGCGTGCGCCGGTGGCGCGCCCCTTCTATCTCGCCACCGGGCACACACCGATGGGTCTGCGCAGGCGCCGGCATCTCACCACCGAGGGCCGGACCGTCACCGAACTGCACGACGAGATCCTCGATCTCGGTGACGACGAGCGCACCGGTTTCGAGGACCCGTCCGGTGACGCCGTGCTGCTGGCCGCGCTGAACTCCGCGCGCACCGGCCGCATGGGCGACATCGTGCAGACCATCCAGGCCGAGCAGGACCGGATCATCCGCCACGACCACCGGGGTGTGCTGGTGGTCGAGGGCGGTCCGGGCACCGGCAAGACCGCCGTGGCCCTGCACCGTGCCGCGTTCCTGCTGTACGAGCACCGGGAGCTGCTCGCCAAGCGGGCGGTGCTGATCGTCGGCCCCAACCCGGCGTTCCTCTCCTACATCTCCGAGGTGCTGCCCGCGCTCGGCGAGACCGGCGTGCTGCTCGCGACCGTCGGCGAGCTGTTCCCGGGCGTCCACGCGACCGCCGTCGACACGCCCCGGGCCGCCGCCGCGAAGGGCGCCCGCGAGATGTCCGACGCGCTGGCCCTCGCGGTGCGCGACCGCCAGCAGCTCCCGGAGCCCGGCGCGCCCCTGGTGATCCGGCACGACGACGGGGACCTGATCCTCGACTGGGAGATCGCCTACGAGGCGCGGCAGGCCGCCCGGGACACCCTGCTCCCGCACAACCTCGCCCGCCCGACCTTCGCGTTCCACATCCTCGACGCGCTCACCGCGCAGCTCGCCGAGCGGATCGGCGCCGACCCGTACGGCGGGCCGAACTTCCTGGGCGCCGACGACCTCGCCCAGCTCGGCAAGGGCGTCGCCGCGAGCGCCGACGTGCACGCCGCGATCGCGGACCTGTGGCCGAAGCTCACGCCGGAGGAGTTCGTCGCGGACTTCCTGGCCGACCCCGTCCACCTGCCCGACGACGCGGCCGCCGCGATCCGCCGCGAGGTCACCGGGCCCGCCGACTGGACCCCCGGCGACGTGCCGCTGCTCGACGAGGCCGCCGAACTCCTCGGCTACGACGACTCCGCCGAGCGGGCCGCCGCCGAGGCCGCCCGCCAGGAGCGGACCGCCTACGCGCAGGGCGTCCTCGACCTGTCCAAGGGCTCGGAGTCCTACGAGTTCGAGGACGAGGACGAGTCCGAGGTGCTCGCCGCGCACGACATCGTCGACGCGGACCGGGTCGCCGACTGGTACGAGGAGGAGGACCACCGCAGCGCCGCCGAGCGGGCCGCCGCCGACCGGACCTGGGCGTTCGGCCACATCATCGTCGACGAGGCGCAGGAGCTGAGCCCGATGGCGTGGCGGCTGCTGATGCGCCGCTCGCCCACCCGCTCCATGACGCTGGTCGGCGACCCCGTGCAGACCAGCGAGGAGGCCGGCGTCGGCTCGTGGGCGGACATCCTCGCCCCCTACGTCGAGGACCGCTTCGAGCACACCCGGCTCGGCGTCAACTACCGCACGCCGAGCGAGATCATGGAGCTCGCGGCGGCCGTGATCCGCGCCGAGCATCCCGGTTTCGAGCCGCCGTCGTCCGTCCGCTCGACGGGCGTACGCCCCTGGGTGCGGGCCACCGACGACCTGCCCGCGGCCGTCGCCGCCGCGGTCGCCGAACTCACCCCCGAGGAGGGCCGCCTCGCCGTGATCGCCCCGCGCGACCTGCACGCCGACATCGCGGCGCAGGTGCCCGGGGTGACGGCGGGCGGGGCCCCCGACCTGACGCACACGGTCGTGCTGCTCGACCCGCGCCAGGCCAAGGGCCTCGAGTTCGACTCCGTACTCGTCGTCGAGCCGGGCCGGTACGGGACCAGCGACCTGTACGTGGCGCTGACCCGGGCCACCCAGCGGCTCGGTGTGCTGCACACCGGTGAACTGCCGCAGGCGCTGCGTTAGTTCACCGGGGGCAGGCCGGAGCACAAGGCGGACGGGAAGGCCGGTTCGACGCGGTGCACGTCGGTGCAGCCGCTCTTCGTGGAGCGGACGATGGGTACCCAGCCGGCCTTCTCGGCGCGGAAGAACCAGCGGTCGCCCCGGCTCGCCCCGCAGCCGGGGGCCTCGCCCTCGGCGCAGGCGGGGCCCATCCGCGAGGAGATGTCGAACACCAGCCACTTCTCGTCGCAGTGCTCGTCGCCGCGCCGGGTGTGGTTCGGGACGTCGAGTGCCATCACCGCCTGGTTGTACGAGGCGGGGGTGCAGCCGGTGGGGGCCGGGTGGCAGCCGCGCTCGCCGCACAGCCGCAGCTCCGGCAGGTCGGCCCCGTCCGCCGTGAACGTCGTGTGGACGTCCGTGGCCAGATTGCGGTGGCCGAGCGCGGACGGCAGCCGGACCTCGGCCGTGCCGGTCGTGGTCCCGGCGCAGTCGGCATGCGGGTCGCCCGTCAGGTGCGCGTACGACACCTGCACCCACACCGTGCGGTCCGAGGTGGAGGTGACGACCGCCTT
Organism: Streptomyces sp. NPDC057694; assembly: GCF_042799415.1. NCBI lineage: Bacteria > Bacillati > Actinomycetota > Actinomycetes > Kitasatosporales > Streptomycetaceae > Streptomyces > Streptomyces sp. NPDC057694. The sequence continues at coordinate 11,531 of NZ_JBHVIX010000016.1, forward strand.
GAGGTCGCGTACGCACGTCTTCCCGCCGTGGGGGATCTCGGCGACGACGCTGAGCGTGCGCCCGTCGTCCGCGAGCCGGGCGGCCGTCACCCCGAACGGCGCGTACGTCTGCCAGTGCGGCGTCTCCACCGGCGTCGGCGGGATGGCGCCCGACCCGGCGCTCAGCGTCCCGCAGGCGCCGAGCAGCAGCACGGCGACGGCGCTCAGCAGGACGGCGGCCAGTGATCTCCTGGACCGTGATCTCTTGGACTGCGATCTCTTGGAGCGCGATCTAAAGGACTGCATCGGTTCCGGACCCCCCGTGGATGATCGACCGGGCCGACTATAGGGAACGGCCCGGCCGTGGGGGAGCGGTGTTTCGCGTCAGGCCGGGCGGAACCACACCGTGGCGAGCGGGGGCAGCGTCAGGCGCACGCTCGCCGGGCGGCCGTGCGCGGGGACGTCGTCCGGTTTCACCGGCTCGGGGTTCGTGACGTCACCGCCGCCGTAGCGGCCCCGGTCGGTGTTGAGCACCTCCTGCCAGGCCGGCACCGCGTCCGGCACGCCGAGCCGGTACTCGGGCCGCACCACCGGCGAGAAGTTGGACACCGCGAGCAGCGGCGAGCCGTCGGCCGCGCGCCGCAGGAACGCGAAGACGTTGTCCTCCGCCGCGTCACCGGCCACCCACTCGAACCCCGCCGGATCGGTGTCCCGCTCCCACAGCGCGGGCGCCTCCCGGTAGACGGTGTTCAGGTCCCGTACGAGGTCGCGCACTCCGCGATGGTCGGCCTCGGCCCCGTACGCCGGATCGAGCAGCCACCAGTCCGGGCCGTGCGCCTCCGACCACTCGGCGCCCTGCGCGAACTCCTGGCCCATGAAGAGGAGCTGCTTGCCGGGGTGCGCCCACATGTAGCCCAAGTAGGCCCGGTGGGTGGCGCGTTGCTGCCACCAGTCGCCCGGCATCTTGGAGACCAGGGACTTCTTGCCGTGCACGACCTCGTCGTGCGAGATGGGCAGCACGTAGTTCTCGCTGTACGCGTACACCATCGAGAACGTCATCTCGTTGTGGTGGTACTTGCGGTGCACCGGCTCGTGGCTCACGTACTCCAGGGAGTCGTGCATCCAGCCCATGTTCCACTTCAGGCCGAAGCCCAGGCCGCCGTGACCGCCCGGCCCGGTGTGGTGGGTGGCGCGGGTGACGCCGTCCCAGGCCGTGGACTCCTCGGCGATCGTCACGACGCCGGGGACCCGCCGGTACAGGGTGGCGTTCATCTCCTGGAGGAAGGCGACGGCGTCGAGGTTCTCCCGGCCGCCGAACTCGTTCGGCGTCCACTGCCCCTCCTCGCGCGAGTAGTCGAGGTAGAGCATCGAGGCGACGGCGTCGACGCGGAGTCCGTCGATGTGGAACTCCTCGCACCAGTAAAGGGCGTTCGCCACAAGGAAGTTGCGGACCTCCTTGCGGCCGTAGTCGAACTCCAGGGTGCCCCAGTCCGGGTGCGCCGAGCGCAGCGGATCCTCGTGCTCGTACAGCGGCCGTCCGTCGAACTCCGCCAACGCCCAGTCGTCGCGCGGGAAATGGGCCGGGACCCAGTCCATGAGGACGCCGATGCCGGCCTGGTGCAGGGTGTCGACCAGGTATTTGAAGTCGTCGGGGGTGCCGAGTCGCGCGGTGGGGGCGTAGAAGCCGGTGACCTGGTAGCCCCAGGAGCCGCCGAAGGGGTGCTCGGCCACGGGCAGCAGTTCTACGTGCGTGAAGCCCAGGTCTCTTACGTAGGCGGGCAGTTGGTCGGCGAGCTGGCGGTAGGTGAGGCCGGGGCGCCAGGACGCCAGGTGAATCTCGTAGACCGAGAAGGGGGACTCGTGCGCGGGGCGGCCGGCGCGGTGCTCCAGCCAGTGTCCGTCCTGCCAGGTGTGGTGCGAGGCGTGGACGATCGAGGAGTTCGCCGGGGGGATCTCGGTGCGGGTGGCGAGCGGGTCGGCGCGCAGCGTCTTGCTGCCGTCGGGGCGGGTGATCTCGAACTTGTACAGCTCGCCCTCGCCGACGCCGGGCACGAACAGCTCCCAGATGCCGGACGAGCCGAGGGAGCGCATGCTGTGGGCCGCGCCGTCCCAGAAGTTGAAGCCGCCGACGACCCGGATGCCGCGGGCGTTCGGCGCCCAGACCGTGAAGCGGGTGCCCTCGATGTCCTGGTGGGTCATGGGGCGGGCGCCGAGCGCGGTCCACAGCTGTTCGTGGCGGCCCTCGGCGATGAGGTGCAGGTCGAGTTCGCCGAGCGCGGGGAGCAGGGAGTAGGCGTCCGCGATCGTCTGGACCGTGTCGCCGTAGGTGATCTCCAGCTCGTAGGAGGGCGGGACCTCGTCGAGGGGGAGCAGAGCGGAGAAGAACCCGTCGCCGTCGTCGTGGAGTTCGGCGCGCTTGCCCTGCGGGGTGCGGACGGCTACCTGCTGGGCGTAGGGGCGCCAGGCGCGGAAGGCTGTGCCGCCGTCGACCGGGTGGGCGCCGAGCACTCCGTGGGGGTTGTGGTGGGTCGCGCTGAGGAGCCGTGCGCGGTCTCCCTCGGGGACGGGGGCCGGGGTCGTGGCGGGGCGGGGGGTCACGGGGTGCGCCTCCTTGAGGGGCTTCGCGTGTGCCGGGCTGGCGTGCGGGGGCGTGTGCGGCTCTCGTTGTGGCTGGTCGCGCAGTTCCCCGCGCCCCTGGCGGGGCTGGGGGGCGGTGGCCGGTGCGGGTCTCGTCGTGGCTGGTCGCGCAGTTCCTCGCGCCCCTTGCGGGGCGATTTCGGTGGGCTTGTCGCGCTCACGCGGCGGAGCCGCATTTCGATACAGCCTCGCGCCCCTATCGGGGCACTTCTTCTGCCAGCCTTGCCAAGGCCGCCATCGGGACCGGGAGCCAGTCCGGGCGGTGGCGGGCCTCGTACAGGGCCTCGTAGACGGCCTTGTCCGTTTCGTAGGCGCGCAGCAGGACCGGGTCGGTGCGCGGGTCGGTGCCGGAGACCTCCGCGTAGCCGGCGCAGTACGCGGCGCGGCAGGCCTGTGACCAGGCCGCGTTCCAGGGGCGGGCGCTGCGGGCCGCGTAGTCGAAGGAGCGGAGCATGCCGGCGATGTCGCGGTGCGGGGGGTGCGGCATCCGGCGTTCCGCGAGGGGGCGGGACGGTTCGCCCTCGAAGTCGATGAGCCGCCAGGCGCCGCTCGCCTCGCGCAGGCACTGGCCGAGGTGCAGGTCGCCGTGGATGCGCTGGGCCTGCCGGGTGCGGCCGTCGGCGGCGAGGTCGTGGAGGGCGGCGAAGGCGGTGCGCAGTGCGGGGACGTGCGGGAGCAGGGCCGGGACCTGCTGGGCCGTCGTCTCCAGGCGGCGGATCATGGTCCCGGCGAGCTGTTCCGTCTGCGCGCGGCTGTACGTGACCGTGGGCAGGGCGCGGGCCAGGGCCGTGTGGACCTCCGCCGTGGCGCGGCCCAACTGTTGTGCCTCGTAGGTGAAGTCCTCTTCGTTGGTGAGGTGTTTCAGCGCCAGGTCCCAGCCGTCGGCCGCCCCCTTGAGGAACGGCTGGAGGACGCCCAGGGTGGTGGTCTCCTCCGTGTCCCCGCTGTCACCGGTGCGCGTCTCGAACCAGGCCACCGGCGCGGGCACCCGGTCGCAGCCCTCGCGGGCCAGGGCGAGGGGGAGTTCGAGGTCGGGGTTGACGCCCGCGACGACCCGGCGGAAGAACTTGGCGATGAGCCGGTCCCCGTACACGACCGACGAGTTGGACTGTTCCGCCTGCAAGGGGCGGGGGACCAGGCCGCGCGGCACCTGGCCGTGCGGGCCGCGGTGGAAGCGGAGGGCGCCGAGGGCGCCGGGTATCCGGAGCCGCTCCAGCAGCACGGACGCCTGGCGGGGATCCTGGAGGGCCTCGTAGGCGGTGCGGCCGGCCAGCGGGCCGCGGGTGATCGCGCCGATCGTCGCGGGCGCGAGCTGCTGGGGCAGCAACCCGGCGGTGCCGATGAGGAGTTGGTAGCGGTCCCCGGGGCCTTCGTCGTCGGCGGGCGGCTGGTGCGCGCGCACCAGCAGGTGCAGCAGGGCGGCGCCGGGCAGCAGCGGGGTGACGGAGTCGAGGGTGAAGCCGGTGACGGGCCGGCCCTTGCCGGCGAACCAGCGCTGGCGTGGCAGCCATTCGCGCAGCAGTGGCTCCAGGGACAGGAGGAGGCCGGAGGGGTCGTCCGCCGCGACTGCGGTGGGGTGGGCGGGAGCGGCGGGGCGGCCTGCGGCTTCCGACATGGCGTCGCGTCCTTTCCCCGGGCCGGGAACGCTCGACGACGGTGTGCGCGGTCCCGGATGCCGAGATGCTGTCCAGAGCTGTCCAGAGGGGACGTGCCGAGTGTGCGTGATCGGTGTGCGTGCGCCCTGGCACGGGCCGGGACGGTACGCGGCGGCGCCTGTCCCGCACGGTATTGGTGGAGAGTGCCCAGGGGGAGGGGACGGAAACCGGGATTGGCGGGTTCTTGGACATTCCCGGTGACGTGAGCGAGGCGCGCGGTCACCGGTCACCGGCGCCGGGACGCGCCGCGGGACCGGCCGGCGGGGCGCCTTTCGCGCACCGCCGGCCGCACCCCTCAGGAGGACGGGGCCACCTGCCGTTCAGAAGGACGGGGTCACATACCGTCCTTCCGCAGCCTGAACCAGTAGAACCCGTGCCCCGCCAGCGTGAGCAGGTACGGCAGCTCCCCGATCGCGGGGAAGCGGACCCCGCCGATCAGTTCCACCGGGTGCCGGCCGCTGAACGACTGGAGGTCCAGCTCGGTGGGCTGGGCGAAGCGGGAGAAGTTGTGGACGCACAGGACCAGGTCGTCCCCCTCCTCCCCGGTCGACGGCAGCTCGCGCAGGAACGCGATCACCGCCGGGTTCGACGACGACAGCTCCGTGTACGAGCCGAGGCCGAACGCCGGGTTCTGCTTGCGGATCTCGATCATCCGGCGCGTCCAGTGCAGCAGGGACGACGGGGACGACATCGACGCCTCGACGTTCGTGACCTGGTAGCCGTAGACCGGATCCATGATCGTGGGGAGGAACAGCCGGCCGGGGTCGCACGACGAGAAGCCGGCGTTGCGGTCGGGCGTCCACTGCATCGGCGTACGGACCGCGTCGCGGTCGCCGAGCCAGATGTTGTCGCCCATGCCGATCTCGTCGCCGTAATAGAGGATCGGAGAGCCGGGCAGCGACAGGAGCAGGGCGGTGAACAGCTCGATCTGGTTGCGGTCGTTGTCCAGGAGCGTGGCCAGGCGGCGCCGGATGCCGATGTTCGCCCGCATCCGGGGATCCTTGGCGTACTCCGCGTACATGTAGTCGCGTTCCTCGTCCGTGACCATTTCGAGGGTGAGCTCGTCGTGGTTGCGCAGGAAGATGCCCCACTGGCAGCCCGAGGGGATCGCGGGAGTCTTGGCGAGGATCTCCGAGACGGGATAGCGGGATTCGCGGCGTACCGCCATGAAGATGCGCGGCATGACGGGGAAGTGGAACGCCATGTGGCATTCGTCGCCGCCGGTCTGGTAGTCGCCGAAGTAGTCGACGACGTCCTCCGGCCACTGGTTGGCCTCGGCGAGGATCACCACGTCCGGGTACTGGGCGTCGATCTCCTTGCGGACCCGGCGCAGGAACTCGTGGGTCGCCGGGAGGTTCTCGCAGTTGGTGCCCTCCTCGGCGTAGAGGTAGGGCACCGCGTCGAGACGGAATCCGTCGATGCCGAGGTCGAGCCAGAAGCGCAGGGCGGCGAGGATCTCCTCCTGGACGGCCGGGTTCTCGTAGTTGAGGTCCGGCTGGTGGGAGAAGAAGCGGTGCCAGAAGTACTGCTTGCGGACCGGGTCGAAGGTCCAGTTGGAGGCCTCGGTGTCGACGAAGATGATGCGGGCGTCCTGGTACTGCTTGTCGTCGTCCGCCCAGACGTAGTAGTCGCCGTACGGTCCCTCGGGGTCCGAGCGGGACTGCTGGAACCACTCGTGCTGGTCGCTCGTGTGGTTCATGACGAAGTCGATGATGACGCGCATCCCGCGCTGGTGCGCGGCATCCACGAACTCCACGAAGTCGGCCAGGTCGCCGAATTCGGGGAGCACCGAGGTGTAGTCCGAGACGTCGTAACCGCCGTCACGGAGCGGGGACTTGAAGAAGGGAGGCAGCCAGAGGCAGTCCACTCCCAGCCACTGGAGGTAATCCAGTTTCGCCGTGATGCCCTTGAGGTCGCCGACGCCGTCGCCGTTGCTGTCCTGGAAGGAGCGGACCAGGACCTCGTAGAAGACGGCGCGCTTGAACCAATCCGGGTCCCGGTCCTTCTGTGGAGTGTCCTCGAAGGTGTCCGGGACGGGCTCATTCATGATCATGGTGTGGGTGACCCTCCGAATTCCTCTTCCAGAGAATTCATCGCGGCGTGGACGGTCGCAGGACGGTGAGAATGTGCGCGGGTGAACGGCCCGGATCGAGACGCACGTAGTTCGCCCTGCCCCAGTGGTAGCTGTCGCCGGTGAGCTCGTCACGCACCGCCAGGAACTCGTGCCAGCCGAGCCCCAGTTGTGGCATGTCCAACGAGACCGTCGCCTCCTGGGTGTGGTGCGGGTCGAGGTTCACGACGACCAGAACCGTGTTCGAGCCGCTGCGTTTCGAGTACACGAGTACCGCGTCCTGATCGGCGTGGTGGAAGTGCACGTCGCGCAGTTGCCGTAGTGCCGGGCTGCGGCGCCGGATGTCGTTGAGCGCGGTGATCAGCGGAGCGATCGTCCGTCCCTCCCGCACGGCCGACTCCCAGTCCCGCGGCCGTAGTTCGTACTTCTCGGAGTGCAGATACTCCTCGCTGCCGGGGCGTAGCGGAGTGTTTTCGCACAGCTCGTATCCGCTGTAGACACCCCAGGCGGGGGAGAGCGTCGCGGCGAGCACCGCGCGCAGTTCGAAGGCGGGACGGCCGCCGTGCTGGAGAAACTCATGGAGGATGTCCGGCGTGTTCGTGAAAAAGTTCGGCCGCATGGAGGCCGCTTTCTCGCCCGCCAACTCCTCGATGTACTCGGTCAGTTCCTGCTTCGAATTGCGCCAGGTGAAGTAGGTGTACGACTGCTGGAAGCCGACCTCGGCCAGAGCACTCATCATCGCGGGGCGGGTGAACGCCTCCGCCAGAAAGATGACATCGGGGTCGGTGCGGTTGATGTCCGCGATGACGTGTTCCCAGAAGACGACCGGCTTCGTGTGCGGGTTGTCCACGCGGAAGATGCGTACGCCGTGCTCCATCCAGTGGCGCAGGACGCGGGTCGTCTCCGCGATCAGGCCGGGCAGGTCCGCGTCGAAGGCCAGGGGGCAGATGTCCTGGTACTTCTTCGGCGGGTTCTCGGCGTACGCGATCGTGCCGTCGGGCCGGTGGTGGAACCAGTCCGGGTACTTCTCCACCCACGGGTGGTCGGGGGAGCACTGGAGCGCGAAGTCGAGAGCCACCTCCAGGTCCAGCTCCCGCGCCTGCGCGACGAACCGGTCGAAGTCCTCCAGGGTGCCCAGGTCCGGGTGGATCGCGTCGTGGCCGCCCTCGGGCGAGCCGATCGCCCAGGGGACGCCGACGTCGTGCGGGCCGGGGGACAGGGAGTTGTCGGGCCCCTTGCGGAACGTGGTCCCGATCGGGTGGATCGGCGGGAGGTACACCACGTCGAAGCCCATCTCCGCGATGGCCGGCAGACGGCGGGCGGCGGTGGCGAAGGTGCCGCTCACGGGTGGCTTTCCGGGTTCGACGACCGCGCCCTCGGAGCGCGGGAAGAACTCGTACCAGGAGCCGTACAGCGCTCGCTCCCGCTCCACGAGCAGCGGCAACTCCGCGCTGACGGTCAGCAGTTCGCGTAGAGGATGGCGGGCGAGGACCTCGTCCACGTCCGGGGCGAGGGCGGCGGCGAGGCGGGCCGCGGGCGGGCGGGCGGTGTCGCGCAGCGCGGCGACGGCCTCCTGTACGGGGGCGCCGAGCGGCCCTGGTATACCGGCGGCAGCCCGTTCGTACAGCAACGCGCCTTCCTCCAGTACGAGTTCGGTGTCGATGCCCGCCGGTACCTTGATCCGGGCCGTGTGCCGCCAGGTCGTCACCGGGTCGCCCCAGGCCTCCACGCGGAACGTCCAGGAGCCCGTCGCGTCGGCGGTGACCTCGGCGCCCCAGCGGTCGGTGCCGGGGGCCAGCTCGTGCATCGGCGTCCAGGGGCCCTCCTGGCCGTCCGGGCCGCTCAGCACGACATTGGCGGCGACCGCGTCGTGGCCCTCCCGGAACACGGTGGCCGTGACCCGAAAGGTTTCTCCCACCACGGACTTGGCGGGCCGTGCGCCTCCGGCGATCAGCGGGCGGACGTCCCGGATGGGGATGCGGCCCGTGCTGACCTGGACGGGGGGTGCGGGTGCCTCGGCCGGCAGGGGGGCCGGAGCAGGGACTCTCCGGGTGGTCCGGGTCACCGGCTTGGCGGTGGTCCCTTCCGGTGCGGCTTCGACCGGTGCGGCTTTGGCCGTGGCGGCCTTCTTCTGGGCCGCCTTCTTCTGCGGGGCCTTCTTCGCGGCCGCCTTCTTCCGTGCCGGGGCCGTCTTCGCAGGTGCCTTCTTCGCGGCCGCCTTCTTCGCGGGTGTCTTCTTCTGGGTCGGCTTCTGTGGTTCGGGGGCCTGGTGTTCAGGATCCGGCTGGGCCGGCTTTCGCTGTTCGGGGTTCGGCTGGGGGGACGAGCGCTTGGCGGGCATGACCGCTCCTGTCCGCGGAGGATTCGGGGGTTGCGGAGGCGCAATTCTGGTCAGAGGGCCGTGCGGGGTACCGGGTGAGCCTTCCACGGCCGATGGGTGGGCAATCCGGTGCTTTGTTAACTACTCGCGCGTAAGGGCACACACAAGACCGGTCCCGCCGTGAGCGACGGGACCGGCTCATGAACTCACCTTCCGCCTAAGGGTTGTTGACCTGCAACAGCTTGTTCGGTGAGCCGGGTCCGGCGCCGGTGATCCGACCCGAATCCGCCCGGCCCACGAGCGCCTTGCTCACATCCGCGGGGGTCGCCCACGCATGATCGGCGAGATACAGCGCGGCGGCGCCCGCGGCGTGCGGAGACGCCATGGACGTTCCGGAGTAGGTGGCTTTGCCTGTGTCGCTCGCGAACGACGCGGACGTGATGTCGACGCCGGGCGCGAACAGGTCTACACGAGTACCCCAATTCGAGAAACTCGCACGCGCGTCTTTCTTGTCCGTCGCACCGACCGTGATCGCCTCCTTGACACGGGCGGGGGAGTACAGGTTCGCCGGCAGCCCGTCGTTGCCCGCCGCGACGGTGTACGTGACGCCCGAGGCGATGGAATTGCGGACCGCTTGGTCGAGTTGCTCATTGGCGTAGCCGCCCAGACTCATATTGGCGACCGCCGGCTTCCGCGCATGCTTGGTCACCCAGTCGATACCGGCGATGACCTGCGCCGTAGTACCGGATCCTGCGTCGTCGAGCACACGCACTGCGACCACGTTAGCCTTCTTCGCGACCCCGTACTTCGTGCCCGCGACGGTTCCGGCCACATGGGTTCCGTGCCCGTTTCCGTCCTGGGCGACCGCGTCGTTGTCGACGAAGTCCCAGCCGGAACTCGCCCGTCCGCCGAAGTCCTTGTGCGTGGTGCGGATGCCCGTGTCGATCACGTACACGGTCACGCCCGCGCCCGCCGATTTCGGCCAGGTGTAGGACTTGTCGAGCGGCAGATCCTTCTGGTCGATGCGGTCCAGGCCCCACGAGGGCGGGTTCTTCTGGGTGTGGTCGTAGGTGACGGCGGTGTCCTGCACGACGGACGCCACACTCGGATCGGCCGCGAGCCGCTCGGCCCGCGCGTCGTCGGCCTTCACCGCGTACCCGTTGAGCGCGTTGCTGTAGGTGTGGCGTATTTTCGCCCCGTATTTCGCGGCAAGGTCCTTGCCCGCCTCGGACGGGGCCCTGGTTCCCCCCTTCAGCGTCACTATGTAGCTGCCCGCCACGGCGCCGGGTTCCCCGGCGCCCAGTATCCGTCCCTGCGCGGGGGCGGCCTGTGCGGGTGGCGTGACGGCCGAAAGCACCGCGACTGCCGCGAGCACGGTGAGTCCACCGGCTCCGCGCAGCCTTCGCTTCCGCGTCACTGGCACGGTCACTGCCATGTGTGAGTTCCCCTCCTCAACTCGGCGCAGAATCACGCCAGTTGGCAGCCTCTCGTGTGGTGTGAAGTGCCACAAGGTTGTACGAGGGGGCGGAATCGGCCATATCGCCCGTGGAGGTGGGGTGCCGGGCCGCGAGGGTTGCGGCGAAATCCGGCCGAAGGGGCCCGGGTCCGATCCGGCCGACTGCGGCAGGATGACCGCATGTCCATCATTCACCGCACCACCATCACGCCCACCAAGCTCGAACTGCTCACCGAGTGGCTGCCGAAGCAGTCCTGGTACCGGGGCGCGGGCACCCCCGAACTCGCCAAGGCCGGCGGCTTCCGCCTCGACGACCCGGCCGGAGAGGTCGGCCTCGAGTTCCTCGCGACGACCGACACCTCGGGGCCCGAGCCGGTGACGTACCACGTGCCGATGACCTACCGCGGCGCCCCGCTGCCGGGCGCCGATGCCGCGCTGATCGGGACGGTCGTGCACGGCGTGCTCGGCGAGCGCTGGGTGTACGACGGGGCCCAGGACCCGGTGCTCGTGGCCGAGTTGACCGCGCTGATGAAGGGCGAGGTGCCCGCGCACGCGCAGAGCGTCGACGGCGAGCTCGACCCGACCGTGCACGCCGCGCCCGGCGACGGGCGGCCGGAGATCGTGCGCGTACTGGAGCCCGGTTCCACCGCCCCGAGCGGCGTCAGCGCCGAGTGGGGGACGGTCGACGGGGACCGGGTGCGCGGCACTTTCGTGGTCGTGCGCGCCGACTGACCGGCGCCCCTTGCCGACGGGCCGCGCGGCCGGGATGTCGGACACCGCCGGGGCCCGCGGTGTCTGACATCGTGGCCACGTCACCGGAGATCACCTTCGGTGACGTGTCGTCACGCCGAGTGGGGGAGAAGCAGGGATGAGTTCACGGATGCGAGCACGGACGGACACCACCGCACGCGACGCCGGGCGCCCGAGGCGGCCCGGAGGCGGATGGCGGCGGGCCGCCCTCGCCGCGGCCGCGCTCCTGTCGACGGCGGCCGCGCCGGCCGTCACCGCCGCGCCCGCCCACGCGTACAGCCCCAATCCCGAGGTCCGCGCCGTCTACCGCGACACGGACAGCTGCCCGTGCGGCGGCGGCGCCCTCAGCGACCCCTACGGCGGCACCTCCTTCGCGCGCGACCCGGGCGGCTACGCGGTCAAGCTCGAGCTGAAACAGGGGAGTTCGTTCGTCGGCAAGGTCGAGTTCCACCCGAAGAGCGAGCAGCTGCGGGTGTACGACACGAAGAACGACGGCGACACCTTCTACGTACACATCACGTACACCTCGGGCCGCACCACCCACGATCTCGGCACCTACGCCGCGCCCGCCACTCCCGCCGCCGTCGACCACGTGACCAAGGACTTCGACATCCCGGAGGGCGCCGGTGTCGACATCTCCGTCTACGACGACGCACGACTGACCGACTACATCGGCGGCGCGCGCGGCACCGGCGGGGCCGTCGCCTAGGGCCTGGATCAGGTCGGGGGCAAGGGCGGATTCCGGGCGCCCCGCCGTGCGCCGTGGCTAGCGGCGTGGCCGCGCACTACCGTCGGAGGCCGGGCCGCACGTCGATGTGCCGGCCCGGTCCGCTGTGTCCCTGCGTACTTGTCGAGGTGATCACGTGAAGGCCATCCGTCGATTCACCGTACGTCCGGTCCTGCCCGAACCCCTCGCCCCACTGCACGAGTTGGCACGCAATCTGCGCTGGTCCTGGCATCCCGGGACCCGCGATCTGTTCGCCCTGGTCGACCCGGCGCGCTGGGCCGCGTCCGACGGCGATCCGATGCGGCTGCTCGGTGACGTGCCACCCTCCCGGCTCGCCCAACTCAGTACCGACGAAGCCTTTCTGGCACGGTTGAGCGAGGTCGCCGGCGATCTGCGCGGCTATCTCCACGACGACCGCTGGTATCAGAGCCAGAGCGGCGGCCCGGCGCGGCTGCCGTCCTGCATCGCCTACTTCTCGCCCGAGTTCGGCATCACCGCCGCACTGCCGCAGTACTCGGGAGGTCTCGGCATCCTCGCCGGTGACCATCTCAAGGCCGCGAGCGATCTCGGGGTCCCGCTGATCGGCGTAGGACTCCTCTACCGGCACGGATACTTCCGGCAGTCGCTGTCCCGGGACGGCTGGCAGCAGGAGACGTATCCGGTCACCGATCCCAACGAACTGCCGCTGTCCCTGCTGCGCGAGCCCGACGGCACTCCCGCGCACATCGCTCTGGCCCTGCCGGGCGGGCGCAGCCTCCTGGCGCGGATCTGGCAGGCCCAGGTCGGCCGGGTGCCGCTGCTCCTGCTGGACTCCGACGTCGAGCAGAACGACGTCCACGAACGCGAGGTGACCGACCGGCTCTACGGCGGCGGCAGCGAGCACCGGCTCCTCCAGGAGATGCTGCTCGGCATCGGCGGGGTGCGCGCGGTGCGCCTGTACTGCCGGCTGACCGGGCACGCGCCGCCCGAGGTCTTCCACACCAACGAGGGCCACGCGGGCTTTCTCGGCGTGGAGCGCATCGCCGAACTCGGCGCGCACGGGCTCGACTTCGACGCCGCGACCGAGGCGGTCCGGGCCGGCGCCGTCTTCACCACGCACACCCCGGTCCCGGCCGGCATCGACCGCTTCGACCGCGAACTGGTCGCCCGGCACTTCGGGGACGGGGCCGAACTCCCGTCGCTGGACGTGGAACGCATCCTCGGCCTCGGCATGGAGACGTACCCGGGCGGCGACCCCAACGTCTTCAACATGGCCGTGATGGGCCTCCGACTCGCGCAGCGCGCGAACGGCGTCTCGACGCTGCACGGCGCCGTCAGCCGGGGGATGTTCTCGGGGCTCTGGCCGGGGTTCGACCCGGAGGAGGTCCCCATCACCTCGGTGACGAACGGGGTGCACGCCCCGACCTGGGTCGCCCCCGAGGTGTTCCGGCTCGGCGCCCGCCGGATCGGCGAGCGGCGCACCGAGGACGCCCTGTCGGTCGGCGGCTCGGACCGCTGGGACGCCGTCGGCGACATCGCTGACCGGGACATCTGGGAGCTGCGCAGGTCGCTGCGGGGCCAGCTGGTGGACGAGGTGCGCGCGCGGCTCGCCGCGTCGTGGCGGCAGCGCGGCGCGGGCTCGGCCGAACTCGGCTGGATCGACGGCGTCCTCGACCCGGACGTCCTGACCATCGGGTTCGCGCGCCGCGTCCCCTCGTACAAGCGCCTCACCCTGATGCTGCGCGACCCGGACCGGCTGATGCGGCTGCTGCTCGACGAGGAGCGCCCCGTCCAGATCGTCGTCGCGGGCAAGGCCCACCCGGCCGACGACGGCGGGAAGCGGCTGGTCCAGGAACTGGTCCGCTTCACCGACGACCCGCGCGTGCGCCACCGCATCGTGTTCCTGCCCGACTACGGCATGGCGATGGCGCAGAAGCTCTACCCCGGCTGCGACATCTGGCTCAACAATCCGCTGCGCCCGCTGGAGGCCTGCGGCACGTCCGGGATGAAGGCGGCCCTGAACGGCTGCCTCAACCTCTCGGTCCTGGACGGCTGGTGGGACGAATGGTTCGAGCCGGACTTCGGCTGGGCGATCCCGACGGCCGACGGCACCGCCACCGACGAGAACCGCCGCGACGACCTGGAGGCGAACGCCCTCTACGAACTCCTGGAGAACCGGGTGACGCCCCGCTTCTACGAGCGCGGCCCGGAGGACCTGCCCGACCGCTGGATCGAGATGGTCCGCCAGACCCTCACCCACCTCGGCCCCAAGGTGCTGGCCGGCCGCATGGTGCGCGAGTACGTCGAGAAGCTGTACGCGCCCGCCGCCCGCGCCGACCGGGCGCTCACCCCGGACGCCGCCCGGGAGCTGGCCGCCTGGAAGTCCCGGATCCGCGCGGCCTGGCCACGGGTCGCCGTCGACCACGTGGAGGCGTCCACGACCTCGGCCGAACTGGGCGCCACCCTCGCCCTCCACGTCCGCGTCGCCCTCGGCGAGCTGGGCCCCGACGACGTCGAGGTCCAGGTAGTCGCCGGCCGCGTCGACGCCGAGGACAGCATCGCGGAGGCGGCGACGGCCCCGCTGAAGCCGGTCACGGGCCCGGACGAGGACGGCCGCTGGTCCTACGAGGGCCCCCTCTCCCTCGACCACCCGGGCCCCTACGGCTACACGGTCCGCATCCTCCCGGTCCACCGCCTGCTGGCGTCCCCGGCGGAGACGGGGTTGGTGACGGTGCCTTCGGAGGCGCTGGGGGAAGGGGCCGGAGTCCTCATGAGGTGACACGGCGAGGGGGCCCCCCCAGTCCGGGGTGGCGCCCCCCACACCCGTGAGCCCGCGCCCTCCCTTACGTTCCCGCCCGCCCAGGCCGCGTCCACGGCCTTGTACTCGGCCGAGTCCGCCCCGTACAGGTCGGTGGCCGCGCTCAGGGTCGCGGTGCGGGCCTTCGCGTAGTTGGTGCTCGACGTGAAGTACGTCGTCAGGGCCTTGAACCAGATCTGCTCCGCCTTGTCGCGGCCGATGCCGGTGACCGTCGAGCCGTCGGAGGTCGGGGAGTCGTAGTCGACGCCGTTGATGGTCTTCTTGCCGCTGCCCTCGCTGAGCAGGTAGAAGAAGTGGTTGGCGATGCCCGAGGAGTAGTGGACGTCGACGTTGCCGGCGCCCGACTTCCATGCGTCCAGGGACGCGCCGTCCTTGCTCGGCTTGTCCATGTAGCGCAGCGGCGAGCCGTCGCCGTTGATGTCGATCTCTTCGCCGATGAGGTAGTCGCCGACGTCCTCGCTGTTGTTCGCGTAGAACTCGACCGAGGTGCCGAAGATGTCGGAGGTGGCCTCGTTCAGGCCGCCGGACTCGCCGCTGTAGATCAGGCCGGCGGTCGCCGCGGTGACGCCGTGGCTCATCTCGTGCGCGGCCACGTCGAGGGCGGTGAGCGGGTTCTTGTTGCCCTCGCCGTCGCCGTACGTCATGCAGAAGCAGCTGTCGTCCCAGAACGCGTTGACGTACGCGTTGCCGTAGTGGACGCGGGAGTAGGCGCCCTTGCCGTCGCCGTTGATGCCGCTGCGGCCGAAGACTTCCTTGTAGTAGTCCCAGGTCTCCTGGGCGCCGTAGGCGGCGTCGACACCGGCGGTCGCGGGGTCGTTGACGGTGCCGTCGCCCCACTTGTCGTCGGCGTCGGTGAACAGCGTGCCCTTGCCGGACGAGCCGTTCTTGAGGTCGTACGTGGAGTGGCCGCCGCGGGTCGCGTCCGTGAGGGAGTACGACGAGCCCGACTGGGTCGTGCCGATCTCGACGCTGCCGCTGTACTCGGACTCGCCGGTGCCGGTCTTGATCTCGTCGAACTGCGTGATCTTCTTGCCGCTCGCGGCGTCCGTGACGACGTGCAAGCGGCTCGGCGTGCCGTCCTTCTTGGTGGACTTCACGACCTTCTCGTACGCGAGTCTCGGCGTGCCGGTCGCCGCCCAGACGATCTTGCGGGCGCCGGACGGGGCCGCCGAGAGGGAGGCGCCGGTGGTCGCGACCTCGATCGACTTCGAGGTCGCCTTGGTGACGCCCTCGCGCTTGCCGGACTTCGACTCGTGGACGACCAGGTCGCCGCCGATGACCGGGAGGCCGTCGTAGGTGCGCTCGTAGCGGGTGTGCGTGGTGCCGTCGCGGTCCTTGACCACGTCGCGGACGGCCAGCTTCTCCTTCGAGCCGAGCTTCAGCTCCTTCGCCGTGTCGGCGGTCTGTGCGCTCGCGTCCTTGATCAGGTCCGCCCGGGCGTTCGCGCTGAGAGCCAGTGGGGTGGCTCCGGAGGCGGACGGCTGGGCCGCGGCGCCGGTGGCGGTGAACGTACCGGCGATCAGCGCGCCGGCGGCGACGGCCGTGGCGATGGACAGGGAGGTGCGACGCGATATGTGCGGAGTCACGAAGAAAGCTCCTCAAGTGAAGTGGGGGGATGAGCTTTGCCGTGCGGGTCTGGCGGGGAAAACTCTGACAGTTGAGGACCGGAAGTGTCATGTACGCGATCGCAGGTTGGCCGGAATTCGTCCGTTGAGCGATAACTGACGTACGGATTGCGAACAGCCCGTGACCTCTCCATGACGCGAACGGGCGCGCCGCACCGGGGAGTTGAACCGCCGGTGCGACGCGCCCAGTTCGGGGAAGGGCGGTGCCTACGGGAACGTCAGCTTGAAGCTGTTGATGTAGCCCGTGTCCTGCGCGCCGAGGTCCTGGACCTTCAGCTTCCAGACGCCGTTCGCGGTCTCCGTCGAGGCGTTGACCGTGTACGTGGCCTGAATGTTGGGGGTCGGGTCGTACACCGACGAGTGCAGCCGGTACGTCTTCCCGCTCGGGCCGACCAGGTCGACCTGGAGGTCACCGCTCCAGGTGTGCACGATGTCCACGCCCACGGAGAGGTTCGTCGGCGCCTTCCCCGTGATGCCGGAGACGGTCACGGACGAAGTGACCGCGGCCCCCGGGTAGTCGGGGACGTTCACGTTGGCGTCGTTGGTGAACGTCTTGCCGGTCGGCGTGCCGCCGCCCGAGCGGGCGCCCACGTTGATCGCGGCGAACGCGTCCTGCACCGCCTTGTACTCGGTGGACGTCGTCCCGTACAGCTCACCGGCCGCCGCCAGCGCACCGGTGCGCGCACCCGCGTAGTTGGTCGTCGACGTGAACTTGGTGGTCAGCGCCTTGAACCAGATCAGCGCGGCCTTGTCGCGGCCGATGCCGGTGACGGGCAGGCCGTCGGAGGTCGGCGAGTTGTAGGTGACCCCGTTGATCGTCTTCGTCCCGCTGCCCTCGCTGAGCAGGTAGAAGAGGTGGTTGGCCGGACCGGACGAGTAGTGCACGTCGACCGAGCCGATCCCGGAGTACCAGGAGTCCTTGGACGCGCCGTCCTTGCTGGGCTTGTCCATGTAGCGCAGCGGGGTGCCGTCGCCGTTGATGTTGATCCGCTCGCCGATGAGGTAGTCGCCCACGTCGGAGGAGTTGGCGGCGTAGAACTCGACGGCCGTCGCGAAGATGTCGGAGGTCGCCTCGTTGAGGCCGCCCGACTCACCGCTGTAGTTCAGGCCCGCGGTGTTGGAGGTGACGCCGTGCGTCATCTCGTGCGCGGCCACGTCGATCGAGGTGAGCGGCGCCGCGTTCCCGGAGCCGTCGCCGTACGTCATGCAGAAGCAGCTGTCGTCCCAGAACGCGTTGACGTAGTTGTTGCCGTAGTGGACGCGGGAGTACGCGCCCACACCGTCGCCGCGGATACCGGTCCTGCCCTGGACGTTCTTGTAGTAGTCCCAGGTCAGCGCGGCACCGTAGTGGGCGTCGGCGGCGGCCGTCTCGGTGTTGGAGGCGGCGCCGTTGCCCCACACGTCGTCGCTGCCGGAGTACAGGGTGCCGGTGCCGGACGTGCCGTGGTTGAGGTTGTACGTCTTGTGGGCGCCGCGTGCCGCGTCGTTGAGGGTGTACGACGATCCGGACTGCGAGGTGCCGAGGGTGACGGTGCCGCTGTACTCGGTGTTGCCCGTGCCCGTCTCGATCGCCTGCCACTCGTGCAGCTTCTTGCCGGTGGTGGCGTCGGTGATCACATGGAGGGCGTTCGGGGTGCCGTCCTCCTGGAGCCCGCCGACCACGGTCTCGTACGCGAGTGTGGGCTGCCCCTTCTTCGCTCCCTGGCCGAGCCAGACCACCTTGCGCGGCGCCTTGTCGGCCTCGGTCTTCTTCGACCCGTCGGCCTTCGCGAGGCTCAGGGCCTGCGTCTCGGCGGTGGACGCCTTCACGTCCGCCGTCGTGTCCACGCTCTTGAGCTGGGCCTTCGACGCCTTCGTCACGCCCTTCTCGGCGCCGGACTTGGCGGTGTCGACGATCAGGTCGCCGCCGAGGACGGGCAGCCCGTCGTAGGTGCGCTCGTAACGGGTGTGCGTCGTCCCGTCCTTGTCCTGGAGCACGTCACGCACGACGAGCTTCTCCGCGCTGCCGAGACCGAGGTCCTTCGCGGTGTCGGCCTTGCCGGCGTTCGCCTCGCGCAGCAGCTCGGCCCGCTTGGCGGGGGAGAGCTTCGCGGGCAGTGCGCCCGGGTCGGCGCCGCGGGTGGCGTTCGCCGTGATGCCGGCCGCGGCCGACGCGGTGCTCTGGGTTGCGTCGGCGGAGGCCGGGCCCGACTGGACGGCGACGGCCAGCAGCGCGGCGACGGCGCCGGCGGCGGCTGCCGCGGTGGCGCGGCGTCTGTGGGAGGTGGAAGAGCTTCTCAACGCTGAACTCCTTCTGCATGACCGCGGATTGCGCGGCCAGTGGGGTACGGGCGGCGGGTGGCCGTCCGGGCAGAACGCAGTGCAGGCGGTGCGGGTGGAGCACATGGAGCACATGGAGCAGGTGAAGCGGCCGGAACGCCCGGATGCTGTGAAGCAGTTGTGCGGCGGCCGATGGGAAGAGTGGCAGCAGCAAGCGCCGACTGTCAGGAGCGCATCAAGAGGTTGGCCGGATTTGGTTCGGTGGGCGGGTGAGGCCGTCCGTTATACGGAGTGCGGGGCGGGGGTGAAGAGACGGTGAATTTGCGGTCCGTACCTGTCCGCCGGCCCGCCGCCGCACCCGTGCCGGGCGGTCACCGCTGAGGCCCACGGGGCCGGCCGCCGTCCCGTTCGGGGCGGCGGCCGGCCGAACGTGCCGTTCCGCTTCGCGTTCGCGGCGAGCACATCGCCGGTTCCCCGCGCCGGGATCGTCCGGCGACCGCATTCACGCCGTGGCTGCTTTTCGTCCCGGAGGCAAGCGGTGAAGATCGTTCAGCCCACCAGCGACTCCCGCCAGGCTCGGTGCAGCCCCGCGAACACCCCGCTCCCGGCGATGAGTTCACCCGGCGATCCGTCCTCCACGACCCGCCCGTGCTCCATGACGAGCACCCGGTCGGCGATCTCCACCGTGGACAGCCGGTGCGCGATCACCACGGCCGTCCGGCCGCGCAGCACCGTCCCCATCGCGCGCTGCACCGCCCGCTCCCCGGGGATGTCCAGGGAGCTCGTCGCCTCGTCGAGGATCAGCACCGCGGGGTCCGCGAGCAGCGCCCGCGCGAACGCCACCAACTGGCGCTGCCCCGCCGAGATCCGCCCGCCCCGCTTGCGCACATCGGTGTCGTACCCGTCGGGCAGCGCGACGATGAAGTCGTGCGCGCCGATCGCCTTCGCGGCCCGCTCGATCTCCTCCCGGCTCGCCCCGGGCCGCCCGATCGCGATGTTCTCGGCGACCGTCCCGGAGAACAGGAACGCCTCCTGCGTCACCATCACCACGCCCCGCCGCAGCTCGGCGGTGGACAGCTCGCGCAGGTCGACGCCGTCGAGCAGGACCCGCCCGTGGGAGGGGTCGTAGAAGCGTGAGAGCAGCTTCGCCAGCGTCGACTTGCCCGCGCCCGTCGAACCGACGACCGCCACCGTCTGCCCCGCGGGAAGCGTCAGGTCGAAGCGGGGCAGCACCTCGCCGCCGGTCCGGTAACCGAACGACACGTCGTCGAAGACGACCTCGCGGCCCGGCCGCCCGTCCGTGTCCGACCCGGCCGCGGGCAGCTCGCGCGGCGCCACCGGCTCCGGGACGGACGGCGTCTGCGCGAGCAGCCCCGCGATCTTCTTCAGCGAAGCGGCCGCGCTTTCATACGAGTTGAGGAACATCGCGAGCCGGTCGATGGGGTCGTACAGGCGGCGGATGAACAGCACCGCCGCGGCCAGCACGCCCAGCGCCAGCGTGCCGCCGGCCACCCGGTACGCGCCCCACAGCACCATGCCCGCCACCGCCGTGTTCGCGATGAGCCGGGAGCCGACGACGTAGCGGGCCATCTCGAGGAGCGCCGTGCCGTTGGCCCGCTCGTGCCGGCCGTTCAGCTCCGCGAAGTGCGCGTCGTTCGCGGCCTCGCGGCGGAACGCCCGCACCGGCCGGATCCCGTTCATCGTCTCCACGAACTTCACGATGACCGTCGCGATCGCCGAGGACCGCTCCCCGTACGCCTTCGCGGCCCGCCGCCGGTACGCCCGGATCAGCACGTACAGCGGCACGAACGACGCGGCGGCCAGCGCCCCGATGCCGAGGTCGAGCCAGAGCAGGCTCACCGTGATGTAGACCGACGCCAGAATGACGTTGACCAGTTCCTGGAGGCCCTCGCTGAGCAGCTCCCGCAGCGACTCCACGTCCGTCGTCGCCCGCGAGATGACCCGCCCCGACGTGTACCGGTCGTGGAAGTCGACACTGAGCGCCTGAGAGTGCCGGAAGATGCGGCCGCGCAGGTCCACCAGCACGTTCTGACTGACGCGGGCCGACAGCTGGATGTAGAGGTACTGGAACGCCGCCGACGCGCACGCGGTCAGCAGGAAGCCGATGCCGACCGCGATCAGCGGCCCGTAGGAGTGGTCGCGGAACGCCGGCACCGCGCTGTCGATCGCGTACGCGACGATCAGCGGCCCGGACTGCACGGCGCCCTGCTGGATCAGCAGGGCGAGCACCGTCAGACAGGCCGTACGCCGATGGGGCGCGAGCAGCGACCGCAGCAGCGCGCCCGTCGCGCCCTTCGGCGTGGGCAGGTCGTCCTGGTCGTACGGGTCGCCGGACCTGGCGGGCCGCGAATCCTCGTCCGGTGCGCCGACCTCGGGGGCCGACCGCCCCGAGGTCTCCTGTGCCGTCGTCTGTGCCGTCGTCATGCGCGCGCAGCCTCCCCCGCCTCGGCGGCGTCGTGTTCGTCGTCCCCCGACATCAGATGCCGGTACTCGGCACTGGTCCGCAGCAGCTCCTGGTGCGTGCCGACCGCCGTGATCCGCCCGTCCGAAAGCAGCGCCACCCGGTCCGCGAGCAGCACCGTGGACGGCCGGTGCGCGACCACCAGGGCCGTGCTGTCCGCGAGGACGCGCCGCAGCGCCGCCTCCACCGCGGCCTCCGTGTGCACGTCGAGGGCGGACAACGGGTCGTCCAGGACGAGGAACCGGGGCCCGCCCACGACGGTGCGGGCCAGCGCGAGCCGCTGCCGCTGTCCGCCGGACAGGCTCAGACCCTGCTCGCCGACCTCCGTGCCGGCCCCCTCCGGAAGCCGCCGCACGAAGTCGGCCTGGGCGATCCCGAGCGCCCGCTCCACGTCGTCCGCCGTCGCGTCCGGGGCGCCCATCAGCACGTTCGCCTCCACGGACGCCGAGAACAGCGTGGGCTCCTCGAACGCCACCGACACCAGCGTGCGCAGCTCCTCGCGTGGCATCGATGTCACGTCCCGCCCGTCCAGCGTGATCCGCCCGGCCGTGACGTCGTACAGGCGCGGCACGAGCGCGGTCAGCGTGGTCTTGCCGCTGCCGGTCGCGCCGACCAGCGCCATCGTCTCGCCGGAGCGGATGTGCAGATCGATCCGGGCCAGCGTCGGAACGGAGCCGGGGGCCGCGTCCGGGTAGCGGAACCCGACGCCCTCGAAGCGCAGTCCGCTGCCGCCCTGAGCGCCGACCCGCGCGCCCTGCTCGTGCACGCGCGGATCCTCCTCCTTCTCGTCCATCACCTCGAAGTAGCGCCGCGTCGCGGTCGCCGCCTCCTGGCTCATCGCGAGCAGGAACCCGATGGACTCGATGGGCCAGCGCAGCGCGAGCGCCGTCGACAGGAACGCCACCAGCGTCCCCGCCGACAGATCGCCGTCCGCGACCCGCACCGTGCCGAGCACCAGCGCCGCGCCGAGCGCCAGTTCGGGCAGCAGGGTGATGACGAACAGGATCCCGGCGAGCAGCCGCGCCTTGGTCAGCTCGGTGCCGCGCACGGTCTGCGACAGCTCCCGGAACGCCCGCGCCTGGCTGCGGTGCCGCCCGAACCCCTTGATGATCCGGATGCCGAGCACCGACTCCTCGACGACCGTGGTCAGATCGCCGACCTGGTCCTGCGCCCGGCGCGACGCCTCCGCGTACCCGTGCTCGAACCGGTAACAGACCGCCATCAACGGCACGGCGGGCGCCAGCAGGACGAGCCCGAGCCCCCAGTCCTGCACCACCAGGACGCCGAGGCCCGCCACGATCGTCACCGTGTTGACGATGAGGAACGTCAGCGGGAACGCCAGGAACATCCGCACGACCATGAGATCGGTCGTGGCACGTGACAGCAGCTGCCCGGAGGCCCACTTGTCGTGGAACGCCACCGGCATCCGCTGAAGGTGCCGGTACAGATCGGCCCGCATCCCCGCCTCGACCCCGGCGAGCGGCCGCGCCACCAGCCAGCGCCGCAGCCCGAACAGCAGCGCCTCCGCGACACCGAGCGCGAGCAGCACCCCGGCGCCGAGCCACACCCCGGACGGGTCCCGGTCGGTCACCGGCCCGTCGACGATCCACTTCAGCACGAGCGGGAACACGAGCCCGAGACACGACGCGACCACGGCGGTCACGGCCGCCCCCGCCCAGCGGGCCCGCACGGGGCGTACGTACGGCCACAGCCGCGCCAGCGTGCGCACGGCCGACTGCCTTACGGGCGGAGCCGGTTGGGGCGTACCGTCACTCCGGTCAGGATCCGTGGTCGTTGCATCTGTAGTCGTCATCAGAGGTGAGACTACGGTTCGGCACCGACAACGCCCACCGGGTTTCGGGCTGGATCCCGACGTCTCACAGGCGGGGCACGGTGTGCGGGGTCCGGGCGTGGATCCCGGTGCCGTCGAGCAGCGAGGCGCCGCCCGGGCCGGGAGCCGCGCATCCTGCTGCCGGCCACGTGGAAGCTAAGATCATCCGGGCCATGCGCGACCGGGGGCAGAGCGCGACCGTGAGGTACCCGGCCGCTGGTTCCTGCCGGATCGGGCCCCGAGGCCGATCCGTTCTCCTGATCGTCGGCACCGGTCGTTCAGCATGACCGGACGACAATTCTCGTAGCTCATGACTCCTGAGGAGCATCGATTGAGAACAAGGCTCGGCTTCGGGCTGCTGTCCGGAGCGATAGGGCTGGGCCTCGTCGGCACCACCGCCCTGACCGCTGAAGCCGCCACCTACGAGGGCGGCGTCTCCTTCTCGAAGGTCGTCTTCAACGACGGGAACCCGATCGTCGTCGGCACGACGAACGCGGTGACCGTGCCGCTGACGTTCACCGTGAAGAGCACGTCGACGCTCGACGCGTGGGAGGTGTTCGCCTACCGCGGCACGCTCGGCAAGAGCGATTACACGCTGGCCGGCAGCGAGACGGAGTGGAGCTGCTCGAAGTCGACGAGCGGCGGGGTGACGACCCGCGCCTGCAAGTGGTCGATCGACATCGACCCGCGCCACATGCCCAGCGGCAACGGCGGCTCGCTCGTCAACAGCGACGCCACCGCCTGGAAGACCGCCGGCACCGGCATCAAGCCGAACGGCAGCTGGGACACCGACGGCCTCTCCGGCACCGTGGCCCTCCAGCGGTACTCCCGGCTGACCGCCAACGCCTCGCCCGAACCCGCCGTCAAGGGCAAGAAGATCACCGTCACCGGTGTCGTCTCCCGCGCCGACTGGTCCGCGCACAAGTACGTGAACTACGGCGGCCGCAAGGTGTACCTGCAGTTCAAGCCCGCCGGTTCGGACACCTACACCTCGGTGAAGGCCGTCACCGCGAGCAGCACCGGGAAGCTGTCCACGACCGTCACCGCCGACAAGAGCGGCACCTGGCGCTGGAAGTACTACGGGAACTCCACCACCGGGGTCAGCACCTCCCCGGGGGACTCCGTCACGGTCGGCTAGCGACCGTCGGCGCCCCGAGTCGTACCGGCCCATCAACCGATCGGTTGATGGGCCTTCGAGCGTGATGGGCGATGTCCGGACCCCGGCCGCGCCGGGAGTCTTGAGGCATGACGACAGGGACCAGTACCACCGCCACGGCACCGCTCATCGAGGTGAGCGGGCTGCGCAAGGCCTACGACGGGCGGGCCGTCGTCGACGGGGTGTCCTTCTCCGTCGACGAAGGGGAGATCTTCGGGATCCTCGGGCCCAACGGGGCCGGGAAGACCACCACCGTCGAGTGCGTCGAAGGGCTGCGCACCCCCGACGCGGGGCAGGTCCGCGTCGCCGGGCTCGACCCGGTGCGCGAACACGCCGCCGTCACCCGCATCCTGGGCGCCCAGCTCCAGGAGAGCGAGATCCAGCCCAAGCTCACCGTGAAGGAAGCCCTGGAGCTGTACTCGGCGATCTACCCCGACCCCGTCGACTGGCGGCCGCTGGCCGAGCGGCTGCGGCTGACCGAGAAGCTCGGCACCCGGTTCGCCAAGCTCAGCGGTGGCCAGAAACAGCGGCTGTTCATCGCCCTCGCGCTCGTCGGCAACCCGCGCATCGTCGTCCTCGACGAACTGACCACCGGCCTCGACCCGCGCGCCCGCCGTGACACCTGGGCGCTGATCGAGGACGTACGGGACAGCGGCGTCACCGTGCTGCTCGTCACGCACTTCATGGAGGAGGCGCAGCGGCTCTGCGACCGCATCGCCGTCATCGACAAGGGGCAGGTCGCCGCGCTCGACACCCCGGCCGGACTGATCCGGCAGGCCGCGGGCGCGACCGTCATCTCCTTCACCCCCTCGGGCCCGCTGCCCGAAGGTGACCTGGCAGAACTGCCGGGCCTCGCCTCCACCGGCCACCGCGACGGCCGGATCACGCTCACCGGCAGCGACGAGACCGTCAACGCGGTGATCAGCCTGCTCGCCCGGCACCACATCACCGCCCACCAGCTGCGGGTCTCCGACGCCACGTTGGACGACGCGTTCCTCGACCTGACGGGAGTCGGCCAGTCATGAGCACCGCCGTCGTCACCAACACCATCGTCACCAACGCCCCGAACAAAGCCGTCCTGAAGGCCGAGTTCACCCTCTTCCGGCGCGAGGCCGGCAGCCTCATCGGCATCCTGCTGTTCCCCGTCGTCCTGCTGGTGATCCTCGGCTCCATCCCCTCCTTCCGGGAGGCCGACGCCGGACTCGGCGGGATCCGCCTCGTCGACGCGTACGTGCCCGTCACCGTGCTGCTCGCCATGATCGCGGGCGGCATCCAGTCCATGCCGCCGATCATCACCGGGTACCGCGAGCGCGGCATCCTGCGCCGGATGTCGACGACGCCGGTCCGCCCGTCCACGCTGCTCAGCGCCCAGATGGGGATCCACGGGGCCGCCGTCCTCGTCGGCGTCGCGCTCTGCCTCGCCGTCGGCCGCGCGGCCTTCGACGTCGCCCTGCCGCGCCAGATCCCCGGGTATCTCCTCGCCCTCGTGCTGTCCGTCGTCGTCGCCCTCGCCCTGGGCGCCCTGATCGCCTCCCGGGCCCGTACGACGAAGATCTCCAACGCGATCGGCACCGTCGTCTTCTTCCCCGCGATGTTCTGCGCGGGCGTGTGGGTCCCGGTCCAGGCGATGCCGGACGCGCTCGCGCACATCGTCGAGCTGACCCCGTTCGGCGCCGCCGCCCAGGCCCTGAACCAGGCGATGGCGGGGGACTGGCCGGGCTGGTCGCACCTGCTGGTGCTCGCCGTGTGGGCCGTCGGCCTGTCCGGCGCCGCCGCCCGCTGGTTCCGCTGGGAGTGAGCATGACGCACGGCGCGACCCGGCACACTGACGGCATGTCCCAAGGATCCGTACGCGACGCCACGGCCGCCGCCGAACTCGCCGACGCCGTCGCCACCGTCGAGAGCCCCTGGCGCGTCGTGCACCGTTACGGCGCGTACGTGCTGCTCGCGGTCGGGGTCGTGCTGGTGGCCGCCACCTCCGACGTGATCGGCATGAGCCGCACCGACTGGTACGTCGCGGGCGGCCTGTCCGCCCTGGCGCTCGTGCTCCAGCTGGCCTGGACCGTGGTGGAGCCGGAGCCGATGCGGGTGTCGGCCCTGAGCGCGGGCCTCTACTGGACGCGGTGGGCGATCGCGTTCGTCGTCACCATGGTCAACCCGTTCTTCGCGTTCTTCGCCGCGACCGGCTACTACGACGCCGACCGGTTGCTGCCGCGCTGGCAGCAGCGGCCCGGCATCCTCGCCTCGGTCGTCGTCGTGGCGGGCTCCCAGTCCGGCGGGCTGTGGCCCGACGGGCCGCTCGGCTGGGCCGTGTTCGGCGCGCTCGTCGTCGCCAACATGGCCTTCGTCGTCATCACCGGCCACCTCCAGGAGAAGGAGCAGGAGCGGGCCCGCGTCCAGGTCCGCACGATCCACGAGC
The DNA here is from genome assembly GCF_042799415.1 of Streptomyces sp. NPDC057694. Classification (NCBI taxonomy): domain Bacteria; kingdom Bacillati; phylum Actinomycetota; class Actinomycetes; order Kitasatosporales; family Streptomycetaceae; genus Streptomyces; species Streptomyces sp. NPDC057694. The sequence goes on from NZ_JBHVIX010000016.1 coordinate 37,695, forward strand.
TGGCCGAGACCAACGCGGCCCTCCAGGCGGCCCTCGACGAGAACGCCCAGCTTGCCTCCCAGCTCCTCGTCCAGGCGCGGGAGGCGGGCGTCGCCGACGAGCGCCGCCGGCTGGCCGCCGAGATCCACGACACCATCGCGCAGGGCCTGACCGGCATCATCGCCCAGATCCAGGTCGTCAAGAACGCCCCGACCCTGGAGAAGGCCCGCGAGCACCTGGACCGCGCCGACGCCCTCGCCCGGCACAGCCTCGGCGAGGCCCGCCGCTCCGTGCACAACCTCTCGCCCGCGGCCCTCGCCGACGCCAGCCTGCCCGAGGCCCTGAAGAAGACGGTCGCCGACTGGGGCGGACGCACCGGCGTGCGCGCCGAGTTCACCCTCACCGGCACCGCCCAGCCGCTCCACGACGAGATCGAGGCGACCCTGCTCCGGATCACCGAGGAGGCCCTGTCCAACGCCGCCCGGCACGCCCACGCCACCCGGCTCGGCGTCACCCTGTCCTTCATGGCGGGCGAGGTCACCCTCGACGTGCGCGACGACGGCCGCGGCTTCGACCCGCTCGCCCTGCCCGCCAGGACCGGCAGCGCGGGCTTCGGCCTCGACGGCATGCGGGCCCGCGCGGAACGCCTCGCGGGCGACGTCACGATCGAGTCGGAGCCGGGCAGCGGCACGGCGATCTCCGCTCGCGTACCTTTGGTGCCCCATGACCAGTGACAGCAGCGCCATCACCCTCCTGATCGTCGACGACCACCCGGTCGTGCGCGACGGCGTCCGCGGCATGTTCGAGTCCGCGCCCGGCTTCACGGTCCTCGGCGAGGCGGCGAACGGGGTGGAGGCGGTCGCCCGCACGGCCGAACTCGACCCGGACGTCGTCCTGATGGACCTGCGCATGCCGGGCGGCGGCGGTGTCGACGCCATCAGGGAACTGGCCCGTCGCGGGGCCCGCGCCCGCGTCCTGGTCCTGACGACGTACGACACGGACTCCGACACCCTGCCCGCGATCGAGGCGGGCGCCACCGGCTACCTCCTCAAGGACGCCCCGCGCGAGGAACTCTTCGCGGCGGTCCGCGCGGCGGCCGAGGGCCGCACCGTGCTCTCCCCGGCGGTCGCCTCCCGCCTGGTCACCGCGGTCCGCACGCCCGCCGCCCCCGCCGACGAGGCCCTCTCCGCCCGCGAGCGCGAAGTCCTCGTCCTGGTCGCCCGGGGCACTTCGAACAAGGAGATCGCGCGCGAGCTGTTCATCAGCGAGGCCACGGTCAAGACCCATCTCACCCACATCTACGGCAAGTTGGGCGTCAAGGACCGCGCGGCGGCGGTCGCGGTGGCGTACGACCGCAAGATCCTGGGCTGAGGCCCCCGGCCCCGGCCCCGCTCCTCAGGCGATCTGCTCCGGCGTCACCGTCACCCACCCGCGGTCGGCCGTCACCGGCAGCCCCAGCTCGCGCTGGCGCCGCGCCGCATCCGCCGTCAGCCGCGCCAGCTCCGCGCGCGAACTCGCACCCCGGTCGACCCACACCCGTACGCCCCCGCGCTCGACGTCCACCGACCGCAGCAGCATCGGACCGTCGCTCGCGGGCGTGTCCCCGGCGGCGAGCACCGGTCCGCGCCACGCGTCGATGTACGTACGGATGGCGGCCGGTTTCCCCTCGCACCAGGTCAGCGGGGCCAGCAGCGTCGACGTCAACTCCCTTTCAGCCAGCGCCTCCTGGTCGTAGGTGCCGGCCGCGAACTCCTTGCGGGAGCTCGTCACGTCGCCGGTCGCGGGGTCCCTGAGCAGAGCCCCGGCCCCGATCACGTTCTGCGGCGGCACGTCGTAGCCGTAGCGCGGATCGGCCAGCAGCATCCGTACGAGCTCCTCGGACGCGGCGCTCACCACGTACACCTCGATGCCGTGCGAGCGCAGCGCGCGGTACAGCTCCCGCATGCCGCGCGACAGCCGCGGCGGCCCGCCCCCGCCGGGCAGAGTGCCCTCGAACGCCATCAGCTCGTCGACGTACTCCTTGAGGCGGCCCAGTGTGAACCCGGAGAAGATCTGCGCGGACCACGGGTAGGCGACCAGGTCGTCGATGGCGCAGAGCCGGTCGTAGTACTCGGTCAGCGTCTCCCGGCGGTCCGCCGTGTCGCGGAACGGGACGACCGTGAGCGAGGGGTCCATCGTGTCCCGCGTCAGCACGCCCCGCAGCTCCAGGAAGGGCAGCAGCGACTCCTCCAGATCACCGCGGTACGTGGTGTTGTCCGCGTCGAACGTCGCGTACGCCCCCTGGTGTTCATGGGCCGCGATGACCCGGGCCAGTTCCTTGGCCTGCGGGCGCGGCCAGTGCGGCAGTTCGGCGGCGATCTCTTCCACGGCCGTGCCGGCGGCGGGGCGTACGGGATCGGCGGGGTGCGAGGTGCGGGAATCTATGCGGGTCACGCCGGGACATCGTAGGGCGCCGCCTCCCGGCGGCTCTTACCGGCCTTCTCCTGATGGAGCCGGATTCCCCGTTGTTCCGCCGCGCCCGGCGGCGACACGCTGACCGGCGTGGGTATGTCCTCCGTCACCGGGCGTCCCGACGACGTCCCGGCCCTGCGGCCGCCGCCGTCCACCTCGGTCCCGGCCTGGCGCCGGCGGCCGCGGCCCGCGGGGGTGCTGCGCGCGCTCGCCGTGTTCGCCGCCGTCCGCCTCACCGGCATCGTCCTCGTCGTCCTCCTCGACCGTTCCGTGGGGCGCTCGCCGGGCAGAACGCTGACGCATTCCTGGGACTCCAAGTGGTACTTGAGCATCGCCCGGCACGGATACGACTACCACTGGCGGGAGTCCGCGGCCGGGCTGATCCAGACCGACCGGGCGTTCTTCCCGCTGTACCCGGCGCTGATCAGAGCCGTCTCCACGGTGCTGCCGCTGTCGACCGATCAGGCGGCGCTGCTGATCGCGTGGAGCGCGGCGCTCGCGGCGGCCTACGGCGTGTACGCGGTCGTCCACCGGATCCACGGGGTCGCCGTCGCCACCGTCACCGTCGCGCTGTGGGCGATGCTGCCGCACTCGGTCGTCCTCACCCTCGCCTACACCGAGCCGCTGTTCTGCGCGCTCGCAGCCTGGGCGCTCTACGCGGTGCTCACCTCCCGCATGCTGCTCGCGGGCCTGCTGTCCGCGCTCGCGGGCCTGACACGGCCGAGCGGTTTCGCGATCGCCGCGGCCGTCCTGGCCGTGGCCGTCCACGAAGCCGTACGCCACCGGGGCCGGATCCCCCCGTCCCTGTGGGCCGGGGCGCTGCTGGCGCCCGCGGGCTGGGCCGGCTACGTGCTGTGGGTCGGCGCCCGCACCGGTGACCTGCTGCACGGCTACTTCACCGTGCAGGCCGCCTGGAACTCCCGGATCGACTTCGGCCTCCAGGAACTGCGCTTCCTGCGCGCGCTGTTCCTGCACGGCGGCAAGGTCGGCTATCCGTTGGCGCTGGTCATCGTCGCGGCGGCGCTGCTGCTCTTCGCCCTGCTGTGCCTGGACCGCCCGCCGCTGGTGCTCCTGGTGTACACGGGCGCGCTGGTGGCCCTGGTGGTGCTCGCGTCCGGCCCGTTCGGCTCCAAGCCGCGCTTCCTGCTGCCCGCGTTCCCGCTGCTGATCCCGATGGCCCGGGCCATGGTCCGCGGCTGGTGGGCGCGCCGGGCCCAGGTGGTCGCGGTGGCGACGGCGCTGGGCGCGGTGTCCCTCTGGTACGGGGCGTATCTGGTGGTGCTGGCCAAGCAGCCGCTGTGAGCTTTCGCCACACGTCCTACGACCCGGCTGAGGGCGGGCCCGAGCCGCGGCCGGTCGGGGAGAGGCCGGGGGACGCCGTCGCCGACCGGCTCGGGGAGGGTGCGTCCGACACCGAGGGGGACGCGCCGGGCGCCGGGGCCCCGGAGGCCGACGCGGACACCCGTGGCGCGGGCCGCCCGGCGGGCCGGTGCGGGGACGCCGTCGGTGTCTTCGGGTGCGGGGTGTGCCGGGCGACCCGCGCGGGCCGGGGCGCCGGTACCTCCCTCGGCGCGGGGGAGGGGCCGCGGGTCACCGGCGGCGCGTGGGGCACGGGACGCCGGTGCGCGGTCTGCGTCGCGTGCCGCACCCGCACGGCGTGCCCGAACAGCGGTGCGGACGTGTGCGGGGGAAGCGGCTCCGGGGTCCGCCCCGCCAGCCAGCCGGATCCGGTGCTGATCACCCCGGCCAGCGCGATCGAGCACACCGCCACCCGCAGGGGGCGGCGGCGGGCGGTCGCGGTGAGCGCCACCCGCCCGAGCCGGCGCAGCACCCGCGCCAGCAGCACGGCGATCCCGACCAGCGGAAGCAGCAGCAGGAACAGGCCGATCGCCGGGACCGCGCACGCGGCCGGATGCCCGCCGGAGGCGGCCGCCACGGCGGCTGCGTACTGGGCGGTGAGCGAGCGGGTGGCCGTCGCGGCGATCCGCGGCAGGTTCCACAGGCTGTAGCCGAGGTCGGTGACGACCAGCGGCACCAGCACCAGCGCCCACAGCCCGATCAGGGTGCGGGCACCGCGGGTGAGCGCCAGCGCGCCCGCCGCGCCGTGCGCTTTTCGGCGCCGGGGCAGCAGTCCGCGCAGCACCGGGCCGATCTGCCCGTACAGGTCGGGCACCCCGGCGACGTCGGCCAGGATGTAGTAGCCGTCGAGCCGGGCCGCCGGCATCAGCTGCTCGAAGATCTCGAAGTGCCCCAGATAGACGGCGGCCAGCAGGAAGTTCCAGCCCGTCGCGCCGTAGAGGCCGACGAGGCCGAGCATGAAGACGACGTTGAAGTACACCCCGCCCAGATCGGTGCGCAGCCGTCCGGCGCGGCCCGCCCGGTACACATCCGTCACGTCCGTGTACAGGGAGGGCCACGCCAGATAGAGCGCGCAGCCGATGCGGCCCGGGGTCGCGCCCGCGTACCGGCAGGCGGAGGCGTGGCCGAACTCGTGGAACACCAGCGAGGCCACCACCAGCCCGAACACCCCCAGGAGAGGGAGGGGTTCGTCGAGGGCGGTGAGCAGTGCGGGCACCGCGCCGTGCACGAGGAACAGCCAGCCGTCCATCGCGGCCGCGGCCAGCAGCACGGCCGCGACGACGAGCGGCCGGTGCACCGGGGCCAGGACGCGCGCCGCCGCCCGGACCGCCGGGGCGGGCACGAGTGTGCGCCGGCCCATCAGTCCGAGCAGCAGGTCGGAGCGCGGGGCGTCGGCGGGCAGCGCCGCGGACACGGCGTCGGGCGGTGCCGTCACTCCCAGGGGCTGGAGTTTGTGCTCCACCAGAAACCGGATGTTGTCCGCGCTGTCCTCTTTCCCGAATTCCCTGCCGACCCGTTCGGCAATCGCCTCACCATCACTTCTGCCGTCGATCTCGGACGCGGTGAGATACAGCAGATACGAGAGCCTGATCATCTGGCCGTCGGCGCGGCGGGCCAGATATACGGGTTCGGTGAGCCGCACCACCTCCATTTCTGGGCGGGCCTTTCTCTTTTGTTTCGATTTCTTTTCCTCATGACCGGTGCGGTCCCTGCCAGGAGCCGGGAAGAGACCGCACCGGCCGTCTGAGGCGGAGGTCAGCGGCGGCCGGGCTCGCCGTGGTGCACCGGCTGGTGGTGCACGGGCTCGTGGTGCGCCGGCGGGCCGTGGTGCGGCGGCTGCGGCAGGCAGCCGACGGAGTGCCGCACGGGGGTGCCGCAATGGAACTTCAGGACGCCGAGCGCCTCACGGCTCGGCAGCAGGCCGACGGACTGGCCCTCGAGCTCAGCTTCGCTGAGCATATCTTTCTCTTTCTCTTCGATGCCCGGAATATCCACCCCGAAAGAAAAGGCAAAGCGCTGCACTTGTGCCGGTGAATAAGATCGAAGTAAGTCAAGAATCGAGTAAGGGAATTCCGAAGAAAAGCCCTAGGCTCGTACTTGGAGGAGCAATACCGTGCGCGCCCCCACCATGACCGCGCTGCCCGCCGGATGCCGCACGCCGGGCGCCGCCGCCTGCGCCTCCTGCCCGGTGTCGACGACGACCTCGTACTCCCTGGCCCACGGCTCGCCGGGCAGCACGAAGCTCTCCGCGCGGTCGCCCGCGTGCAGCACCGCGAGGAAGCTGTCGTCCTCGACCGGCTCGCCGCGGGCGTCCCGGCCCGGGATGTCGCGCCCGGAGAGGTACATGCCGAGCGTCGCCGCCGGCGCGTACCAGTCCCGCTCCGTCATCTCCGTACCCCGGGACGTGAACCAGGCCAGGTCCCGCAGCCCGTCCGCCGAGTGCGCGCGCCCCGAGAAGAACGCCCGGCGGCGCAGCACCGGGTGCTTGTGGCGCAGCGCGATCAGCCGGGACGCCAGGTCGAACAGCGCCCGCCAGCCCGGCTCTTCGAGGAGGCTCCAGTCCACCCAGCTGATCTCGTTGTCCTGGCAGTAGGCGTTGTTGTTGCCGCGCTGGGTGCGCCCGAACTCGTCGCCCGCGACCAGCATCGGCACGCCCGTCGACAGCAGCAGCGTCGTCAGCAGGTTCCGCAGCTGCCGCCTGCGCAGGACCGCCACCGACGGCTCGGCCGGCTCGCCCTCGGCGCCGCAGTTCCACGAACGGTTGTCGTTCGACCCGTCGCGGTTGCCCTCGCCGTTGGCCTCGTTGTGCTTGCGCTCGTAACTCACCAGGTCGCGCAGGGTGAAACCGTCGTGCGCGGTGATGAAGTTGACCGACGCGTACGGCCTGCGCCCGCCCCACGCGTACAGGTCGCTCGACCCGGACAGGCGGTAGCCGAGATCCCGTACGTCGGGCAGCGCGCCGCGCCAGAAGTCCCGTACGGCATTGCGGTAGCGGTCGTTCCACTCCGTCCACAGCGGCGGGAACGCCCCCACCTGATAGCCGCCCGACCCCACGTCCCACGGCTCCGCGATCAGCTTCACGCGCCGCAGGACGGGGTCCTGGGCGATGACGGCGAGGAACGGGGAGAGCATGTCCACGTCGTGCATCGAGCGGGCGAGGGCCGCCGCCAGATCGAAACGGAAGCCGTCGACGCCCATCTCCGTCACCCAGTAGCGCAGCGAGTCGGTGATGAGCCGCAGCACGTGCGGCTGGACGACGTGCAGGGTGTTGCCGCAGCCCGTGTAGTCGGCGTAGTGCCGGGCGTCGTTCTGGAGACGGTAGTAGCCGCGGTTGTCGATGCCCTTGAGGGACAGCATCGGGCCCAGCTCGCCGGCCTCCGCCGTGTGGTTGTAGACGACGTCGAGGATGACCTCGATCCCCGCGTCGTGCAGCGCCCGCACCATCCGCTTGAACTCGCCCACCTGCTGCCCGCCCGTGCCGGCGGCCGCGTACGCCGCGTGCGGGGCGAAGTAACCGATCGAGTTGTAGCCCCAGTAGTTCTTCAGGCCACGGCGCAGCAGATGGTCCTCGTGGGCGAACTGGTGCACCGGCAGCAGCTCCACCGCCGTCACGCCCAGCTTCACCAGGTGCTCGATCGCGGCCGGGTGCGCGAGACCCGCGTACGTGCCCCGCAACTCCTCCGGTATCCCCGGATGTTGCCGCGTGAAGCCGCGTACGTGCAGCTCATAGATGACCGAGTCCGCCCACGGCGTCTTCGGCCGCCGGTCGTCCGCCCACTCGTCGTCGGGCGCGTCGTCGTGCACCACCACGCCCTTGGGGACGTACGGCGCCGAGTCCCGGTCGTCGCGCACGGTGTCCGCGACCTGCTGGTCCGGCCAGTCCCGTACGTGCCCGTAGACCTCCGGCGGCAGCCCGAACTCGCCGTCCACCGCGCGCGCGTACGGATCGAGGAGCAGCTTCGCCGGGTTCCAGCGGGCGCCCGTCCACGGGTCCCAGCGGCCGTGCACCCGGAAGCCGTAGCGCTGCCCCGGGCGCACCCCGGGCACGAAGCCGTGCCAGATCTCGTGCGTCAACTCGGCCAGCGTCGAACGGCTTTCGCGGCCCTCCTCGTCGAACAGGCACAGCTCCACCCGCTCCGCGCCGCCCGCCCACAGCGCGAAGTTGGTGCCCGCGACCCCGTCGGGGCCGACCCGGAACCGGGCCCCGAGCGGCATCGACGTCCCCGGCCACACCGGGCCCACCGGGGGTGTGAACTCCCGGTCCCGGCCCCGCCCGACCAGCGCGGACGGCACCGGCCGCCCCTGACCCGCCCGGCCGTCCGGCACGGCTGTTCCCGTGCCGGACGGCAGCGTCTCCTGTTCGGGTGCGCTCGACACCTGTCAGCCTCCCGCGGCTCCACGACTGGCGGGCCGGAGCCGGGCGTGCGGCGTCCCGGCCGCGCTCCCCTCAAGCCCTCCCCACTGTTCTGCCCAGAGCTTGGCTCGCACTCACGTTTCCCCAGCGGGGTGCCCGTCGTTGGCCTGGCGTGAAAACTGCTGTGAGGCGCGCGCGGCGCGCAGGGGCGACACTGGGCGCCGTACTGGCATGGGCAGGACTCGTCGGCGTAACCGCCGGCTGCGACTCGAACGAGGTGCTCGGCAAGCCGCGCTCACCCGAGGACATGATCCGGGTGACACCGGACGACGCGAGCAAGAACGTGAAGGGTGACGGGAGACTCCAAGTCGAGGTCCCCGAGGGCCGGTTGCAGTCCGTCAAGGTCGTCCGGATCCAGGACGCGCAGGAGGAGACGGTGCCCGGCCGGCTCGACGAGGACGGCACCCGCTGGCGGCCGACGGGACGGGACGCCGACGGGCTCGCGCTCGCCGCGCAGTACACGGTCGACGCGGTGGCGGTCGACGACGACGGGCGGCGGATGGCCCGCCACACCACCTTCGCCACCGCCGTCCCCGACGAGCGCTTCATCGGCTACGTCACGCCGGAGAACCGGGCCACGGTCGGCACCGGCATGATCGTGAAGCTGGCGTTCAACCGGGAGATCGAGAACCGGGCCGCCGTCGAGCGCGCCGTCCGCGTCACGTCCCGGCCCGCCGTCCCGGTCGCCGCGCACTGGTTCGGCAAGGAGCGGCTCGACATCCGGCCGCAGAAGTACTGGAAGCCCGGCACGAAGGTCACCGTCGATCTGAACCTGCGCGACGTGGAGGGGGCGTCCGGGGTCTACGGACTCCAGCACAAGACGTTCACCTTCACCATCGGGCGCAGTCAGGTCTCCACCGTCGACGCCGCCGCGCACACCATGAAGGTCGTCAGGGACGGCGAGCTGATCGACACCCTGCCCATCACCGCGGGGGCGCCGAGCTCGACCACGTACAACGGAAGGATGGTGGTGACCGAGATGCACGAGGTCACCCGTATGAACAGCCGCACCGTCGGGTTCGGCGGCGAGTACGACATCCCGGACGTGCCGCACGCGATCCGGCTCACCGACTCCGGCACCTTCCTGCACGGCAACTACTGGTCGGGCGGCGCCTTCGGGTCCACGAACGTCAGCCACGGCTGTGTCGGCCTGCGCGACGTCAAGGGCGGCAGCTCGCTCACCCCCGCCGGCTGGTTCTTCGACCACACGCTGATCGGCGACGTCGTCGAGGTGCGCAACAGCGCTGACAAGAAAGTGGCTCCTGACAACGGGCTCGGCGGCTGGAACATGGACTGGGGAACGTGGAAGGCCGGGGGCGCCGCGCGTTCGTAGCGACCGAGACGGAGAGCCGGTGCCCGGACGGCAGGAGTACGGCGGTCCGAAAGGGGCGCCGGGCACCGGTGGTTGGGACTAAACGGTGACATAGTTCGGGGCTCCGTTTTCCCAGGTCGTGTGGTTATCTTTCGCAGTGCGCGCGCGGACGCGCAGGGGTGCAGGCCCTGGACCCGGGCCTGGCGAGGGGAGAACATCTTGAACGGGCGACGGCCGATATCGGCGGCTCTGCTGGGCGCGGCACTGCTGCTGGTCACCGCTTGCGGTGGCGGGGGTGGTTCGGACGCGGGGAACGACGGCAAGGGGAAATCCGACAAGGCGGGTGAGGACACCAAGGCGTCGGCCGCCGTGGTGACCGTGGCGCCCAAGGACGGCGCGAAGAGCGTGGCCACGAGCGGCGCGCTCGAGGTCACGGCGGCGAAGGGCAAGCTGACCGCGGTCGAGGTCGCGGACAGCAAGGGCAACAAGGTCGACGGCAAGATCGCGGGGACCGGCACGTCCTGGGCCCCCGATCACCACTTGGCCGCCTCCACCACGTACAAGGTGCACGCGGTGGCGAAGGACAAGGACGGCCGGGAGTCGGCCAAGGACACCAGCTTCACCACGCTCACGCCGAAGAACACCTTCATCGGGACCTTCACTCCGGAGGACGGCTCGAAGGTCGGCGTGGGCATGCCGTTCTCGGTGCGCTTCACGCGGGGCATCACGCACCCCGAGGACGTCGAGAAGGCCATCTCGGTCACCACCGAGCCCGCCGTCGACGTCGAGGGCCACTGGTTCGGCAACGACCGCCTGGACTTCCGCCCTGAGAAGTACTGGGCGGCCGGCACCAAGGTCACCGTCAAGCTGAACCTCGACGGGGTCGAGGGCCGCGAGGGCGTCTACGGCAAGCAGGTCCGCACGGTGAAGTTCACCGTCGGGCGCAGCCAGGTCTCCACGGTCGACGTGAAGACGCACATGATGACCGTCAAGCGCGACGGCAAGACCATCAAGAAGATCCCGGTGACCACCGGCAAGCCCGGTTACGACACCTGGAACGGCCAGATGGTCATCAGCGAGCGCCTCAAGGTGACCCGCATGAACGGCGAGACGGTCGGTTACGGCGGCGAGTACGACATCAAGGACGTCCCGCACGCCCAGCGCCTCACCGACTCCGGCACCTTCATCCACGGCAACTACTGGGGCGGCGACGCCTTCGGCAACTACAACGCCAGCCACGGGTGCATCGGGCTGCGCGATGTGCGGGGCGGGTACGACGGCAAGATCGCGGCCGCCTGGTTCTTCGACCAGTCGATCACCGGTGACGTCGTGATCGTCAAGCACTCGAAGGACAAGACGGTGGCCCCGGAGAACGGCCTGAACGGCTGGAACATGTCCTGGGCGGACTGGAAGAAGTAGCCGGCTAGGCCCCGCGCCCCTGGGCGAGCGAAGCTCGCTCCCAGGGGCGCGGGGAACTGCGCGACCAGCCACGACGGTGCGTGAGCCGCGAATGGATCGCAACCGGCAACGGCGCTGAGGCCCGGGGCTCTGCCCCGGACCCCGCTCCTCAATCGCCGGAGGGGCTTGATGGGTACTGTGCGGAGCATGACCGCAACCCTCGAAATCGCCGACGGCGTAGGCACCATCACCCTGACCCGCCCCCCGATGAACGCCCTGGACATCACCACCCAGGACCGCATCAAGGAACTCGCAGAACAAGCCACGGCCCGCGACGACATCCGGGCCGTGGTCGTGCGCGGCAGCGAGAAGGTGTTCGCGGCCGGCGCCGACATCAAGGAGATGCAGGCCATGGACCACGCGGCCATGGTCGCCCGGTCCCGCGCTCTCCAGGACTCGTTCACGGCGGTGGCCCGCATCCCCAAGCCCGTGGTCGCCGCGATCACCGGCTACGCCCTGGGCGGCGGCTGCGAGTTGGCCCTGTGCGCCGACTACCGGATCGCGGGCGAGAACGCCAAGCTGGGCCAGCCCGAGATCCTGCTCGGCCTGATCCCGGGCGCGGGCGGCACCCAGCGCCTGGCCCGCCTGGTCGGCCCGTCCCGGGCCAAGGACCTGATCTTCACGGGCCGCCATGTGAGGGCCGACGAGGCGCTGCGGATCGGCCTCGTCGACCAGGTCGTCCCGGCGGACGAGGTGTTCACCGCCGCCCACGCCTGGGCCGCGAAGCTCGCGCAGGGCCCGGCGATCGCGCTGCGCGCCGCGAAGGAGTCCATCGACGCGGGTCTCGAGACGGATCTGGAGACGGGCCTCGCCCTCGAACGGAGCTGGTTCGCGGGCCTGTTCGCCACCGCCGACCGGGAGACCGGTATGCGCAGTTTCGTGGAGGAAGGTCCGGGCAAGGCGAAGTTCGCCTGACGGCCTGCGCGGACGGTGCGTCAACTCCCTTACAGGCAAGCAGAGTTGATCACGTCCCCCGTTGGGGCGCATTATCCCCGCCTTAAGGGAACCTTAAGCGATCTGCGCCGGTGACGATCAACGACCGCCCACGCACGGTAAGTCATCGCAGGTCAGTAGGGCTGTAACGGGCCTCCATCTGCCAGGAGCATATGCCAAAAGAGCCCTCCGGAATGAGGCGTTCCGGGGGGCTTATTCAGCCGGAACGGTCCCAAGAGCCCCGCTGTGCAGCCATCATGGTGGGCATGGCGGGGCTTGAGGGTGTCGAACAGCCGCGGAGGCACGGCGCTGCGACCGCGGCGCGCTGGTCTCCCGCGGTGGAGGACGAGCACGCGCTGCGGGCGCTGGAGCTGTTCGGAAATCCGACTGAGGCGGAGGTGCCGCTGCCGTCGCGTCCGGAATCGGCGGCGACCGCGCGGCGGCTCGCCCAGGTCGTCATCCTGCGGCACTGGGGCCTGTCCCCGAAGATGACCGAGGACGCGGTCCTGCTCGTCTCCGAACTCGTCGGCAACGCGGTGCGGCACACCGGAGCGCGCGTCTTCGGCCTGCGCATGCTGCGCCGTCGCGGCTGGATCCGGGTCGAGGTCCGCGACCCGTCCCGCGGTCTGCCCTGCCTCATGCCGGTCCATGAACTCGACGTCTCCGGACGCGGCCTCTTCCTCGTCGACAAGATCTCCGACCGCTGGGGCGTGGATCTGCTGCCGCGCGGCAAGACGACCTGGTTCGAGATGCGGGTCGCCGACCGCTGAGCCGCCCCGCCTCCGGATGTCCCGGAGACGCACGAAAGCCCCCGTTCTCGCCGTCGTGCGGCGCCGCGGGGGCTTTCGTGTGGTGCGCCGCGGACATGGGGGGTGAGTTCCGCGGCGGCTGTGGACGACCTGGCCCGGGTCAATGGGGGTCGATGTACCGATCATGGCAGATGACACCAGGAAGGACCAAATGAATCATTGGTGACGAGGGTCATCGACCTCGCAAATGAAGGAAATGTGCAGACGGTGTTCAGCAATCATTAAGGCCCCCGGGTCGGTAGGAGGCTTTCGCCCCGGATCGCCCTTAAATAAGGCGGGTGACTCAGGCAGAACCGATCCGACGCCGCTCGGCCCTGCGCGCGGGAGCCGGACTCACCGCCGCTCTCGCCGCCGGCTGCGCCCCAGCCGAGCAGGACGCCACCACCACCGCCCCGGCCCCGAAGCCCCACCGCACGGGCATCACGACCCGCGCCGCTCCCGGCCCCCGCCGCTTCCCCGGGCAGCCCGCCCAGATCGACCACGGCCCGCGCTCCGGCGATCAGGTCGCCCTCACCTTCCACGGGCAGGGCGACCCGGCCATCGCCCTCGCGCTCCTGAAGCAGGCGGAGCGGGCCCGCGCCCACCTCACCGTCCTCGCCGTCGGCACCTGGCTCGACCAACACCCCGAGCTGGCCCGGCGCATCGTCGACGGCGGCCACGACCTCGGCAACCACACCATGCACCACATCGGCATCAGCGAGCTGCCCGAGGCCGAGGCCCGCGCCGAGATCACCGGCTGCGCGGACCGCATCCGCCGGCTGACCGGCTCCATCGGCAGCTGGTTCCGGCCCTCGCGCACCAGGACCGCCACCCCGCTCGTCGCCCGCCTCGCCCGCGGCGCCGGCTACCCGCACGTCCTCAGCTACGACGTCGACTCCCTCGACTACACCTCGCCGGGACAGGAGGCCGTCGTCCAGAACGTCGTCTCGGCCGTGCGGCCCGGCTCGATCGTCAGCCTCCACTTCGGCTACCCGGACACGGTCAAGGCCCTGCCCTCCCTCCTCGAACACCTCGACCGCCGCGGCCTGTCCGCGGTCACCTGCACGGAGCTGCTCTCGTGAACCTCACCCGCCGTACCGGCCTCCTGCTGACCGCAGCCGTCCTCGCCGCGCTGACCGGCTGCGGCACCGAGACCACCGGGCACACCACCCAGGACGCGATCAAGCCGGTCAAGCCGGCCGTGCCACAGCGCCAGGCGGTGTACGGGCTGCCCGGCATGCCGCCCGTCCTCGACACCAAGGACGTCTACGCCGCCGACCGCCCGAACAAGCTGTCCCCGGTGGTCAAGGGCTTCCCCTCCCGGGTCTACGTCCCCAACACCGAGTCCGACACGGTCACCGTCATCGACCCGAAGACGTTCCGGGTGACCGAGACGATCAAGGTCGGCCGGCAGCCCCAGCACGTCGTCCCGTCCTGGGACCTGAAGACGCTCTGGGTCAACAACGACAAGGGCAACACCCTCACCCCGATCGATCCGAGAACCGGGAAGGCGGGCGCCCCGGTCGACGTCCACGACCCGTACAACCTCTACTTCACCCCCGACGGCAAGCACGCCGTCGTGATGGCCTCGCTCGACCGCGAACTGGTCTTCCGCGACCCGCACACCATGAAGATCCAGCACACCGAACCGGTCTCCTGCTACGGCGTCAACCACGCCGACTTCTCCCTCGACGGCCGCTACTTCATCGTGAGCTGCGAGTTCAGCGGCGAGCTGCTGAAGGTCGACACCGCGAAGATGAAGGTGGTCGCCCACCAGAAGCTCCCGTTCAACGGGGCGATGCCGCAGGACGTCAAGATCTCCCCGGACGGCAAGCGTTTCTACGTCGCCGACATGATGGCCAACGGCATGTGGGTGCTCGACGGCGACACCTTCACCACCCCGAAGCTGCTGCCCACCGGCAAGGGCACGCACGGCCTCTACGTCAGCCGCGACTCCAAGGAGATGTACATCTCCAACCGCGGCGAGGGCACCATCTCCGTCTTCGATTTCCCGCAGAACAAACTGACCAAGAAGTGGAAGCTCCCCCAGGGCGGCAGCCCCGACATGGGCGGCGTCTCGGCGGACGGCAACACCCTCTGGCTGTCCGGTCGCTACGACTCCGAGGTCTACGCGATCGACACCCGCACCGGCGTCCAGGTGGCCCGCATCCCGGTGGGCAACGGCCCCCACGGCCTCGCGGTCTACCCCCAACCGGGCCGCTACTCCTTGGGCCACACCGGAATCTTCCGCTGAGTAGCGCCCCGCCAGGGGCGCGAGGAACTGCGCGACCAGCCACGTACAAGCGGCACATGGCAGACGCGCCGGCAGCACCCCTCCGTGCCCGCTTGAGTCTCCACCCACTGGAGGGCCCAGACTCCCTGGCATGACCGACGACAGCCCCGAACTGCTCACGATCGGCCAGCTGGCCACCCGCACCGCCCTCACGGTCCGCACCATTCGCTACTGGTCCGACGAGGGCGTCCTGCACCCGGTGACCCGCAGCGACGGCGGCTACCGGCTCTACGACGCCGAGTCCGTGGCCCGCCTGGAGCTGATCCGCACCCTGCGCGAACTGGGCCTCGGCCTGGACGACGTACGCACCGTCCTGGCCGGGGAGCGGGACATCGCCTCGGTGGCCGCCGCCCACGTGACGGCCCTCGACGCGCAGATCCGGGTGCTGCGGCTGAACCGCGCGGTGCTGTCGACGGTCGCCAAGCGCAATTCGAGCGCCGAGGAGATGGCTCTGATGAACAGACTGGCACGGCAGTCCACCGCCGAACGCAAGCGGATCATGGACGAGTTCGCCGAGGAGATGCTGCACGGCCTGGACACCGTCGACCCCGCGATTCAGGAGCGGGTGCGCGGGATGAGCGAGGGACTCCCCGACGACCCGACACCCGAACAGGTCGACGCCTGGGTGGAACTGGTCGAGCTGTACCAGGACCCGGACTTCAAGGCGAGGATGCGCCGGGCCTACGCGTACAACGCGGCCGACCGCTCCCGCGAGGACGTCGCGGGCGCGTCCATGGAGTTCCTGGGCAGGCTGATCGGCGCGGCCGGTGCCGCCGTGCGCGACGGCGTCGCGCCGGACAGCCCCGAGGCGGACGCGGTCCTGCGCGAACTGCTCGGCGACGACGCCCACCGCCCGACGGTCCTCGACCGGCTGACGGCCTCGATGGACGACAAGGTCAACCGGTCCCGCGAACTGCTCTGCGTCGTCAAGGGCGGTCAGGCACCCTCCGCGTACCGCCCGGAGTTCGCGTGGGTGGTCGCCGCACTGCGCGCCCACCCGGCCGGTTAATCTGACCTCCGTCAATACGGCAGTACGAGCAGTACGTAAACGAGGGGTGGTCCCGGTGGCGAGCATCGAGGAAGCACGCAAGGCGTTCGACCGGTTCGACGCGGACGGCGACGGCTTCATCACGGCGGCCGAGTACAAGAGCGCCATGGCGCAGATGGGCGACTTCAACGTCACCGAGTCGGTGGCCGAGGTGCTCATCGCCCGGCAGGACACCAACGGTGACAAGGTGCTGTCCTTCGACGAGTTCTGGGCCAACCTGAACAAGGCCTGAGTGCTGAGAGACGAACCGCGTCCGCCGGGGGGGGACCGCACGGGTCCCGCCCCGGCGGACGCGTCGCTGCTCACCCTGCTCGGACTCGGACCCGAGGAGGACGCCGTCTACCGGCTCCTCGTCGACCGGCCGGACAGCGAACCGGACGACCTGGTCGGCCCGTTGACCCCGTACGAGGTGGCCCGCGCGCTCGACGTCCTGGTCGAGCGGGGCCTCGTCAGCGCCCGGCTCGGCGCCGCGGGAGCCGCCCCGCGCTATCGCTCCGCCTCCCCGATCCTCGCGCTCGGCCCGCTCCTCGAAGCCCGCCGCGGCGCCCTCCACCAGGTCGAGCACCTGGTCACCGAGCTGTCCGAACGGCATCGCGCCGCGCAGGTCCGGGCCTCCGGCGCCCCCGTCGAAGTACTCTCCGGAGCCGCCGCGATCCGGCGCAGGCTGCTCGCGATGGGCCGGGAGGCACAGACCGAGGTCTGCTCGCTGATGCCCACGCGCAGAGCGGCCGTGGCGCTCTCCGTCGAGGAGGGCATCGAGGAGGTCGAGCGCGAGTCCATCAGGCGGGGCGTCCTGCTGCGCTCGGTCATCGAGCGCGGCTGGTTCGACCGTCCCGACACCGCCGCCTCCGTCGCCCAGGTCGTGGCGCAGGGGCAGAGCGTCGCCGTCGCCGAGCGGGTCCCGATCAAGCTGGTCGTCGTGGACCGGCGCACGGCCCTGCTGCCGCTGGACCCCGAGCGCGACGAGACCGAGCCGATCGCGCTCGTCGTGCACCGCAGCGGCCTGCTCATCGCGCTCCAGTCCCTCTTCGACCAGTGCTACGCGCAGGCCACCCCGCTCCAGGTGGGCCGGGGGGAGGCGCCCCGTGCCGACGACCCCCTCGACGGACTCGACCGGAACATCCTCGCCCTGCTGCACGTCGGCCTGACCGACGCCGCCATCGCCCGCCAGCTGGGCCTCGGGCACCGCACCGTGCAGCGGCGGCTCCAGGCC
Source organism: Streptomyces sp. NPDC057694 (assembly GCF_042799415.1). Classification (NCBI taxonomy): domain Bacteria; kingdom Bacillati; phylum Actinomycetota; class Actinomycetes; order Kitasatosporales; family Streptomycetaceae; genus Streptomyces; species Streptomyces sp. NPDC057694. The sequence goes on from NZ_JBHVIX010000016.1 coordinate 54,943, forward strand.
CTGATGACCCGGGCGGACGCGGCGACCCGCTTCCAGCTCGGCTGGCACGCGGCGCGGGCCGGCTGGCTGGAGCAGGACGACTCCGGCTGAGGCGTGTTTACGCCAGGGCACGTATGCGCCACCGGTGATCCCTTGTAGCGGACACCTCGGGTGGCGAACCATCAACGCACCGATCGCGTGGGGCTCTTGGGCCCCACGTTTGTGTGTGATGGGGAGGACGTTGTGGCTAAGAGACCGATACGCCGGGTCGTGGCCGCGGGAGTGGTGGCCGCCGCCACCGGCTCCGCGCTGCTGACCGGGCCCGCCTGGGCCGCCGACGGGACGCCCGCGCCCGGGGCGGCCGCAGGCAGCCCGGTCCCGGTGGCGCCCGCCATGACCCAGGGCCTCGACAAGGCGGCCAGGAGCGGCACCCCCGCCCAGGCCGCCCGCGCCCACATCGCGGACCACGAGGACACCTACAAGGTGCCCGTGTCCGATCTGAAGACGGTCCGCACCACCCAGGACGGCGGCCAGACCACCGTCCGCTTCCGCCAGGAGCACGACGGCGTCCCGGTGTTCGGCGCCGAGTACGCCGTGCAGACCCAGAAGTCGGGCGACGACCGGCAGGTCACCTCCGCCACCGGCACCCTCTACACGGACCTCACGGTGTCCACGTCGCCCAAGGTCGACGAGGACACCGCGAAGCGACGGCTCTCCGTACTCGACGCCAACCTGCGGGGCGTGCAGGGCGCGAAGACCGCCTCCCACGGTCTGACCGTGCTGCCCGACGCCCAGGGCGGCCGCCTCGCCTGGCACTTCACCGTCACCGGCGCCAAGAAGGACGGCAGCCCGGTCCGCCAGGAGACGTACATCGACGCCCGCGTCGGCGGCCTCGCCCTCTCCTACAACAACGTCGACGCCGCCGACGCCTCGCCCGCGCAGGCCACCGGCGTCCGCGTCGACGGCAGCGAGGCGAAGCTGGAGGCCGACAAGGCGGCGGACGGCTCGTACACGCTGGTCGACTCGACGCGCGCCATGTACGCGACGGCCGGCGGCCAGATCCGTACCTACGACGCCCAGCGCAAGAGCTACCTCGACGTCCAGGGCGGCCCGGTCACCGACGACGTACCGCTGGTGAACTCGGCGACCGACCGCTTCGACGGCGCGAACACCTCGTCCGGCGCCGTCGACGCGCACGTCAACGCCGCCAAGGTCTACGAGTTCTACAAGGACGAGATCGGCCGTGACGGCATCGACGGCAAGGGCGGCACGATCACTTCCGTCGTCAACGTCGCCAGCAACGGCAAGGACTACGCCAACGCCTTCTGGGACGGCTCGAAGATGGTCTACGGCCACATGGACGGCGTACCGCTGTCCGTGGGCCTGGACGTCGTCGGCCACGAGATGACCCACGGCGTCACCGAACACAGCGCGGGCCTCGTCTACCTGAACCAGTCTGGCGCGCTCAACGAGGCGATATCCGACTACTTCGGCAACGCCATGGAGACCGCCGACAAGGGCATCGCCATGGACGACCCGACCTCCGGACTCATCGGCGAGTACCTCTGCAACGGCACCAAGCCGCTCGACGAGTGCGCGCTGCGCGACCTCAACGACGGCCGCAACGCCCAGAAGGACTACGAGCCGGTCCCGCTCGACATCGACAACGGCGGAGTGCACTACAACTCCACCATCGTCGGCGGCGCCCTGTGGGACCTGCGCAAGACGATCGACACGAAGCTCGCCGACCGGATCATCTACCGCGCCGCGCAGAACTACCTCACCCCGCTGTCCGGCTTCACCGAGATGCGCACCGCGGTGACGCTCGCGGCCAAGTCCCTGAAGGTCTCCAAGGGCGACCAGGCGAAGATCGCCGCCGCCTTCGACGCGCACGGCATCGAGAACGGCTGGGAGCAGAAGGGCGGCACCCACGACGGCACCACCATCGGCGCCGACGTCCTGCCCGCCTACGAGGTGTACAGCGGCATCGACGAGCAGGCCGCCCAGATCAGCGGTGACGTCTACGCCATCGGCCACGGCGACGCGGTCGCCTGGGACCGGGGCTCGGCCGCGTTCGGCATCACGGTGGGCCGGTTCAGCAAGCAGCACGGCAACTCCGAGCACGAACTCGCCCAGCGCGACGCCTACTTGATCGACCCCTCGCTCGACAAGAAGCGCATCGTCTTCACCCGGATCACCGCCGACGGCATCGGGATCTACGGCGCCGGCGACAAGGGCCAGGGCGCGATCAGGAAGATCGTCGACACCCCCGGCGCCGACGAGACCGAGCCGGTCACCGAGAACGGCGCTCTCGCCTACGTCTCCACCACCGCAGACGGCGAGCAGGACGTCATGCTGCGCAAGGCCGACGGCACGACGGTGAACGTGACGCCGGAGACCGGCACCCACGCCTCCCGCCTCGCCATGAAGAACGGCACGATCGCCTGGGCGGGCGGCGACGGCACCTGGCTCTACGTCTACGACATCGCCACCGGCACCACCCAGAGCAAGCGCATGGGCGGCTTCCTGTTCGGGCAGATCACCGACGTCCAGCTCACCTCGGACCGGGTCTTCTACCGCGGCACGCAGTCCTTCCTGATCTCCAGCGACTCCGTCGTGACGGCGCCGGTCGCCGACCTGACGCAGGCGAAGACCCTGAAGGACCCGTCGTCGACGTACCTCGGCCAGTTCTCGGTCACCGACGCGTACTTCGCGTACTCCTCGACGGACCTGTGGGGCGGCCTCGGTGCCTGGAGCGGCCCGTGGAAGGCGAAGGCGGCCCCGACCGCCGACGTCGTGAACGGCACCGCGGCCTTCAGCCGGATCTCCTGCTCCTCCGGCACCCAGCTGGCCCCGTCCCTCGGTGACGGCCAGCGCGTCGCCTGGCTGGACACCACGTCCGCCGCGACGGACGTGGTGACCCGCGAGACCTTCGCCGGTACCTGCGAGAACTAGCTCAACCGCGTTCCACAGCGGCCCGGTTCACCGCGGACAGCACCGCCTCCACGGAGGCGGCGAGCACCGAGGTGTGCCGGGCCGCACCCCATGCGCGTGCCTCGCCCACCCGGCAGCGTGCGAAGGCGACGGCCTCCCCGGTTGAGCCCCCGGCGAGCCCGTGCTGGGCGAAGGACTCGATGTCGACGTCGACGCCCGCGGCGCGCAGCGCGTCCCCGAACGCGGCCAGCGGACCGTTGCCCTTGCCCTCCCACTCCATCCGCTCGCCGTCGGCCTCGATCGTGCAGGTGAAGCGGTGCACCTCGGGCCCCTCCTGCCGGGCGGTCCAGTCGACGAGGACGACCGGTCCGCGGGCGTCCAGATAGACGTCCCGGAACAGCGCGTACAGCTCGTCCGGGCCCGCCTCGCGCCCGCTCGCGTCGGTCGCCTCCTGCACGGTCCGCGCGTACTCGGGCCGCATCTCGCGCGGCAGGTCGATGCCGTGGTGCTCTCTCAGCAGATACGCCATCCCGCCCTTGCCCGACTGGGAGTTGACGCGGATGACGGCCTCGTACGACCGCCCCAGATCGGCCGGGTCGATCGGCAGGTACGGGACCTCCCACGGCCCGTCCGGATGCGCGGCGCGGTGCGCGAAACCCTTGCTGATCGCGTCCTGGTGGGTGCCGGAGAACGCCGTGTGGACGAGGTCGCCGGCGTACGGGTGGCGGGGGTGCACGGGCAGCCGGTTGCAGTGCTCGACCGTCGCGCGCACCGCGTCGATGTCGGAGAGGTCGAGCTTCGGGTCGACGCCCTGCGTGTACAGGTTCAGGGCCAGGGTCACCAGGTCGACGTTGCCGGTGCGCTCGCCGTTGCCGAACAGACAGCCCTCGACCCGCTGCGCGCCCGCCAGCACGGCCAGTTCGGCGCAGGCGACGCCGGTGCCGCGGTCGTTGTGCGGGTGCACGGAGAGGATCACGGAGTCGCGCCGCTCCAGATGGCGGTGCATGTACTCGATCTGATCGGCGTAGACGTTCGGGGTCGCGATCTCGACCGTCGTCGGCAGATTGTGGGTGACCGGCCGGTCCGGGCTCGCGTCCCACAGCTCGGTCAGCCCGTTGCAGAGCTCCAGGGCGAAGTCCGGCTCGGTCAGGTTGAAGGTCTCCGGCGCGAACTGGAAACGGATGTGCGCGTCCCCGCGGGCGTCCGCGAGCCGGGCCATGTGCGTGGCGGCCTCCCGCACCAGGTCGAGGATCTCCGCGCGCGTCCTGCCCAGCACCACGTCGCGCCAGACCGGTGACGTCGCGATGTAGAGATGGACGACCGCGCGGGGCAGGCCCTCGACGGCCTCGAAGGTGCGCTCGATCAGGTCCGGCCTGGCGGGCGTGAAGACGACCGGGGTCACGTCGTCCGGGACGATGCCGCTCGTGACGAGGTGGCGTACGAAGTCGAAGTCCGTCCGGCTGGCCGACGGATAGCCGACCTCGATCTCCTTGAATCCCGTACGCACCATCAGCTCGAAGAAGCGCCGCTTGCGCGCACTGTCCATCGGCTCGGCCAGCGCCTGGTTGCCGTCGCGCAGATCGACGGGCACCCAGAGCGGCGCCTCGGTGATCCGCCGCTCCGGCCAGCTCCGGCCGCGCACCGGCACCTCGACGCGTTCGTGGTGGGGGCGGTAGCGGTGGAACGGCATGGGGGAGGGGGTCTGTGGATTCCAGCGGTACATCGGTGGGGTCCTTCTCGGCCGACGGTGACGACCGGCAGCACGGCACCCCGCGGCGGGGTGCCGGTCGCGTCAGGCCCCGCCGCGGCTGCCGAGAAGAAGGAGTCCGCGGGTCATGACCGGTAGACTAGCCACACCTCAGCTCCTCAGACAAGTACTCCTCAGACAAGTTCACTCAGTCAGGCAGGTGTCATCGGTGTCGTCCGTGGGTCCGCTCCGCCCCAGCCCCCTCGTCGAACAGGCCGCCGAGCGGCTGCGCGCCCAGATCGCCGACGGCACCTGGCCCGTCGGCACCCGGCTGCCCGGCGAGACCACCCTGGCCAAGGACCTCGGTGTCGGCCGCTCCACGGTCCGGGAGGCGCTGCGCGCGCTCGCCGGGGCCGGGATGGTGCGCCCGCGGCAGGGCGCCGGTGTCTTCGTGACGGCGACCCACCCGGCGGAGGACTTCCCGGCCCGGCTGCGCAGGGCGGCCGTCGCGGACGTGTACGAGGTGCGCACGCTCCTGGAGGTCCAGGCGGCGCGGCTCGCGGCCGGGCGGCGCACCGACGACGACATCGCCGCGATGCGGGCGGCGCTCGACGCGCGGCGGGCGGCCGTCGGCGGCCCCGGCGACGCCTTCATCGACGCCGACATCGCGCTGCACGCCACGGTCGTCGCCGCCGCCCACAACCCCGTACTGACCGATCTGTTCGCGGAGTTCGCCCCGGCCCTGCGGCAGGGCCTGATCGACCTGCTCGGACTCGTCGACGTGGCGGGGGCCGAGCGCGACCACGGCGACGCGGCGCACGCGGACCTGGTGGCGGCGGTCGCGGCGGGCGACGCGGAGACGGCGGGACGGGTGGCGCAGACCGAGCTGGAAGCCGTTCGGGGGAAGCTGGTGTCCTGAGGAATAGCCGCTCCGTCGCCCGGGTTCGCAATCGATGCACACGCATGAATCTCCGGAAGGACGAGACATGAAGATCGGCATCATCGGCGCGGGCAACATCGGCGGGAACGTCACCCGGCGTCTCACCGCCGTCGGCCACGACGTCCACGTAGCGAACTCGCGCGGCCCGCACACCCTCGGCGCCCTCGCCGAGGAGACCGGCGCCACCCCCGCGACCATCGAGGACGCGGTCCGCGGCGCCCAGGTCGTCGTGGTCACCATCCCGCTGAAGGCGGTCCCGAACCTGCCCGCCGGGCTCCTGGACACGGCCGCACCCGACGTCACCGTCATCGACACCGGCAACTACTACCCGCAGCAGCGCGACGGGAAGATCGCCGGGATCGAGGACGAGGGCCTGACCGAGAGCCGCTGGACCGAGCGCCAGATCGGCCACGAGGTCGTGAAGGTGTTCAACGGCACGTACGCGGCCGACATCGTCGACAAGGCCCGCCCCGCCGGCGCCCCGGACCGCATCGCCTTGCCGATCGCCGGCGACGACGCGAAGGCGAAGCAGGCGGTCACGGCCCTGCTGGACGAGATCGGCTTCGACACCGTCGACGCGGGCGGCCAGGACGAGTCGTGGCGCCAGCAGCCCGGCACCCCGGTCTACGGCCTCGCCGCCGACGCCGCGGCCGTCCGCAAGGCGCTGGACGCGGCGTCCCCGGAGCGCACGGCGGAGTGGCGCGCTTAAGGCGCGCCCGCACTCCCGTCAGGGCGTCGCCCAGTCGCGCAGCGTGCTCTCGCTCGTGAACGCGGCGACGTTCTTGTCGTGGGGGCTCGACGTGTACTGGTGGATCGTCCACTTCGCCTTGATGCGCGGCTTCCCGGCCGTCACGTAGTCGGCGATCCACAGACCGTCACCGGCGTACGACGTCGTGTCGACGTTGAGCCAAAAATCGCGGTTGCAGTACAGCAGGACCCGGTGGTTCGGCCGCAGTCTCTTCACCTCGCGGATGAAGTGGTCCTTGTCCGCGTTGCTCGCGCGGGTGCCGTCGCCGGTCGTCTCCCAGTCGACCGCGAGGAGGTCGCCGGCCTTTTCGGGGGCCTTGCCCACGAAGTACGCGGCCTGGGCGGCGATGTTCCCCGGCCACAGGAAGTGGTAGAAGCCCACGGTGCACTCGCCGTCGCGCGCCAGTTTCGTCTGGCTTGTCAGGCGCGGGTTGACGTAGCTGCGCCCTTCTGTGGCCTTTATGAAGACGAACGATTGGCCGTCCGTGTCGAAAGTGGACTGGTAGGAGCTGACGTCGATGCCGTGGAGCATGCGTGGGCCTCCGGTCGGTGGGGGCGACGAGGTTGAACTGTCATGGTCCCCGCATGCTCCCTGATCCGAACCTGCCTGCGGGCGGGTTTACGGGGAAGGCTCGGTCAGGAGGAGCCCGCGCAATCTTGGAACACGCTTTACGCGGGCGCATGCAACTAGGTCCACCGAAACCGAGGTCTGACACAGGGCCGGGCCCCGACTTCGGAGGGCGCGGATCGAGGAGAGTGGGGCAGGTCGTGGGACGGCGCAAGGGCAGCGGAATAGGGATCGCGCTCATGACGGTCGCGGTGCTCGTGGGCGCGAGTGCCTGTGGCGGGAGCGGCAGTGACCAGGCGGACGGGAGCGACGGGAAGGCGCCGGGGAAGCCGAGCGCGAGCGCCTCGCCGTCACCGACGAAGCCCAAGGGCCCGCCGATGCTGCTCGAGACGATAATGCCGCAGACCGGCGCCACGGTCGGCGTGGCCATGCCCGTCTCGGTGGTGTTCACCAACCCGGTCGCGGCCAAGGCCCGCGCGTCCGTGGAGAAGCACATGAAGGTCAGCGCCTCGCAGCCGGTGGAGGGCGCCTGGCACTGGTTCGGCGACAAGCGCGCCGACTGGCGCCCGAAGGACTACTGGCCCTCGGGGACGAAGGTGAAGGTCGTCGCCGACATGGAGGGCGTCAGCAACGGCAACGGGCGGTACGGCACGCACAGTTACACCCACACCTTCAAGGTCGGCGACGACGTCCGCGCCGACGTCTCCGTCACCGGCCACACCATGAAGGTCACGAAGAACGGGGCGACGGTACGCACCCTGTCCATCAACGCGGGCAGCGCCGAGTACCCGACCTGGAACGGCACGATGGCCGTCATCGACAAGCAGGAGAAGGTCCACATGACCTCCTGCAGCGTCGGCATCAGCTGCGACAAGGGCAACCCCAACTACTACGACCTGACGCTGCCCTGGGACGTGCATCTGACGCAGTCCGGTACGTACGTGCACTACTCGACCGGCGACCCGAACCCGGGCAGCGGCAGCGCCCGCGGCTCGCACGGCTGCGTCCACCTGTCCATGTCCGACGCCAAGTGGTTCTACGGCCAGGTCAAGCAGGGCGACCCCATCACCATCACCGGTTCACCGCGCGCCAAGGCCCCGGCCGACAACGGCTACGCGGCCTTCAACCTGAGCTGGGACCAGTGGCTCCAGGGCAGCGGGACCGGCGAGGGGACGACGGCGTCCCTGTGACCGCCGTCCCGGGTGCGCCCCTCGGGGCGACTCTCAGCACTCGATGATGTTGACGGCGAGGCCGCCCCTCGCCGTCTCCTTGTACTTCACCGACATGTCCGCACCGGTGTCCCGCATGGTCTTGATGACCTTGTCCAGGGACACCTTGTGCGAGCCGTCGCCGCGCATCGCCATCTTGGCCGCGGTGACCGCCTTCACGGCCGCCATGCCGTTGCGCTCGATGCACGGGATCTGGACCAGACCGCCGACCGGGTCGCAGGTCAGTCCGAGGTTGTGCTCCATGCCGATCTCCGCCGCGTTCTCCACCTGCTCCGGGGAGCCGCCGAGCACCTCGGCGAGCGCGCCCGCCGCCATCGAGCAGGCCGAGCCGACCTCGCCCTGGCAGCCGACCTCGGCGCCGGAGATCGAGGCGTTCTCCTTGAAGAGCATGCCGATCGCGCCGGCGGAGAGCAGGAAGCGGACCACGCCCTCCTCGTCGGCGCCGGGCACGAAGTTCATGTAGTAGTGCAGGACCGACGGGATGATGCCCGCCGCACCGTTGGTCGGAGCGGTGACGACGCGGCCGCCCGCCGCGTTCTCCTCGTTCACCGCCATCGCGTACAGGGTGATCCACTCCATGGCGTGGGCCAGCGGGTCACCCTCGGCGCGCAGCTTGCGGGCCGAACTCGCGGCCCGGCGGCGGACCTTGAGGCCGCCCGGCAGGATGCCCTCGCGGGCCATGCCGCGCGACACACAGGCCTGCATGACCCGCCAGATCTCCAGCAGGCCCGCGCGGATCTCGTCCTCGGTGCGCCAGGCCTTCTCGTTCTCCAGCATCAGCGCCGGGATGGACAGGCCGGTCTCGTGGGTGAGGCGGAGCAGTTCGTCACCGGTGCGGAAGGGGTACTTCAGGACCGTGTCGTCGGGCACGATCGGGTTATCGCCCGCGACGGCATCTTCATCGACGACGAAGCCGCCGCCCACCGAGTAGTACGTCTTGGTGAGCAGCTCGGTGCCGTCGGCGTCGAACGCCCACAGGCTCATGCCGTTCGCGTGGTACGGCAGGGCCTTGCGGCGGTGCAGGACCAGGTCGGCGTCGGCGTCGAAGCCGATCTCGTGCACGCCGAGGACGCTGAGCCGCCCGGACGTCCTGATCTCCTCGACACGCAGGTCGGCGTGCTCGACGTCGACGGTGCGCGGGGACTCGCCCTCCAGGCCGAGCAGCACCGCCTTCGGGGTGCCGTGCCCGTGGCCGGTCGCGCCCAGGGAGCCGTACAGCTCGGCGCGTATCGAGGCGGTGTGGGCCAGCAGGCCCTCGTTCTTCAGGCGCCGGGCGAACATCCGCGCCGCGCGCATGGGACCGACCGTGTGGGAGCTGGACGGGCCGATGCCGACCGAGAAGAGGTCGAAGACCGAGATGGCCACGGGGGACTCCAATGGTGGTGGCAGACGCCGTTGTCTGCCGGGACGGGCGGGGCAGGAAAGAGGTGGACGTGACTCGGGGCACCCCTGCTCACTTTCCAGTGTGCGGGGTGCCCCGAAAATTCGTACGTCTCAAAGCGTACGTAATTACTACAGGCCGGGGTACAGCGGGTGCTTCTCCGCGAGAGCGGTCACCCGGGCCTTCAGCGCGTCGGCGTCGTAGGACGGCTTGAGGGTCTCGGCGATGATGTCGGCGACCTCACGGAAGTCGTCGGCGTCGAAGCCGCGGGTGGCCAGCGCCGGCGTGCCGATGCGCAGGCCGGAGGTGGTCATCGGGGGACGCGGGTCGTTCGGGACCGCGTTGCGGTTGACCGTGATGCCGACCTCGTGGAGCCGGTCCTCGGCCTGCCGGCCGTCCAGCTCCGAGTCGCGCAGGTCGACCAGGACCAGGTGCACGTCGGTGCCGCCGGACGCCACGTTCACGCCGTGCGCGCGGGTGTCCTCGGAGGTCAGCCGCTCGGCGAGGATCTTGGCGCCCTCGATCGTGCGCTGCTGGCGCTCCTTGAAGCCCTCGCTCGCCGCGACCTTGAAGGAGACGGCCTTGGCCGCGATCACGTGCTCCAGGGGGCCGCCCTGGAAGCCCGGGAAGACCGCCGAGTTCAGCTTCTTCGCGAAGTCCTTGTTGCGGGCGAGGATGATGCCGCCGCGCGGGCCGCCGAGCGTCTTGTGCGTCGTGGACGTGACGACGTCGGCGTACGGCACGGGGTTGGGGTGCAGCCCCGCGGCCACCAGGCCCGCGAAGTGGGCCATGTCGACCCACAGGTACGCCTCGACCTCGTCGGCGATGCGGCGGAACTCGGCGAAGTCCAGCTGGCGCGGGTACGCCGACCAGCCCGCGATGATGACCTTGGGGCGGTGCTCCTTGGCCAGGCGCTCCACCTCGGCCATGTCGACCAGGCCGGCCTCGTCCACGTGGTACGCGACCACGTCGAACTGCTTGCCGGAGAAGTTCAGGCGCATGCCGTGGGTGAGGTGGCCGCCGTGCGCCAGGTCCAGGCCGAGGATCGTGTCGCCGGGCTGGGCGATGGCGAACAGGGCGGCCTGGTTCGCGGAGGCGCCCGAGTGCGGCTGCACGTTGGCGTACTCGGCGCCGAACAGCTCCTTCACGCGGTCGATCGCGATCTGCTCGGTGACGTCGACGTGCTCGCAGCCGCCGTAGTAGCGGCGGCCGGGGTAGCCCTCCGCGTACTTGTTGGTGAGGACCGAGCCCTGGGCCTCCATGACGGCGACCGGGGCGAAGTTCTCCGACGCGATCATTTCCAGGGTCGACTGCTGCCGCTTCAGCTCGGCGTCGACGGCCTGGGCCACCTCGGGGTCGAGAGCGTGCAGCGACTCGTTCAGTACGGACTTGTCGGTCTTCTCGGACATAAAGGTGTCAGCTCCCGGAGAACTCGGTGTACTCGTCGGCGGAGAGCAGGTCCTTCGGCTCCTCCGCGATACGGACCTTGAACAGCCAGCCGCCCTCGAAGGGGGCCGAGTTGACGAGGGCCGGGTCGTCGACGACGTCCTGGTTGGCCTCGACGACCTCGCCGGTCACGGGGGAGTACAGGTCGGAGACCGACTTGGTGGACTCCAGCTCACCGCAGGTCTCGCCCGCCGTGATGGTGTCGCCGACCTCGGGAAGCTGGACGAACACGATGTCACCGAGCGCGTTGGCCGCGTGCTCCGTGATGCCGACCGTCGCCACGCCGTCCTCGACGGCCGACAGCCACTCGTGCTCCTTGCTGTAACGCAGGTGCTGGGGGTTGCTCATGATGCGAATTCTCCTGTACGGGGGAAGGTGCTGATGACGGAGGGGGACGGCGTCGCTGGTACGAGCGTCACTTCTGGCGCTTGTAGAACGGCAGAGCCACGACCTCGTACGGCTCGTGGGTGCCGCGGATGTCGACCCCGACGCCGGCCGTGCCGGGCTCGGCGTGCCCGGCGTCCACGTACGCGATCGCGAGCGGCTTGCCCAGGGTGGGGGAGGGGGCGCCGGAGGTGACCTCGCCGATCACCTTGCCGTCGGCGACGACGGCCATCCCGGCGCGCGGCACCCGGCGGCCCTCGGCGATCAGGCCGACGAGCCTGCGCGGCGGGGCGGTCTCGGCGCGCTCGGCTGCGGCGACGAGCGCGTCGTGCCCGACGAAGTCCTCGCCGTGGGACGTCTTGTCGAACTTCACGACGCGGCCCAGACCGGCGTCGAACGGGCTCAGCTCCGTGGTCAGCTCGTGCCCGTACAGCGGCATGCCCGCCTCCAGGCGCAGCGTGTCCCGGCAGGACAGGCCGCACGGGACGAGGCCGTACGCGGCGCCCGCCTCGGTCAGCGCCTGCCACAGCTTCTCCGCGTCGGCCGGGGCGACGAACAGCTCGAAGCCGTCCTCGCCGGTGTAGCCGGTGCGCGCGATGAGCGCCTCGACGCCCGCGACGGTGCCGGGCAGACCGGCGTAGTACTTCAGGCCGTCCAGGTCGGCGTCCGTGACGGACTTCACGATGGCGGGGGAGTGCGGGCCCTGCACGGCGATCAGCGCGTACGCCTCCCGGTCGTCGCGGACCTCGGCGTCGAAGCCCTCGGCGCGCTCGGTCAGCGCGTCGAGGACGACCTGCGCGTTGCCCGCGTTGGCGACGACCATGTACTCCGTCTCCGCCAGCCGGTAGACGATCAGGTCGTCGAGGATGCCGCCGTCCGCGCGGCAGATCATCGTGTAGCGGGCGCGGCCGACGCCGACGGAGCCGATGTTGCCGACCAGCGCGAAGTTGAGCAGGTCCACGGCCCCGGCGCCGGAAACGGTGATCTCGCCCATGTGGGACAGGTCGAAGAGCCCGGCCTTCGTGCGCACGGCGGTGTGCTCGTCACGCTCGCTGCCGTAGCGCAGCGGCATGTCCCAGCCGGCGAAGTCGGTCATCGTGGCACCGAGGGAACGGTGCACGGCATCAAGTGCGGTCAGGCGGGAAGGCGTAGGGCTCATTGCTGGTGCTCCAGGGCATGACGGCGATGGCGAAGTGTCCTCCCCATCTGTCATCGGAACCTGAGAGGTTCGCCCCGAGGGGCTTGCACCTTGGGTGGAGCCGCCGTACGAGACGGGCGGCCCGCTTTTCAGATGTGCCTCGCCCGCGCGGTTCGGGGCCTGAGAGATTCAAGGGAGGGACTTGCTCCTTCGGCGTCCGGGCAGCGTGTGCCTGGAACTCTCCCGCGCGGATTCAAGCGGCCGGTATGCAGTTGGCGCGCACATCATTGCATGCCCGGGGAACGGGAAAACAGATCGGAGGGCATTACCTACTCTTTACACTTGGCGGGCAGGAAGTGGCGTGACCGGAACGGGGAGGACGATCACGGTGCACAAAGAGCTTGCGGGGGCGTACGCGACCACGGCGCCGGCGGTGGCGGGGGTACGGATTCCCCGGCAGCGCTCGGTGCGGGACCTGCGGGGGCGCGGCGGCCGCACCCCGCACCGGATCGGCTTCGCGGCGGGTGACCTGGTCGTGCTGTCGGGGCTGCCGGGCAGCGGCAAGTCCACGCTGATGCGGCGCGTGGTCACCGTGGTGCGGATCGACTCCCAGGACACCCGGGAGCGCTGGGCCGCGCGGATGCCGCGCCGACTGCCGTACGCGCTCTACCGGCCGCTGGTCCGCCTCGCGCACTACGCGGGCCTGCGCCGGGCGATCCGCTCCGGCGCCAGCGTCGTCGTGCACGACTGCGGCACCCAGGCCTGGGTGCGCCACTGGGTGACGCGGATGGCCGGGCGGCGCGGCGCGGCCGTCCATCTGATCCTGCTCGACGTGCCGGCGGACCTGGCCCTGGAAGGCATGCGCGACCGCGGCCGCGGCGTCTCGCGGTACGCCTTCGCCCGGCACCGCAGGGCGGTCACCGCGCTCGTCACGTCGACGGAGGCCGGTGATCTGCCGGCCGGCATCGAGTCGGCGGTGCTGCTCGACCGCGCGGCGTCCGACGCACTCGGCGGAATCACGTTCCTGGAGAGCTGAGCCCGCGAGGAGCGCCTTCGGCGCTGCCGCCGAACGGGTTATCGTCGGCCCGGACGACAGGCGCCGCGCGCGGTACAGCGGCAGAGCAGAGGTTGAAGGCAGCTATGGAGACGCCGGGCATCCCGGAGCAGGGGCACGAGCACTACGCGCAGGGTGAGGGCGGCGCACACGCCCACCCCCAGCCGCAGCACAGCTGGCCGGCCAACGAGCTGGAGGAGGTCCTCTCCGCGGCGCTCGGCCGCCCCGAGGCCGGCGGCCGCATCGTCGAGGTCCTCGGCCGCAGCCACCTGTGGATCCCGCTGCCCAAGGGCGGCGGTCCGGCCAGCCGCGACCTCGACCTGCCCACGATGGAGATCCAGGGCCAGGCGTACGTCCCGGTCTTCAGCTCCGAGCACGAGTTCATGCAGGTCACCGGCGGCCGGATGGACTGCACGGTGGCCCCGGCCGTGGAGTTCGCGCGCGGACTGCCACCGCAGGTCGGCCTCGCCGTGAATCCGGACGGCACGATAGGCGTCCCGCTCCCGCCCCCGGCCGTCGCCCAGCTGGCCCGCGGCGGCCGCACCCCGCTGGACGGACCGGCGAGCGGCGGCCGGGTCGTGCTGTCCGAGCCGGACTGGCAGGACGATCCGGTCGACTTCCTGACGGCGGTGCGCGAGGAGTTCGACGCGGCCGGCATCGTCCGCACGGCCCGCCGCTGTCTCGCGGTCGTCGAGGACGGCGCCCCGTCGCTGTTCATCGGCGTGGAGCTGACGGAGCATGAGGCGGCGGCGGGTCCGGCGCGGGACGTGTCCCTGGACGCGCTCGGCCGCGCGCTGGGCCGGACGCCGGTCGCCTGGCCGGTGAATCTCGTCTTCCTCGACGTCACCCAGGACCCGGTCGCCGACTGGCTGCGGGGCCAAGTTCGTCCGTTCTATGCACGAGAGGTATGACACCGTCCGTCAAGTCGGTGTCAGTAACGCCGCTTAAGCTGGTTTCATGACCTGACCGGGCGGTGTCACACCCACCGGTGAGGGGCCGATCGGGCGGATCGGCGAATCACAGACTGGCAGAAGTTCACGAAGGGGCGGTTACGGGTGAGTGCGTCGGGCACGGCCGCGGCCGGACAGGTCGAGCACATGCTGCGCCAGGTGACTCCCGGGCGCTACGACGCGTACGAGGCGCTGCTCAAGGCGCTCGCCGACCCCGCGGCGGGCCAGGTCTGGATGCTGCTCTGGCACGGCCAGGCCGGCTCCCCCGACGCCCAGTACGGGAACATGGAGGTCGACGGGTTCGGTTACGCCCCCTGCGTCACCTCCGCCCAGGAGCTCTCCGCCTCCGGCTGGTCGCGTGCGTACGAGGTGGTCGGCGGTGTCGACGCGGCCCGCACCCTCTACCCCGACCACTACGGCCTCTGGCTCAATCCGCACGCGCCGGGCGGCGGCGTCGGCATCCCCTGGCTCGACCTGCGCCGGATCGCGGGCGGCCTCGACCGCCAGCCGGCCGGTCCGCTGCGGCTGTCCGAGCCGACGATCGACCTCCCGCAGTTCTACGCCGTCCTCGCGCAGAACGCGCACCGCACCACCGCCGTGCGCGCCCTGCGCCGCGCCTGGGTGCAGCCCGCGCTCGGCGCTCCGTACCTCGCCATCGGCCTCGATGTGTACGACACGTCGCCCGCGTCGGTGGACTCGGTGCGCGCGATGATGCAGCAGTCCATCACGGCCGTGCCGGACGGTCTGCCGGTGTCCACGGTCGCGATGTCCGACGAGTACGACCCGGTGGCGATGTGGCTGCGGGCGAACGCCCGGGCGTTCTACGACCGCGAGGCGCACGCCGCTCCTGCCGGGCAGGCCGGTGGGGGCTACGGCTACCCGCCGCCGTACGGCGCGTCGTACTGACCGCTTTGTCCTCAAACGCCGGACGGGCTTGACCACCCGGCCCGAACCTCAAGTCCTCCTCAACTCCGCGTGTGCAGCGGTCATTTCGGGAAGGGACGGGTTGGGGGTAGAGAAGCAGGCTTGTGGCCCCAATGTCCACTATGCCGCCCCTTCGGCCCCAACTGCCCACTGTCCGCCCGTCGTTGACCGCCGTCCGGATAACGGAACCCCCCAGACAGCATCACGTTTAGGCATCCTTTCCCCGTCAAGTCTGGCAACAGATCGCACACAGGTTGAAGACTCCCGCTCCAAGGGGTTCGGCCTTGTGTACGAGCCCTCCGAGTACGACGGACTGAATCACGCCGCCACCAGCGGCAAGTGCGGGCCGGTCACCGCCGGTTGAGAGGGGTCCCTGCCACGATGACGGCACCATTGCACGACACGACCGCGGAGGCGGAGCCGACCGCGTCGGTCGACGCTGCCGCGAGCCAGTCAGGCGGCAAGGTCGAAGGACGGTCGCTGAAGCAGATCGCCTGGAACCGCCTCAAGCGGGACAAGGTCGCCCTGGCCGGTGGCATCGTTGTCGTCCTTTTGATCCTGGTGGCGGTCTTCGCTCCGCTGATCGTGGGCCTGCTCGGCCACCCGCCGAACGACTTCCACCAGGACAAGCTCGACCCGCTGACGAACCTGCCCACCGGTTCGCTGGGCGGCGTCAGCGGCGACTACCTGTTCGGCGTCGAGCCCAACAAGGGCCGGGACGTCTTCAGCCGCGTCGTCTACGGCGCCCGGATCTCGCTGCTCGTCGCGTTCCTCGCGGCCATCGTCGCCGTCGTGCTCGGCACGGTCTTCGGCGTGATCGCGGGCTACTTCGGCGGCTGGATCGACTCGATCATCAGCCGGGTCATGGACGTGCTGCTCGCCTTCCCCCAGCTGCTCTTCATCATCTCGCTGGTCTCGGTGCTCCCCGACGACATGCTCGGGCTGACCGGAACCGGTGTCCGCGTCGCCATCCTCGTGCTGGTCATCG
Organism: Streptomyces sp. NPDC057694; assembly: GCF_042799415.1. Classification (NCBI taxonomy): domain Bacteria; kingdom Bacillati; phylum Actinomycetota; class Actinomycetes; order Kitasatosporales; family Streptomycetaceae; genus Streptomyces; species Streptomyces sp. NPDC057694. The sequence continues at coordinate 71,292 of NZ_JBHVIX010000016.1, forward strand.
GCTTCTTCGGCTGGCCCTACGTCGGCCGGATCGTCCGGGGCCAGACCCTCTCGCTGCGCGAACGGGAGTACGTCGAGGCGGCCCGCTCGCTGGGCGGCGGCAGCCGGCACATCCTGCTGCGCGAACTGCTGCCCAACCTGGTGGCCCCGATCGTCGTCTACATGACGCTGATGATCCCCACCAACATCCTCACCGAGGCCGCCCTGAGCTTCCTCGGCGCGGGTGTCCGCCCGCCGACCGCCTCCTGGGGCGGCATGCTCCGCGACGCGCTCGCGACGTACGAGCACGACCCGATGTTCATGGTCTTCCCCGGCGTGACGATCTTCATCACCGTCCTCGCGTTCAACCTCTTCGGGGACGGGCTGCGTGACGCACTCGACCCCAAGGGCACCCGCTAGGTCCCCAACAGCCCTCTTTTACAAGGCCCCTGTCGCATCGTCAGGCGGCGCACCCCACTGGTTCCCCGGCGACTTGCCCGGACCGCGATCTCGGAGGATACGAGAAAATGCCCACAGGTATTCCCAAGCGACGGCTCGCCGCGTGCGCGGCCCTCGTCGTCGGGGCGCTGGCGGCCACTACGGCGTGCGGTGGCGGCGACGGCGACAGCAAGGACGACGCCAAGGCTCCCGGCTTCAACGCCGCGCTGAACAAGGTCGTCAACGCGTCCGCCAAGAAGGGCGGGACGCTGAAGTTCGTCGGCAAGCAGGACTTCGACTCCCTCGACCCGCAGCGCTCGTACTACGGCATGACCTGGGACTTCATGCGGTACTACACCCGCACCCTGGTCACGTACGACACCAAGCCGGGCAACGGCTCCAACAAGCTGGTCGGCGACCTCGCCACCGGCCCCGGTGAGGTCTCTTCCGACGGCAAGACCTACACGTACAAGCTGCGTGACGGTCTGACCTGGGAGGACGGCTCCAAGCTGACCTCCAAGGACGTCAAGTACGGCATCGAGCGCATCTGGGCCACCGACGTCATCACCGGCGGCCCCGGCTACCTGCGCTCCACCCTCGACCCCAAGGGCGAGTACAAGGGCCCGTACAAGGACAAGTCGAAGGACAAGCTGGGCCTGAAGGCGATCGAGACGCCGGACGACCAGACCATCGTCTTCCACCTGCCCAAGGCCAACGGCGACTTCGAGCAGATGCTCGCCATGCCGACCGGCGCCCCGGTGCCGCAGGCCAAGGACACCAAGGAGAAGTACACCCAGAAGCCGGTGTCCTCGGGCCCGTACAAGGTCGCGAGCTACAAGGCGGGCAAGAGCCTGACGCTGGTGCGCAACACGGCCTGGAAGAAGTCGTCCGACCCGCTGCGCCCGGCCCTGCCCAACAGGATCACGGTCACCATCTCCTCGAACCTCGAGGAGAACGACAAGCGCCTGATGGCCGGCGACTACGACGTCGACGTCAACGGCACCGGCATGACGCAGTCCGGCCGCGTCTCGGCGGTCCAGGACCACCGCGGCAACGTCGACAACGTCCAGACCTCCTTCGTGCGCTACGTGGCCCTGGTTACCGCCACCAAGCCGCTGGACAACGTCGAGTGCCGCAAGGCCGTCTTCTACGGCACCGACTTCGCGAGCATCCAACAGTCGCGCGGCGGCAAGGTGGCCGGTGGCGAGATCGCCAACTCCACCTTCCCGACGTCCATCCCGGGCTACAGCGACTACGACCCGTACGGCATCCTGTCCCGCAAGGGCAAGCCGGACGTGGCCAAGGCCAAGGACGCGCTGAAGGCGTGCGGCAAGCCGAGCGGCTTCTCCACCAAGATCTCCGCCCGCAGCAACAACCCGGGTGAGGTCGACGCGGCCGAGGCGCTCCAGGCGTCCCTCGCCAAGGTCGGCATCAAGCTGACGATCGACTCGATCGACGGCGCCCAGGCCTCCTCGATCACCGGCTCGCCGAAGGTCGTCAAGTCCCGTGGCTACGGCATGACGATGAGCGGCTGGGGCCCCGACTTCAACTCCGGCCAGGGATACGCGCAGCCGCTGTTCGACAGCCGCTTCATCTTCCCGACCGGTAACTACAACGAGTCGCAGATCAAGGACAAGAAGGTCGACAAGTTCTTCGACGACGCCATCGGCACCACCGACCCGGCGAAGGCGAAGCAGATCTACACCGACCTCGACCACCGCATCCTGGACGAGGCGTACTGGATGCCGTTCATCTACGAGAAGAACATCTCGTGGCGCAGCACCCGCCTGACCAACGTGTACTCGTCCGCGGCCTACAGCGGTCGCTACGACTACGTGATGCTCGGCGTCAACAAGTAGTCGTAGTCCTTCCGGTCGATGAGCTGATCCCGCTCATGCCGTCGAAACCCGCCAGTCCGAAGGGCAGGTGATGGCCTCGGGGGGGGGGGGGGGGGGAAAGGACCCCCCCCCCCCCCCCCCCCCCGGGCCGCGCACAGTGCTTGCTTATCTCATCCGGCGCCTGTTCGCCGTCGTCATCATGGTGCTGATCGTGTTGTTCGCGACCTTCACCATCTTCTTCATGCTGCCCAAATGGGCGGGTCAGGACGTCGCCGTCCTCTTCGCCGGCAAGGCCACCAGCCCCGAGGCGCTGGACGGCATCCGCATCAAGCTGGGCCTCAACGACCCCCTGCTCGTGCAGTTCTGGGACTTCGTCCGGGGCATCCCGCTCGGCCGCGACTACACCAACGGCGGCGACATCACCCACTGCCCCGCCCCCTGCTTCGGGTACTCCTTCCGCACGGAGGAGCCCGTCTGGAACACGCTCAAGGGCGACGCGCCCATCACCGGCGCCCTGGCGCTCGGCGCCTGCGTCCTGTGGCTGGTCGGCGGTGTCGCCACCGGCGTGACCTCCGCCCTCAAGCGCGGCACCTTCTGGGACCGCGCCGCGATGACCACCGCCCTCGGCGGCGTCTCGCTCCCCGTCTTCTTCACCGGCATGGTCGCGATGGGCATCTTCGTCCACACCCTGGGCTGGGTGCACATCGCCGACTCGCTGTCCACGGACGACTCGATCGGCACCTGGCTCCAGACGCTGATCCTGCCGTGGATCGTGCTCGCCTTCCTCAACGCCGCGATGTACGCGAGACTCACCCGCGCCACCATGCTGGAGATCCTCGGCGAGGACTACATCCGCACCGCGCGCGCCAAGGGCCTCGGCGAGTCCGCCGTCATCACCAGACACGCGCTGCGCTCGGCGATGACCCCGATCCTCACCGTCTTCGGACTCGACCTCGGTGTGCTGCTCGGCGGCGCCGTGCTCACCGAGTCCACGTTCAACCTGCCCGGTCTCGGTCTCGAAGCGGTCCAGGCCATCAGCAACAAGGACCTGCCGTTGATCCTCGGCGTGACGCTGTTCGCGGCTCTCGCGATCGCCGTCGCCAACCTCGTCGTGGACCTTCTGTACGCCGTCATCGACCCGCGAGTGAGGCTGGGATGACCGACCTGCACAAGACCGGAGCGGCGGTCGGCGAACCCGTCACCGCCTCCGGGGCCCCCAGCGCCTTCCTGGAGGTCCGCGACCTCAAGGTGCACTTCCCGACCGACGACGGCGTGGTCAAGTCCGTCGACGGGCTCTCCTTCACCCTGGAGAAGGGCCGCACCCTCGGCATCGTCGGCGAGTCCGGATCGGGCAAGTCCGTCACGTCGCTCGGCATCATGGGCCTGCACACCGCGGGCCAGTACGGCCGGCGCAAGGCGCAGATCAGCGGTGAGATCTGGCTGGACGGCACCGAGCTGCTCTCCGGCGACCAGAACGCCGTACGCCGGCTCCGCGGCCGCGACATGGCGATGATCTTCCAGGACCCGCTCTCCGCGCTGCACCCGTACTACACGATCGGCAAGCAGATCGTGGAGGCGTACCGCGTCCACCACAAGGTGGACAAGAAGACCGCGCGCAAGCGGGCGATCGAGATGCTCGACCGGGTCGGCATCCCGCAGCCCGACAAGCGGGTCGACGCCTACCCGCACGAGTTCTCCGGCGGTATGCGCCAGCGCGCGATGATCGCCATGGCGCTGGTCAACAACCCCGAACTGCTCATCGCCGACGAGCCGACCACGGCCCTCGACGTGACCGTGCAGGCGCAGATCCTCGACCTGATCCGCGACCTCCAGAAGGAGTTCGGCTCCGCGGTCATCATGATCACGCACGACCTCGGGGTCGTCGCGGAGATGGCCGACGAACTGCTCGTCATGTACGGCGGCCGGTGCGTGGAGCGCGGCAGTGCCACCCAGGTCTTCACCGAGCCCCAGCACCCCTACACCTGGGGCCTGCTGGGCTCGATGCCGCGCATCGACCGGGAGCAGACCGAACGGCTCACGCCGGTCAAGGGCTCCCCGCCCAGCCTGATCAACCTGCCGACCGGCTGCGCCTTCAACCCGCGCTGCCCGTACGCGGACATCCCCGAGGACAACATCACCCGCACCGAGCGCCCCGAACTGCGCGAGGTCGGCTCCGGCCACTTCTCCGCCTGCCACATGTCGGCCGGGGAGCGGGAGCGGATCTGGACCGAAGAGATTGCGCCGAAGCTGTGACGGACGCCAAAGGACCCGAGACCGAGATGACGATCCCCCCGCAGGCGGACGGTTCCGTGACGACCTCCGCGGACCCGGCGCCCGGCGAACCGCTGCTCAAGGTCGAGAACCTGGTCAAGCACTTCCCGATCAAGAAGGGCCTGCTCAAGCGGCAGGTCGCCGCGGTCCAGGCCGTCGACGGGCTGACCTTCGACGTCCGCGCGGGGGAGACCCTGGGCGTCGTCGGTGAGTCCGGCTGCGGCAAGTCGACGATGGGCCGGCTCATCACCCGGCTGCTCGAACCGACGGCCGGCCGCGTCGAGTTCGAGGGCAAGGACATCACGCACCTGGGCACGGGCGCGATGCGACCGCTGCGCCGCGATGTGCAGATGATCTTCCAGGACCCGTACTCCTCGCTGAACCCGCGCCACAACATCGGCACGATCGTCGGCGCCCCGTACAAGCTCCAGGGCGTCAACCCCGAGGGCGGCGTGCGCAAGACGGTCCAGGAACTCCTGGAGCGGGTCGGGCTCAACCCCGAGCACTACAACCGCTACCCGCACGAGTTCTCCGGCGGTCAGCGCCAGCGCATCGGCATCGCCCGCGCGCTCGCGCTGCGCCCGAAGCTCGTGGTCGCCGACGAGCCGGTCTCGGCCCTCGACGTCTCCATCCAGGCCCAGGTCGTCAACCTCCTCGACGACCTCCAGAGCGAGCTCGGCCTGACGTACGTGATCATCGCGCACGACCTCTCGGTCATCCGGCACGTCTCGGACCGGATCGCGGTGATGTACCTCGGCAAGATCGTGGAACTCGCGGACCGCGACGATCTCTACGCGACGCCGATGCACCCGTACACCAAGGCGCTGCTGTCCGCGGTGCCGGTGCCGGATCCGCGGCGGCGCGGGGTCAAGAGCGAGCGGATCCTGCTGCGCGGTGACGTCCCGTCGCCGATCGACCCGCCCACCGGGTGCCGTTTCCACACGCGGTGCTGGAAGGCGACGGAGCTGTGTGCCACGAAGGAGCCGCCGCTGCTTCAGCTGGCCTCCGGGCACCAGGTCGCCTGCCACCACCCGGAGAACGCCCCCGACCAGGCGCCCGAGGACACCAAGCTGCTCGCGGTGGCCAAGGAGGCGATCGACGTGGTGACGGTGCCGGCGCCGGCGGACGCCGTCGACGACAAGCCGTCGCCGGAGGCCCCGGCGGGGGAGTAGTCCCGCTCGCTGTCGGCTGCGGGCCGGTGGGGCTTCTCGCGCAGTTCCCCGCGCCCCTGAGATGCGCACTCCGTGCGCCACCTCAGGGGCGAGCCCCGCCGCCGGGCAGGCGCTCCCAGCCGACGCCCACCACAGCCCCCACATGACCCAAACGGGGCATGTACATGTCGCTCCCTTCAGGACAGAGTCCTGCGTGTCCAGCACACAGGATCACGCTCGAAGGGACGCCACATGCTCTCCCGTTCGGCAAAGCTGGCCGCGCTCACCGTCGCGGCAGCCTCCTTCACCCTGATCGCCGCCGCCCCGGCCCCCACCCCCGGCTCCGCCGGCATCGGTGACCCGTACTTCCCCGAGCTCGGCAACGGCGGCTTCGACGCCCGCCACTACGACCTCGACGTCGCCTACAACCCCGACACCGACCGCCTCGACGGCCGTACGACCCTCACCGCGCGCGCCACCCAGAACCTCTCGTCCTTCGACCTCGACCTGCAGAAGCTCACGGTCACCCGCATAGAAGTGAACGGCAGACGCGCCGACTTCACCCGCACCGGCGACGAGATCGTCATCACCCCGCGCACCCCGGTCCGCAGGGGCCACACCTTCACCACGACCGTCACCTACAACGGCGTTCCCGAAGCCCTCAGCGGCCCCATCGTCTTCGGCTCCGACTACGGCTGGATGAAGACCGCCGACGGCGTCTTCGTCGCCTGCGAGCCGAACGCCGCGTCCACCTGGTTCCCCTCCAGCGACCACCCCGCCGACAAGGCGACGTACGACATCCGCATCAAGGCCCCCAAGGGCCTCACCGGTGTCTCGAACGGGCGGCTCGTCGGCACGTACGACACCGACAAGGGCACGCAGACCGTCCACCACTGGCGCGAGTCGAAGCCGATGGCGACCTACCTCGCGACCGCCAGCATCGGGAAGTTCGACGTCAAGAGCGGCCGCACCCCCGCCGGCACCCCCATCTACGTCGCCATCGACCCGGTCCTCGCGAACAGCAACAGCGTCGACGTGTACGCCGTTACCGCGGAGGCCACCGACTACTGGTCGCAGATCTTCGGCCCCTACCCCTTCGAGGAGACCGGCGCCGTCGTCGACGACATGCCCGAGGCCGGCTTCTCCCTGGAGACCCAGTCCAAGCCCAGCTACTCCGCCGTCCGCAACGAATCGACGATCGTCCACGAACTGGCCCATCAGTGGTTCGGCGACTCCGTCTCCGTCGAGCAGTGGAAGAACATCTGGCTCAACGAGGGCTTCGCCACCTACGCCCAGTGGCTGTGGACCGAGCACAAGGGCGGCGCCTCCGCCCACGACTCGTTCCTCGCGGGCTACAACTCCCGCCCGGAGACCTCCGCCTTCTGGCAGACGAAGCCCGGCGACCCGCAGCGCGACACCATGTTCGCCTCCGCCGTCTACCAGCGCGGCGCGATGACCCTCCAGGTGCTGCGCGAGCGCATCGGCGACAAGGCGTTCTTCAAGCTGCTGCCGCAGTGGACCAAGCTCCACCGGTACGGGAACGCCCAGACATCCGACTTCATCGCCCTCGCCGAGCGGGTCTCGGGGCGGCAGTTGGACGACCTGTTCGACACGTGGCTGTTCACGACGGGCAAGCCGACGCTGTAGGCGCGTACCCGACAGGTAAAAATATCGGGTGATCCAGGAACTGTTCACCCCCTCCGTCCAGCACTGGCTCGACCTCGTCGGCATCTTCGTGTTCGCCATCTCCGGCGCTCTGATGGCCGTACGCAAGAACTGGGACGTCTTCGGCATCGGCGCCCTGGCCGAGGTCACCGCGCTGGGCGGGGGGCTGTTCCGCGATCTGGTCATCGGGGCCGTGCCGCCGTCCGCCTTCACCGACCTCGGCTACTTCATCACCCCGCTGTTCGCCGCCGGCCTCGTCTTCTTCCTGCACCCCGAGGTCGAACGCACCCAGGTCGCGGTGAACGTCTTCGACGCGGCCGGCCTCGGCCTGTTCTGCGTCACCGGCACCACCAAGGCCTACGACTACGGGCTCGGCCTCACCGCGTCCGCCGCGCTCGGCCTCGCCACGGCGGTCGGCGGCGGCGTGCTGCGCGACATCATCGCCAACGAGGTGCCGTCGCTGGTGCGCTGGGACCGCGACCTGTACGCCGTTCCCGCGATCGTCGGTGCCGTCATTGTCGTGCTCTGCATCCGCTTCGACGCCCTCAACGGGCTCACCAGCGGCGTCGCCGTGGTGACGGCCTTCATCCTGCGGCTGCTCGCGATGCGCTACCACTGGCGGGCGCCGCGCGCGTGGAACCGCAGGTCCACGGCGGTGGAGGTGCCGGAGGAGACACCGTGAGCCGTGGGTGAGGCGGATCTCTAAAGCTACCGCTTAGTAATGAGCTGTCGTACCCTGCCTGCATGGCAGACGCAGCATCCACGCACGCACCCACCGGCGCACGTACCGGCACGGCGACGATCGGCGACAGCGAGTTCGACCGCGACACCGCCGTCACGCGGCGCGATCCCGCCGTCCCCGGGGTCTACGACATCGAGCTCTCCGCCGGCTGGACGATCATCAACGCCGTCAACGGCGGCTATCTGCTCGCCGTGCTGGGCCGCGCGCTCGCCGACACCCTGCCGCACGCCGACCCGTTCACGATCTCGGCGCACTATCTGACGGCGTCCGTCGCGGGCCCCGCGGTGGTCCGCACGGACGTGGTCCGCACCGGCCGCACCCTGTCCACCGGGCAGGCCTCGCTCTTCCAGTACGCGGAGGACGGCACCGAGGTCGAGCGGATCCGCGTCCTCGCCTCGTACGGGGACCTGGACGCACTCCCCGACGATGTCCGCACCAGCGCCAAGCCGCCCGCCATCCCGCCGATCGAGCAGTGCTTCGGCGCCGACGACGCGCCCAGTGACGGCCCGCGCATCCCGGGCAGCTCGGCCATCACCGACCGGCTCGCCGTCAAGCTGGACCCGGCGACCCTGGGCTGGGCCCTCGGCGCGCCGTCGGGCAAGGGAGAGATGCGGGGCTGGTTCGGCCTGGCCGACGGCCGCGATGCCGATCCGCTCTCGCTTCTCCTCACCGTGGACGCGCTGCCGCCGACCGCCTTCGAGATGGGCCTCAAGGGCTGGGTCCCGACGGTGGAACTGACCGCCCACATCCGCTGCCGCCCGGCCCCCGGCCCGCTCCGGGTCTCCATCACGACCCGCAACCTCGCGGGTGGCTTCCTGGAAGAGGACGCCGAAATCTGGGACACCCAGGACCGCCTGGTGGCCCAGTCCCGCCAACTGGCCCGCGTGCGCCTGCCGTAGCGCCTGTTTCTTCGTCTGCGGGCCCGGTGGGGGCTGGTCGCGCAGTTCCCCGCGCCCCTGAGGCAGGCGCTTCGCGCCGCCTCCCACTGAGGCTGCGCTTCGCGCGCCTCCACCCTGGGTGGGTGGCGCGCCTCTGATGGAGATGGCGCACGAAGTGCGCATCTCCAGGGGCGCGGGGAACTGCGCGAGAAGCGGCCACCGGCCCGCACCCGACCGACAACCCGATAAGGGGCGCGGGGAACTGCGCGACCAGCCCCAACGGACCGGCACCCGACAACGGTCCCGATCTGCGGCACGCTGACCCCGTGAAGTCCGACCGTCTGCTCTCCATCCTCCTGCTCCTACAGACCCGCGGCCGCGTCCCCGCCCACACCCTCGCCACCCGCCTGGAAGTCTCCCTCCGCACGATCTACCGAGACATCGAGGCCCTGTCCGCCGCGGGCGTCCCGGTCTACACGGAGCGCGGCCGCCACGGCGGCATCGCGCTCCTCCCCGGCTACCGCACCGACGTCACCGGCCTGACCGCCGACGAGTCCCGCGCCCTGTTCATCCTCGCGTCCCAGGGCGCCCACACCGCCCTGGGCCTCGACGCGGCCCTGGGATCGGCCCTGCGCAAGGTGATGGCGGCGCTGTCCGAACCCCACCGCCCCGCGGCGGAGCTGACGAGCCGCCGGATCCTCGTCGAGTCGTCCCGCTGGATGGGCCCACCGCCCCGCGAGGTCGACGTCGGCGCCGTGCAGGACGCGGTGTTCACCGACCGCCGCCTGCGGATCCGCTACCGGCACAGCGGCACCGACACACCCCGCACGTACACCGTCGACCCGTACGGCCTCGTCTCCAAGGCGGGCGTCTGGTACCTGGTGGCCGACCGCCGGGCGGTGCCCCGCCTCTTCCGCGTGGACCGCACCCGCTCGGTGACCGTCACGGACGCGCCCGTGAAACGCCGCCCCGGAATCGAACTCGCCGAGGTATGGGCCCTGTTGAAACGCCAGGTGGAGCAGCGCCCGGGCGGCATCACAGTGACCGCACGCGTCCACCGCAGCCGCTACGACCTCTTCCTGCGGATGGCCGGCAACTCCCTGATCGAGCACCCGGAGCCGGCCGAGGACGACGAGTGGATCAGGGTCCGCCTCGGCTACGAGGTGCTGGCGGCCACCCGCACCCTCCTGCCGTTCGCCGCGCACCTGGAGGTGCTCGAACCGCCCGAGGTGCGCGCGGAGTTGGCCCGGTGCGCGGCCGACGTCACCCGCCTCTACGCAGAAACTCCAGCAGCGCGGCCGTGAGCTCGGCCGGCGCGTCCTCCTGGACGAGATGTCCGGCGCCCTCGATGATCCGCAGCCCGGCGCCCGGGACCAGCGCGGCCAGCTCGTGCCCGCGGGCGACCGGGAGCCAGGTGTCCTCGGCGCCCCAGCACACCAGGACGGGCAGGTCCAACTCCCCGTAACGGCCCTGGATGTCGTCCGTGAACCGCTGGTCGTTCTGCTCGATCTGCCGGTAGAAGGCGTCCCGCCCGGCCTCGGTCAGCCAGGGGGCGACCAGCCGCGCGTGGGTGTCGGGGTGCAGGCCGGGACGGCTGCACGAGGCGATGTAGCGGTGCACGAGCGCTTCGTGCAGCTCGGCGGGCAACTGCCGGAACACGTCGGCGTGTTCGGCGAGCAGGCGGTACGTGGGTGAGCCCCAGGGCGCGAGCGCCACCGGGTCCACGAGCGCGAGCCGCGAGTAGGCGGCCCCGTGCAGCAGGTGGGCGCGCAGGGCGACGGCCCCGCCGACGTCGTGGGCGACGACTGCGGGCGCCCGGCCTCCGGGGCCCGGGCCCCAGTGGTCCAGCAGCTCGGTGAGCACGCGGGCCTGGCTGTCGAGGTCGACGCGCTGCCCGGGGCGCATCTCGGAGGCGCCGAAGCCGGGCAGGTCCCAGACGTACACGCGGTACCGGGAGGCGAGCGCCCGTGCGGGAGCGCGCCAGACGTAGGACGAGAACGGGGTGCCGTGGACGAGGACGACGGGCGGTGCGTCCGGGGCGCCGAGCGCGCTCCAGCGGACCTCACCGGACGAGCTGCGGAAGCCGCGATCGAGTTTCCAGCCGACGGTTGTCATGACCGTAAGGCTAGTAGCTCATGACGCGTCCAGCCAGTGTCTGCGCCCGAGACTCACCAGCCGCAACTGCCGCTCGGCGAGGGCCGCGACGCGGGGGGAGTCGGCCGGCGGCGCGGTGAGGAAGGCGGCGGCCGCCATCATCATGTGGTCCACGTACAGCCCGGCCAGCATCAGCAGGTCCTCCTCGCTCCAGCCCGCCGACTCGGGGTCCCGGCGCAGGGCCGCGCGCACCTCCTCGGCGAACTGCCCGAACTGGGCGGCGATCGCCTCGCGCACCCGCTGCACCCCGCCGTGCCGCTCCCGCGCGATGAAGCGCACATGGGCCGGGTGGGCCCGCACGTGCGCGGCGATCAACTCGACGGTGCGCGCGATGCGTTCGTCACTGTCCCAGGTCGCCGTCAGCAGCTCGGAGACGACCGCGTGCAGGCTGCCGACCGCCTCCTCGACCAGGGCCGCGCCGAGATCGGGGATGGAGTCGAAGTGCCGGTAGAACGCGGTCGGCGCCACACCCACGGCCCGGGTGACCTCGCGCAGCCCCAGGCTGCTGAGGCTCTGCTCCTCCAGCAGCTCCAGCGCCGCGTCGAGCAGCGCCTGCCGGGTCTTCTGTTTCTGTGCCTGACGGCTGCCGAGGGTGTGACTCATGTCATCCAGTTAACAACTGTTCTCCGTAATTGAACACCCGCGTGCACGCTAGACTCATCAGTCAGTGAACAGTTGTAACCCAACTCTGAGAGGTTTCCCGTGCTGTTCCTCGTAGCGGCCCTTCTGCTCCTGGGCTTCGCCCTCGGCACCGTCGCCCACGCACCGCTGTCCTTCACGCTCGTCGCCGCCGCCGTCATCGGTGTCTGGCTGACCGTCTTCGCCGTGCGCGAGCGCACCCGCCGTCACCAGCACTGAGCACGCATCCGTCGATTCAGGGGGTACCAACCATGCAGCTCACCGCAGAAGCACCGACCCGGACCCAGGCCCGTACCCGGCCCGTCGGTCGTCGTGACACCGACGGCATGGCCGTCGCCTCGTTCGTCCTCGGCCTCGTCGGCCTGCTTGTCCTGAACGTCTTCCTCGGCCCCGTCGCGATCGTCCTCGCGAGCCTCTCCCTGTGGCGCGGCACCGCCCGGCGCGGCCGTGCCCTGCTGGGTCTCGGCCTCGGTGTCGCCGACCTCGTCGTGCTCGGCGCCCTCGTCGCGGCCGACGGCACGTTCTCCTGGAGCATCACGGGCTGAGGCCCCTGAAGAGGCCACGTGTGGGAACGGGACCCCATGCGGCGGCCGAAGGGCTCCGGCGGGCTCGTAGAATCGTGCCCACCATGGCTTACCTCGACCACGCCGCGACCACCCCGATGCTTCCGGAGGCGGTCGAGGTGCTGACCGCCCAGCTCGCCGTCACCGGCAACGCCTCGTCCCTGCACGCCGCCGGACGCCGCGCCCGCCGCACGGTCGAGGAGTCCCGCGAGACCCTCGCCGAGTCGCTCGGCGCCCGCCCCAGCGAGGTCGTCTTCACCTCGGGCGGCACCGAGGCCGACAACCTCGCCGTCAAGGGCCTGTACTGGTCCCGCCGCGCCGCCGACCCGGCGCGCACCCGCGTCCTCGCCAGCCCCGTCGAGCACCACGCCGTCCTCGACGCCGTGCACTGGCTCGCCGAGCACGAGGGCGCCACCGTCGAGTACCTCCCGGTCGACGCGCACGGCCGCGTCCACGCCGAAGCCCTCCGGGAGGCCATCGAGCGCAACCCGGCCGATGTCGCCCTGGCCACCGTCATGTGGGCCAACAACGAGATCGGCACGATCCAGCCGGTACGCGAACTCGCCGACGTGGCGCACGAGTTCGACATCCCGCTGCACGCCGACGCGGTCCAGGCCTACGGCCAGATCCCGGTCGACTTCGCGGCCTCGGGGCTCGCGGCGATGACGGTGTCGGGCCACAAGATCGGCGGCCCGTACGGCATCGGCGCGCTGCTGCTCGGCCGCGAGCACACCCCCGTCCCCGTCCTGCACGGCGGCGGGCAGGAGCGCCACGTCCGCTCCGGCACCCTCGACGTCCCCGCCATCGCCTCCTTCGCGACGGCCGGCCGCCTGGCGCACGAGCACCGTGACCGGTTCGCCCGCGAGATCGGCGCCCTGCGGGACGACCTGGTCACGGCGGTCCGGACCGCGGTCCCCGAGGCGATCCTCGGCGGCGACCCGGCCCCCGACGGCCGCCTCCCCGCCAACGCCCACTTCACCTTCCCCGGCTGCGAGGGCGACTCGCTGCTCCTCCTCCTGGACGCCCAGGGCATCGAGTGCTCCACCGGCTCGGCCTGCACGGCCGGCATCGCCCAGCCCAGCCATGTCCTCCTCGCCACCGGCACCGACCCCGACCTGGCCCGCGGCACACTCCGCTTCTCCCTCGGCCACACGTCGACGAGGGCCGACGTCGAGGCGGTCGCGAAGGCGATCGGCCCGGCGGTGGAACGGGCCCGCACGGCCGGCCTGACCTGACCCGGCCCGAGCCGACCCGGCGGGGCCTCAGGCCTTGGCCGACCCGGGCCGCTTGGTCGGCTTGTTCGCCTTGTACGCCGCCCGTACGAGCTTCATGTACCGGTCCCAGTCCCAGTTCGGCCCCGGGTCCGTGTGGTCGGTGCCCGGCACCTCCACGTGCCCGATGATGTGCTTGCGGTCCACGGGTATGTCGTACCGTCTGCAGATCCCGGCGGTCAGCTTCGCGGAGGCCGCGTACATCGCGCCGGTGAAGTCCTCGGGCCGGTCCACGAACCCTTCGTGCTCGATGCCGATGCTGCGCTGGTTGTAGTCCTTGTTCCCCGCGTGGAACGCGACGTCCAGCTCCCGGATCATCTGTGCGATGTGGCCGTCCTGGCGCACGACATAGTGCGCGGACGCCCCGTGCCAGGGGTCCTTGAACACCTGCAGTGTGCCGCTGTAACTGCCCTGCGTGACGTGGACGACGACCATGTCGATGGGATAGTCCGAGGGCCGGTCCGCCCGCCGCCAGTTCGCCGAGGCCGCCGCCACCCACTCCGCGCCCTTGAAGTCCACCGCACCCGCGGTGCGCGGCTTGTCCACACCGGGCATCTGCCACCACATGCGGGCGAGGTCACCGCGTGCGAGCAGGCCCACACCGACGGCCGACGCCATTCCGCCGACGATCAAGGTCCGTCGGCTGATGCCCCGGTCGCGATCCTTGCCGCCCGACCCCTGCTTTCCCACGCGACGCCCCCCGTCCCGCCTTTCGCGTACATGTTCCATAACGGATATCGGAGCGATTCGGTTCCCGGCTCCCCGTACTCTGTTAGTGCTATGACTTCCCAGACCTCGCATGCCGCGCGCCCCGCCCAGGACCGTCCCCTCCGTGTTCTCGCCGCCATGTCCGGCGGCGTCGACTCCGCCGTCGCGGCGGCCCGCGCCGCGGAAGCCGGCCACGACGTGACAGGCGTCCACCTGGCCCTGTCGGCGAACCCGCAGTCGTTCCGCACCGGTGCCCGTGGCTGTTGCACCATCGAGGACTCCCGCGACGCGCGCCGCGCGGCGGACGTCATCGGCATCCCCTTCTACGTCTGGGACCTCGCCGACCGCTTCCGCGAGGACGTCGTGGAGGACTTCGTCGCCGAGTACGAGGCCGGGCGCACCCCGAACCCCTGCCTGCGCTGCAACGAGAAGATCAAGTTCGCCGCGCTGCTCGACAAGGCGCTGGCCCTCGGCTTCGACGCGGTCTGCACGGGCCACTACGCCCAGGTCCTGGTCAACGACGCGGGCGACCGGGAGCTGCACCGCGCCACCGACATGGCCAAGGACCAGAGCTACGTCCTCGGCGTCCTGGACGACCGCCAGCTCGCCCACGCGATGTTCCCGCTCGGCGACACGGAGACGACGAAGGACGAGATCCGCGCGGAGGCCGAGCGCCGCGGTCTCGCCGTCGCCAAGAAGCCCGACTCCCACGACATCTGCTTCATCGCCGACGGCGACACCCAGGGCTTCCTGGCCTCCCGTCTCGGCAAGGCCGAGGGCGACATCGTCGACGAGTCGGGTGCCAAGCTCGGCACCCACGAGGGCGCCTTCGGCTACACCATCGGCCAGCGCAAGGGCCTGCGCATCGGCACCCCCGCCGCCGACGGCAAGCCCCGCTACGTCCTGGACATCTCCCCGGTGGACAACACGGTGACGGTGGGCCCGGCGGCGGCCCTCGACGTGTCCGCCCTGACCGCGATCAAGCCCCGCTGGTGCGGCGCGGCCCCCACGGGCCCGGGCACCTACACGGCCCAGCTCCGCGCCCACGGCGGCGAGACCGAGGTGACCGCCGAGCTGGTCGACGACGAACTCCGCGTCTCCTTCGACGAGCCGGTCCGCGGCGTCGCCCCCGGCCAGGCGATCGTGCTGTACGCCGGCACGCGCGTGGTGGGCTCGGCGACGATCGCGACCACCGACCGCGCCACCGCGGTGGCCTGACCGACTAGCCCCGGCCCGCCAGATAGTGGTGGAGCACCGCCGTGAGATCGGTGCCCCACTGCGTCGCCAGGGAGCGGCGGCGGGCCCGGACCCGGCACTCGTAGACCGGGCCGTCCGTCATCACCGCGGTCACGTACAGGCCGTCCGGCACGGGCTGGAACCGCACCGTGCGCAGGTACGCCCACGGGAGGTCGATGGCGTGCGGCCCCTGCTCGAAGTGGACGCCGTCGGAGTCGACCACCAGGCCGTTGCGCTCGTCGGCGGCGATGAACTCGGGGCCCGGTCCGGGCCCGGGAACCGCCGCCGGGGGCACGGACGGCGGCGGAGGGAACACCGGCGGGTGGGCGGGCGGTGGCGGGACGGACGGGGGCGGGCCGAAGCCGCCCGTGGGAACGCCTTGCTGCCCGTCTCCGTGAGTCATGGCCGCCTCACCCTCCGCCTCGCGCTGTGTCTCCCCGTATCCCGTATTCGACCACGCCCGCGGGAGCGGTTTCGGCTAGGCGCCGTCGACCTCGGTCTCGTAGAAGCACAAGTGGTCCTTGACGGCGGCCACGTCGGCCTTCGGCTCCCGGTACGCCCACACCAGGTCCTGCGCGCCGGGCACCGACCAGTAGGAGGCGTGTCCCTTGAAGGGGCAGTACGTGGTGGTGTCCGACGGGGTCAACAGCTCGGTCCGCACGTCCTCCGGAGGGATGTAGTACCGCGCCGGACAGCCGGTTTCCTTCAGCAGCAGCGCCCGCGTGCTCTCGGCCAGCACCTCGCCGTCCCGGACGACGCGCACGCGCCGTGCATCCTGCTCGATCGTGATCGTGTGTCCTTGAGTCATGACTGTGTCAGCGCTCACACAGGGCGGGTTCTTCCCGGGACGGCCGCGCGATCGCGGGCCCGTACCGTGGTTCCCATGAACATCTGCGTCTTCCTCTCCGCCGCCGACCTCGACGACCGCTACACCGCACCCGCCCGCGAATTCGCCGAACTGCTCGGCAAGGGCGGGCACACGCTGGTGTGGGGCGGCAGCGAGAGCGGGCTGATGAAGGTCGTCGCCGACGGGGTGCACGAGGCCGGCGGGGGACTGGTCGGGGTGTCCGTGGAGTTCCTCGCCGCCAAGGCCCGCGCCGTGACCGCGCCCGACGAGATGGTCGTCGCCGCCGACCTCGCCGAGCGCAAGCGGCTGCTCATGGAGAAGGCCGACGCCGTCGTGGTCATGGTGGGCGGTACGGGAACGCTCGACGAGGCCACCGAGATCCTGGAGCTGAAGAAGCACGGGAAGACCGACAAGCCGATCGTGCTGCTCAACTCGGCGGGGTTCTACGACGGCCTGAAGGAGCAGTTCCGGCGCATGGAGGACGAGGGCTTCCTGCCCATCCCCCTCACCGACCTGGTGTTCTTCGCTGAGGAGCCGGTCGGCGCCCTCGCCTACCTGGAGGAGTCCCTCGGCCAGCAGTAGGCCGGACGGTAGTGCGAGCATGAGGCCATGACCAGCACAGCCACTCATGTGATCACCGGCGCCGGTTCCGGCATCGGCGCCGCCGTAGCCCGTCGTCTGCACGCGCGCGGGGACGAACTCGTCCTCCACGCGCGCGACGCGGGCCGCGCCAAGGAACTCGCCGCCGAGTTCCCCGGCGCCCGCACCCTGGTCGGTGACCTGGCCGACCCCGAAAAGCTGTCGTGGGCGTTCTCCCACCAGGCGCTGCCCGACCGGGTCGACTCGCTGCTGCACATCGCCGGCGTCGTCGACCTGGGACCGGTGGGCGAGCTGACCCCGAAGGCCTGGCGCCACCAGCTCAACGTCAACCTCATCGCCCCGGCCGAGCTGACCCGCCACTTCCTGCCCCAACTCCGCCTCGCCCAGGGCCACGTGGTGTTCGTGAACTCCGGCGCCGGACTGAACGCGGGCCCCGACTGGTCCGCGTACGCCGCCTCCAAGCACGGCCTGAAGGCACTCGCCGACTCGCTGCGCCAGGAGGAGCACGGCAACGGCGTGCGGGTCACGTCCGTCTACCCCGGCCGCACCGCCAGCCCCATGCAGGCCAAGGTGCACCACCAGGAGGGCAAGGAGTACGACGCGGCCCGCTGGATCGACCCCGAGTCCGTCGCCACCACGATCGTGATGGCCCTGGACCTCCCCCGGGACGCCGAGGTGAACGACCTGACGGTCCGCCCGGGACGCTGAGGACGGGGGCCCCGGCCCCGTTACGTACTCTTCCTGAGTGAGCGAAAAGAGCGACTTCAAGTGGGCCCCGGCCACCGGCGTCGGGTCGATGCCCGGCGGCGACGCCAGAGAGGCCGCCAAGACCGTCACCGGCAGCTTCGAGGACTTCCCGTTCCTCGCCGAGCTGCCCGCGCGCGGGCCGGGCGCCGACATGATCGGCAGGACCGCGGGACTGCTCGTCGACGTGTACGCGCGCGTGGAGCCCAGCGGCTGGCGGATCGGCGACCGGCCCGGCCGCGACACCAAGCGCGCCAGGTCGTGGCTGGGCGAGGACCTCGACGCGCTGGAGGAGTTCACCCAGGGCTACGAGGGACCGCTCAAGGTGCAGGCCGTCGGACCCTGGACCCTGGCCGCCGCGCTGGAGCTGAGGAACGGCGAGGCCGCGCTCTCCGACCCGGGCGCCTGCCGCGACCTCGCGGGCTCGCTCGCCGAGGGCCTGCGCACCCACCTCGCCGACCTGCGGCGCCGTGTCCCCGGCGCCCGGCTGGTCCTCCAGCTCGACGAGCCCTCCCTCATCGCCGTCCTGCGCGGGCACGTCAAGACCGCGAGCGAGTACCGCACCCACCGCGCCGTCGACCGGCAGGTCGTGGAGAGCGCCCTGCGCGACGTCATCGGCGTCCACGCCGACGGACCCGCCGTCGTCCACTCCTGCGCCCCCGACGTCCCGTTCGCGCTGCTGCGCCGGGCCGGCGCCGACGCGATCTCCTTCGACTTCTCGCTCCTCACCGAGCGTGACGACGACGCGATCGGCGAGGCCGTCGAAGGAGGCACCACACTCTTCGCCGGTGTCGTGCCCGGCGTGGACGCCGCGTTGTCGGACCCTGCCGGTAGCGTCATGGGTGTCAGGTCGCTGTGGCGCAGGCTGGGGCTGAATCCGGGGTCGCTCGCGGAGTCGGTCGTGGTCACGCCGTCGTGCGGACTCGCGGGCGCCTCGCCCGCGTACGCCCGCGCGGCGCTCGCCCACTGCGCCCGGGCGGCGAGATCACTCGCGGACAACCCTGAGTGACCGGGGACGAAGGTAAACGGGAGGACGAGAAGGTGGCTGCCGCAAGCGCTGGAAAGAAGGCGGAGACCGAGAGCTCCGTGCCCGCGACGGCGCGGGACGAGCACGCCAAGCTGGCCGAGCAGATCGAAGAGCACCGCTTCCGGTACTACGTGAAGGACGCGCCGGTCGTCTCCGACGCCGAGTTCGACAAGCTGCTGCGTTCCCTCGAAGCGCTGGAGGACACGTACCCCGAGCTGCGCACCCCCGACTCGCCGACCCAGAAGGTGGCGGGGAACTACGCGACGGAATTCACGTCCGTGGAGCACCGCGAGCGCCTGCTCTCGCTCGACAACGCCTTCGACGACCTGGAGTTGGCGGCCTGGGCCGAGCGCGTCCACAAGGACGTGGGCGCGTCCGGCTACCACTTCCTGTGCGAGCTGAAGATCGACGGCCTCGCGGTCAACCTGACGTACGAGCACGGGCGGCTGACGCGCGCGGCCACCCGGGGCGACGGCCGCGTCGGCGAGGACATCACGCCCAACGTCCGCACGATCGCCGAGATCCCCGACCGCCTCCAGGGTGAGCGCATCCCGGACCTCGTCGAGATCCGCGGCGAGGTCTTCTTCCCGATGGAGAAGTTCGAGGAGCTGAACGCACGGCTGGTCGAGGCCGGCGACAAGCCCTTCGCCAACCCGCGCAACGCGGCGGCGGGTTCGCTGCGCCAGAAGGACCCCCGGGTCACCGCGTCCCGCCCGCTGCACATGGTCGTGCACGGCATCGGCGCCCGCGAGGGCTTCGACATCGCCCGCCTGTCGGAGGCGTACGACCTGCTGCACGAGTGGGGCCTGCCCACCGCGAAGCACAACAGAGTGGTCGACGACCTCGACGGCGTACGGGAGTTCATCGCGTACTTCGGGGAGAACCGGCACTCGGTCGAGCACGAGATCGACGGCGCCGTCATCAAGCTCGACGAGATCCCGCTCCAGGGCCGCCTCGGCTCCACCGCGCGCGCCCCGCGCTGGGCCATCGCCTGGAAGTTCCCGCCCGAAGAGGTCAACACCAAGCTGGTCAATATCCGGGTCGGCGTGGGCCGCACCGGCCGCGTCACCCCGTACGCGCAGGTGGAGCCGGTGACCGTCGCGGGCTCCGAGGTCGAGTTCGCGACGCTGCACAACCAGGAGATCGTCAAGAAGAAGGGCGTCCTCATCGGGGACACCGTCGTCATCCGCAAGGCCGGTGACGTCATCCCCGAGATCCTCGGGCCGGTCGTCGACCTGCGCGACGGCAGCGAGTACGAGTTCGTGATGCCCGCGGAATGCCCCGAGTGCGGCACGCCGCTGCGGGCCATGAAAGAGGGCGACATCGACCTGCGGTGTCCCAACGCCCGCACGTGCCCCGCCCAGTTGCGGGAGCGGCTGTTCTACCTGGGCGGCCGTCAGTGCCTGGACATCGAGAACTTCGGGTCGGTCGCCGCCGCCGCGCTCACCGCCCCGCTGGAGCCCGCCGAGCCGCCGCTGACCGACGAGGGCGACCTGTTCGACCTCACCATCGAGCAGCTGCTGCCCATCAAGGCGTACGTCCTCGACCCCGACAGCGGTCTGCCCAAGCGGGACCCGAAGACCGGTGAGGACAAGGTCGTCACGGTCTTCGCCAACCAGAAGGGCGAGCCCCGGAAGAACGCGGTGTCGATGCTGGAGAACATCGCCGCCGCCAAGACCCGGCCGCTCGCCCGCGTCATCAACGGGCTGTCGATCCGGCACGTGGGACCGGTCGCGGCCGAGGCGCTGGCCCGCGAGTTCCGCTCCATCGACCGCATCGACCGGGCCACCGAGGAGGAGCTGGCCGCCACCGACGGCGTAGGCGGCATCATCGCGACCTCCGTGAAGCAGTGGTTCGCCGAGGACTGGCATCGGGAGATTCTGCGGAAATGGCGTGATGCCGGTGTGCGCATGGAGGAGGAGGGGACGGGTGAGGACGAGGGGCCGCGGCCGCTCGAAGGCCTCACCGTCGTCGTCACCGGCACGCTGGAGAACTACACCCGGGACGGAGCGAAGGACGCCCTGCAGAGCAGAGGCGCCAAGGTGACAGGTTCCGTTTCCAAGAAGACGTCCTTCGTCGTTGTCGGGGACAACCCGGGATCCAAATACGACAAGGCCATGCAGGTGAAGGTTCCGGTTCTGGACGAGGCCGGGTTCGCCGTGCTGCTCGACCAAGGGCCCGACGCCGCCGCGGAGCGGGCGCTTCCCGCCGAGGAACCGACTGAGCAGTAGCGGTTGAAGGCCACCCGTTCAGCGCATACCAGATGCATACGGATGGCCGGGTCGCATTCGGGTATCCACGGTCGGGCGCGTCCGTCTGGTGCCCGTGGAAGCCTTCTGCGGCCTACTGTTGAGGGTGTGCGCCTGCCGTGTCCTGCTGCGGATGGGGCAACCTCCGCTCCGCAGAAGCCAAGGGAGCGGGCTGCGGACACGGGCACCGCCGGCTGTGAGAGGGACGGGAATGGAACCGACCGAGAGCGCCGCCCCGGACTCACGGCTGAGCCCGCGCCGACGGCTGCGGCGCGGCACGGCCCGACGCCCCGACCAAGGCGCCGGGGACAGTGAGAGCGGTCACGGGGAGAGCGAACGCGGTGGTGCGGTGAACTGGCGCAATTGGTGGCGTGAGAGCGGGCTGGGTCTCGCCCGGCTCCGGAGCGGGCAGGCGGGATTCGGTATCCAGAGCCCGCCGGCCGCGCTGCCCGCCGGAGGCCACGTCGGCGTGGCCACCCCGGCCCGCAATCACCACGGCGGCCCGGCCGACCCCGCACGCGCGACGGCGCTCCCGCTGCTGCCCGGCGCGGTCGTCGCGCTCGCCGCCGTGGTCCTGGGCGCCGGGTTCTACCGGGCGTTCACCGGGAACCACGCGCTCTTCCCGTCCGGCGTCGTCGGCTGGTCCCTCGCGATCCTGGCCGGCATCGTCGTCGGTCATCTGGTCGCCCTCGGCCGCGACCGCTGGTGGGGCGGCACCGGTTCCGGCGCGGCCCTCACCCTCGCCGTCCTGCTGCTGTACGGCTGGGTGCCCGCCGGGATGGTCAGCCTCACCGTCGTCGTGCTCGTCGGCGCCGCCCGCAGACACCGCTGGCGCCAAGGCGTGCTGCACGGCGCCATCGACATCCTCGGCATCGGGGCGGGCGCCCTCGTCCTGGCCGCGTTCGGCCGCGTACCGTCCGTCGAGTCCCCGTGGAAACCGGAGACCTGGAATCTCTACGCGGCGCCCGAGGTCGTCCTGGTGGCAGCCGCGTATCTGCTGGTCACCCGGCTTCTTCTCTACTACGTGCACAATCCGCGCAGCTCCGGCCTGCCCACCGTCGCCCGCACCGCGCTCGTCCGCCAGGGCCTGGTCGGTGTCGCGCTGCTCGGCATCGCGCCGCTGGTGTGCGTCGTCGCCATCGCGATGCCCGTGCTGCTGCCGCTGTTCTCCATCCCGCTGATCGCGCTCGACTCCACGCTCTGGATCGCCCGCGCCCGCGCCGAGGAGCAGCTGCGCGACCCGCTCACCGGACTGCCCAACCGGCAGTGGCTCCTCGAGCGCACCTGGACCGCGCTCGACGACGCGGAGCGGATCGGGGCGCGCAGCGCCCTCATGCTGATCGACCTCGACCGGTTCCGCTCCGTCAACGACACACTCGGTCATCTCGCCGGTGACCGGCTCCTGTTGCAGATCGCGGACCGGCTGAGAGCCGCACTGCCGCGCGGGGCGGAGGCCGCGCGGCTCGGCGGTGACGAGTTCGCCGTGCTGCTGCCGGTCGCCGACTCGACGACGTCCGCGTCCCGGGTGGCCCGCAGCCTGGTGGCCGCTCTCGGCTCGCCGCTGGATCTCGACGGGCTCACGCTGGTCCTCGAAGCGAGCGCCGGCCTCGCCGTCTTCCCCGACCACGCCCTCGACGCCGAGGGGCTGCTGCGCCGGGCCGACGTCGCGATGTACCAGGCGAAGCGGGACCGTACCGGGGTCGAGGTCTACGAGTCGAAGCGGGACTCCAACACCCCCGACCGCCTCGGCCTGTTGGGCGATCTGCGGCGCGCGCTCGACGCGGGCGACGTGGAGCTGCACTACCAGCCGAAGGTGCGCTTCGACGGGCAGGTGGCCGGTCTTGAGGCGCTGGTGCGGTGGGTGCATCCCGAGCGCGGGAAGGTTCCTCCGGACGAGTTCATCGCCATCGCCGAGTCGTCCGGCCTGATGCCGCATCTGACCGAGTACGTCCTGGAGACGGCGCTGGCCCAGGTCGCGCGCTGGCGTGCCCAGGGACTGTTCGTCCCGGTCGCGGTGAACGTGTCGCCGCGCGATGTGCACACCCCCGGCTTCGCGGGCGCGGTCGCGGCGCGGCTGGCCCGGCACGGGGTCCCGGCCGGGTCGCTCCAGCTGGAGATAACGGAGCACGTGCTCCTCGAGGACCCGCAGCGGGCCGCCGACACCCTGGCCGGGCTCACCGGGCACGGGGTGAAGATGTCGCTCGACGACTTCGGCACCGGGTACTCCTCGCTGGTGCACCTGCGGCGCCTGCCGGTCAGCGAGCTGAAGATCGACCGGTCCTTCGTGGCGCGGCTCGCGGTGGACAACGAGGACGCGGAGATCGTGCGCTGCACCGTCGACCTGGCGCACTCGCTCGGGCTGCTCGTCGTCGCCGAGGGCGTGGAGGACGACGAGACGTGGGAGCGGCTGCGGGATCTCGGGTGTGACGCGGTGCAGGGGTGGCTGGTCGCCGCCGCCATGCCGCCCGACGAGACCACCGCGTGGTTGCGTGCCCGGGGTGACCGGGGGTGGCAGCGGGCCGCCACCGCGGTGCTGCCTGCGGCCGCTGATGATGCCTGATCGGTTGTCGTCCGGCTGACGGCCGGTGGGGCTTCTCGCGCAGTTCCCCGCGCCCCTGAGGCATGCGCTTCGCGCATCTCAGGGGCGCGGGGAACTGCGCGACCAGCCACGACGAGAGCCGCACGGGATAACCGTTTACCAGGCACAGGCTCCGGCCCCATAGGATTGGGCCCAAACCACACACACTCCACCCCAGAGGATCGCTGCATGCCTGGCATCACGCGCGAGGAGGTCGCCCACCTCGCCCGGCTGGCGCGTCTGGAGCTGAAGCCCGAAGAGCTCGACCACTTCGCAGGCCAGCTCGACGACATCATCGGCGCGGTCGCCCGCGTCAGCGAGGTCGCCGACCAAGACGTACCGCCGACCTCCCACCCGCTGCCGCTGACGAACGTCATGCGCGCGGACGAGGTCCGTCCGTCGCTCACCCCCGAGCAGGCGCTCTCCGGCGCCCCGGCCCAGGAGCAGCAGCGTTTCAAGGTGCCGCAGATCCTGGGGGAGGACTAAACCGTCATGACGGACAACAACGTCAACATCATCAAGCTCACCGCTGCCGAGATCGCCGCGAAGATCGCTTCCGGTGACCTCACGGCCGTCGAGGTCACCGAGGCCCACCTGGCCCGGATCGAGGCCGTCGACGAGAAGGTGCACGCCTTCCTGCACGTCGACCGCGAGGGCGCCCTGAAGCAGGCCGCCGCCGTGGACGCCAAGCGCGCCGCCGGCGAGAAGCTCGGCCCGCTGGCCGGTGTGCCCCTCGCGCTGAAGGACATCTTCACCACCGAGGGCATCCCGACCACGGTCGGCTCCAAGATCCTCGAGGGCTGGATCCCGCCGTACGACGCCACGCTGGTCAAGAAGCTGAAGGCCGCCGACGTCGTGGTCCTCGGCAAGACCAACATGGACGAGTTCGCCATGGGGTCGTCGACGGAGAACAGCGCGTACGGGCCCACCGGCAACCCGTGGGACCTGACCCGCATCCCCGGCGGCTCCGGCGGCGGCTCGTCCGCCGCGCTCGCCGCGTACCAGGCCCCGCTGGCCATCGGCACGGACACCGGCGGCTCCATCCGCCAGCCCGCCGCCGTCACCGGCACCGTCGGCGTGAAGCCCACGTACGGCGGCGTCTCGCGCTTCGGCATGGTCGCGTTCTCGTCCTCCCTCGACCAGGGCGGGCCCTGCGCCCGTACGGTCCTGGACGCGGCGCTGCTGCACGAGGCGATCGCCGGTCACGACCCGCTCGACTCCACGTCCATCGACGCCCCGGTCCCGCCGGTCGTCGAGGCCGCGAGGAACGGCTCGGTCCAGGGCATGCGCGTCGGCATCGTCAAGCAGTTCCGTGGCGAGGGCTACCAGGCCGGTGTCGTGCAGCGCTTCGACGAGTCCGTCGAGCTGCTGAAGTCGCTCGGCGCCGAGATCGTCGAGCTGGACTGCCCGTCGTTCGACCTGGCCCTGTCGGCGTACTACCTGATCGCGCCGTCCGAGTGCTCCTCGAACCTCGCCCGGTTCGACGCCATGCGCTACGGCCTGCGGGTCGGCGACGACGGCACGCACTCCGCCGAGGAGGTCACCGCGCTGACCCGCGAGGCCGGCTTCGGCGACGAGGTGAAGCGCCGCATCATCCTGGGCACGTACGCACTGAGCTCCGGCTACTACGACGCGTACTACGGCAGTGCCCAGAAGGTCCGTACCCTCATCACCCGCGAGTTCGAGGCGGCCTTCGAGACCGTGGACGTCATCGTCTCCCCGACGACGCCGACCACCGCCTTCCCGATCGGCGAGCGCGCCGACGACCCGATGGCGATGTATCTCGCGGACCTGTGCACGATCCCGACCAACCTGGCCGGCAACTCCGCCATGTCGCTGCCCTGCGGCCTCGCGCCGGAGGACGGACTGCCGGTCGGCCTGCAGATCATCGCCCCCGCCATGAAGGACGACCGGCTGTACAAGGTCGGCGCCGCCGTAGAGGCCGCCTTCGTGGAAAAGTGGGGGCACCCGCTGCTTGAGGAGGCTCCGTCGCTGTGAGTGCCATGGCAAAGAAGGCCAAGAACTTCAAGAAGTCCAAGACCGGCGTGTACGTTTCGGCCGCCAGCACCGCCTTCGGCGCGATCAGCGTCGCGAAGCAGGCGAAGATGGCCCGCAACGACAACGACACGCTGCGGCTGATCGACGCCGCCGTGTCCGCCGCCGCCATCGTTACCGGCCTGGCGATCCTCTACCGGGAGCTCAAGCGCCTGGGCGACGACGACGTCCTGCTGGGCTGAGAGGGAAAGTTTCACCGTGACTGCCACGACTGACCTGGTGTCGTACGAGGAAGCCCTCGCGACGTACGACCCCGTCATGGGCCTGGAGGTCCATGTCGAACTCGGCACGAAGACGAAGATGTTCTGCGGCTGCTCCACCGAGCTGAAGCAGGACGCCAACAGTCAGACCTGCCCGACCTGTCTCGGACTGCCCGGCGCCCTGCCGGTCGTCAACGAGATCGGCGTCGAGTCGGCCATCAAGATCGGCCTCGCGCTGCACTGCGAGATCGCCGAATGGTGCCGGTTCGCCCGGAAGAACTACTTCTATCCGGACATGCCGAAGAACTTCCAGACCTCCCAGTACGACGAGCCGATCGCCTTCAACGGCTACCTCGACGTGCAGCTGGAGGACGGCGAGGTCTTCCGCGTGGAGATCGAGCGCGCCCACATGGAGGAGGACACCGGCAAGTCGACGCACGTCGGCGGTGCCACCGGCCGCATCCAGGGCGCCTCGCACTCGCTGCTCGACTACAACCGCGCGGGTATCCCGCTCATCGAGATCGTCACCAAGCCGATCGAGGGCGCGGGCGAGCGGGCCCCCGAGGTCGCCAAGGCGTACGTCGCCGAGCTGCGCGAGGTCATCAAGGCGCTGGACGTCTCCGAGGCCCGGATGGACAAGGGCCAGATGCGCTGCGACGTGAACCTGTCGCTGCGCCCGCACGGGCGCGAGGAGTTCGGTACGCGCTCCGAGACGAAGAACGTCAACTCGCTCCGTTCCGTGGAGCGTGCGGCGCGCTTCGAGATCCAGCGCCACGCGGCCGTCCTGAACGACGGCGGCACGATCATCCAGGAGACCCGTCACTTCCACGAGGAGGACGGCTCCACCACGTCGGGCCGCATCAAGGACAACGCCGAGGACTACCGGTACTTCCCGGAGCCCGACCTGGTCCCGGTCGCCCCGGCCCGCGAGTGGGTCGAGGCGCTGCGTGCCGAACTCCCCGAACTGCCGCTCGCCCAGCGCAACCGGCTGATCGAGGAGTGGGGCATCACCGCCCACGACATGCAGTCGATCCGCAACGCCGGTGCCGTCGGCCCGATCGTCGCGACGATCAACGCCGGTGCCGACTCGACGTCCGCCCGCAAGTGGTGGATGGGCGAGCTGGCGCGCAACGCGAACGAGCAGGGCGTCGAGCTCGGCGAACTGCCCATCACGCCCGAGTACGTGGCCCGGGTGTCGGAGCTGGTCGCCAAGGGCGACCTCAACGACAAGCTCGCCCGTCAGGTCATCGACGGTGTCCTCAAGGGCGAGGGCACCCCGGACGAGGTCGTCGACAAGCGCGGCCTGAAGGTCGTCTCGGACGAGGGCGCGCTGAACACGGCCGTGGACGAGGCGATCGCGGGCAACGCCGGCATCGTCGCCAAGATCCAGTCCGGCAAGCTCGCCGCCGCCGGTGCCCTCGTGGGCGCCGTCATGAAGGCCACCCGGGGCCAGGCCGACGCGGCCCGCGTCAAGGAACTGATCCTGGAGAAGCTGGGCGTCAGCGAGGGCTGATTTCCCTGGTTGTGAGGAGGGGCTGGATATATCCAGCCCCTCCGGCATGTATCCAGCTCCTCCGGCACATATCCAGCCCCTCCGGCGTTTGAGGAGCGGGGTCCGGGGCGGAGCCCCGTGGAACGGAGCAGCACACTGAGCACGACGTCGGCCGAGATCCTGGCCATCCTTCTCCTGCTGGCCACACTGGCCTTCGCGGTCGCCCGCCCCCGCAACTGGCCGGAGGCCGTCGCCGCCGTCCCCGCGGCCGGAATCGTCGTGCTCGTCGGCGCCGTCAGCCCCGCTCATGCCTGGTCCGAGACCAAGGACCTGCTCCCCGTCGTCGGCTTCCTCGCCGCGATCCTGCTGCTGGCCCAACTCTGCGCCGACGAAGGCCTGTTCAAGGCGGCCGGAGACGCCGTGGCCCGGGCCTGCCACGGCAGTCCGAAACGCATGCTCGGCGGCGTCTTCGCGGTCGCCGCCGCCATCACCGCCGTACTGAGCCTGGACGCCACCGTCGTCCTGCTCACCCCGGTCGTCTTCGCCACCGCCGCCCGGATCGGCGCCCGCCCGCGCCCGCACGTCTACGCGAGCGCCCACCTGGCCAACTCGGCGTCGCTCCTGCTCCCGGTCTCCAACCTGACCAATCTGCTGGCCCTCACCGCGAGCGGCCTCACCTTCACGCGCTTCGCCGGGCTCATGGCACTGCCCTGGCTGGTCGCGATCGGTGTCGAGTACCTGGTCTTCCGCCGGTACTTCGCCGACGACCTGGCCGCCCCCGCGCACGCCCCGGACGAGGCGGAGCGGCCCGGCGTCCCGGTGTTCACGCTGGCCGTGCTCGCGCTGACGCTGGCCGGATTCGCCGTCACCTCCTTCGCCGGGATCGAACCGGTGTGGGCCGCCCTCGCCGGGGCCGTCGTGCTCGGCGCGCGGGCCCTCGCCCGGCGGGACTCCACCCCGGGCGCCCTGCTGAAGGCGGCGAACCTGCCGTTCTGCCTGTTCGTCCTCGCGCTCGGCATCGTGGTGAAGGCGGTCGTCGACAACGGGCTCGGCGATGTCATCGGCCACGTCCTGCCCGACGGCTCCGGGCTGCCCGCGCTGCTCGCCGTCACCGCCGTCGCGGCGCTCCTCGCGAACCTGATCAACAACCTGCCCGCGACCCTGGCCCTGCTTCCGGTCGTCGCCCCGGCGGGCCCCGGGCCGGTCCTGGCTGCGCTCATCGGCGTCAACGTCGGCCCCAATCTGACGTACGTCGGCTCGCTCGCCACCCTGCTGTGGCGGCGCATCGTGCACGCCCACGGCACCGAGCCGGAGCTGGGCGACTTCACCCGGCTCGGGCTGCTCACGGTCCCCGCGACGCTCGTCCTGTCCACCACGGCGCTGTGGGCGGGGCTCCAACTCCTCGGCTGAGAGGGACCTGTGGGTCCGTCCGGCACCCCTGTGAGTAAGGACACGAAAGCGACAAACGATCACGTTTGCCTGTAAGAGTGACTGGCCACTGCTCACGTGTTCTTTGCGGGTTCGTCCTTTTTGTACGGCTGCTCCCTGACAAAGATCCATGAACCACCCTGGGAGCACGCCTGTGGCTACCCTCGCCCGCTGGTGCGTACGGCACCGGCTCGTCGTCCTCCTGCTGTGGTTGCTGGCGCTCGGCGGTACCAGCGCGGCCGCCGCGGTCGCCGGGTCCGCGTACTCGAACGACTACGAGGCGCCCGGCACCGAGTCCGGCCGCGCCACCCAGCTCCTCGACGAGAACTTCTCCGGGCTCGGCGGTGACAGCGACACCGTCGTCTGGCACATCGAGGGCTCGACCGTGCGGGCCGCCGACGTCGAGAAGACCATGAGCAACACCCTCGACGAGATCGCCGGGCTGCCCGGGGTCTCCTCCGTCGTCTCGCCGTACGACAGCGGCGGCACGGGCCTGATCAGCGCCGACGGTCACACCGCGTACGCGACCGTCACCTTCGACGAGCAGTCCGGCGACATCCCGGTCTCCCAGGCCCGGGCCGTCGTCGACACCGCGAAGGACGCCGCGACCCACGGACCGGACGGCCTGGAGGTGCAGCTCGGCGGCAGTGCCGTAGCCCTCACCGAGTCGACCTCCGCGCACCTGTCCGAGGTGATCGGTGTCGTGGTCGCCGCCGTCGTCCTCTTCCTCGCCTTCGGCTCCCTCGCCGCCGCCGCGCTGCCCATCGCCACCGCCCTGGTCAGCGTGGGAACCGCGTACGCCGGGATCGTGCTGCTCGGGCACGCCATGACCGTCGCCGACTTCGCCCCGATGCTCGGCATGCTGGTCGGACTCGGCGTCGGCATCGACTATGCGCTGTTCATCGTGACCCGGCACAGAAAGGGCCTCAAACGGGGCCTGCCGGTGGCGGTCGCCGCCGAACGGGCCGTCGCCACCACCGGGCGCGCCGTCGTCTTCGCGGGCGCGACCGTCTGCATCGCCCTGCTCGGCATGCTGCTGCTGAACCTGAGTTTCCTCAACGGCGTCGCCATCGCCGCCTCCGTCACCGTGCTGCTCACCGTCGCCGCGTCCGTGACCCTGCTGCCCGCGCTGCTGTCGTTCATCGGGACGCGCGCCCTCTCCCGGCGCGAGCGCCGCCGCCTCGCCGAGCACGGGCCCGAGCCGGAGCTGCCGACAGGGCTCGCCGCGCGCTGGGCCGCGTTCGTCGAGCGCCACCCCAAGCTGCTCGGCGGGATCGCCCTCGCCGTGATCACGGTCCTCGCGCTGCCCACCCTCTCCCTCCACCTCGGCACCTCCGACCAGGGGAACAACCCGAAGACCTCGACGACCCGGCAGGCGTACGACCTGCTGGCCGACGGCTTCGGCCCCGGGGTCAACGGGCCGCTCACCCTCGTCACCGGGGTCGACGGCGCCCAGGACAAGGCCGCCGTCCAGGCGCTGGCCGGCGAGCTGCGGAGCACCGACGGCGTCGCGGCCGTCTCCCCGATCACGTACAACGGCGACGACTCCGCCGTGTACCTCACCGTCGTGCCGACCTCGGCCCCGCAGTCGCGGGCGACCAGCGACCTCGTCGACGAACTGCGCACGGACGTCGTGCCGCGCTCCGGACTCGACGTCCAGGTCGGTGGGGTCACCGCCAGCTACGACGACTTCGCCGAGGTCATCGTCGGCAAGCTGCCGCTGTTCGTGGGCGCCGTCGTCTCGCTCGGCTGCGTCCTGCTGCTGCTCGCGTTCCGCTCCATCGGCATCCCGCTGAAGGCCGCGGCCATGAACATCGCGGCCGTCTGCGCCGCCTTCGGTGTCGTGGTCGCGATCTTCCAGTGGGGCTGGGGGAGCGACCTGCTGGGGCTCGGCGCGGCCGGGCCGATCGAACCCTTCCTGCCCGTGATCATGGTGTCGGTCCTCTTCGGGCTCTCCATGGACTACCAGGTCTTCCTGGTCAGCCGGATGTACGAGGAATGGCTGGAGACCGGCGACAGCAGGCGTGCCGTCCGGGTCGGCCTCGCCGAGACCAGCCGCGTGATCAACTCGGCCGCGGTGATCATGATCTCGGTCTTCCTGGCCTTCGTGCTCAGCGGCGACCGGGTGATCGCGATGTTCGGCATCGCGCTCGCGGTGGCCGTCGCCGTGGACGCCTTCATCCTGCGCACGCTCCTGGTACCGGCCCTGATGCACCTCCTCGGCGGCGCCAACTGGTGGCTGCCCAAGTGGCTCGGCCGGATCCTTCCGCGCATCAGCATCGAGCCACCGGAGTGCCGCGCGGCCCATGAGAGGCTGAACATCCCCAGGCAACTGCAGGTGAAGGAGTCCGATGTACGCGATCCCGCTCGGTGACGGCGGCGCCGAACTGCGCCCCCTGGAGACCTGGCACGCCGAGGATTTCCTCGCGAACCTGGAGCGCGGGCGGGAGTTCATCGGGGAGTTCATCCCGTTCGGCTCCCAGGTCACCGACGTGGACTCGGCGCGGAGCACCCTTCAGCGCTACACCGACATGCGGGCCGCGGACACGGGCTCGTACCACGGCATCTGGCTGGACGGCCGGCTGGTCGGCGGGGTGCTCGCGCTCAACTTCGACGCCGCTACGGGCAACGCCGAGGTGGGCTGCTGGCTGGAGCCGGCGGCGACCGGCCGCGGCCTGATCACGCGGGCGATGCGCGTCCTGCTGGAGTGGACCGTCGAGGAGCGCGGCATCCACCGGGTGGAATGGGTGGCCGCGTCCGGAAATGTCGCGAGTCTGAAGGTCGCCCAGCGGCTCGGTTTCCGCAAGGACGGGGTGCGACGCGAGGCACATGAATGGCGCGGAAAACGCCATGACCTGGAGGTCTGGTCGCTCCTCGCCCCGGAGTGGCGCAGCGCACGCGACGCGCACAAGAAACGTTAAGAGACCTCTCAGACAGCGTCCGTACGGTGCGCAGCATGACTACGAAGACTGACGCACAGCGCGATGCAGAGATCCGGGAGGAGGACGCCCTCTCCCAGGAGACCGCCGACGCCACCGAGGCCGAGGCCACCGAGACCGGGACCATCGAGGCCGGCACCACCGATGACGACGCGGCGGAGGCGGCCGCCGAGGCCGAACTCGCCCGGCTGGCCAAGGAGAACGCCGAGGCGGACCGTCCCACCGGGGTCGGGCAGGGCGCGGCGGCCATCGTCTCCGTCGCCCTCGGTGTCATCGCGATGAGCGGCAGCTGGTTCGGCACCGTCGCCTCGGCGCGTGAGTCCCTCATCGGCCAGCTCAACACCTCGCAGTCCGCCAGCGTCGCCACGCAGGTCTCCGAGGTCTACGGGGACTCCTGGCACGCCGCCGCCCTGGTGGGTGGCGTCTTCTCCCTCATCGCCCTCCTTGTCGGCGCGTTCGTGCTGGTCAGGCCCGCCTTCGGGGCGCCCGGCCGGCCGCAGGCGATCTGGGTCAAGTCCGTGGCGTGGGCCGGCGTCTCGCTCGGCATCCTGGGCCTGCTGCTCGCCGTCGCCAAGTACTCGGACCTCCTCCTCGGGCTGCCCAAGACCAGCTGAGGCACGCCCTAAGGTCCTTACGGGACGCCTAAGGCCCCTGAGGAGCCGGATAAGGCATCCCGCGGCCCGGACATGCGGCACTCTCCCGATGTGCCGCACCCCCCTGGGAAACGAGAGTTGAGGCATCGCGGAAAACACCGCGAGAGTCACAGCGATCGTCACCAGGGAGACGAGATGTTCGAGTACGAGATGCACCAGGTCCGCTCCGCCGAACTCATCCGGCAGGCCGACGAGTACCGGCAGGCGCGTGCCGCCCGCACGGCCCGCAAGGCCGTCAAGGCGCAGCGGAGTTCCGGTACCCAGGACGCCGAGGGGCCGGTGAGTACCGGCGGTCCGCGTCGCTCGCGCTTCGCCCGTACGGCGTGAACACGGCGCCCCGCCCCGAAGACAGCGGGAACAGCGGGGACAGGGTGAGAGGGGAGGACGGCACAGCGGCCGTCCTCCCCTTCTCATCGTCCGGGCCGCTCGGGACGGATGCTCTGCTCAAGGCGGAAACCGGTCCCGGGCTGTCAGACGTGTGTGCGATGCTCGGCGATGTGGAGACCAGGTCCGTCAGCCCGGTGTTCGTCGGCCGCGCCGACGAACTGGGCATATTGCACACCGCCCTCGGCCGCGCCGCCGCCGGCGAGCCGCAGGCCCTGCTGCTCGGCGGGGAGGCCGGCGTCGGCAAGACCCGGCTCGTCGAGGAGTTCGCCGCGAGCGCCTGCGCGCGCGGCGCCGTCGTCGTCACCGGCGGCTGCGTCGAGATCGGCGCCGACGGCCTGCCGTTCGCCCCCTTCTCCACCGCCCTGCGCGCCCTGCGCCGCACGCTTCCCGAGGAGCTGGACCGGGCCGCGGCCGGACGCGAGGAAGAACTGGCACGCGTCCTGCCGGAGTTGGGCGACGGCCTGCCCCGTCAACGTGACGGACGCGACGGACGCGGCGACGAGAGCGCCACCGCCCTGCTCTTCGAACTGACCGCGCGCCTGCTCGAACAGGTCGCCGCCGAGCGCACCGTCGTGGTCGTCCTGGAGGACCTGCACTGGGCGGACGCCTCCACCCGCCACCTGCTCTCCTACCTCTTCCGCACGCTGCGCAGCGGCCGTCTCGCCGTCGTCGCCACCTACCGCGCCGACGACGTGCACCGCCGCCACCCGCTGCGCCCCCTGCTCGCCGAGCTCGACCGGCTGCGCACCGTCACCCGGATCGAACTGGGCCGGCTCAGCCGTGACGAGGTGGCCCGCCAGATCGCCGGGATCATCGCCGCCGAACCCGAGCGCTCGGTCGTCGACGACATCTTCCGCCGCTCCGACGGCAACGCCTTCTTCGTCGAGGAACTCGCCGTCTCCGTCGCCGAGGGCTGCGCCACCGGCCTCACCGACTCCCTGCGCGACGTCCTGCTCGTCCGCGTCGAATCACTGCCCGAGTCCGCCCAGCGCGTCGCCCGGATCTGCGCCGAGGGCGGCTCCACCGTCGAGTACCCGCTGCTCGAAGCCGTCGCGGGCCTCGGCGCCGACGAACTCATTGAGGCGCTGCGCGCCACCGTCGGCGCCAACATCCTGCACGCCGCCCCGGACAGCGACGGCTACCGCTTCCGCCACTCCCTGGTCCGCGAGGCGGTCAGCGACGATCTGCTGCCCGGCGAGCGCTCCCGCATCAACCGCCGCTACGCCGAAGCCCTGGAGGCCGACCCCACGCTGGTCCCCGCCGACTCCCGCGTGACGCGCCTGGCCAGCTACTGGTACCACGCCCATGACGCGGCCAAGGCGCTGCCCGCCGTCCTCGACGCCTCCGTCGAGGCCCGCCGCAGGCACGCCTACTCCGAGCAACTGCGGCTCCTGGAGCGGGCGATGGAGCTGTGGGACGGGACGCCCGAGGAGATCCGCGGCGCGCTGCGGATGGGCGACTACTCCTCGGCCTACCGCTCCTGCGACTGCGAACCGGGCGAGACCCGGCTCGACTTCCTCGACCTGATGGCCGAGGCCGCCGACGCGGGCCGGCTGTGCGGGGAGCGGGAGCGCGCCCTGAAGATCGGCAAGCGCGCGATCCGCATCCTGGAGGACGCCGCGGCCGACGGCGCGGGCGACCCGCTGCTCGCCGCCTGGTTCTGGCTCCAGCGCTCGCGGATCATCTCCCACATCGCCCGCGGCAACGGCTGGGACGAGATCGCCAAGGCGCAGGAGCTGGTCCGCGGCCTGCCTCCGTCCGCCGTGCACGCCGAGGTCCTCGCGCACGCCGCCGCCTGGGGCATGCTGCACAGCCCGGGCGCCGAGACCCTCGCCGCCGCCGAGCGGGCCGTGGAGTACGCCCGCATGGTCGGCGACCAGGAGGTCGAGCTGCACGCCCGCCTCGTGCGCGGCGGCCTCCTCGTCGACGCGGGCTCCGTCGACCAGGGCTTCGCCGAGCTGTACGAGGTGCGCGACCGGTCCATGGAGCTGGGTCTGATGGCCCGGATCAACAACGTGAACGTCAACCTGCCCTCCGCCCTGGAGGCCGCGGGCCGCTCCGCCGAGTCCGTACGCATCTGCGTCGACGGCATCGCCTTCTACCACCGGCACGGCCTCACCGACACCAAGGGCTGGATCGTCTCCAACAAGGCCGAGTCCCTCGTCTCCCTGGGGCGCTGGGACGAGGCCGTCGACGCGGCCGGGTGGGCGCACGACTTCTGCCTGAGCGACAAGCCGCGCGCCACGTCCCTGACCCAGCTGGCCGCCGTCGCCCTCGGACGCGGCGCCCTCCAGGAGGCGGCCGGGCACGTCGCCGCCGCACAGCGCTACATCGGCACGCACGACCCCCAGCCCCAGTACGACCTGCCGCTCGCCCATCGCGTCATCGAACTGGCCGCCTCCGAGGGCCGCCTGCTCGACGCCCGTACCGAACTGGCGCGGCTCGTCGACGCCGGACTGCCGCCCTCCAGCCAGCGCTACCTGTGGCCCCTGCTGCGCACCGCCGCCGAGGCCGAGGCCGACGCCCGGGGGCTGCCCGCCGCCGACGCCGGCCGCGCCGAGGCCGTCGCCCGGATCCGGGCCGCCGCCAAGCAGCAGGCCACCCCCGTCCCGGTCTGGCTCGCCCACGACCAGTGGGTCCGCACCGAGCTGCTGCGCGCCGAGGGCCGCGACACCCCCGACGACTGGTCCGCCACCGTCACCGCCCTGGAACCCCTCGACCGTCCCTACGACCTGGCCCGCGTCCGGCACCGGCTCGCCGAGTCCCTGGTGGCGCGCGCGCAGGACGACGACCGGGACCGTGCCACCGAGCTGCTCCGGCTCGCCGCGGCGGTCGCGGGCCACCTCGGCGCCCGCCCGCTCGCGGAGTCCGTCGCCCTGCTCGCCCAGCGCGCCCGCATCGGCCTCACCCGTGACATGCCGCGGCGGGACGCCCCCGCCGACCCCGCCGAGGAGCTGGGCCTGACCAGCCGCGAGCGCGACGTGCTGCGCCTGGTCACCGCGGGCCGCAGCAACCGTCAGATCGCCGAGGAGCTGTTCATCTCGCCGAAGACCGCCAGCGTCCACGTCTCCAACATCCTGGCCAAGCTGGGCGTGGCGGGCCGCGGCGAGGCGGCCGCGCTCGCCCACCGGCTGCGGCTCTTCCCGGTCGTCCGGGGCTGAGGCCGTCGCCCGGCTCTCCCGTACGCTGGACGGGAGAGCCCGGCGGTACGAGCCAGGGGAGGCACCGTGTTCAACATGTTCGAGGAGCTCTTCTCGCCCGGCCGCAAGCACACCAATGACGAGCGCAAGCGGCTGGAGCTGACCCGGGTCGACCTGAACGACGGGGATCCCGGCCGCGGCCCGATAGACCTCAGCTCGGGCAAGGTCGTCGTCCGCCCGCCGCACCCGGAGCCGCCCGCCACGGCCGAGGACGCCGACGACGAAGCGGTCAGCTGACCTTCAGCTCCAGGATCCGGTCGTCCCCCTTGCCGGGCGTGCCCCGGCTGTCCGTCTCGCTCGTCACCAGCCACAGCTTGTCGCCGCCCGCCGCGACCACGGTGCGCAGCCGCCCGTACTTGCCCTTGAGGAACGCCTGAGGGTCGTGCGCCGCTTTGGTGCCGTCCAGCGGGACGCGCCACAGCCGCTCGCCCTTGAGGCCCGCCATCCAGATCGACCCCTTCGCGTACGCGATGCCGCTGGGCGAGGCGTCCGAGGTGTGCCACTGGGCGATCGGGTCGTGGTACTTGGAGTCGTCGCTCCTGCCCTCGGCGTTCGGCCAGCCGTAGTCGTCGCCCGCCACGATGTTGTTCAGCTCGTCCCAGGTGTCCTGGCCGAACTCGGACGCCCACAGCCGTTTGTCCGTGTCCCAGGCGAGACCCTGCACATTGCGGTGCCCGTAGGAGTAGACGGGGGAGTCGCCGAAGGGATTGCCCGGTGCCGGCTGCCCCTCCGGGGTCAGCCGCAGGATCTTGCCGCCCGTGGACTTCCTGTCCTGCGCCAGCTCGGTGTGGTAGGTCTCGCCCGTACCGACGTAGAGCAGGCCGTCGGGGCCGAACGCGATCCGGCCGCCGTTGTGGTTCGTGCCCTTGGGGATGCCCTTGAACACCGTGTCCGGCGCTCCGAGCTGCTCACCGGCGGGCTTCTTCTCGTCGTAGATCATGCGTGCGATGCGGTTGTCGGACGCCGTCGTGAAGTACGCGTAGACCATGTGGTCCGAGGCGTAGTCGGGGGAGAGCGCGAGGCCGAGGAGGCCGCCCTCGCCGGCCGGGGCCACCCCGGGCACCGAGCCGGCCTCCGTCTTCTTCCCGGTGTCCGTGTCCACCCGGGTGATCGTCCCCTCGTCACGGGACGAGACGAGCAGACCGCCCTCGGGCAGCGGGGCGAGCCCCCACGGTGACTTCAGGTTCTCGGTGACCGTGCGCACCACCCGCACCGAGCCCTCGGCCGGGGGCACGGCGCCCGACGACCCGGAGGAGCTCGCACCGGACGACTCCTGCCCGGACGGCGTTTTCTCGGTGGCCGGCTGGTTGTCCTCGCCGGACGAGCAGCCGGCCGTGAGCAGGAGTGCGGCGCAGGCGGCCAGGGCGAGTGCGGGCCGGACAGCTTGACGTGGCACGGTCGGGTCCCTTCGACGCGGGATGCGCGGGATACGCGCGGTTCTCCTGTTCATACACCGCGCGCGCCGCCCGGGTTCCCGATCTCCGCGCACGGAACCGGGTCGGGTCGCCGCCGGATCCCGTGCCGGTCAGTCCCAGGAGCCCCGCGCCGGGGGCAGCCCCGCGATCTCCGCCAGATCGGCGTCCGTCAGAGACAGGTGCGCCGCCGCCGCGTTCTCGGCCGCCCACCGCGCGTGCTTCGTGCCCGGTACGGGGATCACGCTCCGCCCGCACGCCAGCACCCAGGCCAGTGCGACCTGGGCGGGCGTCACGTCCGCGCCGTGCCGCGCCGCGATCCGGCGCAGCCCCGCCACGACGGGCTGGTTCGCGGCCATCATCTCCGCGGTGAACCGCGGGTGCCGGGCCCGTACGTCGTCGGGCTCGAAGCCCTCGCCCGGGGTGAGCGTCCCGCTCAGGAAGCCGTTGCCCAGCGGCATCGCCGCCAGGAACCCCACGCCGCGCGCCGTGCACCACGGCAGCAGCGCCGCGAGCGCCTGCGGCGACCACACGGACAGCTCGGCCATCACCGCGCTCACCGGGAACACCTGCTGGACCCGCTCCAACTGCCGGATCGTTTCGGCATGCAGCCCGTCACGGCTGCCGCGGCGCGTGGCCCGCGCCCCCACCGCGCACAGGCCGAGCGCGCGCACCTTGCCCGCGCCCACCAGTTCCGCCATCGCGCCCCAGGTCTCCTCGACGGGCACCTCGGGGTCGGCGCGGTGCAGTTGGTACAGGTCGATGTGGTCCGTCTGGAGGCGGCGCAGTGACGCGTCGCAGGCCCGCCGCACGTACCCCGGGCGGCCGTTGGCGACGATGTGCTGCTCGCCGACGAGCAGTCCCACCTTGGTCGACACGAACGCGTCCGCGCGCCGCTCCTTGAGCACCCGGCCGAGCAGCAGCTCATTGGTGAAGGGCCCGTACATGTCCGCCGTGTCGAGCAGCGAGCACCCCCGGTCCAACGCCGTGTGCACCGCCCGCAGGGACTCCTCCATACGCCGCCGCGAGCCGGTGTACGCCCAACTCATCGGCATGCAGCCGAGTCCGACCGCGCCCACATCGAGCGCCGCGGCGCCGATCGCCCGG
This sequence comes from Streptomyces sp. NPDC057694, assembly GCF_042799415.1. Classification (NCBI taxonomy): domain Bacteria; kingdom Bacillati; phylum Actinomycetota; class Actinomycetes; order Kitasatosporales; family Streptomycetaceae; genus Streptomyces; species Streptomyces sp. NPDC057694. The sequence continues at coordinate 109,742 of NZ_JBHVIX010000016.1, forward strand.
CGCGCACCTCCTGGCTCCACGTGCCCGTGACCCTCCCTCTCTGTGGCCACCAACCTAACCTCTGCACCTGCGGCGCTCTGACATAGCCTCCTGACCATGACTGGTGATGTATGGCTCCCGTTCCCCGCCGACGAGGTACCCGGGCTTCCGGAAGGGCTCGACTACCGCTTCTGGGACGGTGATTCCGACTTCCCGGCGGATCCCGCCGCGTGCGCGTTCTACGTCGTCCCCTACGCGAAGAGCGCCGAGGTCTGCGTACGCCCGCTGCCGCGGATGAGTTCCGTCCACACCGTCCAGACCCTCACCGCGGGCGTGGACCACGTGCAGGCCGGGCTCAAGTACCTGCGCCCCGGTGTGCAGTTGTGCAACGCGCGTGGAGTGCACGACGCCAGCACCGCCGAGCTCGCGCTCACCCTGACCCTCGCCTCGCTGCGCGGCATCCCCGACTTCGTCCGCGGCCAGGAGCGCGGCGAGTGGCGGTCCGGATTCCGTCCGGCGCTCGCCGACAAGACCGTGCTCATCCTCGGATACGGCGCCATCGGCGGCGCCATCGAGGACCGGCTCGTCCCCTTCGAGGTCGCGCGGGTGGTGCGCGTCGCACGCTCCGCCCGCACCACGGAGCGCGGCCCGGTGCACGCACTCGCCGACCTTCCCTCCCTGCTGCCCGAGGCCGACGTGGTCATCGTCGTCACCCCGCTCACCGAGGACACCCGGGGTCTCGTCGACGCGGACTTCCTGGCCCGCCTCAAGGACGGCGCGCTCCTGGTGAACGTCGGGCGCGGCCCGGTCGTCGACACCAAGGCGCTGCTCGCGGAGGTCGACAGTGGCCGGATCCTCGCCGCCCTGGACGTCACCGATCCCGAACCGCTGCCGCGGGAGCACCCGTTGTGGCAGGCTCCCGGAGTGCTCATCTCGCCGCACGTCGGCGGACCCACGTCCGCCTTCCTGCCCCGCGCCAAGCGGCTGATCGCCGCTCAGCTGGGCCGGTTCGCGGCGGGGAAGCCCCTCGACAACATCGTCCACACCGTCGGCTGACAGCAGTCGACCGGTGTCCCGGCAGTCCCACGGACCACTTCCGTGCGACCGTCCGCCCCCGGGTGCTGACGCTCCGCGCCCGCCCGGCTGCACCCCGTGCCGCCATCGTCGCTGGTCGTCACGGAGAGTAGAGGAACTATGTCCCTGAGTGACGAGACTGGTGTATCGTCCCGACTGGGGCAGCGCCGCTCGACACCATGCGGCGCCGGGGACTTGTGACGGACTGCGAGGGGGGCGACGGGCGATGCACGGCCTATGGGCACACAATCCGACGCGGCGGGGCCGACGGCTGGTCTGCCGGTCCTCACGTACGCCCGTGCACGGGCGAAGTACCGGCTGCCGCAGGAGTCATACGTACCGGAGCGGACCGCGCGGCGGCCGCAGAAAGCATCCGCAGACCGGGCAGGGCAAGACAGACGTGGGGGCGGCCCGACGGACCGAGGCGGGACGGTGACCGCCAAGGCGGCGCCGGCCGCGGCACTCGGCACCCCGCTGCGTACCGGCGGGCCGATGCCCGCCCGGACCCCCGACCACCGGATCGGCGCGGGACCGCAAGCGCTGCTCGTCGTGGTCTGCGCGGGGTACGCCGTCGGTTCCGCGCTCGGCTGGGGCTCCGACCGGATCGCCCTGTTCATGGGTGACTTCGGACTGAGCGTCGCCGCCACCACCGCGGCCGTCTCCAATTTCCTGTACGCCCGCAGCCGGCGCAGCCGTTTTCGACCCGCGTGGCTGCTTTTCGCCTTCTCCTCGCTCATGGCCGCGCTGGGCAACGGGGTGTGGGGGTGGTACGAGTTCGTCCTCCACGAGCCCGTGCCCAGCCCCAGCCTCGCCGATCTGTTCTTCCTCTGCTTCGCGCCGCCCGCCATCATCGGCCTGCTCGTTCTCGCCAAGCGGCCCATGACGAAGGCCGGCTGGATCTGTCTCGCGCTCGACGCCTGGCTGATCGCCGGCTCCCTGATCACGCTCTCCTGGAGCCTCGCCCTCGCGCACACCGCCGAGTTCGAGGGGCAGAGCGTCAGCAGGACCGCGCTCTCGCTCGCCTATCCGCTGCTCGACATCGCGCTCGTCAGCATGGTCCTCGCCCTGCACTTCCGGCGCTCGCCCGGCAACCGCACGGCGGTGAACACGGCGATCGGCGCGCTCGCCCTCACCGTGATGTGCGACGCCCTGTTCACCTCGCCGCTGCTGCACGCCACGTACCGCTCGGGCGAGATCCTCGACGCGGGCTGGTTCGCCGGTTCGCTGCTGATGGCGTACGCGCCCTGGGTGGGGGGCGGTGCCCTGACGCCCCAGGAGGAGCACCCCGCGAGCCCGGGCCGGCGCTACCAGGTCAGCTACACCCGGCCCATCTCCGGCTCGCTGGCCGCGCTCACGCCGTATCTGGCCGCCGCCGTCTGCACCCTGGGAATCCTCTACAACGTCCTGAACGGCCACAGCGTCGACCGGATCGTCCTCTTCACCGCCTGCACGGTCGTCCTGGCCCTCGTCGTGCGCCAGGGCATCATGCTGCTCGACAACATCACGCTCACCCAGGAACTGGCCCAGAAGGAGAACCACTTCAGGTCCCTGGTGCAGGGCTCCAGCGACGTCATCATGATCGCCGCGCCGAACGGGGTGCTGAGATACGTCAGCCCCGCCGCCGCCGGGGTCTACGGCCGCGACGCGGAGGAACTCGTCGGGTCCGAGCTGGCCTCGATCATCCACCCTGAGGACCTGGGGCGGGTGGTGCACGAGGTGCGCAGGTTCCTCGCCGCGAGCCAGGTCGAGGAGCCCACCACCCGTATCGAGTGCCGCTTCCGCTCCGGCACCGGCTCCTGGCTGAACGTGGAGTCCACGATCAACCGCCACCACGGCGGCCTGATCCTCAACAGCAGAGACGTCACCGAACGGGTGCGCCTCCAGGCGCAGTTGCAGCACAACGCCGAGCACGACCCGCTCACCGACCTGCCCAACCGGGCGCTGTTCACCAAGCGGGTCAGCCAGGCCCTGAGCGGGCGGCGGGCCACGGACCGCGGCACCGCCGTGCTCTTCATCGACCTCGACGGCTTCAAACAGGTCAACGACACGATCGGCCACCAGGCGGGCGACGAACTGCTCGTGCAGGCGGCAAGAAGGCTGGCCGACTCCGTACGTGCCTCAGACACCGCGGCTCGTCTCGGCGGTGACGAGTTCGCGGCACTGATCGTCGGCGACGGAAGCCGCGACCACACCGCCAGGGAGCAGCACATCTACGAGCTGGCCGACCGGCTGAGAATCAGGCTCTCCCAGCCGTACTCGATCGACGGGCACGACAATGTGCGCGTCGCCGCCTCCATCGGTGTCGCGTTCGCCGAGCCCGAGATCACGGCGGGCGAGCTGCTGCGCAACGCCGACCTGGCCATGTACCGGGCCAAGGCGGCCGGCAAGGGGCGCGTGGAGCTGTACGCACCGCAGATGCAGGCCGATGTCGTACGCAAGGCGGAGCTGGCGACCAGGCTGCGCACGGCGCTGCACGACGGCGAGTTCGCGCTGCTGCACCAGCCGATCGTGTCGCTCGACGACGGCCGGATCACGGCGGTCGCCGCGCAGGCCCGATGGCGCTCCGCGCAGGGCATCCTGTTCACCCCCGCCGAGTTCCTGCGGGTGGCCGACGACGGCGACCGCACCGCCGAACTGGGGCGCTGGATGCTGGAGGAGGCCGTCGAGCAGGCCGCCGAGCGCGGGCACACCGGCCACGCCGTCCCGGTCGCCGTGCGGATCACGGCACGCAGACTGCTCGACCGCTCCATGCCGCTCGGCTCCATCGAGGCGCTGCTGACCCGGCACGGGCTGCCCTCCGGCGCGCTCATCATCGAACTCGCCGACAGCGACCCCAGAGTCCCGCTGGACGAGCTGGAGCGGCGGCTCACGGCGCTGCGCAGGCTCGGTGTCCGGATCGCGCTGGACGGATTCGGCAGCGGCTATGCGGCCATCACGGCGCTGCGCCGACTCCCCGTCGACGTACTGAAACTGGACCGCTCGCTCGTCGAGGGCGTCGTCGAGTCCGCCCGGCTCCACAAGATCACCAGCGGGCTGCTCAGGATCGCCGGAGACCTCGGCCTGACCTCCGTGGCCGACGGCGTCGACCTGCCCGAACAGGTCGTGGCGCTGCGGTCGATGGGGTGCACGCACGGGCAGGGCATGGCGTTCTCCGGGCCGCTCGACGAGTACCGGCTGCGCCGTGCGCTGGTCTCGGGGGAGTACCCGGTTCCGCTGGGTCCGATCGAGCCGGTCTTCGTGGGCGGACCGCCCCCGCGCTCACATAATGAGACTCCCGTCCCACCCACTTGACAGTGACTGGGCGCCGGGGGGAGGGTCAGTGCCATGCGCACCCGAATTCTCGTACTTGGAAAGCGCGTCGGCTGAAGCTGGGACCACCGGTTCGGACATCGGAATCCCCAGCGACCGCACCCGGCGCGCTCCCCTCGCTTGCCTCACGGCACGAGGGGTTTTTTGTTGCACCGGCACAGGACGCACTTCCAGGACAACTCGCAACACCCTGCACAAACCTCGCAAAAACCCTCAGCATCGAGAAGAGAATGCCGATGACCGAGCAGGCCACCGGGGCCCACCATCCGCAGCCGCGGCCCCGTTCCGGAGGACAGCAGTCCGCCCCCGTCGAGCACGTCACGGGTGCGAAGTCCCTCATTCGCTCGCTTGAGGAGGTCGGGGTCGACACCGTATTCGGGATCCCCGGCGGCACGATCCTTCCCGCGTACGACCCGATGATGGACTCCAGCCGGGTCCGCCACGTGCTCGTCCGCCACGAGCAGGGCGCGGGGCACGCGGCCACCGGATACGCGCAGGCCACCGGCAAGGTCGGGGTGTGCATGGCCACCTCGGGTCCGGGTGCCACCAACCTGGTGACGCCGATCGCGGACGCGATGATGGACTCCGTCCCGCTGGTCGCGATCACCGGCCAGGTCGTCTCCAAGGCGATCGGCACGGACGCCTTCCAGGAGGCGGACATCGTCGGCATCACCATGCCGATCACCAAGCACAGCTTCCTGGTCACCAAGGCCGAGGACATCCCCAAGGCGATCGCCGAGGCGTTCCACATCGCCTCCACCGGCCGCCCGGGCCCGGTCCTCGTGGACATCCCGAAGGACATCCTCCAGGCGAAGACGACGTTCACCTGGCCGCCGCAGCAGGACCTGCCCGGCTACCGCCCGGTGACCAAGCCGCACGCCAAGCAGATCCGCGAGGCCGCGAAGCTGATCGCGACTGCGAAGCGGCCCGTCCTGTACGTGGGTGGCGGCGTCATGAAGGCGCGCGCCACCGCCGAGCTCAAGGTCCTCGCCGAGCTCACCGGAGCGCCCGTCACCACCACCCTGATGGCGCTCGGTTCGTTCCCCGACAGCCACCCGCTGCACGTGGGAATGCCGGGCATGCACGGTGCGGTCACCGCCGTCACCGCGCTGCAGAAGGCCGACCTGATCGTCGCCCTCGGAGCCCGCTTCGACGACCGCGTCACCGGCAACCTGGACAGCTTCGCGCCGTTCGCCAAGATCGTGCACGCGGACATCGACCCCGCGGAGATCGGCAAGAACCGCGTCGCCGACGTGCCGATCGTGGGCGACGCCCGCGAGGTCATCGCCGACCTGGTCCAGGCCGTGCAGAAGGAGCACAGCGAGGGCCACCAGGGCGAGGCCGCCAAGTCGCGGTACGCGGCCTGGTGGAAGGACCTCGACCGCTGGCGCGAGACCTACCCGCTCGGCTACGACCAGCCCGCGGACGGCTCCCTGTCCCCGCAGCAGGTCATCGAGCGGATCGGTCAGCTCGCCCCCGACGACACGATCTTCGCGGCGGGCGTCGGCCAGCACCAGATGTGGGCCGCGCACTACATCCAGTACGAGAAGCCCGCGACCTGGCTCAACTCCGGCGGCGCCGGGACCATGGGCTACTCGGTCCCCGCCGCGATGGGCGCCAAGGCCGGTGCCCCGGGCCAGACGGTTTGGGCGATCGACGGCGACGGCTGCTTCCAGATGACCAATCAGGAACTGACCACCTGCGCCCTGAACAACATCCCGATCAAGGTCGCCATCATCAACAACGGCGCCCTGGGCATGGTCCGCCAGTGGCAGACGCTGTTCTACAACCAGCGCTACTCCAACACCGTGCTGCACGCGGGCCCCGACGGCGAGACCCCGCCGAACAAGGGCACCCGCATCCCGGACTTCGTCAAGCTGTCCGAGGCGATGGGCTGCTACGCCATCCGCTGTGAGCGCCCCGAGGACCTCGACAAGTGCATCGAGGAGGCGAACTCGATCAACGACCGCCCCGTCGTGGTCGACTTCATCGTGCACGAGGACGCCATGGTGTGGCCGATGGTCGCCGCCGGCACCTCCAACGACGAGATCATGGCCGCCCGGGACGTCCGCCCCGACTTCGGCGACAGCGAAGAAGACTGAGAGAGCGCAGGAGAAGGAACCTCACCATGTCCACCAAGCACACGCTCTCCGTCCTTGTCGAGAACAAGCCCGGTGTCCTCGCCCGGATCACCGCGCTCTTCTCGCGCCGCGGCTTCAACATCGACTCGCTCGCCGTCGGCGTCACCGAGCACCCCGACATCTCCCGCATCACCATCGTGGTGAATGTCGAGGACCTGCCGCTCGAACAGGTCACGAAGCAGCTCAACAAGCTGGTCAACGTCCTGAAGATCGTCGAGCTGGAGCCCGGCGCGGCCGTCCAGCGCGAGCTGGTGCTCGCCAAGGTCCGCGCCGACAACGAGACGCGCTCGCAGATCGTCGAGATCGTCCAGCTCTTCCGCGCCAAGACCGTGGACGTCTCCCCGGAGGCCGTCACCATCGAGGCCACCGGCTCCAGCGACAAGCTGGAGGCGATGCTCAAGATGCTGGAGCCCTTCGGCATCAAGGAGCTCGTCCAGTCCGGCACCATCGCGATCGGCCGCGGCTCGCGCTCCATCACCGACCGGAGCCTGCGCGCCCTCGACCGCAGCGCGTAACCCTCACGAGTGCTCGCATAGCGAGACCCGAAAACTTCGTTTCCGCACCCCGCCGTACGGTGGGACGCAACACCGCACACCAAGGAGAACCCCAGTGGCCGAGCTGTTCTACGACGACGACGCCGACCTGTCCATCATCCAGAACCGCAAGGTCGCGGTGATCGGATACGGCTCCCAGGGCCACGCCCACGCGCTGTCCCTGCGTGACTCGGGCGTCGACGTGCGCGTCGGTCTGCACGAGGGCTCCAAGTCCAAGGCGAAGGCCGAGGAGCAGGGCCTGCGCGTCGTCACCCCGGCGGAGGCCGCCGCCGAGGCCGACGTCATCATGATCCTCGTCCCGGACCCGCTGCAGGCGCAGGTCTACGAGGAGTCCATCAAGGACAACCTGAACGACGGCGACGCGCTGTTCTTCGGCCACGGCCTGAACATCCGCTACGACTTCATCAAGCCGCCGGCGGGCGTCGACGTCTGCATGGTCGCCCCCAAGGGCCCGGGCCACCTGGTGCGCCGCCAGTACGAGGAGGGCCGCGGCGTTCCGTGCATCGCGGCCGTCGAGCAGGACGCCACCGGCAAGGCCTTCGAGCTGGCGCTGTCGTACGCCAAGGGCATCGGCGGCACCCGCGCCGGCGTCATCAAGACGACCTTCACCGAGGAGACCGAGACCGACCTCTTCGGCGAGCAGGCCGTCCTCTGTGGTGGCACCGCCGCCCTGGTCAAGGCCGGTTTCGAGACGCTGACCGAGGCCGGCTACCAGCCGGAGATCGCGTACTTCGAGTGCCTCCACGAGCTGAAGCTCATCGTCGACCTCATGTACGAGGGCGGCCTGGAGAAGATGCGCTGGTCGATCTCCGAGACCGCCGAGTGGGGCGACTACGTCACCGGCCCGCGGATCATCACGGACGCCACCAAGGCCGAGATGAAGAAGGTCCTCGCCGAGATCCAGGACGGCACCTTCGCCCGCGAGTGGATGGCTGAGTACCACGGCGGCCTGAAGAAGTACAACGAGTACAAGACGGCCGACGAGAACCACCTCCTGGAGACCACCGGCAAGGAGCTGCGCAAGCTCATGAGCTGGGTGGACAACGAGGAGGCGTAAGCCTTCGGGACGGGGCCGCGGCACACGCCGCGGCCCCGTTCGCCATGGGTTCTCCATGGCACGGGCACACGATCGTGGCCGGGTTGTCCAACCCGTCCAGCCACGGACGGGTGATCCTTCCAGGGAGGCGTAAGACCATCTCCCTCGCGCCACTAGACTGCAGAACTAATTCGCGTCGGGCCCACAGCGTCGTGCGTCTTCCACGCGGCCATGCACCCACCCCTCCACCGCTTGCGGCCGTCGGGACGGCCGTCCGCATTGGGACTTGTGAGGACTCACGTGAGCACTGCTGCCAACGGCAAACCCGTCGTACTCATCGCTGAAGAGCTGTCGCCCGCGACTGTCGACGCCCTGGGCCCGGACTTCGAGATCCGGCACTGCAACGGAGCGGACCGCGCGGAACTCCTCCCCGCCATCGCCGACGTCGACGCGATCCTGATCCGCTCGGCCACCAAGGTCGACGCCGAGGCCATCGCCGCCGCGAAGAAGCTGAAGGTCGTCGCACGAGCCGGCGTCGGCCTGGACAACGTGGACGTGTCCGCCGCCACCAAGGCCGGCGTGATGGTCGTCAACGCCCCGACGTCGAACATCGTGACCGCCGCCGAGCTGGCCTGCGGTCTCCTCATCGCCACCGCGCGCAACATCCCGCAGGGCTCGCAGGCCCTCAAGGCCGGCGAGTGGAAGCGCAGCAAGTACACCGGTGTCGAGCTCGCCGAGAAGACCCTCGGTGTCGTCGGCCTCGGCCGCATCGGCGCCCTCGTCGCGCAGCGCATGTCCGCGTTCGGCATGAAGGTCGTCGCGTACGACCCGTACGTGCAGCCCGCGCGCGCCGCGCAGATGGGCGTCAAGGTCCTCACGCTCGACGAGCTGCTCGAGGTCTCCGACTTCATCACCGTGCACCTCCCGAAGACCCCCGAGACCCTCGGTCTCATCGGTGACGAGGCGCTGCACAAGGTCAAGCCGAGCGTGCGCATCGTGAACGCCGCGCGCGGCGGGATCGTCGACGAGGAGGCGCTGTACTCGGCGCTCAAGGAGGGCCGCGTCGCCGGCGCCGGCCTCGACGTGTACGCGAAGGAGCCCTGCACGGACTCCCCGCTCTTCCAGTTCGACCAGGTCGTCTGCACCCCGCACCTCGGCGCCTCCACGGACGAGGCGCAGGAGAAGGCGGGCGTCGCGGTCGCCAAGTCGGTGCGCCTCGCGCTCTCCGGCGAGCTCGTGCCCGACGCGGTGAACGTGCAGGGCGGCGTCATCGCCGAGGACGTCAAGCCGGGCCTGCCGCTCGCCGAGCGTCTCGGCCGGATCTTCACCGCGCTCGCCGGTGAGGTCGCGGTCCGCCTCGACGTCGAGGTGTACGGCGAGATCACCCAGCACGACGTGAAGGTGCTCGAACTCTCCGCGCTCAAGGGCGTGTTCGAGGACGTCGTCGACGAGACGGTGAGTTACGTGAACGCCCCCCTGTTCGCGCAGGAGCGCGGTGTCGAGGTGCGCCTGACGACGTCGTCCGAGTCGCCCGACCACCGCAACGTCGTCACGGTGCGCGGCACCCTCAGCGACGGCCAGGAGGTCTCGGTCTCCGGCACGCTGGCCGGCCCCAAGCACCTGCAGAAGATCGTCGCCGTCGGCGAGTACGACGTGGACCTGGCGCTCGCCGACCACATGGTCGTGCTGCGCTACGAGGACCGCCCGGGTGTCGTCGGCACCGTGGGCCGCGTCCTCGGCGAGGGCGGGATCAACATCGCGGGCATGCAGGTCTCGCGTGCCGACGTCGGTGGCGAGGCCCTCGCCGTCCTCACCGTCGACGACACCGTCCCGCAGGCCGTGCTGACCGAGCTGGCGGCGGAGATCGGCGCCGCCTCGGCGCGTTCGGTCAACCTCGTCTGACAGAAGCGCGGTTGAGGGCCGGGTCGCCTGACGGTGGCCCGGCCCTCAGCCGTTCCCGCCGGCCTCGGCGCGCTCGATCAGGCCCTCGCGGTAGGCGATGCCGACGGCCTCGGTGCGGCTCGCGGCGCCCAGCTTGGCGAGGATGTTGGAGACGTGGACGCTCGCCGTCTTGCCGCTGATGAACAGCTCCTCGCCGATCTGCCGGTTGGTGCGCCCGCGGCCGAGCAGCCGCAGCACATCGCTCTCCCGGGCGGTCAGCGCGGCGATGCGGTCCCCGGCGGCCATGGTCGGGGCGAGGCGGCCCCGCCGGACCAGGGCCTCCAGATCCTCGCGCAGCGGCACGGCGCCGAGCCGCACGGCGGTGTCCAGGGCCGCGCGCGCCTGCTCGGCGGCCTCCTCGCGGCGGTCGGCGGTGAGCAGGGCCTCGGCCAACCGCCTGCGGCAGCGGGCCAGTTCGTACGGATCGCCGTAGCCGAACGCCGTCACGGCCCGCTCCCAGGCCGCCGTGTCGGGGCCGGTGGTGGCCCGCACGTGCTCCGCCTCGGCGCGGGCCAGCCAGGCCTGGCCCTCGGGGCCCTGGGGGGTGCCGTCCTCGCCCCGGGCCGCCGTGGTCCGGGCCAGCTCCACCAGTTCCCCGGCGGTCCGCGCCCAGTGCTCGGCGCCTTCCGTGTCGGCGGACATCCGGGCCGCCTCGGCCGCGTCCGCGACCGCGGACAGGGCCAGCGCGGCGAGCCGCACCACGACGTCGGGCATCCCGGTGCTCTCCACGAGCGCCTCGATCGAGGTCCGCAGCTGCTGCACGCATTCCTCGGCGGCGCCGCGCAGGGCCGCCGCGTCGGTCAGCACGATGCTCGCGACGAGCGTCGTCATCCAGTCACTGTTCCCGAAGGTTCCGTCGAACAGGGTGCGGGCCCCCGCGACGGCCGCGTCCAGGTCGCCGCGCGCCAGGGCGACGTACAGCGCGGGCGCGGTCGTGAACCCGCCCGCGGTCGGCAGCAGTTCGGCGTCGGCGCCGGCGGCTCGCGCGCACTCGTCCCAGCGGCCCAGCGTGTAGAGCAGCAGGGACTGCAGATAGCGCAGCTCCAGGGCGTACGGGGAGGAGAGCAGCCCGGCGCGGCGGGCGCGGTCCAGGCCGTCGCCGAGCCAGGTCAGGCAGGCGTCCATGTCCCCGGATTCGTAGCAGCCGAGGGCGAGGCTGTAGAGCGCCCGCATCTCCACCGGGAGATTGCCGGCGCCGCGGGCCAGGTCACGGGCCTGCACCAGCCGTTCCCGGCCCTGCGCGGTGCGCCGGTTGTGCGGGGACAGGCCGACCAGCGAGACGATCAAATCGGCCCGGGCGTCGGCCATGTGGAGCCGCTCGGCGATGTCGAGCGCCTGTCGGGCGACCCGCTCGGCGTCCTCGTCGCGGCCCACGTTCCGCGCGGCCAGGACATGGGTCGCGGCCGCCCACACCCACGTACGGGAAGGGGGCTCGGCCGGGATCAGGGCGAGCGCCTCGCTGCTGTACGTGAACGCGGCTTCCAGGTGGTCGATCCGTATCAGGTTGCCCGCGAGGGTGTAGCGCACCCGCGCCGCGAGTTCGGAGTCGGTGTCCGGGCCGGCCCGGTCGAGCGCGAAGCGGGTGAGCTGGACCGCGCGGTGAGGGTCCCCCGCGTGGGCGGCGGCGGCCGAGGCGCGCAGGGTGAGGGCGACCGGGTCGGTGTCCGCGGGGTGGGCGGGCGCGTCCACCGCGGCCCACAGGTCGAGCGCGCTCTCCAGATGGCGGAGCTCCTCGGCGGGCGCGCCGACGCGCTGGGCGTGCTCGGCGGCTTCGAGGGAGGCCGTCAGCGCGTCGGCCAGGTCGTGGCTCTCGCGCGAGTGGTGGGCGCGCTCCGCCGCGCTCTCGGGCGGGTGGCCCGGGCGGCCGAGCAGCTCGGCGAACAGGCCGTGCAGCCGGACCCGTTCGCCGGGCAGCAGGTCCGCGTACACGGCTTCGCGGGTGAGGGCGTGCCGGAACGTGTACGTCCCGTCGTCGCCCGGCAGCAGCAGCTGGTGCCCGACGGCCTCGCGCAGCGCCGACTCCAGCTCCTCCAGGGGGAGTCGGACGGCGTCGCGCAGCAGCTCGTGCCCGACCCGGCGGCCCGCGACGGCCGCCGTGCGCAGCACTTGCTGGGTGGTCTCGGTGAGCTGCTCGATGCGGATGAGCAGCACGTCACCGAGGCCGCCGAGGCCCTCGTCGCCGGGGAGCGCGGCGAGCAACTCCTCGGCGTAGAAGGCGTTTCCCTCGGCGCGGTCGACGATGCGGCGGACCGTGCCGTCGTCGACCGGGCCGGTGCCCAGCGCGCGCACGAGCCGGGCGACGTCCGCGTCGGCCAGCGGGCGCAGGTCGAGGCGGTCGACGGCGGGCAGCCGGATCAGCTCGGCGAGCAGAGGGCGCAGGGGGTGGCGGCGGTGCAGGTCGTCCGTGCGGTACGAGGCGAAGACCGCGAGGCGGCGGGGCGGGCCGCCGGGGGCCGGCCGTTGCAGGACGCCCCGGCTGAGCAGGAAGCGGAGCAGGTCGCGGGAGGACTGATCGGCCCAATGCAGGTCTTCGAGGACGAGCAGGAGCGGGGCCAGGTCGGCGAGGTCGGCGAGGAGGCCCGCGATGCCCTCGAAGAGCTGGAGGCGGGAGCCGGGGTCCGGTGCGGTGCCCGGGGCCGATCCGATCAGGCGGTTCACCGCGGGGTGCGCGGCGAAGGCCGGGGCGAGCCGTTCGTCGGCCGCCGCCGCGCCGAGGATCTCGGTGAACGGCAGGTACGGCAGGCCCACGTCGCCGAGGTCCACGCAGTGGCCGGTCAGGACGGTGGTGCCGGTGGCGGCCGCGTGCGCCGCCGCCTCTGTCAGGACGCGGGTCTTGCCTACGCCCGCGTCTCCGGCCAGCAGGACGGCGCGGGGGTCGCCGGCTGCGGCTCGCTCCAGGACGCCGGTGAGCCGGGCGAGTTCGTCCGTCCGGCCGATCAACGGCGTACCGAATGTTTGTGCCACGTGTCCATCCTGGCATGCCCGGCGCCGGGGTTGTCGTTCGTCTGCGGCTCCGGTGGGGGCTGGTCGCGCAGTTCCCCGCGCCCCTGAGGCAGGCGCTTCGCGCCGCCTCCTGATGGAGATGCCGCACGAAGTGCGCACTCCAGGGGCGCGGGGAACTGCGCGACCAGCCACGACGAGAGCCGCACCCGACGACAGGTCAGTGCGGTGCCGGCCCGGAGACGTCGCGCAGGGCCCGGGCCGCCAGCAGGGCCGCTGCCAGGAGCACCGCGATCCCGGCGAACGCCGCCACGTGCATCCCGCTGGTGAACGCCTCCCGCGCAGTGGCGAGCAGCGTCTCGCCCGCGCGGCCCGGCAGGTGCCGGGTGACGGCGAGCGCCCCGCCCAGCGTCTCCCGGGCCTCGGCCGGGGCGCCGGCCAGATCGTGCCGGTAGACCGCGGTGCCGATCGAGCCGAGAACCGCCATGCCCAGCGCACCGCCGAACTCCTGTCCGGTCTCCAGCAGGGACGACGCCGCGCCCGCCTTCTCGGCCGGGGTCGCGCCGAGCGCCAGATCGGTCAGCTGGGACCCGACGATGACCGCGCCGCAGGCCAGGACGCCGGCCCCCGCCAGGACGGTCCACAGGGAGTCGGTGCCGGTGAGGGCCAGCAGCCCGTAGCCGCAGGCGCTGGTCAGGAAGCCGATCGCGACCACGGTGGAGCGGTGCACACCGCGCTGGACCAGGACGGTGGCGACGGGCGCGGCGCAGCCGATGAGGACGCTGGGCAGCAGGGCCCACAGGGCCGCCTCCAGAGCGCTCTTGCCGAGGACCGCCTGGAGGTACTGCGTGGTGAAGTACGCCGAGCCCAGCATCGCGAACGCCGAGATCAGATTGAGCAGCACGGCCGGGCCGAAGCCGTGGTGCCGGAACAGCGCGGGGGAGATCAGCGGCGACGCGGACCGGCGCTGGCGGCGGACGAAGAGGAGCGAGAAGACCGCGCCGACGACGATCGACACGACGTACCGCGGCTCGAAGCCCTCGGAGGGGATCTCCTTGATGCCGTAGACGAGGGGGAGCACCGCGGCCATCGACAGCGGGACGCTCACGAGGTCGAAGCGGCCGGGGTCCGGGTCCTTGAACTCGGGGAGCAGGATCGGGGCCAGGATCAGCAGCAGGACCATCGCGGGCAGGTTCACCAGGAACACCGAGCCCCACCAGAAGTGCTCGACGAGGATGCCGCTCATCACCGAGCCCAGCGCGATCCCGCCGGTCATCACGCCGGACCAGATGCCGATGGCCTTCGCCCGCTGCCCCGCGTCGCGGAACATGTTGCGCACCAGCGCCATCGTGGACGGCATGAGCGTGGCCCCGCCGATGCCGAGCACGGCACGGGCCGCGATGAGCATCTCCGCGCTGTTCGCGTAGGCCGCGCAGACCGAGGCGGCGCCGAAGGCCACCGCGCCGCTCAGCAGGAGCTTGCGGCGCCCGATGCGGTCGCCGAGCGAGCCCATCGTCATCAGCAGCCCGGCGAGCACGAACGCGTAGATGTCGAAGATCCACAGCTGCTGGGTGCCGGTCGGCGCCAGGTCGGCGCTGATCTGGGGGATCGCGAAGTAGAGCACCGAGACGTCCATGGAGACCAGCAGTAGCGGCAGCATCAGGACGATCAGCGCGGTCCATTCCTTGCGCCCCGCAAGGGAGTTGGGGGCCGTGGTGGTGCTCGTCGGGTTCGTCATGAGCAGGACTGTACGGACGTCTTAAACGGTTGTCTAGTACGGGTGTATAGAACGGCTGTGTAAAACGTTGGTATAGGACGGCCGTATGGATCCGGGGTACGGTGCACCGCATGGGACACCGCGAAGATCTGCTCGAGGGCGCCAAGCGCTGCCTGCTGGAGAAGGGGTTCGCGCGGACGACCGCGCGCGACATCGTCAAGGAGTCGGGGGCGAACCTGGCGTCCATCGGCTATCACTACGGGTCGAAGGACGCGCTGCTCGCGCAGGCCTACGTGGCGCTGGCCGAGGGGGCCGCGGAGGAGTGGGGCGGGCCGGGGGGTGAACTGCCCGGCGCCCACGGCTCGTTCGAGCGGATCAGGGCCGTGGTCGGGGGCATCACCGACAGCCTCGACAAGCCCGGCACCATCTGGCACCTGAGCATGGAGCTCATCGTCATGGGCGACAAGATGCCGACCCTGCGCGAGCACATGGCGGCGGCCCAGCGCGAGGCCGGGCGCGGCTTCATCGGCATGGTCATGGGGGAGGAGCCGCCGGCCGACGACCCGAGCGTGGACACCCTCGGCAAGTTCTTCTCGGTGCTCGTCATCGGACTCGTCGCCCAGCACACCTTCGACCCGGGCTACTCGCCGAGCGCCGATGAACTCACCGAGGGGCTCCGGCAGTTGCTGGAGGCCACCCGCTAGGCGACGGTCAGGCCGTGCCGTCGCCGAAGGAGCCCTTCGCGCCCGGGATCGCGTCCAGCAGGCGGCCCCACTCCGGGTACATCTCGACCTTGCGCGCGTGCAGGGCGAGGATCTTGCCGTCGAGTTCCGGGTCGGGATCGTCGGAGAAGCGGAACGCGGCGAGCTGCTGAAGGTGCGGGATGATCAGCCGGTCCCCGTCGATGTGCACCTGTTCGTGCAGGTAGCGCTCCAGCGCCGCCAGGTCGGGGACTCCCGCGCAGTACACGTGCGTGAAGCCCTCCGAGGGATCACCCATGTACTGGCCGACGGTCGCGAACGCGACCGGTTCCGTGCTCGCCGTCCTGCGCATCGCGGCGAGCACCTCTTCCTTCTCCGCCTCCGACGTGCCGTCCCTGAAGCTGAACCGCAGGGTGTTCACGATCATGTGACGCTCCTCCCGGATCTCCTCGGCATGAACTCGCGAATATGACCTCGCAAATATGAACTCGCGGGTTCAAGTTAGTGGCCTGCTCGGTCAAAAGTCACCAGTTCCGGAAAATGAACTCGCGGGTTCAACTCGCCCCGGGTGCCCGGTAGTCTGCCGCCGTGACACCAGTGACCACGGCCGCCGCAGGACGCCCCGCGCCCCGCGGCCGCATCGACAAGCGGCAGGCCATCCTCGACGCCGCCTTCGCCGTGTTCGCGCGGCGCGGCTACGCGCAGGCCTGTGTGCAGGAGATCGCCGAGGAGGCCGGGGTCGCCAAGCCGACCGTCTACAACCACCTCGGCGACAAGGAGAACCTGTTCCGGCATGCGATGGCGGCCGCCGCCGATCTCGTCATGGCCGAGAACCTCGCCGTCGTCGAGCGCCTGCGCGCCCGGGGCGACGACCTGCGGGCCGCCCTGGAGGACACCGGCCACCGGCTGCTGAAGGTGTGCTGCGGCCAACGGGCAGGAGCACTGCGGGCGTTGACGTACGCGCAGCTCACCACGTTCCCCGATCTGGCGGAGGTCGTGCAGGGCCGGACGTCGGGGCGGCTCGGCGAGGCGCTGGCCGACCGGTTCGCCCGCCTCGCCCTCGCCGGCCGGCTGCGCACCGAGGACCCGGCGCGCGCCGCCGAGCAGTTCCTCGCCCTGCTCACCGGCCCCATGGAGAACCGCTCGCGCCTCGGCACACGGACGGTCGGTGCCGCCGAGAGGCGGGAGATCGCACGGTCGGCCGTCGACACGTTTCTGCTGGCCTATGGGGGAGCGGGCCCCTAGAGCCCCGCCGCCTTCAGCCCCATGTGCAGCAGCAGCCGGTCCTCGCCCTCGTCCAGGTCGAGGCCGGTGAGCTGTTCGACGCGGGACAGGCGGTAGTAGAGGGTCTGGCGGTGGATGCCGAGCGCCGCCGCCGTGCGGCCCGCCTGGCCGGCGCAGTCGAGGAACACCTCGGCGGTGTGCGCCAGTTGGCGGTGAGTGGGGGAGAGCAGCGCGGTCAGCGTCGGGTCGTGCGCCGAGTCTGCGGGCAGCGCCGTCAGCAGGCGGTAGGGGCCGATCGCCGACCACTGGGCGTCGGGGCCGAGCCGCGGATTGGCCAGGGCGGTGCGGGCGGCGGCCTGCGCCTCGTGCCAGGAGGTCGCGAGTTCGGCCAGGTCGGTGCGGGGGGCGCCGATACCGGCGGCGACGGGGCCTGCGCCCGCGCGGGTGCGTAGTTTCTCCGCCGCCGTGAGCGCCGGGGCCAGCACCTCGGAGGAGCGCAGCCTTACAAGGAGCGCCAGGCACTGGCCCGTGGTGCCCCAGGGGACGGTGCACAGCGCGTCCGCCGCCGGGAGGGTGCGGACCGACGGCGCGTCGTCCGGATCGGCCGACGGCCACGGTGCCACGCACACCACCGTGTGCAGCCCGTCGGCCCGCGTGCCCAGGGCCGTACGCAGCGCGGCCACCGCCATGTCCCGCTGCCAGCCGCGCTCGGCGGTCAGCACCGAGTGGAACTCGCGGGTCAGGTCGGCGCCCGCCTGCGCCTCGTCCGCCAGCTGAGCGCCGATCCGGCCGGCGACCTCCATCGCCGCGTCCAGCTGCTCCTGGGCGGGTCCCGGCTCGTCGTCCAGGAGCCATACGTAGCCGAGCACGAACCCCCGATGGCGCACGGGCAGACAGATACGGCCCCGGTAGACGCCCGCCTCGGGGGTCGCCGGGATGCGCACCGGCTCCGTGGCGCGGGCGATGCCGAAGCCCTCGAACCAGGCGCGGACCGCGGGCGTCGAGCTGCGCGTGAGGATCGAGCGGGTGCGGACCGGGTCGAGCGCGGCCTCGTCGTACTCGTCGGCGCTGACCTGCTGGCCGAACGCGATCAGCCGGAAATCGCGGTTCTCCAGCGTCGCGGGGGCGCCGAGCAGCGCCGAGATCTCGTCGACCAGTTCCTGGTAGTCGCCTTTCACCCCACCATTCTCACCCACCCCGGGCGTCTCTTCATACAGATGTCTGAGGTGGCGGCCACAGATGCGTGACAGCTGTCAATGGCACAGGATCGGAGGGATCCTTAGATTTCACGGTGGTTCCACGTGCCGTTCCCGCTTTTTACGCTTTGTAGGGGTTCGGCCTATCCGCAACTCATGCTCCATGGAGGTGCCCCGTGCTGGCTCCCCTGATCCTCGCCGCGTCGCGCAGCGACAAGATGCGCGCCTTCGTGTCGGCGGCGCCGGGCACCAAGCAGGTCGTCGACCGCTTCATCGCGGGTGAGACCGTCGACGACGTGATCCCGGTCGTTCAGGATGCCGCGTCGAAGGGCCTGGAGGTCACCCTCGACGTCGTCGGTGAGGACATCACCACCGTCGAGCAGGCGAACGCCGCCCGCGACGCCTACCTGGAGCTGATCGAGCACCTCAAGGACCTCGGCCTCGGCGCGCAGGCCGAGATGTCCGTGAAGCTGTCGATGTTCGGCCAGGCGCTGGAGGGCGGCCACGAGCTGGCGCTCGCCAACGTCCGTACGGTCGTCGAGGCCGCCGCCGCCATCGGCACCACGGTCACGCTCGACGCCGAGGACCACACCACCCTCGACTCGATGTTCGCCATCCACGAGGAGCTGCGGAAGGACTTCCCGCAGACCGGCTGCGTCATCCAGTCCTACCTCTTCCGCACCGAGGACGACGCCCGCCGGCTGGCCGCCGCGGGCAGCCGCGTGCGCATCGTGAAGGGCGCCTACAAGGAGCCCGCCGAGGTCGCGTACCAGGACAAGGCCGAGATCGACAAGGCGTACGTCCGGATCATGCGCATCCTCATGGAGGGCGACGGGTACCCGATGATCGGCTCCCACGACCCGCGCCTGATCTCCATCGCGCAGGAGCTGGGCCGCCAGGCCGGGCGCAAGCTGGACGAGTACGAGTTCCAGATGCTCTACGGCATCCGCAGCGAGGAGCACCTGCGGCTCGCCGCCGAGGGCCACCGGATGCGTGTCTACACCGCGTACGGCACCGACTGGTACGGCTATTTCATGCGCCGCCTCGCGGAGAAGCCGGCCAACCTGCTGTTCTTCGGCCGCTCGATCCTCACCAAGGGCTGAGCCCCACCGCTTTCGTAGATCAGTCCCCAACTCCCCCGACCCCCCGAAGGAGATACGGACCCATGACGCTGGACGCCGTGACCCAGGTCCCCGCCCCGGTCAACGAGCCGGTGCACGGCTACGCCCCCGGTACCCCGGAGCGCGCTCGCCTGGAGGCCAAGCTCAAGGAACTGGCCGAGAACCCGATCGAGCTGCACTGCACCATCGGCGGCGAGAAGCGGATGGGTGGTGGCGAGCGCTTCGACGTCGTGCAGCCGCACAACCACAAGGCCGTCATCGGCACGTACGCCAACGCCACGACCCAGGACGCCCAGGACGCGGTCGACGCCGCCCTGGCCGCGGCCCCGGCCTGGCGCGCGATGGCCTTCGACGACCGCGCCGCGATCATCCTGCGCGCCGCCGAACTGCTCTCCACCACGTGGCGCGAGACGCTGGCCGCCTCGACCATGCTCGGCCAGTCGAAGACCGCCCAGCAGGCCGAGATCGACACCCCGTGCGAGCTCGTCGACTTCTGGCGCTTCAACGTCCACTACGCCCGCCAGATCCTCGCCGAGCAGCCCCCGGCGAACTCCACCGGCGTGTGGAACCGCATGGACCACCGCCCGCTGGAGGGCTTCGTCTACGCGATCACGCCGTTCAACTTCACGGCCATCGCGGGCAACCTGCCCACCGCCCCCGCCCTCATGGGCAACGTGGTGGTCTGGAAGCCGTCCCCGACGCAGACGCACGCCGCCGTGCTGCTCCTCAAGCTCCTGGAGGAGGCCGGTCTCCCCAAGGGCGTCATCAACCTGGTGACGGGCGACGGCCTCGCCGTCTCCGAGGTGGCCCTCAACCACCGCGACCTGGCCGGCATCCACTTCACCGGTTCGACCAAGACCTTCCAGCACCTGTGGAAGACGGTCGGCACCAACATCGAGAAGTACCGCACCTACCCGCGCCTCGTCGGCGAGACCGGCGGCAAGGACTTCGTCGTCGCCCACCCGAGCGCCGACCGCGCCGTCCTCAAGACGGCCCTGACCCGCGGCTCCTTCGAGTACCAGGGCCAGAAGTGCTCCGCGTCCTCGCGCGCCTACGTCCCGGCGTCCATCTGGAACGACGGGTTCAAGGAGGAGTTCGCGGCCGAGGTCGACGGCATCAAGATGGGTGACGTCACCGACCTGTCGAACTTCATCGGCGCCCTGATCGACGACCGCTCGTTCGCCAAGAACAAGGCCGCGATCGACCGCGCCAAGGACGACGCGTCCTGCACGATCGTCGCGGGCGGCACGTACGACGACTCGACCGGCTACTTCGTGCGCCCGACCGTCATCGAGTGCACCGACCCGGCCAACGAGGTCTTCACGACCGAGTACTTCGGCCCGATCCTCGCGATCCATGTCTACGAGGACGACCAGTACGACGCCATGCTGGAGCAGATGGAGTCGGTCTCCGACTACGCGCTCACCGGTTCGGTCATCGCCAACGACCGCGCCGCGGCCGCGTACACGATGGAGAAGCTGCGCTACGCCGCCGGCAACTTCTACATCAACGACAAGTCGACCGGTGCCGTCGTCGGGCAGCAGCCGTTCGGTGGTGGCCGTGCCTCCGGTACGAACGACAAGGCCGGTGCGCCGCAGAACCTGATGCGGTGGACGCTGACCCGCGCCATCAAGGAGACGCTGGTTCCGCCGACCGACTACCCGTACCCGCACATGGGCTGACCGCCCCCGCACACCCCGCCCCCGGCCAGGACCCCCCGCTTCGGCCGGGGGCGGTGTTTTTCTTTTCGGGTGCGGCTCTCGTCGTGGCTGGTCGCGGGGGGGCCCCCCCCCCCCCACGGCAACAAATCACCTACCCCGAC
>NZ_JBHVIX010000016.1:130506-199817 GCF_042799415.1 Streptomyces sp. NPDC057694
GGGTTCCCCCTCTCCTTGGGAGGAGGTTTTCGTCCTCCGGGGGGGGGGGGGAACTGCGCGAGAAGCGGCCACCGGCCGGCACCCGACGACGAGACCTCGATCAGCCCGTCTCCTCGACCAGCGTCAGGACGATCTTGCCCTGGGTGCGCCCGGTCTCGCTGAGTTCGTGGGCCTTGCCCGCCCCCTCCAGCGGCAGCCGGGCCGAGACGTGCGACCGGACCCGGCCGGCGGCCATCAGCGCGGCCACCTTCCCCAGCGTCGCCCCCGACGGCCGCACCGAGACCGGCACGAAGGTCACCCCGCGGGCCTGCGCGTCCCGCGTGGTCACCCCCGGATCGGAGAGCACCACCGACGCGAGCAGCCCCCCGGGCCGCAGCGTCGCCAGGGTCCGCGGCCCGTACGCGCCACCGATGAGGTCCAGGGCCACGTCGACGTCCCGGACCGTGCGGGCGAAGTCCGTCGTCGTGTAGTCCAGCGGCTCGTCGACCCCGAGACCGCGCAGGAACTCGTGCTTGTCGGCGCGGGCGGACCCGATCACGTACGCGCCCTCGGCCTTGGCGATCTGCACCGCGATGTGCCCGACACCGCCCGCCGCCGCGTGGACGAGGACCCGCCGCCCCGGCGCCATGTGCCCGGTGTCGATCAGGGCCTGCCAGGCGGTGAGCGCGGCGGCCGGGACCGCGGCGGCGTGCACATGGTCGACCGTCGCCGGTTTCGGGGCGAGGTGCTCGGTGCGGACGACGACACAGTCCGCGTAGGCCCCGCCGGGGATCATGCCGAAGACCTCGTCGCCGGGCCGTAATCCGGTCACGTCCCCGCCGCACGACTCCACCACCCCCGACAGGTCCCGGCCGAGGGTGAACGGCGGATCCCCGAAGAGCGGTGCCTCGCCGGTGCGGGCCAGCCGGTCCACCGGGTTCACCCCGGCCGCGTGCACCCGGACCAGTACCTCTCCCGCGCCCGGCACGGGCCGCCCCACCTCGACCAGCTCCAGCACTTCGGGTCCGCCGAGCCTCCGCTGAGTGATCACACGCATGGTGGACTCCCTCCCCAGGGGTCCGGCCGGGCCACCGCGGCCCGGCCGGTTCTGGGTCCATCGTGGAGTGCGGCCGCGCCCCGCGCCATGGGCCCTGTCCGGAGCGGGTCCGCCGTGAGGTCCGTCTCAGATAGTAGGAAGTCCGAGTAATTGTGGAGACAGAAGCAGAGACCTGCCCTAGCTTTGTAGGAGCCGAACGACTCGCCCGATCCGGCGAATGGCGGCCGTGAGCCGAGCACTTGGCAGGCAACCCCTGCAGCTCTGGTTCCCCGCCCCTTCCGGCGCCTCGAAATCCCCGTGGGTCAGCGCTTCCCGCGCGACCTCATGCGATCTCAAGGAGTCGATCTCCATGGCCACTGCGACGCCCGCTCGCCGCCGAGTCCGCCACGTCTCTCCCTCCACCGAAGCCGACCGCAGGGCGGCCAAGAGTGCCGCCGCCGCCCTCCAGCGCTCCTTCGACCGCAGGGACAACGGCGGGGAGACCGGTCACTGAGACCGGTCGGGCCCCTCAGGCCCCCCGCTTCACCTCGAAGTGGTCGACGCGCGTGCCGTCATGGGCCAGTGCCGACACTTTCAGGCGCGGGTGCGCGCCGGACTCCGCCTCGACCTTGAGCAGCGAGAATCCGCGATAGCGCACCCGTGACCAGTCCACGGTCTCGTTCCTGGCCTGCCCCGACTTCGTCGCCCAGACGAAGCTGTCGACGGGCCGGTGCGTCCGCTCGTGCCCCTCGTAGCTCTCCTTGGCGCCGGGCCGGAAGCCGTACAGATCGCGGCCGCCGCCGCCCGCGGTGACATAGACGATGCCGTCGCGCACGGGGTCGGCCGTGCCGCCGATCGGGACGGCCCGGCCGACGGCCCCGCCGCGCAGGGCGTCGGTGCGCTCGTAGACGTGGTTGTGCCCGTTGATCACCAGGTCCACCCGGTGGTCGTCGAAGAGGGGCAGCCACTCCTTGCGCACTCCGCCGTCGGAGGCGTGCGACGAGGTCGAGTACGCGCAGTGGTGGAAGAACACGACGACGAAGTCGATGCCGTCGGCCGCCCGGAGTTTCTTCAGCGTGCGCTCCAGCCACGCCGTCTGGCGTCCGCCGCTGTGGCCCAGGTTCGCCGTGATCTCGTAGCTGACGTCGTTGGCGTCCAGCGCGATCACGCCCACATTGCCGTACGTGAAGGTGTACGCGCCCGGTGTCGAGCGGGCGTCGAAGCCGCTGTCCGGCAGGGACCAGCGGGCCAGCTGGCCGCCGTAGCCCTCGGGGGAGTACCAGGCCTCCATGTCGTGGTTGCCGGTCGTCACCATCCAGGGGACAGTCCTGGCCACCTGTTCGTTCTGCTTCAGGAACAGGTCCCAGAACCCGGGGTCGTAGCCGTCCGTCTTCTTGCCGTGCCCGGTGCCGTCCGCGTAGCAGAGGTCGCCGGCGTGCAGATGGAAGGCCGGATCCTGCTTCAGCATCAGATGGTCGCTCGCCGCCGCCGTCTCCCCGACGCCCTGGTCGCCGAAGGCGGTGAAGGTGAAGGAGCCGGGCGCGGTCGCCGGGGCCGTGCGGAAGTGCGCGATCGTCGAGCGGTGCGCGGCGGCGGCCGGGTCGTAGCCGTCGTGGCCGACGCCGTAGTAGTACGTCGTGCCCGGCGTCAGCCGGTCGAGGGCCGCGTGCACATAGAACTGGTCGAGCGCCGGGCGGACCCCGGTGACCCCGGGGGTGTGCAGATCGCGCACCTCCGCCGCGATCTTCCGGCTCAGGTCGTCGGGGCGCAGCCCGATGCGCACGTAGGGAGTGCGGACCGCGCGCGGCACCTGCCAGGAGATCCGCATCTGGGTCCGCGGGTCCGCGCCGAAGGCGAGATGGCGGCCGAACGGCGGCAGCGCCGAGCCGCTCGTCGCGGAGGCGGCGGGCGACGCCTGCGTGCCTGTCGCGGAGCCGTCGCCCGAACAGCCGGTGAGCAGCCCGCCCGCGACCGCGCCGGCCGTCACCAGCGCCCGGCGCCTGCCGAACGCCGCCCGCAGATACTCGTACTGCTCCGGCATGCTCATCCGCCGCGCGAGTCGCGGCGGGATGCCGACGTCGGGGGTCTCCGTGCCGGGGGTCTCCATGCGGGTCAACTTCCCAGCAGGCCCCAACTCCCGCCACACCGGGGGGTGAACAGCAGACGACCGTACGGGAGCCTGTCCGGATGATGGACAGCGAGTGTCATCCCATGGGACTGGGAGTACGGTCTTGGCCATGTCGGCAAGCTCTCGCATCCTCAATCTCGCAGTGATCCCCGGTGACGGTATCGGCCAGGAGGTCGTGGCCCAGGGTCTCAAGGTCCTCTCCGCCGTCCTTCCCCAGGACGTGAAGCTGGAGACCGAGGATTACGACTTCGGCGCCAAGCGCTACCACGCGACGGGTGAGACCCTCACCGACGCCGACCTCGACTCGCTCAAGAAGCACGACGCGATCCTGCTCGGCGCCATCGGCGACCCGTCGGTGCCGTCCGGTGTCCTGGAGCGCGGCTTCCTGCTCAAGCTCCGCTTCGCCTTCGACCACCACGTGAACCTGCGCCCGTCGAAGCTGCTGCCCGGCGTCTCCACCCCGCTCGCCGGTCAGCCCGAGATCGACTTCGTCGTCGTCCGCGAGGGCACCGAAGGCCCGTACACCGGCAACGGTGGCGTGATCCGCAAGGGCACCGAGCACGAGGTCGCCACCGAGGTCTCCGTCAACACCGCGTTCGGTGTGGAGCGTGTGGTGCGCGACGCGTTCGCCCGCGCCCAGGCCCGCCCGCGCAAGAAGCTCACGCTGGTCCACAAGAACAACGTGCTGACCTTCGCCGGACACCTCTGGACGAACATCTTCAACAAGGTGGCCAAGGAGTTCCCCGAGGTCACCACCGACTACATCCACGTCGACGCCGCGACCATCTACCTGGTCACCGACCCGGCCCGGTTCGACGTGATCGTCACCGACAACCTCTTCGGCGACATCATCACCGACCTCGCCGCTGCCGTCTCCGGCGGCATCGGCGTCGCGGCCTCCGGGAACATCAACCCGGGCCGCGAGTTCCCGTCGATGTTCGAGCCCGTCCACGGCTCGGCCCCGGACATCGCCGGACAGGGCAAGGCCGACCCGACCGCCACGGTCCTCTCGGTCGCCCTCCTCCTGCGTCACCTCGGCTACGAGTCGCAGGCCGAGCGCATCGAGACCGCCGTCTCCGCCGACCTCGGCGAGCGCGGCGACACTCCGCGCTCGACCGACGAGATCGGCGACGCGCTCGTCGCCCGAGTAGTAGCCGGCTGACCCGGCGCGCATTCAGCAAGAGAAGCCGCCGGGTCGCCCACCAGCACCCGGCGGCTTCTCCTGTGCGGCCCCAGGTGCCACCATCGACCCCGGGCCGCATCACCCTCCGCACCCGTCCGGAATGTTTCGAGCACAGCCCCGCGCGCGCGATAATCGAACGCGGGGCCGCGATCTACGCGAAAGCTCGGACGTCCTAGTACAAGGAGTGCAGACGTGAGCGCGGTCCGTCACAACCAACGGTGAAGGACACGCAACCATGACGACGCCCACGATCGAGCTCAAGCCCTCTTCGACCCCGCTGTCCGCCGCGGAGCGCGAGGCGATCCTGGAGAGCCCGGGATTCGGCCGGCACTTCACCGACCACATGGTGACGATCCGGTGGACCGAGGGCCGCGGCTGGCACGACGGACAGCTCGTGCCGTACGGCCCGCTCTCCATCGACCCGGCGACGAACGTCCTGCACTACGCGCAGGAGATCTTCGAGGGCCTCAAGGCCTACCGGCAGCCCGACGGCACCGTCGCCACGTTCCGCCCCGACATGAACGCCAAGCGCTTCCAGCACTCGGCCTGGCGCCTGGGCATGCCCGAGCTGCCCGTCGAGACGTTCGTCGAAGCCTGTGACCTGCTCGTCCAGCAGGACAGGGACTGGGTCCCGGCGCACGGCGGCGAGGAGTCCCTGTACCTCCGCCCGTTCATGATCGCGACCGAGGTCGGGCTCGGCGTGAAGCCGGCCTCCGAGTACCTCTTCATCGTCATCGCCTCGCCGGCCGGCGCGTACTTCTCCGGTGGCGTGAAGCCCGTCTCCATCTGGCTCTCCGAGGACCGCGTGCGCGCCGTCCCCGGCGGCGTCGGCGACGCCAAGACCGGCGGCAACTACGCCGCGTCCCTGCTCGCGCAGGCCGAGGCCGCCGCCAAGGGCTGCGACCAGGTCGCCTACCTCGACGCCGTCGAGCACAAGTGGGTCGAGGAACTGGGCGGCATGAACCTGTACTTCGTGTACGGCGACCGGATCGTCACGCCGACCCTGACCGGCTCGCTCCTCGCGGGCGTCACCCGTGACTCGCTCCTCCAGGTCGCCCGCGACCTCGGCTACTCGTCGCAGGAGGATCGCGTCTCCATCGAGCAGTGGCAGGCCGACGCCGCCTCCGGCGAGCTGACCGAGGTCTTCGCCTGCGGCACCGCCGCCGTCATCACCCCCGTCGGCACCGTCAAGCGCGCGGGCGCCGAGTGGCAGCAGTCCGGCGGCGAGGCCGGCGAGGTCACCATGAAGCTGCGCAACGCCCTGCTGGACATCCAGCGCGGCAAGACGGCGGACGAGCACGGCTGGATGCACAAGCTGGGCTGAGCACGCGACGCCGGACGGCCCCCGCACCGCGATCCGCGGTACGGGGGCCGTCCGTCGTTCTCAGGCCTGCTCGGGGCCGAACCCCGCGAACAGGTCGAGCAGCCTCCGCTGCGCGTCGGAGCCGAACATCATCTCCAGGTTGGCCGCCGACTCGGCCGCCGTCTCCGCGCTGCGCGGGAAGAGCTCCTTCTCGTACGCGGTCAGCGCGGCCTCCGGGTCGTCCGGGTGCTCGACGATCGCGCGGGCCAGCTCGGCGCCGTCGAACATGGCGAGGTTGGCGCCCTCGCCGGCGAACGGCGACATCAGGTGCGCCGCGTCGCCGAGCAGCGTGACGCCGGGCACCCGCTCCCAGGAGATGCCGACCGGCAGGGCGTGGATCAGGCGCGGCACCAGGGGTCCGTCGGCGTCCGCGATCAGCGCGCGCAGCCGGTCGTCCCAGCCGTCGAACCGGGCGAGCACCGCGGTGCGCGCCGCCTCGGTGTCCGTGAAGTCGATCGAGCCGAGCCAGTCCTCGGGCGCCTTCACCGCGACGTAGGTGTGCACGCGGTCGTCGCTCTCGCGGTGCGTGAGCAGGGCGCGCTCGTCGCCGAGGGCGAAGGCGCTGCCGCCGCCGTTGAACGCGGCGATCTCCGCGTGCCGCGCGTTGCCCGGCAGCACATCGGCCTCCACGAAGGAGATGCCGGTGTACGCGGGCCGGGCGTCGGTCAGCAGCGGACGGATCCGGGACCAGGCGCCGTCGGCGCCGATCAGCAGGTCCGTGGTGAAGCGGCGGCCGTCGGCGAGGGTGACCAGGTGGCGGCCCGGGACGTCGGCGGGCTCGGCGCCGGTGACCTTCGCGCCCCACCGGATGGTGCCGTCGGGCAGCGAGTCGAGGAGCAGACGGCGCAGCTCGGCACGGTTGACCTCGGGGCGGCCGCCGTCGCCGGTGTCCGGCTCGTGGCTGACCAGAGTGCCGTCGGGGGCGATGACCCGGGTCTCCTCGCCGCCGGACAGGACGATGGCGCGGAACGCGTCGTGGAGTCCGGCCGCGCGCAGCGCCGCCTGCGCCGTCTCCTCGTGCAGGTCGAGCATGCCGCCCTGGGTGCGGGCGTCGGCCGAGGCGTCCAGGTCGAGGACGGTGCAGTCGATGCCGTTCACGTGCAGGACGCGTGCGAGCACGAGGCCGCCGAGTCCCGCGCCGACGACGGCGACAGGGAGGTGCGGGGTGTGCGGGGTGGTGGTCGTGGTGTTCATGGTGGCCTCCCTGGGTGCCGCGGTGTCCGGTCTTGCCCTTCCACGGTAACGAACATGTTCGTAACGAACAAGTTCGTTAAGGGGTGCGGGTGTGTACGTGCGTGTGCGGAGAGGCGGTGCCGCGCAGGTCAGACGGGCGGCTCGGGTGCGGCCTCGATGCCCGCGATCAGGGTCGTGATCCCCCAGTCGAGGCGTCCCGGGGCGCCCGCGACGAGCACGTCGGCGAGCCGGACGATCTCCGGGTGCCGGGCGGGCGATGCCTCGGCGATCGCGGTGAACGTGGCGTCCATCGTGTCCGTGCCGCTGTCGCCCGCGTGCTCGGCGGCCGTCGCTGTCGCGTACTGCAGGAGCAGGTCCACGCCCCAGGCGGCCCGGGCGTCCGGCACCCCGCCCTCGCGCAGCAGTACGAGCACGGCCTCCACCAGGTCCAGGTAGTGCTCGCCCGAGGGGTGCACGGTCAGCGCGGAGCGGGCCAGTGACGGATGGCGGAACAGCATGTCGCGGTACGAGGCGAGCAGCCGGGTCAGCCGCTCGCGCCAGTCGCCCGCGGTGTCCCGGGCGGGCCCGAGGTCGACCTCGTCGAGGAGCGCGTCGAGCACGGCGGCGTGCAGCTCGTCGGTGTTGCGGACGTAGACGTACAGCGAGGCGGGACCGGTGTCGAGTTCGGCCGCGAGGCGCCGCATCGTCACCTTGCCGAGCCCCTCGGCGCGCAGGACGCGCACGGCGGCGGTGACGATGGCGCTCCGGCTCAGGGCGGGCTTGGCGGGCCGCTCGCGGCGGCTGCGCGGGGTGCTGGTCCGGTCGGTGCCGGTCCGGTCGCTGCTGGTCACGGGCCCACGGTAGTCGCCCGCTCCTGCGTCCAGATATTTAGAGCGCCGCTCAATGAGGTCTGCTTCCAGCTTGCGGGGCATGGGTTCCCATGTCTTCGGTCAGCATTTAGAGTGGCATTCAAATCTTGAGGAGGTAGGACGGCGTGCGACTCACCCCCACCGAGCGCGACCGGCTGCTGCTGTTCGGCGCCGCGGAGCTGGCCCGGGCGCGCAGGGCCCGTGGGCTGCGGCTCAATGTGCCCGAGGCGACCGCGCTGATCGCGGACACCGTCTGCGAGGCGGCCCGTGACGGGAAGCGGCTCGCGGAGGCGATCGAGGCGGCGCGGTCCGTGCTCGGGCCCGACGACGTGCTGCCCGGTGTCGCCGACGTCGTCACCGAGGTGCATGTCGAGGCCGTCTTCGACGACGGGTCGCGGCTCGCGATCGTGAGCGGCCCGATCGCGGGGGACGGGCTCGGCGACGATGCTCCGGGCGCGCTGCTGCCGGGCCCCGAGCACGCCGACCCGGAGCCGGAGCTGACGCTGACCGTCACCAACACGGCGTCCGTCCCCGTCTCCGTGACGTCCCACTTCCACTTCTTCGAGGCGAACCCGCGCCTGGACTTCCTCCGGGCGAAGGCCTACGGCATGCGGCTCGCGGTGCCCGCGGGCTCGTCCGTGCGGTTCGGGCCCGGCGAGTCCGCCGACGTGCCCCTCGTGCCGATCGGCGGTGCGCGGATCGCCATCGGCTTCGCCGGTCTCGTGGACGGGCCGCTCGACGCGCCCGGCGCCCGCGAGGAGGCGCTGCGCCGCGCCGCCGCCTGCGGATACCTCGGAGTCGACACAGAGGAGGCCGGCCGATGAGCCGCCCCGGAGGCCACCCCGCCGAAGCCCGCAGGCTGACCCCGTACGAGTACGCGGCCACGCACGGCCCGCGCGCCGGTGACCGGATCCGCCTCGGCGACTCCGGGCTCACGGTCAAGGTCGAGTCGGACTCGCAGGCGTACGGCGACGAGTTCCTGGCCGGATTCGGCAAGACCGCCCGCGACGGACTGCACCTGAAGGCCGCCGCCGTCCGCGAGACCTGCGACGTGGTCATCTCGAACGTCGTGGTGATCGACGCCGCGCTGGGGATCAGGAAGGTCTCCATCGGCATCCGCGAGGGCCGCATCCACGCCATCGGGCGGGCCGGCAACCCGGACACCCTCGACGGCGTCGACGTCGTCGTCGGCACGGGCACGTCCATCGTGTCGGGGGAGGGGCTGATCGCCACCGCCGGAGCCGTCGACACGCACGTCCACCTGCTCTCCCCGCGCATCATGGAGGCCTCCCTCGCCTCCGGCGTCACCACGATCATCGGGCAGGAGTTCGGCCCGGTCTGGGGCGTCGGCGTGAACTCGCCGTGGGCGCTGAAGCACGCCTTCTCCGCGTTCGACGCCTGGCCCGTCAACATCGGCTTCCTGGGCCGTGGCTCGTCCTCGCACGACGCCCCGCTGGTGGAGGCGCTCGCCGAGGGCGGGGCCTGCGGGTTCAAGGTGCACGAGGACATGGGCGCGCACACCCGCGCGCTCGACACCGCGCTGCGCGTCGCCGAGGAGCACGACGTCCAAGTCGCGCTGCACAGCGACGGGTTGAATGAATGCCTGTCGGTCGAGGACACCCTCAGGGTGCTGGAAGGCCGCACCATCCACGCCTTCCACATCGAGGGCTGCGGCGGCGGCCACGTGCCGAACGTGCTGAAGATGGCGGGTGTCCCGAACGTCATCGGGTCCTCCACCAACCCCACGCTGCCCTTCGGCCGGGACGCCGTCGCCGAGCACTACGGCATGATCGTCTCCGTCCACGACCTCAAGCCCGACCTGCCCGGCGACGCCGCGATGGCCCGGGACCGGATCCGCGCCGGGACGATGGGCGCCGAGGACGTGCTGCACGACCTGGGCGCCATCGGCATCACCTCGTCCGACGCGCAGGGCATGGGCCGGGCGGGCGAGACCGTCCGTCGTACGTTCGCCATGGCGGGCAAGATGAAGGGCGAGCTGGGCGACCCCGGCGTCGGCCACGACAACGACCGCGTCCTGCGCTACATGGCGAAGCTGACCATCAACCCCGCCATCGCCCACGGCCTCTCGCACGAGATCGGCTCCATCGAGCCCGGCAAGATGGCCGACATCGTGCTGTGGCGCCCGGAGTTCTTCGGCGCGAAGCCGCAGCTCGTGCTGAAGTCCGGCTTCCCCGCGTACGGCGTCGTCGGCGACCCGAACGCGGCCACCGACACCTGTGAACCCCTCGTCCTCGGACCGCAGTTCGGGGCGCACGGCGCGACCGCCGCCGAGCTGTCGGTGGCCTTCGTCGCGCAGGCCGCCGTCGACGACGGGCACGACACGATGCCCACGCGACGGCGCCGGGTCGCGGTGCGCGGCACCCGGGGCATCGGCCCCGCCGACCTGCGGTTCAACTCCCGTACGGGAGCCGTGGACGTCGACCAGCGCACCGGCCTGGTCACCCTCGACGGCGAACCGATCCGCTCGGAACCGGCCGACTCCGTCCCCCTCAACCGTCTCTACTTCCTCTGAGGTCCCCGCGATGACGTACTTCATGCCGCCCGAGTGGGCACCGCACGAGCGCACCTGGATGGCGTGGCCGGGCCCCAACCCGACCTTCGCCGACGACGCCGAGCTGGCCGGGGCGCGTACCGCGTGGGCGGCCGTCGCCAACGCCGTGCGCGCGTACGAGCCGGTGACGATGGTCGTCGGTCCCGGACAGCACGAGAGTGCCCGCGAACTCCTCGACCCGGCCGTCGAGCTGGTCGAGCGCGACCTGGACGACGCGTGGATGCGCGACATCGGCCCCACGTTCGTGAAGCACGCGGAGTCGGGTGAACTAGCCGCCGTGGACTGGACGTTCAACGGCTGGGGCGCCCAGGACTGGGCCCGCTGGGAGCACGACGCGAAGATCGCCCGGCACATCGCCGACCTCACCGGCGTCCCCGTCCACTCCTCGGTCCTGGTCAACGAGGGCGGCGGCATCCACGTCGACGGCGAGGGCACCGTGCTCCTCACCGAGACCGTCCAGCTCGACCCGGACCGCAACAACGGCTGGACCAAGGAGCGCGTCGAGGCCGAGATCCACGCCCGGCTCGGCACGACGAAGGCGATCTGGCTGCCGCGCGGACTCACCGGCGACTACGGCCAGTTCGGCACCCGCGGCCACGTCGACATCGTCGCCGCCTTCGCCGCGCCGGGCGTCGTCCTCGTCCACGCGCAGCAGGACCCCGCCCACCCCGACTTCGAGGTCAGCCGGCAGATCATCGAGGTGCTGTCCGGGCAGACGGACGCGCAGGGCCGCCCGCTGGAGATCGTCGAGGTCCCGGCCCCGACCGTCCTCACCGACGACGAGGGCTGGGTCGACTACTCGTACATCAACCACTACCTCTGCAACGACGGCGTGGTCCTGTGCGGCTTCGACGACCCGAACGACGAGAAGGCCGCGGCGATCTTCCGCCGCCTCTTCCCGTCCCGTACGGTCACGCTGGTCGACGCCCGTACGATCTTCGCGGCCGGCGGCGGCATCCACTGCATCACCCAGCAGCAGCCCGCGACGTGACCCGCCGCCACACGCCCGCCCCGCCCCGGGAGAACGTGCTCGCGGCGACCATGGCGATGATCGCCGAGAGCGGCCTGGAGAAGCTCACCATGGCCGCGCTCGGGCGCGAGGTCGGCATGAGCAGCGGGCATCTCGCCTACCACTTCGGGTCCAAGGACGAACTGCTGCTGCGCACCCTGGAGTGGAGCGAGGGGAAACTCGGCGCGCAGCGGCGGGAGTTGCTGGTGCGGGGCGGCAGCGCGCGCGAACGGGTCGACGCGTACGTCGATCTGTACGTGCCCGGCGCGCACCGGGACCCGCACTGGTCGCTGTGGCTGGAGGTGTTCAACCGCTCGCAGAACTTCGACGACGACGCCCGCACCCGGCAGGCCGCCATCGAGGGGGCCTGGCACCGCGACCTGGTGGCGCTGCTCGCCGAGGGGATCTCGCGCGGGGAGTTCCGCGCCGGGGTGGACCCGGACCGGTTCGCCACCCGGCTGCGGGCGCTGCTCGACGGGTTCTCGATCCATGTCGTGATCGGCCTGCGCGGTACCGACCGCACCGAAGTCCTCGCCCACGTGGGGGAGTTCCTGGACGACGGGCTCGCGGTCAGCGACTCGGCGTGAACCGGACGGGGACACCGGGCGCCGCCTGCGCCGCCGCGGCCAGGGCCTCCGGCGCCACCACGGCGATCACCGGGTAGCCGCCGGTCGTCGGATGGTCGTGCAGGAACACCACCGGGCGGCCGTCCGGCGGCACCTGCACCGCGCCGAGGACCATGCCCTCGCTGGGCAGTTCCCCCTCGAACTCCCTCTCCAGGGACGGCCCTTCGGTGCGCAGGCCGATGCGGTTGCTGTGCGCCGACACGGTGAACGCGGCCGTCAGGAACGTACGCACTCCCGCCGCCGTGAACCAGTCCGCGCGCGGGCCGAGCCGCACCGGCAGCACCAGTTCGGCGGGCGGGGCCGGCCAGGGCGCCGCCGCGGGAAGCACGGGGACGGTGTGCGCCCGGCCCACCGGGAGCACCGTGCCCTCGGCGAGCGGGGCCGGGCCCAGGCCCGACAGGAGATCGGTGGCGCGGCTGCCCAGAACCGGGTCGACGGCGATGCCGCCGGACACGGCCAGGTAGGAGCGCAGGCCGCTGGTCGGCGGGCCCGCGTCGAGGACGGCCCCGGCGGGCACCCGCACCGGGGCGCCCCACGGCGCCGGGCGGCCGTCGACGGTGACCGGGCA
Organism: Streptomyces sp. NPDC057694; assembly: GCF_042799415.1. NCBI lineage: Bacteria > Bacillati > Actinomycetota > Actinomycetes > Kitasatosporales > Streptomycetaceae > Streptomyces > Streptomyces sp. NPDC057694. The sequence goes on from NZ_JBHVIX010000016.1 coordinate 143,013, forward strand.
GGGCGCGCCGCCGACCACGACCGTGACCGTCCGGTCGGGGCGCAGCCCGCAGCCGGTCAGGGTGGTCTCCAGAACGGCGGCGTCCTCCGGATTCCCGGCGAGCCGGTTCGCGAGGTGCATCGCGGGGGCGTCCAGGGCGCCGCTGCGGGGGACTCCCAGGTGGGCGTGGCCTGCGCGGCCGGCGTCCTGGACGGTGGTGAGGGCGCCGGGTCGTGTCACTGTGATTTTGGCGGTCATGGCATCTCGCCGTCGTTGCTGTTGCCGGTGGCCGACAGCGGGTTGTTCGTGGCTGGTCGCGCAGTTCCCCGCGCCCCTGACGGGGCGCCTGTTTTAAGCCCCTCCGGCGATTGAGGAGCGGGGTCCGGGGCGGAGCCCCGTGGCAGGGGCTGATAGCGGACCCGCACCCCGGGGGCCAGCAGCGCCGCCCGCTCCCGCGCCGGATCCCACAGCGGAGTCGGATCCGGCATGGTCCCGATGATCTGCCAGCCCCCGGGGGTCGCCCTCGGGTACACCGCCGAGTAAGGCCCCGCGAGAGCCACCGAGCCAACCGGCACCCGCGTACGCGGAGTAGCGCGGCGCGGCACGTGCAACTCCTCGGGCAGCCCGGTGAGATACCCGAAGCCCGGAGCGAACCCGCAGAACGCGACGCGGTACGTGAAAGAGGAGTGCAGCGCCGCCACCTCATCCTCGGCGACACCCCACAGCGCGGCCACGTCGGCCAGGTCAGGGCCGTCGTAGACCACGGGGATCGTGATCACGTCGCCTTCCTGCGGCGGGGCCGACGGCACGTCCCAGGCGGCCAGCTCGCGGGCGAAAGATTCCGGGTCCCGCACTCCGTCGAGCAGTACGGTGCGCGCGCCCGGAACGATCTCGGCGACCGGAGGCAGCGTCCCGGCCGCGCGACGGCGCAGCAGCTCCGCGTGCAGGGCGCCGGTGCGATCGGAGTCCGGCAGCTCGACGAGCAGGGCCTGCCGCCCGACGGGCCGCACGACCAGATCGCCGCTCACGTGAACGCACCCACGGTGACCCCGGCGTCCTCCAGAGCGGCACGCACCCGCGCCGCGATCCGGGCCGCGCCCGGGGTGTCGCCGTGCACGCACAGCGAGCGGGCGGCGACCGCGACCCGGCTGCCGTCCGCCGCCTCGACCCCGCCGTCCACGGCGAAGCCGACCGCGCGGCGCACCACGGCGTCCGCGTCCTCGACCACGGCGCCGGGCTCGCGGCGCGGGACGAGGGTGGCCTCCGGGGTGTAGGCGCGGTCGGCGAAGGCCTCGCGGACCGGGGTGAGGCCCGCCTCCCCGGCGGCGCCGAGCAGCTCCGATCCCGGCAGGCCGAGCACGGGCAGCCCGCCACCGGCCAGCAGCACGCCCTCGACCACCGCGCGGGCCTGGCCGGCGTCGCGCACGGTGCGGTTGTAGAGCGCGCCGTGCGGCTTCACGTACGAGACCGTGGACCCGGCCGCCTCCGCGAAGACCCGCAACGCGCCGATCTGGTACGCCACTTCGGCCGCCAGCTCGTCCGCCGGCACGTCCATGGCGCGGCGCCCGAACCCGGCGAGGTCGCGGTACGACACCTGCGCGCCGATCCGCACCCCGCGCTCGGCGGCGAGGGCGCAGACCCGGCGCATCACGGTGGGGTCGCCCGCGTGGAAGCCGCAGGCGACGTTGGCACTGGTGACGACGGAGAGCAGTGCCTCGTCGTCGGTCAGGGTCCAGCGGCCGAAGCCTTCGCCGAGGTCTGCGTTGAGGTCCATCACGTCCTGGATCACCTGCTCAACGTAAGCGATTGTTGAACGATTCGACAAGAGCCCGAAATGGGCGAAGGGTCGCCGCGATGCCGTCCGGTTATCGGACGCCCCTTGTTCGATCGTTCAACGATCGCCTAGGGTCCGGGCGTCGCCTCCGGAATTCCATCATCCGGTTCCGTGCGCCCTGCGCTGCCCTGCCCGTACCGCCCCTCCCCGTGAAGGCCGCCGCATGATCGTTCTGCTCGGCGTGCTCGTGGTGATCCTCGGATTCGTCACGCGCCGCAACCCCGTCCTCGTGGTCGGTGTCGCCGGTATCGCCACCGGACTGCTCGCCAGGATGGATCCGTCGGCGATCCTCGCCGCCTTCGGCACGGCGTTCGCCGACAGCCGGTCCGTCACCGTCTTCGCCATCGTGCTGCCCGTGATCGGCCTGCTGGAGCGGTACGGCCTGCGCGAGCAGGCCCGCACCCTCATCGGCAGGCTCGGCCGGCTCAGCGCGGGCCGGTTCCTCACCGTGTACCTGCTGGTCCGCCAGATAACCGCGGCCTTCGGCCTCAACAACCTCGGCGGCCCGGCCCAGACCGTGCGCCCGCTCGTGGCGCCGATGGCCGAGGCCGCCGCCGAACGCACCGCCGGGGCGAAACTGCCCGACCGGCTGCGCGAGAAGGTCCGCTCCTACGCCGCCTCCGCCGACAACGTCGGCCTCTTCTTCGGCGAGGACTGCTTCATCGCGATCGGCTCGATCCTGCTCATCACCGGCTTCGTGAACTCCACGTACCACCAGAACCTCGAACCCACCCAGCTCGCCCTGTGGGCCATCCCGTCGGCGGTCTGCGCCTTCGTCATCCACGGCGCCCGGCTGCTCCTGCTCGACCGGAGGCTGGAGCGCGAGATGGCCGCCACGGCCGCCGAGAACGCCTACCCGCTGCCCCACGCGTCCGAGGAGGCCGGCAAGTGATCAGGGTCGAGTGGCTGTACTGGCTCGTCGGTCTCGTCTTCGTCGTCATGGCCGTGCAGATGGCGAAGGACCGCACCAATCCCAAGCGCTGGACGTCCGCCGCCTTCTGGGGACTGCTCGGCCTGACCTTCCCCTACGGCACCGGGGTCACCGGCACCGAGGGCTTCACGCTCCCCGCGCAGCCGCTCGGCGTCGCCGTGCTCGCGCTGATCGTGCTCGCCGGGTTCAACTTCATCGGCAAGGGCGTGCCCGTCACCACGACGGGACAGGAGCGCGAGGCGTCCGCCGCGAAACTCGGCAACAAGCTGTTCGTCCCCGCGCTGACGATCCCCCTCGTCGCGATCGTCTGCGCCTCCCTCCTCGACGACTCAGGCCTCTTCGAGACCGGCAAGGCCACGCTCATCGGGCTCGGCGTCGGCTGTGTCGCCGCGCTGATCGTCGGCATGCTCGTCACCGGCGAGCGCAAGCTGTCCGTGCCGCTGCACTCCGGCCGCTCGATGCTGGAGTCGATGGGCGCGGCGCTGCTGCTGCCGCAGCTCCTGTCGGTCCTCGGGTCGATCTTCGCGCTCGCCGGGGTCGGCACCCAGGTCGGTGACCTGGTGAACGACGTGCTGCCCGACGGGTCCAAGTACGCCGCCGTGCTCGCCTACTGCCTCGGCATGTTCCTGTTCACCGTGATCATGGGCAACGCGTTCGCCGCGTTCCCGGTCATGACCGCCGCCATCGGCTGGCCCGTGCTCATCCAGCAGATGCACGGCAACGAGGTCGCGGTGCTCGCGATCGGCATGCTCGCCGGGTTCAGCGGCACCCTGTGCACGCCCATGGCGGCCAACTTCAACATCGTTCCCGCGTCGCTGCTCGAACTGAAGGACCAGTACGGGCCGATCAAGGCGCAACTGCCAACGGCGCTCGCGCTGCTCGGCTGCAACATCGTGTTCATGGCCGTCTTCGCGGTCTGACATCGCGGTCCGGCGTCGCGGTCCGAAGGAGACAAGGAGACACAGTGGCAACCCGAGTTCTGCTCACCGGATTCGAACCCTTCGGCGGGGAGTCCGTGAACCCGTCCTGGCAGGCGGCCGAGCTGGTCGCCGCCGCGCCGCCGGAGGGGATCGCCGTGACAGCGGTCCAGCTCCCTTGCGTGTTCGGGGAATCGCTCAGCGCCCTGCGGGCCGCCGTCGACGAGGTGCGGCCCGAACTCGTGGTCTGCCTCGGGCAGGCGGGCGGGCGCCACGGGGTCACCGTGGAGCGGGTCGCGGTCAATGTCGACGACGCGCGCATCCCCGACAACGCCGGGGCGCGACCGATCGACTCCGCCGTGGTGCCGGGGGGTCCGGCGGCGTACTTCTCCACGCTGCCGGTGAAGCGGTGCGTCGCCGCGATGCGCTCCGCGGGGGTTCCCGGGGCCGTGTCGAACACGGCCGGAACCTTTGTCTGCAACCACGTCGCGTACGGTCTCGCCCACTTGCTGGCGACCGAACTGCCCGGGGTGCGGGGTGGGTTCGTGCACGTGCCGTGGGCGCCGGAACAGGTGGTGGACGGTGGGGCTCCGTCGCTGCCGGTGGAGACGGTGGCGAGGGGGGTCGCCGCGCTGCTGCTGGCCGCAGTGGTCACGGGGGACGATCTGCGGGTCAGCGAGGGGGCTACGCACTGAGGGGTGTGTGGTCGGCTGACGGCCGGTGGCCGCTTCTCGCGCAGTTCCCCGCGCCCCTGAAGCATGCGCTGCGCGCAGCTTCCCCTGAAGGCCACAGGCCTTTCAGGGGCGCGGGGAACTGCGCGACCAGCCCCCACCGGCCTGCGCACGAACGACAACCCGATAAGGGGCGCGGGGAACTGCGCGATCAGCCGCCTCGCAGCCGCGCTGTGAACACAATGAACACAAGTACGCTCGATCGTTGCCGGATACACCCTTGTCAGCGCCCGTGCAGGTCACCCAAGGTGACCGGTCATGGGACGAGAGCAATGGAAGAAGATCCTGGTCGGGTCGGCCGGGAACATGGTCGAGTGGTTCGACTGGTTCGTGTACGCGAGCTTCGCCACCTACTTCGCGGGAGCCTTCTTCCCCGACGGCAACCCGACGGCCCAGCTGATGAACACGGCCGGCATCTTCGCCGTCGGCTTCTTCATGCGCCCGGTGGGCGGCTGGCTGCTCGGCCGGGTCGGCGACCGCAAGGGACGTAAGGCGGCACTGACCCTCACGGTCACCCTCATGTCCGCGTCGGCCGTGCTGATCGCGATCGCGCCGACCTACGCCGTGGCCGGATACGGCGGCGCCGTGGTCCTCCTCATCGCCCGCCTCCTGCAAGGACTCTCGGTCGGCGGCGAGTACGCGGCCAGCGCCACCTACCTCACCGAGGCCTCCGACCCCAAGAAGCGCGGCTTCGCCTCCAGCTTCCAGTACGTGTCGATGACGGCGGGACAGATCGTCGGCCTGGGCCTGCTGATCATCCTCCAGCGCACGATGAGCGACGACGCGCTGCACGGCTGGGGCTGGCGCATCCCGTTCATCATCGGCGCGCTCGGCGCCGCGATCATCTTCTGGCTGCGCCGCTCGATGCTGGAGACCGAGGTCTACGCGGAGTCGGCCGACGACGACGCCACCGTGGGCGGCGACGACAAGGGCACGATGAAGGCCCTGTGGGCGCACCGGCGCGAGGCGTTCCTCGTCATCGCGCTCACCATGGGCGGCACCGTGGCGTACTACACGTACACCACCTACCTCACCAAGTACCTGTCCAATTCGGCCGGGCTGAGCAAGGAGACCGCCACCCTCGTCTCGTTCTGCGCGCTCGTCGTCTTCGCCTGCATCCAGCCGCTCGCGGGCGCCCTCTCCGACCGCATCGGACGCCGCCCCCTCCTGATCACCTTCGCCGTCGGCTCCACCTTCCTGACGGTCCCGATCATGACGCTGCTGAAGCACGCGGGGTCCTTCTGGCCGGCCCTCGGGCTCGCCCTGCTCGCCCTGGTCGTCGTCACCGGCTACACCTCCATCAACGCCTGTGTGAAGGCCGAACTCTTCCCGACCGGCATCCGCGCCCTCGGCGTCGCCCTGCCGTACGCCATCGCCAACGCGCTGTTCGGCGGCACCGCCGAATACGTCGCCCTGTGGTTCAAGGACGGCGGCATGGAGTCGGGCTTCTACTGGTACGTCGCCGGCTGCGCGGCCGTGTCGCTGATCGTCTACCTGACGATGCGCGAGACCCGCGACATCGACCTGAGCCGGGTCAAGTCGGCGGAAGGCGTGATGGAGTCGGCGGTCTGAAACCAATGCGCTGAACAGCTGAGTGACGAATACCTTGGGCGGGGTTGTTGCCGCTGGGGCTGGTGGCCTACTCGAGGTTGCTGATCAGCTGGCCGACGCGTGGTTGGTCGAGCAGTGAGTAGATACGGGCGATCCGGCCGTGAGCAATCACGAAGGCCATGATCGAGACGGGCCGCTGGTTGGCGCGGACGATGACTGCTGCGGTGCTGTTGACCGTGATCGGCTCGAACGTGGTGTCCGAGACCGCGAATGTCGCTGCTCGTCGGGTCACGTCCTCGGGGCCGCGGATCGTGGCGGTCGCGGCAGGCCGGGTGGCTCCGCCGTCGGCGTGGAATGTGATCTCGGGGTGCAGCAGGGTGAGCAGGGTGTCGAGGTCACCGGCGCGGGATGCTGCGAAGAAGGCGTTGACCAGGCTGCGCTGAACGGCGGGATCGGTCTCGATCTCGTCCGGGTCGACGGCGTGTACCCGCCTGCGGGCGCGGCTGGCGAGTTTGCGGGTGGCTTCGACCGACTTGCCGATCACGGCGGCGATCTCGCTGAACGACATGCCGAAGGAATCGTGCAGCACGAACGCGAGGCGCTCGGGTGGTGTGAGGCTTTCCAGGACGATGTGGAGCGCCAGGCTGACCTGTTCGGCGAGAAGGGCGTGTTCCTCTGGGTTCAGCGCCTGGACGGGGCGCGTGTGCAGCTCGGGCCCGGTCGCGTCTGCTGGGTTTTCGGGACGCGCGGCTCGGGCTCTGAGCTTGTTGAGGCATGTGCGTGAGACGGCCGTGGTCATCCATCTGTCGAGGTTGGTGACGGCGGCGATGTCAATTGCGCCGGGGCGGCTGAGGCGAACCCAGGCATCTTGGACGGCATCTTCAGCATCGGTGCGGTTGCCGAGGATCCGGTAAGCCAGCGCAGACAGGCGTTGACGGTTCTCCTCGAAGTGGCGGCTGAGCTGTTCAGCAGGGTCCATCGGTCACGTCCTCGTGTCGCGGGGTGTCAATGCCTATGACACGCCTACGACCGAGAACGTGACAGGAGTTCGATGTGATGGCCGCGAACCAATCAGCACGAGCCCTGGGTGACCGCCGGCGACGTCGGACGGCGCTTCTTGCGCTGTGTCTGGCCGGTTTCGTCATCCAGCTCGATGTCACCATCGTCAATGTCGCCCTTCCGACGGTCCAACATCAGCTCCATGCTGGCACCGGGGCGTTGGAGTGGGTCATCAGCGGTTACGCCCTCGGGCTGGCTGCGTTGATCCCCTTGATGGGCGCGCTCGGCGATCGGCTTGGTCATCGGCTGGTCCTGTTGGCCGGTCTCATCGTCTTCGGCCTCTGCTCTGTGGCAGCAGCGCTGGCGCCAAGCCCAGCGGCGCTCATCAACGCACGTGTCGGACAAGGAGCCGGCGGAGCGGCCATCCTGGCGCTCGCCCTCGCCGTCCTGACCGATGCCTACCCGCCCCAACAGCGCGGTCACGCGATCGGCTGGTGGGCAGCGATCGGTGGCATCGGCTTCGGCGCGGGCCCGATCGTCGGCGGCGTGCTCCTGGCGGGCTTCGATTGGTCAACGATCTTCTGGATCAATCTCCCGATCATCGTCGTCACGGTCGTCTTGATCCTGCTCGCGGTCCCGCCGGCCGCCGCGACCTCCGATCCACGGCCGCTTGACGTTCCTGGCGTCGTGCTCGTGTCGGTGGGGCTGGCCGCTACGACCTTCGGCCTGATCACATTGACCGATGTCCCCTGGGGGCCAGCGCGAACACTGGTGCCGCTCGCCGTCGGCGGGCTCGTTCTGGCTGCGTTCGTGCAGTGGCAACGCCGGGCCAGTGATCCTTTGGTGCCGAGGACGGTGCGGAGCAACTCGGCGTTCATCGGTGCCTGCGTCATCTACTTCACCAGCTACGTAGCCTTCAGCGGCACGCTTTACTACGTCACCTTGATGTTCCAGAACCTGCTCGGCTGGTCCGCACTTCGCACCGGCCTGTCATGGCTGTTGATGAACACCCCGTTCCTCGTCGCCGCTCAGATGGCCGGCAAACTCAGTCAGCGCTTCACGCCACGAGTCATCGTCACCACCGGCTGCGCGGCCGGAGCGCTCGGCGTGGCCGCACTGAGCACCCTGACATCAACTACGCCGTTCATTGTGGCCGGCATCGGCTATCTGGTCGCGGGAGTCGGCTTCGGACTGTTGGTTCCCGGGATCACGCATGTGGCCATGCGCGATATCGCTGGACCTGTCGCAGGCACCGCCTCGGCGGTCCTGAACTCGTCCCGTCAGCTCGGCGCGGCGGCAGGACTCGCGCTCGTCGGTGCCATCGGTTCGGTAGCGACCCGCTGTAGCTGGGGCGCGTCGCGCTCCGGGCACACGTCCACTGCCTCCGGCCCTGTCGCGACCGGGAACCTCCGCGGAGTCCCGTCGTCTACGCAGGCCGCGGCCCGCAACGCGTTCGAGACCGGGTACCACGTGGCCCTCGGGATCTGCACTGCGAGCCTCCTGGTCGCCGTATGGCTCTCGCTAAAGGTGTTCAAGCAACGGAAGACACCCACCGAGGCGGCACGCACGAAGGAGAGCCAGTGAGCCACACCAATGCGGCCGATTCTCGACTAGGAGTCGGCGGCTTCCTACGGTTGCGAGTGGCCACTCGACGGGGCTCCTTCGAGTCGGATGGTGTAGCCGTAACCGTCCGCTCGTTGCAGGAGGCGGAAGTATTGATGGCCGATGCCTTGGATGAGCCCGAGGTCGGTCTTGACGTTGAAGCGGCCGGTGGCGCGGACGGCGATCCGGCCGACGTGGGTGCCGGTCTTCTTGCCGGTGGGGACGACGGCGCGGGCGAGGTCTCCTGTCTGGTAGCCGAAGACCCGCTTCTGCCTGGGGAGACGTAGGCGGGGAAAGCCGTACTTGTCAGTGCGGGTACGGGTATATGTACCGCGCCCGGTAGCCTCGACCGCGAGGACGTGGGTCGGCGTTCGGGTGAGAGCTCCGAAGCGGCCTACGCACAGGGCGTCCAGCGTGTGGGTCTTCGGAGTGCTCGTCCGGCGCCGGTTCCACTTGGTACGGCCGCCGGACGCGGTATGCACTGTGGTGAAGGCGGTATCCAGAGCGCGCCACAGCGCCCATCGAGTGGAATTGACGGCTGCCGCATCTCGTAGCGGGGCCTTGGCCTGAGCAAGGACACGGGCCAACCTGCGCGGAGACTCTTTGAGGAAGTCCTCGACAGGTCGGCTGGATTTCTTCTCGTTGCAGGGGACGCAGGCCGTGCACAGGTTGGAGATGCGGTCGCTGCCACCGCGTGAGCGGGGGTAGATGTGGTCGATGTTGAGGGGCACGCCAGTGGCGCCGCAGTATGCGCAGGCCCTGCCCCACTTGGCGAGGAGGTACTCGCGGACCTCGATCCCGGCCAGAGTGCCGTGCTGGTACTCGGCCCTTCCCAGTGGGCCACCGTGGGCCATGGCATGTACGTCGAAGGCGACGCGTTCCACGTGCACGGCACGCACGGGCGCCCAGCGAGCGAGCCGCGTTGCCCACGACATGGTGGTGTCCACGCGGTGACGAAGAGATGGGGCCAACCAGCCTTCAAGGCGGGCCCGGTTGGCAAACCGCGGCGCGCGGTAGCGCAGGTTGCGCGTTCGGCGCCCACGCCGGTAGGCGGCGCGGGCGGCCAGCTTGTCCCGGATGATTCCGCCCCGGTGGGACAACTCGATCGCGTAGAGGCCGCGGCGCTCACCATCCTTGGCGGTGAACAAGGCGACCCCGGTGTACCTGGAACCGGGGTCGATGCCAAGTTCCACACCGTCCACCTCGGACAGGTCAATGGTGCGGCCCTTGAGTCGAATGACGAACGGAGTGTGCCGCGCCACGACGGCCCGGTCCTGCTTGAGGAGCTTCCGGGCCCGTGCGGGGCTGGTCGGCTGCAATGGGCGGCCATGCTTGTCCAGGACGAACACGACGGGGTGGCCCTCACGGGCCTTCTCCCCAGCCGGAGGGCTGGGGGTGACGCGCCCGATGTCAGGTGAGGCATCGGGCATCTCCCCTCGCACATGTTCCACGCCGGTTACCGCGCGAGTGCGGTGTCCGAGCCCTGTTTCGTCCCCGATCCGGGGGGTGTCTACTGACTCGGATTCCAGAGCAGACCGCTGAGGAAGCACGGACTGGTGGGTCTTCTCGCCTACGTGAAACGTAGCCAACCTTGTTCACCTCCAATGACGCTGTGTTGGCTGGTGCTGGTAACGGCGACCCTCAGCGAGGAGGGGGATCCCGTTACGGCGAACGAGAGCACGGAAGAAGATCCTTGCCACGTCGTGAACCTAGCCGCCGTGTTGAACTCCAGCCCGTACAACTGATCCGCTTAGCGCATGTGGGTGACATCGCCGGGCTGACCGCATCGTGAGACCACAGTTTGGGCCTCGCCCGGGCTGTGGCAGACTGCCGCCGTGCTCTCGTTCGCCAGCATTATTGGCAGCAGGCGCGCCGGTCCGCAGTGACCGCTCCGTACGACCCGGTACGGGCGGACACCGTCGTCCTCGACCCGCGCGCAGACCTCTCGCACCCGCGAGGGGTTTTTCTGTTTCTCGGCCCACCCACAGCCGGGAGAAGAGCGCGAGGGATCATAGATGGACGGTGGAGCCGGTCATTCCGGTACGAAGACCGAGATCCCCAACAGGAGCCAGATCAGCATGAGCAGCAGCCCGAGCGAACGCACCGGCGAACTCGACGCCTCCCACGACGCTTTTGACGCCCACGATGCCTTCCACGTCTTCGACACCACGCTGCGCGACGGAGCGCAGCGCGAGGGCATCAACCTCACCGTCGCGGACAAGCTGACCATCGCCCGGCACCTGGACGACTTCGGCGTGGGCTTCATCGAGGGCGGCTGGCCCGGTGCCAACCCCCGCGACACCGAGTTCTTCGCCCGCGCGCAGGACGAGATCGACTTCAAGCACGCCCAGCTGGTCGCCTTCGGCGCGACCCGCAGGGCCGGCGGCAAGGCCAGCGAGGACCCGCAGGTCAAGGCGCTGCTCGACTCGGGCGCCCCGGTGATCACGCTGGTCGCCAAGTCCCACGACCGGCATGTCGAACTGGCGCTGCGCACCACCCTCGACGAGAACCTGGAGATGGTCCGCGACACCGTCTCGTACCTGGTCGCCCAGGGCCGCCGCGTCTTCGTCGACTGCGAGCACTTCTTCGACGGATACCGCGCCAACCCCGGGTACGCCAAGGCCGTCGTCCGCGCCGCGCACGAGGCCGGCGCCTCGGTCGTCGTGCTCTGCGACACCAACGGCGGGATGCTGCCCGCCCAGGTCCAGGCGATCACCCACACCGTCCTCGACGACACCGGCGCGCGGCTCGGCATCCACGCCCAGGACGACACGGGCTGCGCCGTCGCCAACACCCTCGCCGCCGTCGACGCCGGCGCCACCCACGTGCAGTGCACGGCCAACGGCTACGGCGAGCGCGTCGGCAACTCCAACCTGTTCCCGGTCGTCGCCGCCCTGGAGCTGAAGTACGGCAAGAAGGTGCTGCCCGAGGGCGCGCTGCGCGAGATGACCCGGATCTCGCACGCCATCGCCGAGGTCGTGAACCTCACCCCGTCCACGCACCAGCCCTACGTCGGCGTCTCGGCGTTCGCCCACAAGGCGGGCCTGCACGCCTCCGCCATCAAGGTCGACCCGGACCTGTACCAGCACATCGACCCCGAGCTGGTCGGCAACCGCATCCGCATGCTGGTCTCCGACATGGCGGGCCGCGCCTCCATCGAGCTCAAGGGCAAGGAGCTCGGCGTCGACCTCGGCGGCGACCGCGAGCTGGTCGGCCGGGTCGTGGCCCGGGTCAAGGAGCGCGAGCTCCAGGGCTACACGTACGAGGCCGCCGACGCCTCCTTCGAGCTGCTGCTCCGTGAAGAGGCCGAGGGCCGGGCGCGGCGCTACTTCCGCGTCGAGTCCTGGCGGGCCATCGTCGAGGACCGCCCCGACGGCACCCACGCCAACGAGGCCACCGTGAAGCTCTGGGCCAAGGGCGAGCGCATCGTCGCCACGGCGGAGGGCAACGGCCCGGTCAACGCCCTGGACCGCGCCCTGCGCGTCGGCCTGGAGCGCATCTACCCGCAGCTCGCCAAGCTGGAACTGGTCGACTACAAGGTCCGCATCCTGGAGGGCAAGCACGGCACGTCCTCCACGACCCGCGTCCTGATCTCCACGACCGACGGCTCCGGCGGCGGCTGGTCCACGGTGGGCGTCGCCGAGAACGTGATCGCGGCGTCCTGGGGCGCCCTGGAGGACGCGTACACGTACGGTCTGCTGCGTGCCGGGGTGGAGCCGGTCGAGTAGCGGCCCCCTGCTGGGAGCGGGGAGCGGGGCTCTGCCCCGGACCCCGCTCCTCAATCGCCGGAGGGGCTTGGTGGTGCTACTGGAGTGTCCACTTCTGGTTGCCGGCCCCCGTGCACGACCAGATCTGCGTGACCGTCCCGTCCGCCGACGAATTGCCGGTCACATCAAGGCATTTGTCGGCTGCCGCGTTCACCAGGTCGCCGGACGCTTGGAGCCGCCACTGCTGGGCGCCCGTCCCGTTGCAGTCGTAGAGCTGCACCTTCGCGCCGTTCGCCGTCGAACCCGACGCCACGTCCAGGCACTTGCCGAGCGCCCGGACCGTGCCGTCGGCCTTGAGGGTCCACGTCTGGTTCTGCGAACCGGTGTAGCAGGTCCAGATCTGCGCGGCCGTCCCGTTGGCCGTGGAGCCGTCCTTCACGTCCAGGCACTTGCCGCCGAGGCCGTGCAGCGCGCCGGTGCGGTCCGCGGCGCCGGACGGCGTCCCGCTCCACGTGAACGTCGCCGACGTCTTGCCCGGAAGCGAGTAAGTGACGTGCTGGCCGCCCCAGTTGATCGTGACGTCCTTCGCGCCGGAGGCGTCGTTGTAGGCGATCAGCGCCTTCGAGCCGTCGGTGTTGCGCCAGGCGACGTTCGGCACCGTGGACGACGCCGTCGAGGCGATCCGGGAGGCCCCCGGCCGGACGAACTTCGTCAGGTGGCCCATCGTGTAGTACTCGATGTTGTAGTCGACCTTGCCGCTGTTCGCGTCGCCGTTGTGGACGGTGATCAGCCCGTCGCACGTACCACAGCCGCCGTTGTGCGGACCGCGGTTCTGGTCCACGGCCAGCGACCACTTCGTCACCGACTTCGCCCAGTTACGGGTGTAGTCGATGATGTTCATCATGTCCTCGCGCTGCTGGTTCGCGATCCAGGTGCCGCCGGAGTGCTCGGTCTGGAAGGCGTCCAGGGACGGGTACTTGTCGTGGATCTCGGTCTGTTTGGCGACGTCGCCGCCGTAGCCGTGCCAGGCGATACCGCCGAAGTTCGGGTGGCTGCGCACCGCCGCGTCGTCCACGGTCGGGGCGGCGTAGGAGTCGTAGGTGTCCCAGTTCCAGTCGTGCGCCAGGACCTTGGTCTTCACGCCCGCGGCCGCCAGCTTCGGCAGCAGCTCGCTCTTGGTGAAGTACGCGAGCCCGGATCCGTTCCAGCTCATCGACGGATAGCCCGAGCAACAGGTCGGCTCGTTCTGCGCGGTGACGTAGTCGATCGGCACGCCGGCCGCCTGGTAGCCCTGGATGTACTTCACGAAGTACGAGGCGTACGCGCCGTAGTTCTCCGCCTTCAGCCAGCCGCCGTTCAGCTGGCCGCTGTCCTTCATCCAGGCCGGGGCGGTCCACGGCGACGCCATCACGGTCGCGGCCGGATTGAGCTGCTTGGCCTGCTTCGTCAGCGGCAGCACGTCGGCCTGGTCGTGCGCGAGGGAGAACTTCGCCAGCGAGGGGTCCGTCTGACCGGCGGCGACATCGTCGTACGTGTAACCGGAGCGGGCCAGGTCCGAGCCGCCCATGGGGTTGCGGATGAAGGAGAGCCCGATGCCGTCGGTCGGAGAGAACAGCTTCTTCATCGTCGCGTCCCGGGTGGCCTGGGACAGCGCGCCGCTGCTGTTCATCAGCCAGGCCGCGGTGTCGGTGAAGGACGCGCCGCCGCCGGTGAACGTCTGGTAGCGGGTGTTCTCGTCGACGGTGATCGTCGTGCCGGACGAGCCCGAGCCCGACTGGAACGCCGTCGGGGTCTGCTCCGCCAGCCCGCGGGTGACGTGCCGGCCGCCGCCGTCGTCGGTGGTGGTCAGCCAGACGGCGACCGGTTCTCCGGCGGCCTGGGCCGGGCCCGCGGAGGCTCCGAAGAGCCCGGCGGCGGTGAGGACCCCGGCCAGCAGCACCCGGGCCGACCGGCCCGATCCCGCCTGTCCGCGCGTTTTCCTGGGTGAACGTTCCGCTCGTGCCGATCTCGGTGATCGCGTGGGGGTGTGCACGATGCCTCCTGTGTCCCGTGACGCTCAACAGTGCACTCTCATGGCTTAGTTCAAGACGTGAGTTAAAGGGCGTTCCATGTGCGCGTCAAGACTTCACGTCACGAATGCTCCGACCCGCCATTCACACCCCGGCTGGGTTAGCGTCGAAGTATGAGGCCCTCACTGGCGGCCCTCGCCGCGACCCTTCTCGCGTTCGGCGCCCCGGTGGCCATGGCGCCCGGCGCCGCGGCCGCCACGGACGTCTCCACGGTCGCGGACGCCCTGGAAAAGAGCCCGGTCTACGTCGATCCGGCCGTCCGCACCTCGCTGACCTCGGCGAATATCGACTCCCTCACCAAGACGATCAAGGACGCGGACAAGCCGGTGATGGTGGCGGTGCTGCCCGCGGACTTCCCCCGGCAGGACCTGTTCACCGATCTGCGGACCAAGACGGGCGTCGTCGGCGTCTACGGCGTCCGGCTCGGGGACGCCTTCGACGCGCGCGCCGACAGCACGGTGATGTCCGGTTCGGCCGTTCACAACTTGACCACGAGCGTCCGGGGTGAGCCGGTGGGGCAGCAGCTCGACGACTTCGTCGACGCCGCCGTACGGACCGCCAAGGGCTCGGCGCCGTCCTCCTGGGGCGTGCACGACGACTCCGGCGGGGTCCCCGTCGGCGCGCTCGCCGGCCTCGGCGGTGTCCTCGTCGTCGGCGGCGCGGGCGCGTACGCCCTGGTCAGGCGCAACCGACGCAGGCGCGAGGCCGAGCGGCGGGCCGCCCTGGACAAGCTCCGGGTCGCCGTCGACGAGGACATCACGGCCTTCGGCGAGGAACTGGACCGGCTCGACTTCCACCCGGCCGAGGCGGGCGCCGACGACTCGATGCGGGCGGACTACGAGCGGGCGCTCGACGCCTACGAGAAGGCCAAGCAGTACATGGCGGCCGCCGAGCGCCCGGAGGACGTGCGCGGAGTGACCGAGGCGATCGAGGACGGCCGCTTCTCGCTCGCCCTGCTGGCCGCCCGCCGCGAGGGCCGCCCGCTGCCCGAGCGCCGCGCGCCCTGCTTCTTCGACCCGCGCCACGGCCCCTCGGCCGAGGACGCCGAGTGGGCACCGCCCGGGGGCGCGCCCCGCCAGGTGCCGGTGTGCGCGGCGGACGCGGTACGGCTGCGCGAGGGCGAGGACCCGATGGTGCGGACGGTGGACACGGGCGCGGGGGAGCGGCGCCCCTACTACGACGCGGGCCCGGCGTACGGGCCGTGGGCGGGCGGCTACTTCGGCGGCGGCATCCTGCCGGGGCTGCTGCTCGGCACGGTCCTCGGCTCGATGATGGCAAGCCCCGCGTACGCGGCGGACTACGGCTCCGGGTACGGGGACTTCGGGGGCGGCTACGAGGGCGGCGACGTCTCCGGGGCCGACTTCGACACCTCGGACTTCGGTGACTTCGGCGGAGGCGGAGGCGGCGACTTCGGCGGTGGTGGGGGCGGCGGGGACTTCGGGGGCGGTTTCTGAGGGGGCCCCAACTCGCCTCCCCGGCAGGGCAGTTGTGCCCGTGCCGCTACGGTGAGGTCATGAGCAGTGACATACGTGATGGGTGGGCGCGGCAGGGAGCCATCGAGGCGCGGCAGGTGGACGACGCCTGGCAGCGCATCGAGACGTGGCTGCACCGCAACGCCCCGGCGACCGCGGCCGTGCTCCGCCCCGGAGTCCCGGACGACGAACTCGCGGCCTTCGAGCGGGACCTCGGTGTCCGTATCCCCGCCGGGCTGAAGGCGCTCTGGCGGCGGTGCGCGGGGATGAGTGCGGGTCCCGGAGAAGGGACGTCGTTCCTGCTGGGGGAGTGGGCCCCGATGAGCCTGGACGCGGTGCTCGCGACCTATCGGTTGCAGATGAACATCCTTGTCACCATGGACGAATACGTCTCCTGGCGGCCCTCCTGGATCCCCTTCGCCGCCTTCGACCCGCACGACATCCTCGACGGGCTGTGCCTGGACGCGGAGACGGGACGGATCTGGCGCTGGAGCGAGTACGCCGAGCGCACCCTCGTCCACGAGTCGCTCACCGTGTACCTGGAGGACATGGCGGACGCCCTCGACGTGCCCGAACTGTCCCTCGGGGCCGGGCCCCGGGTGCGCGAGGGCGCGCTCGTGTGGGGATGATCGGCGCCCCCCAAAAAACAGCCCTAGTTACGGCTCAGGGTGCGGGTCACGCCGGCCACCACCGCCGTGGTCAGCACCCAGCCGACCACGACGAGCGCGTACGCGAGGGTCTGCGGTCCGGTGCCGGCCCAGTGCCAGGCGTCGCGCTGACCGAACCCGCCGATCGGGACGAGCAGATCGAGGGTGTAGACGAGCGCGTGGAACGGCGGCCCCTCGCCCGCCTTGTTCGGCACCGGGCTGTGGGTGGTGAAGACGCCCCAGCCGGCGGCGGTGAGCAGCGCCAGCCAGAGCCCGGCGAGCCAGGGCCGGTAGCCGTAGCCGACGGTCGCGTCGAGGAGGAACCCCCACAGGCGGCTCGCGGTGCCGAGGGTCGCGCGGCGGTGCCGCTGCCGGTGCAGCAGCACTCTGCGTGCCTCGTCGTCGTGGCCCAAGCGCCGGTAATTGAGGCCCAGTTGCTCGTACGGCTGCGGGTAGTACTCGTCGTCGCGGCGCAGCCAGTCCAGCCGGTTCGTGACGTCGTCGCGGCGCCGGGGCGTGGTGGGCTCCAGCCAGTCGTACGTCAGCCCGTCCAGGCCGAGCGACGGGGGCCAGGTCCGCGGGGTGTCCTGGATGCGGGTGAAGTGGGCGTTGCGCAGGTTCACCCGGCCGCGTGGGGCGGACGCGAAGCGCAGGTCGAGCGCCTCGGCCCGGGCGCCCACGCACATCAACGAGCGGTCGGTGCCGGTGAGTTCGGCCCCGTTGAACGTCAGCAGGTCCGCTATCTGTGCGCCCCGCAGCCGTATCCGTCCGTCGGTGCGGAAGCCGGTCGAGAGTCTGACGGTCGACGCGGTCAGGTTGTCCCCGTCGAACGCGATCGCGTCCGGCGCCCCGACCGTGATCCGCGCCCCGCGCATCCACAGCCCGCCCGGCAACTGCGCCCCGGGGAAGCCGACGAGCCCCTCGGACTCGAACCCGCCGTCGCAGAACACCCCGCCCTGCATCACCAGACCGCCGGCCTCCAGCGCGACGCCCCCCGGGTTGACCAGACGGGCCCCGTCGAGCCGCAGCCCGCCCCCGATGTGCGCGTGCACGAGATCCAGCGCGCCCTCGACCGTCGTGCCGCGCAGATCGACGCGCCCGCCGAAATGGGCCGTCGACGCCAGCAGCCCGGGCAGCCGGCTGTCTGTGATAGCCAGCGCGAGGGTGGAGGCGGCCTCCAGACCGACGGGCCCGTCGAACTCGCACTCCTCGAACCGCAGAAGCGCCTTGATCTCGGTGCCGTCGAGGTTCAACGGGCCGGTGATGCGGGCCCGCCGGATCCGTACGGTGCCGGTCGCTTCGAGCAGTCTGTCCCGCAGCACGTCCGGGTCAAGCCGCATGGGCGCTGCCGGATGTGGACCGTGCGCGTGGGGTGCTGCTCTCGTGCGGTCGTGCTGCGGTGTTCATGACGCTCCTAGCGGTCCGTCCGGCAGGCGTGCGCTCTTCGTAGGAGATAGTGCCCGACACCCCGACGGCGAGGTGCCGTTCCGCGAGATCCACTTCTCCGAACCGGGCCGCAGGGCGGGGCTCGCCCTAGGGCGTGTGTCGAAAGTCCTGCCTGCCCCGCGGCGTCTGGCACGCACTCCCCCAAGCTCTTCGAGCAGGGGGGACCCCCGGCGGCGTTGCCGAAACGCCCTAATAGCTCCGCTATGAGGACGCTCCGGCGCCTTGCGATCGCACGCACCAGACGCCGCGGGGCCCGCCCTTCGGGCGAACGGCAGGACTTTCGACACACGCCCTAGGAACGGTCCGAGCGGCCCCAGAGGTCGTGCCCCAGCACCAGCAGGCTGAGCCCGAACATCGTCACACCCAGCGGGACGTGCACCGACGGCACGTGCGCGACCCCGAGCACCACCTGCGCCGAGGCGAGGACGAGGAAGCCCGACGAGTAGAGGATCGGCCGGGGCGAACCGCCGCCCGGCTTCCACGCGAGGACCGCGGCGAGGACGTAGAGCATCGACGCGGCGTACATCACGCGCGCCCCGACGCTGTGGATCACCTCGCCGTAGTGGGCGGTGAGCAACAGCCCGGCGCTGACGGCCTGGGCGAAGATCGTCGCGGTCTGCGCCGCGACCGCGACCCGGAGGAACGTGGTGCCGCGGCGAGCCCCCACCGGCCGGCTGATCCCGTCGACCCGGCTGACCCGATGGGCGGTCTGGCTGACCATGGTGCTGCCTTCTCTCTCCGGCTTTCCCCGGACTCCGGCCTCGCGGCGGTGGATCTTGTGTACGGTCTCGATACGTCGACGACGCAGGTCCGTGAAATGTCAGGCCAGGGGGGGCGGACACGATGGATGTGGATGCGGATGTGGATGTGGCGCAGGGCGCGGTGCTGGGGGAGCGGCGCCGGCTGACGAACCTCACCTACCGGTTCCTCGGCTCGCTGACCGAGGCCGAGGACGCCGTGCAGGAGACGTACGCCCGCTGGTACGCGATGTCACCGGGCCGGCAGGCGGCCGTCGAGAAACCCGGCGCGTGGCTGACGACGGTGGCGAGCCGGATCTGCCTCGATCAGCTCGGCTCGGCGCGGGCGCGGCGGGAGAGTTACGTCGGCGAGTGGATCCCCGAGCCGCTGCCGGACCGCACCCGGGGCGCCGGATCGGCGGCGGCCGACGACCCGGCCGACCGGATCACCCTCGACGAGTCGGTGAGCATGGCGTTCCTCGTCGTCCTGGAGTCGATGACCCCGGCCGAGCGGGTGGCGTTCGTCCTGCACGACGTCTTCCGGTACGCGTTCGCGGAGGTCGCCGAGATCCTCGGGCGGACCCCGGCGGCCTGCCGCCAGCTGGCGTCGTCGGGGCGCGGCAGGGTCCGGGCGGCCCGCACCGCGACCACCGGCCCCGCCCAACAGGCCGTACTGGTC
Organism: Streptomyces sp. NPDC057694; assembly: GCF_042799415.1. NCBI lineage: Bacteria > Bacillati > Actinomycetota > Actinomycetes > Kitasatosporales > Streptomycetaceae > Streptomyces > Streptomyces sp. NPDC057694. The sequence goes on from NZ_JBHVIX010000016.1 coordinate 162,314, forward strand.
AGCGACTTCAAACGGGCCTGGCAGGCCCAGGACATCACGGCACTGATCGGCCTGCTCGACCCCGACGCCACGATGACCGCCGACGGCGGTGGCGTGGTCGCCGCCGCGCTGCACCCGGTCGTCGGCGGCGAGAAGATCGCCCAGTACCTGGCCTTCTTCGCCCAGAAGGCCACCGGGCTCGTCCTGCTGGAGCGGACGGTCAACGGAGCGCCGGGCCTGGTGGCCGAGGTCGGCGGAGCCCCGGCGACAGTCGCGGCGTTCGGCTGCGCGGACGGCCGGGTCACCCACATCTGGGCGGTGCGCAACCCCGAGAAGCTGGGGGCGTGGGCCGGCTGAGCCCCGGCCGCCGCCGGATATCGGATTGCCCGGGCCCGCCCGGGCCGGATAGGAAACTCGCATGCTGAAGGGCGACAAGATCGGGCTCAGAGCCCGGCGCGACGACGACATCCCGGCCCTGGAGGCCGGGCTCCACGACGACGTGGCCACCACGGCGCGGGCCGACAGCAACCCGTGGCGGCCCCTCGCACCCGGCTCACCGCACAGCCGGTTCCGGGTGGACGAGGAGAACCAGGAGCACCTCGTGTTCTCCGTGGTGGAGCTGGCCGGCGGCGCCCTGGTCGGCGGCGCGAACCTGTGGGGCATCGACCTCCACCACCGCTTCGCGCACATCGGCCTCGGCCTGCTCCCGGCCGCCCGCGGCAAGGGCTACGGCACCGACGTGGTCGCGGCGCTGTGCCACTACGCGTTCGTCGTACGCGGCCTGCACCGGCTCCAGATCGAGACCCTGGCCGACAACACCGCGATGCTGCGCTCCGCCGAACGCAACGGCTTCGTCCGCGAGGGCGTGCTGCGCTCCTCGGCCTGGGTGATGGGCACGTTCCAGGACGACGTCGTGCTCGGCCTGCTCGCCGAGGAGTGGCAGCCCCGCTGACCGTGTCACGGCCGTAGCGACGGGCGCCGCCGTTCCCCCTCCGCCTGCGGCGGCCCGGCCTTCGGCACCTGCGCCCCCGCCCCGAACATCCACCGCGACAGCGCCCCCCGCAGCCGGTGCGCGGCCCGCACCCGGCGACGTACCCCGTGTTCGTCCGTGTCGGGAAGGGGCTCCAGCGCCGTCGGCTGCTCGTGCTGGGTGAGACGGAACGACTCCGCCCGGTCCAGGGGTTCGTGGATCTCCACGTACTCCCCGTGCGGCAGCCGCTTGATCCGGCCCGTCTCCCGGCCGTGCAGCACCTTGTCCCGGTCCCGCCGCTGCAGCCCGAGACAGATCCGCCGGGTCACGACGAACGCGAGGACCGGACCGGCGAACAGCGACACCCGCGCGGACCAGGTGATGGCGTTCACCGAGAGATGGAAGTGCGTGGCCCACAGGTCGTTGCCGCCGGCCGCCATCGCGACGAGGAAACCGGTCAGCCAGGCCACCCCGAGCGCGGTGCGCACCGGACGGTTGCGCGGCCGGTCGAGCAGATGGTGCTCGCGCCGGTCGCCCGTGATCCACGCCTCCACGAACGGATACATCCCGATGAGGAGCAGCCACAGCGGGAACGCCAGGAACGGGACGAGGACGCCGAGCGCGAGGGTGTGCCCGCCGAGCACGATCTCCCACCCCGGCATCACGCGCACCAGCCCCTCGGCGAACCCCAGGTACCAGTCGGGCTGCGCGCCCGTGGACACCTGGTCGGGGCGGTAGGGCCCGTACACCCAGACCGGGTTGACGGTCGCGACGGCGGCGACGGCCGCCACCACGCCGAAGACCAGGAAGAAGAAGCCGCCCGCCTTGGCCACGTAGACCGGGAAGAAGGGCTGGCCCACCACATTGCGCTCGGTCTTTCCCGGCCCGGGGAACTGGGTGTGCTTGTGGTAGAAGACGAGGATCAGATGGGTGACCACGAGCGCCGCCATGATGCCCGGCAGCAGCAGCACGTGGATCGAGTAGAAGCGGGCCACGATGTCGTGGCCGGGGAACTCGCCGCCGAAGAGGAAGAACGACAGATACGTCCCGACGACCGGGACGGCCAGGGTCATGCCCTCGATGAGCCGCATCCCCGCGCCGGAGAGCAGATCGTCGGGCAGCGAGTACCCGAGCAGCCCCTCGAACAGGGCGAGGAACAGCAGCAGCCAGCCGAACAGCCAGTTCAGCTCGCGCGGCTTGCGGAACGACCCCGTGAAGAAGTGCCGCATCATGTGCACGAACATCGCCGCCACGAAGATCAGCGCGGCCCAGTGGTGGATCTGCCGGATCAGCAGCCCGCCGCGCACGTCGAAGCTGATGTCGAGCGTCGAGGAGTACGCCTCCGACATCCGTACGCCGCTCAGCGGCAGGTAACTGCCGTGGTACTCCACCTCGTTCATCGACGGATGGAAGAACAGGGTCAGATAGACGCCGGTCAGAATCAGGATGACGAAGGTGTAGAGGCAGATCTCGCCCAGCAGGAACGACCAGTGGTCGGGGAAGACCTTGCGCAGATACTTGCGGCCGAGACCGTAGATCCCGAGCCGGCCGTCGGCCCAGTCCGCGAGCCGTTCGCCCGCCGCCGTCGCGTCCGTACTCCGGCTGCTCCCGCTCATCGTGAACCTCCCATGGGTGCTCACGAGAACGACGGGACAGCCGCCCCGTTCGTGACATCGGGCGGCCCCCTGTGACGTGCTTCACAGGGGGCCGCCCGATGTCACGAACGGCGGGGTGGTGGCTCAGGCGCTCTTGATGGCCGAGATGTCGAAGCTCAGCTTGATCTTGTCGGAGACGAGGACGCCGCCGGTCTCCAGCGCCGCGTTCCAGGTCAGGCCCCACTCCGAGCGGAGGATGTCGGCCTTGCCCTCGAAGCCCACGCGCTCGTTGCCGAACGGGTCCTTCGCCGAGCCGTTGAACTCCAGGTCGATGGAGAGCGGCTTCGTGGTGCCGAGGATCGTCAGGTCACCCGTGATGCGGTAGTCGTCGCCGCCCAGCGACTCGGCGGCCGTCGAGCGGAACGTCATCGTCGGGAACTCGTCGATCTTGAAGAAGTCGGCGCTCTTCAGGTGACCGTCACGGTCGGCGCTGCCGGTGTCGATGCTGGCCATCTGCACATCGAAGGACGCGGTGGACTTGGCCGGGTCCGAGCCGTCGAGGTGCAGCTCGCCGGTGAAGTCGGTGAAGCTGCCCTTCACGTTCGTCACCATCGCGTGCCGGGCGACGAAACCGAGCGTCGTGTGCGCGGGGTCGACCGTGTAGTCGCCCGTGACGGCGCTCAGGTCCGGGCCGGCCGGCGCGGCGGTGGCGGCGGTGGTGTCGGTGGTCTCGTTCTTGCGGCCGAAGATGCCCATGACGTGCTCCTTGGGGACGGGCGGCACGGGGTGCCGACGTGATGTTGAAGGTTGAACTATCAACTGAGGACGACTGTAGCGCGATGATGTTCAACTTTCAACATCAAACGCGGTGTGTCGCTCCGGTGACGTACGGGTGGGCGACCGATAGGAAAGTCCCGTTAACTCCATAAGTCTCCATTGTGTGAGAAAGGTCGGGTTTGCGCGTGCTGCGGACGGGCGAGGCGACGGAACTCCAGGGCGGGCTCCGGGGCGGGCCGGTCCCGGCCCGGCGGTGGCGCGGCGGGAACCCGCCCGGGGTGCTGCGCGCCCTCGCCGTCTTCGCGGCGGTCCGCGCCGTCGGCGTCGTCCTGGTGGTCCTCACCGACCTGAGCGGCGGCCACTCCGCCACCCGGACGCTCACCCGTGCCTGGGACGCCGTCTGGTACCTGCACATCGCCGAGCACGGCTACGGCACCCGCGAGTACCTCTCCTCGTTCGGGACCGTGCAGACCGACTGGGCGTTCTTCCCGCTGTTCCCGCTGCTGACCCGATGGGCCGACGTCGTCCTGCCGGGCGGCGTCGGCCCGGCCGCGCTGCTCGTCGCCTGGGCCGCCGCCCTCGCCGCGGCCTGGGGGGTCTACGCCGTCGGCCACCGCCTCTACGGCACCGCGACGGCCACCTTTCTCGTCGTCCTGTGGGCCCTGCTGCCCCAGGCGGTCGTCCTCACCCTGGCCTACAGCGAGTCGCTGTTCGCGGCGCTCGCCGCCTGGGCGCTGTACGCGCTGCTCAGCCGGAACTGGCCGCTCGCCGGAGTGCTCGCCGCCCTCGCGGGCCTGACCCGGCCCACCGGGGTCGCCGTCGCCGCCGCGGTCGTGGTCACCGCCGGGTGGGAACTCGTCCGCCGCCGTGGCCGCGGCCGCGGCCCTTGGCTCGCGGTGCTGCTCGCCCCCGCGGGCTGGCTCGGTTACGTGCTGTGGGTCGGGGCCCGCACGGGGGACCTGCTGCACGGCTATTTCACGGTGCAGGACGCCTGGAAGTCGGGGCTCGACTTCGGCGCGAGTTCGCTGCGCTTCCTGCGGGTGCTGTTCCTGTACGGCGGCAAGGTCGTCTATCCGGTGTCCGTGCTGCTCGTCGCGGCCGCCGTGGTGCTGTTCTGCCTGCTCTGCCTGGAACGCTCACCCCGAGCGGCCCTCCCGCTGCTCGTCTTCAGCGGGATGCTGGTCCTGATGGTGCTGCTCCTGGGCGGCCCCTTCGCCTCCAAACCACGCTTCGTACTGCCCGCCTTCCCCCTGCTCATCCCAGTGGCCCGGACCATGGCACGGGGGTGGCCGCGGCGCCGGGCCCAGGTCCTGGTGGTGACGGGAGCGGTGGCCTGTGCCGGCCTGTCGTACGGGGCGTGGGTGGCGGCGGCCGTGAAGACTCCGCTGTGAGCGAGGTTGCCCTTCGTGTGCGGGTGGCGTCGTGGCTGGTCGCGCAGTTCCCCGCGCCCCTTGTGGGGTTGTCGGTCGTGCGCGGGCCGGTGGGGCTTCTCGCGCAGTTCCCCGCGCCCCTGAGATGCGCACTTCGTGCGGCATCTCATCAAGGCGCGCCACCCACCCTTCAGGAGAGGCGCGCCCCCCTGCCCAGGGTGAAGGCGCGCCTTTTTCCGAGGGGGAGGCGCACCCCCTGCCCAAGGTGGAGGCGCGCCCCGTCCCGCAGGAGAGGCGCGCGCGCCCCGCCCCTCATCAGAGGCGCGCGCAGCGCAGCCTCAAGGGGAGGCGGCGCGAAGCGCCTGCCTCAGGGGCGCGGGGAACTGCGCGAGAAGAGGCCACCGGCCGTCAGTCGACCGTCAACCCCGCAAGGGGCGCGGGGAACTGCGCGACCAGCCCCCACCGGACCGGCACCCGGCGACGGGAAGAGTCCGGTCAGCGCTCGGCGAGTCGCTCCATCAGGGCCGCACCCCGGGACAGCAACTCCCGCTCATCGGCGCTGAGTTCAACCTCGATCGCCTGCGCGAGCCACCCGGCCCGACGCCCCCGCTCCGCCTCCAGCGCGCCCCGCCCCGCCCCGGTCAGCTCCACCAGCGACTTGCGCCCGTCGGTGGGATGCGCGCGGCGCGTGACAAGGCCCTGCTCGGTGAGCAGCCCGACGGCGCGGGCCATCGACTGCGGCCTGACCCGCTGATCGGCGGCGAGATCGCTGGTGGTCATGGCGCCGTCGCGGTCCAGCACACCGAGCACCGCGACCTGACCGTGCGGAATCAGGTCCTCGTGCTTCACGCGCCGGGTGAGCCGGCCCATCGCGGTACGCAGATCGGCGGCGACGGCGGCGGATTCCGGGGCAGACATGAGCGCACTTTACCCGGCGGTATCCAGCGAAACTGCACAGCGCAACTGCGCAGCACAACTGAACAGCGGAACTGAACAGCAAGGCTGTATAGTTTCGCTCTGTCGCGGCACGCGCCACCGTCGTCGCAGCAGAGCCGCGGCACGCAGCAACGGGAAGGACCTCCCATGCCCGACATCGTCTCCGTCACCGCCCTCGCCGTCCTCGACAGCCGCGGCAACCCCACCGTCGAGGCCGACGTCACCCTGGCCGACGGATCGCAGGGCCGCGCGACCGTCCCCTCCGGCGCCTCCACCGGCGCCCGCGAAGCCGTCGAACTGCGCGACGGAGACCCCGCCCGCTGGCACGGCAAGGGTGTCGACCGGGCCGTGTCCCACGTCGAGGGCGAGATCGCCCGGGCCGTCATCGGCCGCGACGCCGACGACCAAGCGGGCCTGGACGCCGCCCTGATCGCCCTCGACGGCACCCCCGCCAAGTCCCGGCTCGGCGCCAACGCCCTGCTGGGCGTCTCCCTCGCCGCCGCCAAGGCGGCCGCCGCCGCGCACCGCCTGCCGCTCTACCGCCACCTCGGCGGCGCCGAAGCCCACCTCCTGCCGCTGCCGATGATGAACATCGTCAACGGCGGTGCACACGCCGACAATCCGCTGGACTTCCAGGAGTTCATGATCGCGCCGATCGGCGCCCCCACCTTCGCCGAAGCCGTCCGGATGGGCTCCGAGGTCTTCCACACCCTGCGCCGCGACCTGCTCGCCGCCGGGCACTCCACCGGCGTCGGCGACGAGGGCGGCTTCGCCCCCGCGCTGCGCACCGCCGAGGAGGCGCTCGACTTCGTCATGGCGGCGATCGAGCGCACCGGTTACCGGCCCGGCACGGACCTCGGCCTGATCATGGACCCGGCGTCGTCGGAGTTCTACCGCGACGGCGTCTACGCCTACCGGGGCGAGGGCGTCGACCGCAGCACGGCCCAGCAGGTCGACTACCTGACCGGGCTGATCGACGCGTACCCGATCCTGTCCATCGAGGACCCGATGGCGGAGGACGACCTCGACGGCTGGCGCGAGCTGACCGCGCGCGTCGGCGACCGCTGCCAGCTCACCGGCGACGACGTCTTCTGCACCAACCCCGAGCTGCTGCGCGAGGGCATCCGCACGGGGGTCGGCAACGCGGTCCTGGTCAAGGTCAACCAGATCGGTACGTTGACGGAGGCGCTGGAGACGGTGGACATCGCCCACCGGGCCGGCTGGAAGGCCGTGATGTCGCACCGCTCCGGCGAGACCGAGGACACGACCATCGCCGACCTCGCGGTCGCGACCGGCTGCGGCCAGATCAAAACGGGCTCCCTGTCCCGCTCCGACCGCACGGCCAAGTACAACCGCCTCATCCGCATCGAGCGGGAACTGGGCAGCGCCGCCAAGTACTAAGCCCCGTAAGGGGGCGCGGGGAACGGCGCGAGAAGCCCCACCGAGCCGCGGACGCGTCTGCTCATGCACCACGCAGACGCGTCCGCGGCTTGTACGTGGCCGGCTCGGGGCTTGGACTTACGGCAACGGACAGTTGGACTCTCAACTCCATTACCGAGGCCACCCGTTGACCCGGAGGGCACCCCGCGGATACCCAGAACGGCATGTCCCCAAGATCCCGGGCCCCCTACGCCCTGGCCGTCGCGGCCGTACTAGGAGCCACCCTCACCCCGGTGGCGAGCGCCACCGCCACCACGGAGCCGGCCGGCACGGTCCTCGCCACCAGCCGGCTGAAGGTCACCGTCGCCGACGACTTCCCCCGCGTCCTGTCCTACGAGAACCGGTCCGACGGCGCCCGCCTCCTCGGCAGCACCCGGCCCGTCACCGAGGTCACCCTCAACGGAAAGGCGTACGCCGCCGAGGTCAAGGCCGCGCCGAAGATCACCGGGTCCACGGCCGCGTACACACTCGCCTTCCCGGACCTGCCCGGCACGGAGATCGACGCCACCCTCGGGGTCAGCGGCCGGACCACGACGTTCAGGATCACCGCGATCCGCGACACGGACGCCTTCCGCGTCGGGACCGTCGACATCCCCGGGCAGGACCTCGTCTCGGTCGGCAGCGCGGACGGCGGCGCCCAGACCGCGTTCACCAAGCTCGACGCGGACTCCACCCGCACCGCGGACGTCTTCGGCAAGGTCAACGCCGACACCCCGGCCGAGGCCTCCGCGACCGGCGCCTCCTACGCGATCGTCAACACCGGGCGGCTGGCCGCGGCCGTCGAGTCCAACTCCGCGTACGACAAGCCGAGCGGCGCGACCGGCGGCGACGACGCCCGGTTCTGGCACCAGGCGCGCAAGGACGCCGACGGCGGCACCCGCGTCGGCGTCTGGTCCGGGCAGTGGACGTACCGCGGCGCCGGCTCCCCGACCCACGCCACCGGCAAGGACCTCCCCTGGGCGAAGGTCGTCGTCACCCCGGACGCCAACGGCGACAGCGCCGTCGACTGGCAGGACGGCGCCGTCGCCTTCCGCTCCATCGGCATCGAGCCGCAGGGCGGCGAGGACACCGCCGACCGCGTCATCACCCACATCCCGTTCAACTTCGCCAGCCAGGCCCAGCACCCTTTCCTGCGCACCCTCGACGACGTCAAGCGGATCTCGCTCGCGACGGACGACCTGGGCCAGTTCGCCCTGCTCAAGGGGTACGCGTCCGAGGGCCACGACTCCGCGCACCCCGACTACGGCGGCAACACCAACGAGCGCGCGGGCGGCCTGAAGGACCTCAACAAGCTGCTCAAGACCGGCAAGAAGTACGGCGCCGAGTTCGGCGTCCACGTCAACGCCACCGAGGCGTACCCGGTCGCGAAGCACTTCAAGGACGACCTGATCGACCCCAAGTCGCCGGGCTGGAACTGGCTCGACCAGAGCTACTACATCGACCAGCGCCGCGACATCGAGAGCGGCGACCTCGCGGACCGCTTCAAGCAGTTGCGCGACGAGACCGACAAGAACCTCACCACGGTCTACGTCGACGTGTACTACACCCACGGCTGGATCGCCGAGCAGACCGCGAAGGCGATCAACGGCCAGGGCTGGAACATGGCCACCGAGTGGGCCGACAAGTTCGAGCGGCAGTCCCTGTGGTCGCACTGGGCCAACGACCTCGACTACGGCGGCGCCACCAACAAGGGCCTCAACTCGAAGATCATCCGGTTCATCCGCAACAGCGAGAAGGACGTCTGGAACAACGACCCCGTCCTCGGCCAGAGTGCGCTGGTCGACTTCGAGGGCTGGACCGGCGAGAACGACTGGCACGACTTCTACGCCAACGTCTGGCAGCGCGACCTGCCCGCCAAGTACCTCCAGCACCAGCAGATCACCCGCTGGGACGGCGACGACATCACCTTCACCGGCGGCCTGCGCGGCACCGTCGAGGACGGCCGGCGCACGTTCTACGACCACGACCGCAAGGTCCTCGACGGGGACAGCTATCTGCTGCCCTGGCAGTCCGACGACGGCGAGAAGAAGCTCTACCACTACAACAAGCAGGGCGGCAGCAGCAGTTGGGCGGTGCCCACGGGCTCGTACACCGTCTACAAGCTCACCGACAACGGCCGCGTGAAGACCGGCACCGTGCGCACCGGCGCCGACGGAAAGCTCACCCTCAAGGCCGAGGCCGGACAGCCGTACGTCCTCTACCCGACCGCCGACAGCCCCCGCGCCGCCGACCCCGCCTGGGGCGAGGGCACCAGCCTGAAGGACCCGGGCTTCAACGACGCCCGCCTCGGCGGCTGGGACACCACCGGCGCCGTCGCCCGCGACACCGACGGCAACGGCCGCAACAGCGCCGCCCTCACCGGCAAGGGAGCCGCCTCCGTCGCCCAGCGGATCACCGGGCTCGCCCCCGGCAAGCGCTACACCGCCTCCGCCTGGACCGAGATCGAGCCCGGAGCCTCCCGGCGCACGACCCTGAGCGCGGGCGGCGCCACCACCGGGATCGACCGGTCCACCCTGCCCAACACCATGGCCGCGAGCGACTGGCACGGCACGAACATGCAGCGGATGAAGGTCAACTTCACCGCCGACCGGCACGGCACGGCGACCCTGCGCGTCGCGACGGCCGCCGACGACGGCGCCGCGAAGGTCCGCGTCGACGACGTACGGGTCGTGCGCAACGCCCCGGCCACCACACCCGGCACCGTGGTGCACGAGGACTTCGAGGACGTCGACCAGGGCTGGGGCCCGTTCGACAAGGGCGACGCGGGCGGCGTCACCGACCCGCGCACCCACATCGCGCAGAAGAACGCCCCGTACACCCAGGCCGGCTGGAACGGGAAGCTCGTCGACGACGTCATCGGCGGCGGCGAGTCCCTCAAGTCGCACGAGGAGAACGACGGCGTCGTCTACCGCACCTCGGCCTCGTCCGTGCCGATGAAGAACGGGCACGCGTACAAGGTCGACTTCGCCTACCAGTCCAGCCATTCCGGCGCCTACCAGTGGATCAGCGGCTACGACCGGGGCGAGGACGCCGTCGAGACCGCCGCCGAGCCGGTCGGGCAGCAGCGGACCACCGGCCGCTTCACCACCACCGTCACCGCCGGGTGCGGCGACACCTGGACCGGTCTGCGCAAGCTGCCCGGCGCCCCGGACGGCGCCGACTTCGTGCTCGACGACTTCACCGTGACCGACCTCGGCCCGGCGAAGGAACCGGCCGCCTGCGGCACGCTCGCGCTCAAGGCGGGGGACACCCTCGAACCGGGACAGCCGAACAAGGTCCAGGCCACCTTCACCAACTACGAGTCCGCCCCGGTCGAGGACGCGTCCGTCACGCTCGGCCTGCCGGCCGGCTGGAAGGCCGAACCCGCCGGTCCGGTCACCCTCGACCCGGTCGCCCCCGGCGCCCGCGCCACCACGACCTGGCAGGTGACCCCGCCGGTCGACGCCGCCTACGAGCCCTACGAGCTGACCGCGAAGGCGGCGTACACCGTCGAGGGCACCGCGCGCGCCCTCACGGCGGGCGCCTCGGTCCGCACCCTCCCGCCGCCGCCCACCAAGGACACGTACGCGAGCGACCTGGACTGGACGACGGCGGACAACGGCTGGGGGCCCGTCGAGAAGGACCAGTCCGTCGGTGAACAGGGCCAGGGCGACGGCACCCCGCTGAAGATCGGCGGCACCTCCTACGACAAGGGCCTGGGCACCCACGCCCCCGCCAAGATCCGCTACTACCTCGGCGGGCGGTGCACCTCCTTCACGGCCGAGGTCGGCGTCGACGACGTGCAGACCACCCGCGGAAGCGTGCGATTCTCGGTGGCGGCCGACGGCACCGAGAAGGTGGCCTCACCCGTCCTCAAGGCCACCGACCCGGCCTGGTCGCTTTCGGCCGATGTCACCGGCGCCCGCTACGTCGACCTGATCGTCGGAGACGGCGGCGACGGCAACGGCAACGACCACGCCGACTGGGGAGCGGCCCGCTTCCATTGCGACGGGTGAAAAGCTGTGTGAACAGTTGGGTGGCCACAGTCCGGCGAAAACCCGACGTGACGCGGCTCTCACCGCACCTCTTTGTGTGACCCCTACAAGCCGAGGGGGCCCTGAGCAGTAACTTCGGCTGCATCGCGGCCGGGTTCTGTTCGGGGCTACCAGGAAAACGGGCCGGAGACTGTACGGAGTCGACGGCCCGTTTCCTTGGTCGGCTTCGTAAGGTCACTACATGACCGTTTTGGACGACACCGCCTCGAACCCCGGGGACGAGCCCACCGACGCCCGCGGGCGCACGGCCGAACTGCACGCGATCCGCGCACAGGCTCTGGCCGGTCCCAGCGACAAGGCGACCGAGGCCCAGCACGCGAAGGGCAAGCTGACGTCGCGCGAGCGCATCGAGCTGCTCCTGGACGAGGGGTCGTTCAACGAGGTCGAGCAGTTGCGCCGGCACCGCGCGGTCGGCTTCGGCCTGGAGGCCAAGCGGCCGTACACCGATGGTGTCGTCACGGGCTGGGGCACGGTCGAGGGCCGTACGGTCTTCGTCTACGCGCACGACTTCCGGATCTTCGGCGGCGCGCTGGGCGAGGCCCACGCCGCGAAGATCCACAAGATCATGGACATGGCGATCGCGGCGGGTGCCCCGCTGGTCTCGCTGAACGACGGCGCGGGCGCCCGCATCCAGGAGGGCGTCTCCGCCCTCGCCGGCTACGGCGGCATCTTCCAGCGCAACACCAGGGCGTCCGGTGTCATCCCGCAGATCAGCGTGATGCTCGGCCCGTGCGCGGGCGGCGCGGCCTACAGCCCCGCCCTCACCGACTTCGTCTTCATGGTCCGTGAGACCTCGCAGATGTTCATCACCGGCCCCGACGTCGTCAAGGCGGTCACGGGTGAGGAGATCACCCAGAACGGTCTGGGCGGCGCCGACGTCCACGCCGAGACCTCCGGCGTGTGCCACTTCGCCTACGACGACGAAGAGACCTGCATCGCCGAGGTCCGCTACCTGATCTCGCTGCTCCCGCAGAACAACCGGGAGAACCCGCCGACCGTCGACTCCGACGACCCGGCGGACCGCCGCTCGGACGTCCTGCTCGACCTGGTCCCGGCGGACGGCAACCGGCCCTACGACATGACCAAGGTCATCGAGGAGCTCGTCGACGACGGCGACTACCTGGAGGTCCACGAGCGCTGGGCGCGCAACATCATCTGCGCCCTGGCCCGGCTCGACGGCCAGGTCGTGGGCATCGTCGCCAACCAGCCGCAGTCGCTGGCGGGTGTCCTGGACATCGAGGCATCCGAAAAAGCTGCCCGATTCGTGCAGATGTGCGACGCTTTCAATATCCCGATCGTGACGCTGCTGGATGTGCCGGGGTTCCTGCCCGGCGTCGACCAGGAGCACGGCGGGATCATCCGCCACGGCGCGAAGCTGCTGTACGCGTACTGCAACGCCACCGTCCCGAGGATCTCGCTGATTCTCCGCAAGGCGTACGGAGGTGCCTACATCGTCATGGATTCCCAGTCCATCGGCGCGGACCTCACCTACGCCTGGCCGACCAACGAGATCGCGGTGATGGGTGCCGAGGGCGCGGCCAACGTGATCTTCCGCCGGCAGATCGCCGGTGCCGAGGACCCCGAGGCCATGCGCCAGAAGATGGTCAAGGAGTACAAGGCCGAGCTGATGCACCCCTACTACGCGGCCGAGCGCGGTCTGGTCGACGACGTCATCGACCCCGCCGAGACCCGCGAGGTGCTCATCAAGTCCCTGGCCATGCTGCGCACCAAGCACGCCGACCTGCCGTCCCGCAAGCACGGCAACCCGCCGCAGTAGCGGCCCTTCGATCGTAGGAGATCCGACCCATGTCCCTGCCCGACATCCGTGTAGAGAAGGGCAACGCCGGGCCTGAGGAGGTCGCGGCCATCACCGCCCTCCTGATCGCCCGCGCCGCCGCCCAGCCGTCCGCGCCGGCGGCCGCCCGCCAGTCCCGGGCCGGCTGGCGCCGCCTGGAGCGCCAGCACGGCTTCCGTGCCCCGCACTCCTGGCAGGGCTGAGCCCGACCACGAAGAAGGCGTGAGCCCCGTCCACAGGGACGGGGCTCACGCCTTCTTCGTGTTACGGGGACTCAGTCGAACTCGCCCTCCAGCACCCCGAGTTTGAACGCCTCCCACTCGTGAGCGGTGAAGCGCAGGACGGGCCCGTGCGGGACCGCCGGGTTACGCATGGCCACGGCGCCGCCTCCGAGTGAGGCGACCTCCACAGGGCCGCGGGAGGCGTCTCCCGGGGCCCTCAGCCATTCGGCGCCGGAGAGATCGAGAGCGTAGAGCCGCGCTTTCTCCCGATCCAGATCGGCGTCGGAGGAAACGCTGTTCTCCGTACGAATGGTCATAGCGGCAGAACTCCTGAGTTGACGCTTGAAATGAATGCGTCCCAGGAAGGTGAATCGAAGACGATCGCACCGAACCCACGGTTCTTTGTGTCCCGGACCGCGCGGCGGTCCCCGGTGAGTTTCGCGTGCTCCACGCAGCCGTTGGAAGCGCCGCTGAACGTGCTTTTGTGCCAGGCCGCCGACCCGATCTCGCGGTGCGAGGCGGAGGGTGCGGAAGTGGGGGACATCATGATTCGCTCTCTTGCTTGATTCGGTCAATGAGGTACCGGCGGGACTCTGCCGGAGAGAACGCGGCCGCCGTCAGGTCGTCCCACGCCTTGGTGTAAGTCGCCACGTCAGGCCGCTGTTCGAGGAGCGTGCCGCCGGTCATGTGCTCCAGCCATGCCACTTGCACGGACGGTTCGCCGCGCATGGTGAAGAGCGTATAGGGAGCGTACTGGGAGAGCGGCAGAGTGATGTCCAAGGGCAGGATCTGAATGGTGACATTGGGCAACTCGCCGATCTCCATGAGATGTTCGAACTGCTCACGGATCAGAGCCCGCGGACCAGGTATTCGGTGCAGCGCGGGTGTGTCGATGACCACTCTCAAGCGGAATTCATTGGTTCCGTTGAGCAGATCCTTGCGCCTCATCCGAGTCTTCACAAGGGGTTCCACGTGATCCGCGTCGGCCCCTGCCGTGAATACCTCACGCATATATGCCTCTGTCTGCAACAGACCCGGAAGCACGGAAGGTTCGAAGGAGCGGACGAGTGAAGAATCCGCCTCCAGCGTGAGGTAGTCGCGCAGGTCGTCACTGAGCAGGGGGCCCTGGCCGGACCACCAGTCGACCTTGTGGACGTCCCGGGCCAGTCGCTTGAGGTTGGCCCGCTGGCGCTCGTCCGTGACGTTGTAGAGGTTCAGCAGGGTCGTCAGGTCGAGCTGGCGGATGCCGCGTTTGCCGGTCTCGATCTGACTGATCTTCGGCTGCCCGCACTCCAGTGCCAGGGCCGCGTCGTTGACCTTCAGGCCGGCGTCATTGCGCAGCTGTCGCAGTTCGGCTCCGAGCCGGCGGCTGCGCATCGTGGGCATCTCGCTCTGGGACATGGCCACATGATGTCCCGCCCCCTCGGGCCACACAACTGTCATATGCAATCCCATCGCAGTGGCAAGGTACTGACGCGTAATACTTGCCTAAGGCATAGTTTCGGCGCCATGCTGTCCAGGCAACGCCCTTTGTCCGCAAGCGAGTTGACCGCCGATGAACCCCCGGAGGGGTAATGCCGGACCAGCCGACGGATGAGATCGAGCTGATGGACATGCTCGATCGGCCGTGCGCGATCCGTATGGAGTACAGCCCGCAGCGTCTGGAGCAGATCCGCAGAATCGTGGGCGCCCGCCTGCGCTGCTGGGGACTGCACAAGCTCGTCCACGACACGTCGTTCGTGGCCACGGAGCTGTGCAGCAATGTGCGGCACTGCGACGACAGCACCTTCGACTTCGTCATCAGCCGGACCGCCGACGGCGTGCGCCTCGAGGTGGCGGACACGTCCCCCGAGATGGTGCCCGTCCCCACGGAGCCCCCGGACTTCTTCCAGACCGGCGGGCGGGGCCTGTTCCTGGTCGCCGCCCACGCCTCGGCCTTCGGCATGACGCCGACGGCGACCGGCAAGGTGGTCTGGGCCGAGCTGGGCCTCGGGGACGTGGACGTGATCGGCTGCGACTGACGAGGGGGCCGGTTCGCCGGACCCCCTCAGGAGACCGGGTGTCGCCCTGGTCGCCGTCCTCAGGGACGGCGGCCAGGGCGGCACCTTTCTGCTTCTGTGCGTGTTCATTCGTATCCTCTGTGTGGTCGAACGCGGACGTGCGTGGGTGCCGCCCCCGGCACGGGCCGCACGGGCGGCCGGGACGGGCGGGCGGGCACGGACGTGCGGTCCGTCGAGCGGGACGGGAACGAGGCGCTTACGGCCCGCAGAGCGGGCGGCGCGGGGCCACAGGGTCGTCCCGCACGGGCGGTTGCCGTCGAGCGGGCCCTGATCCGCGGTGAGTTCGCGGCGGCGGGTGCCGGCGGCTGCCGTGCTGCGCCGGGGGCCTGGGCGCCGGGTCCGCGCGAGGCGGACGACGTTAGGGGTGCCGGGGCTCGGCGCACCGGGTGGGCGGCCGGAGTTCCCGGGGGCGGTCGAGGGGCGTCGCCGGGGCAGGGGCGACGCGGGACCGGTCTTGGCGCGGGCGGGGGGTCGGGCCCGGCCGCGCGGAAGCGCTAGGTGTGCGCGGTCTCCGTCACGAGACCGGAAAGCCTGCGGATGCCGCGGTGGGCGGCGGTACGGACGGCGCCGACCCGCTTGCCGAGGATGTCGGCCGCGCGCTTGGCGTCGAGTCCGACGACGGCCAGCAGAACCACGGCCTCGGCCTGCTGTCGCGGCAACTGGGCCACGAGGGCCAGGGCGCGCTCGGTGCCCAGGGTGTCCAGGGCCTGCGTCGGGGTGTCGTCGGGCGCGGGCCGCTCCTGGACCGTGCTCAGGTCGTCCAGAGCCTCGGGCCGGCGCCGGTGCCAGCGCACGTGGTCCAGCGCCCGGTTGCGCACGATCCGGCTGCACCAGCCGTGGAAGCCGGCGCCGTCACCCCGGAACTTGTGCAGGTCCCGGGCGATCTGCAGCCAGCTGTCCGACAGGACGTCCTCGGCCTCCGTCGCGCCCACCAGGGCCCGCGCGTAGCCGAGGAGCCGTGGATGCAGCGTCTGATAGACGGTGCGAAAGGCCCGTTCGTCCCCCTTCTGTGCCTGCTGGACCGCGTCGTGCAGGAGACAGCACTCCGCCTCGCGGATGGTCTGTGCCGTCCCCTTCCCGGTACTGGGAGGCCGTTCGGATCGCGCGACCGCGGCACCTGCTCTGGTGACCGCGGCGCCCGAGTAGGACAAGCTCATCGGATGACTCCGCTTCCTGCTCAGTTCGCCCTGAGGCGGGCGGGCGCGATACATCGTCCCGCCCCCATGAGGTGAGCGCGAGGGCGCGCGAAAACATCACAGCGGCAGGTATGTAGATTCGGTCAGTTGTGCCATGGGGACATCTCGACTGAACTCCACCTATAACCAAGGGTGTTACTGCGCGTACGCACCGCTGTCGTGGGCGGGAGGCGTGCGGCGGCCGCGCGGGAACGGCTGTGAACGCTCGTGCAGCATGGCCGAGAAGCAGAGGGGCGGCCTCCGGAAGGGGGCCGAAAGGGAGCGGGAACGACGACGCCCCGCTGGTTGAACCAGCGGGGCGAAGGTACCGGGTACGCGCGTACGGCTAGCGGAGCCGCGCCATGAGCGCGTGCTCGACGAGCGTGATCAGCGTCGACTTGGCGTCCGCGCGGTGCCGGGCGTCCGTCGTGATGATCGGGGTGTCCGGGCCGATCTGGAGCGCCTCGCGCACCTCGTCCGGGTTGTACGGCTGACTGCCGTCGAAGCCGTTGAGGGCGATGACGAAGGGCAGGCCGGAGTTCTCGAAGTAGTCGACGGCGGGGAAGCAGTCGGCGAGGCGGCGGGTGTCGACGAGGACGACGGCGCCGATGGCGCCGCGGACCAGGTCGTCCCACATGAACCAGAAGCGGTCCTGGCCGGGGGTGCCGAACAGGTACAGGATCAGGTCCTGGTCGAGCGTGATGCGGCCGAAGTCCATGGCGACCGTGGTGGTCGTCTTGTCCCCGGTGTGTGTCAGGTCGTCGATCCCCGCACTCGCCGAGGTCATCACGGCTTCGGTGCGCAGCGGGTTGATCTCCGACACGGCGCCGACGAAGGTCGTCTTGCCGACGCCGAAACCGCCTGCCACCACGATCTTCGCGGACGTGGTGGAACGACTTGGAGTTGCCGGCCCTCCGCTAGAGCTTGCGAAGTCCACTGAGCACCCTTTCGAGCAATGTCACGTCTGGCTGACCGCCGGCGCTCTCGTCGCCGCCGGGCTGATGGATGGCGACCAGGCCCGCCTCCGCGAGGTCCGCGACGAGAATCCTGGCCACGCCGAGAGGGATCGTCAGGAGGGCCGAGATCTCGGCCACCGACTTGATCTCCCGGCACAGGTGGCAGATCCGCTGGTGCTCGGGCAGTTGGCCCTGCAACTGGTGCGGCTGCGCGGTGGTGTGCACCAGCGCCTCGATGGCGAGCTGGTATCGCGGCCTGGTGCGGCCGCCCGTCATGGCGTACGGGCGCACCAGGGGGTTGTTCTTCGCAGGGGGTGCGGGATTCGCGTCGGGACGCGGCTGCGGCTGCACGGGCTGGATGCGCGGCGCCGGCGGCTGGTCGTAGGGACCGGGCTGCCGGGTCGGCCGGGCGTGGCTCGGCGTGGAGGGGAAGTTGTACCGGTTCCGCGACCCGTCCTCGTTGCCGCGGCCACGGCCGTCCGTGCCGGCCTGGCCCTGGGCAGGCCCGTAGGGCGGCCAGTTGGCCGACGAACCGCTCGGGGATGTTGCTGAACCAGACACGTACTTCCTCCTCCGACTGCGCTGGGCACCATCACTGTGGAGCCGCGTCCCGAAACCTTACGGCCACGGGGCGCGAAAACGCACCGCCTGTCTGCTAGTTGAGAAGGCTCCCCTGAAGCTCCGCACGCAGGTCGGGCGTGAGAACCGTGCCCGCGCGGTCGACAAGAAGGGCCATTTCGTACCCGACGAGGCCGATGTCCGCCTCCGGGTGTGCGAGGACGGCGAGCGAAGAACCATCAGAAACGGACATGATGAAGAGGAATCCTCGCTCCATCTCCACAACTGTCTGGTTCACGGCGCCGCCCTCGAAGATGCGGGACGCGCCCGCGGTCAGCGAGGTCAGGCCCGACGCGACGGCCGCCAGCTGGTCGGCACGGTCGCGGGGGAAACCTTCGGACATCGCCAGAAGGAGTCCGTCGGCGGAGACCACCACCGTGTGGGACACCCCGGGGGTGTTGTCCACGAAGTTGGTGATCAACCAGTTCAGGTTCTGTGCCGCCTGGCTCATCGGGCTCACACTAACGCTCCTGGTTGTAGGTGCTGTCAGGCCCATCGGGATACCCGCTGACCTGGCCGTTCGAATCACTGTTGCCTTCACTGCGGCCCCGCTGCACACCGCGGCGCAGGTTGCTCAGCCTGCCCCGCACGTCCTCGGGGGCGCGGGAGATCTGGGGACCACCCTGGGGGGTCGCCTCCGCGGTGCCCTCGACCAGGTTGGCCTTGGGTACCCGGCGCGGAAGACCGGAGGAGGTGACTCCGCCCGCCTTCGGCTTCTTCAGCGCCTCCGCCCGCTCCCAGCGCTCGTCGTTGGACGAGCGCCAGGTGTCACTGTCGCCGTCACCGGTGGCCGGTGCCGGGGTTTCCTCGCGCTGGGGGGCGCTGGATCCGCGGCGCGGCAGACCGGCGTCGGTCGTGTCGTGCGCGACGGAGGGCGAGGGACCGGCCGGGGTCGCGGGAGTGTGCGGGTCGAAGCCTACGCTGTCCCGCTCCGCCGCGGCAGTGTCCTGCGCGGATTCCGCTTCCGGGGCGTAGGAGGGGTGGAAATCGCCCTGGTAGGCGTCCTGCGCCTGCCAGTCGGCCTGCCGCTGCGGCTGCTGGAAGGCGCTGAACGTCTCCGCGGGCGCCTCCGCATAGCCGCCCTGCGGGGCGTAGCCCGGCTCGTAGCCGCCCTGCCGGCCGGTGGAGTGGCCGGACTGCGCCGCTGCGGGGAAGTCGTAGCCCGACTGCTGCACATCGTCGTACCCGCCCTGCGGCTGTACGTCGTAGCCCGACTGCTGCTGTTCGTCGTACCCGACCGGCTGCTGGTTGTCGTACCCGAACTGCTGACCGTCGTACGAGTTCTGTTCGGGATAACCGGGGTGCTGCTGGTCCTGCCGTGGCTGCTGAGGCTGTGCCTCGTCGCGGAAGAGCGGGCGGTCGGCCTCCCCGGCGTACTCGGCGCCCTGCGTCTGGGCCTCCAGGGCCGCACGGCGCTCCTCGCGCATCAGGGAGCGGCCGACCGGGTCCAGCTCGCGGGCGTCGTCCGGGACGTCGTAGCGGCTGTCGTCGAAGCCGAGTTCGGCGGCGGTGCGCAGCGGAGCCTTCTCGAAGACGGGCTGCTGCGGAATCATCGTGGAGACGGTGAACTCGCCGCCGGCGCTCTGCTGGTGGTCGCCGCCACCGCCGTGCGTGATCACGTCCGGGAGCATGACCAGCGAGGTCGTGCCCGCCTGCTCGCCCGAGGGGCGCAGCTGGACGCGGATGCTGTGCCGGTCGGACAGCCGGCCGACCACGAACAGGCCCATGCGCTGCGAGATCGCGGCGTCCACGGTCGGCGGGTTGGCCAGCTTGTGGTTGATGTCCGCGAAGTCCTCGGCGGTGAGGCCGATGCCCTTGTCGTGGATCTCGATCATGATGCGGCCGTCGGGCAGCCGGGTCGCGGTGACGCGGACCTTGGTCTGCGGGGAGGAGAACGAGGTGGCGTTCTCCAGCAGCTCGGCGAGCAGGTGCACGAGGTCGGTGACCGCGCGGCCGTGGATCTCGGCCTCCGGCACGCCCTGCAGCTCAATGCGCTCGTACTGCTCCACCTCGGAGGTGGCGGCGCGCAGCACGTCCACCAGCGGGACCGGCTGGTCCCAGCGGCGGCCGGGCTCCTCGCCGGCGAGGACCAGGAGGTTCTCGCCGTTGCGGCGCATACGGGTCGCGAGGTGGTCCAGGCGGAAGAGGCTCTCCAGCTGGTCCGGGTCGGCCTCGTTGTTCTCCAGGTCGGTGATGAGGGTCAGCTGGCCCTCGATCAGCGACTGGTTGCGGATCGACAGGTTGGTGAAGATCGCGTTGATGTTGCCGCGCAGGAGGGCCTGCTCGGCCGCGAGCCGGACCGCCTCGCGGTGCACCTGGTCGAAGGCGCGGGCGACCTCGCCGATCTCGTCGGTGGTGGTGATCGGGATCGGCTGGACACGGGTGTCCACGCGGCCCGGCTCGGTGCGCGAGAGCTGGTCGACCAGCATCGGCAGCCGCTGCTCGGCCACGTCGAAGGCGGCGGAGCGCAGCCGGCGCATCGAGCGGGACATCTGGCGGGCCATGAGCCCGGCGATCAGGAACGCGGCGAGGACGGCGAGCACGGTGGCGCCCGCGGTGATGTACGCGTCGCGCTGGGCGTCGTCGGCGATGCCGGAGGCGTCGGTCACGGCCCGGTCGATCAGCTCGTTCTCGACCTGGGTGTAGCCGTCGAACTTGCTGGTGGTGGCGAACTGCCAGGTCTCCGGGGTCACGCCCTTCGCGGCGAGGGCCTGCGGGGTCTGGCCCTGGGCGACCGCGGCGACCATGCCGTCGTAGACGCTGCCGTCCTTGCTGGGCAGCTTCGTGGGCAGCTTCTTGCCCTGGGTCGCGGCCTTCTGGACGAGCGCCGGATACTCCTTGACGCCTTCGGCGGCCTTCTCCTTGAAGACCTGCTTGAGCTTCGCCACGTCCGCGGGCTCGGCGCCGGAGACGAACTCCTGCGTCGCGATGCCCTCCAGGTACGTGTACGAGTTGAAGGAGACGACCTGGCGCTGGAACGTCGCCTTGTCGGTGCTGGGCCGCACCAGCAGGTGCATGCCGATGGAGCGGTTGAGCGACTCGGCGGCCTTGGCCAGCTGGATCGCGTACACGGTGCGGCCGTACGCGGTCACGTTGCTGTTGCCGAGGTTCAGCTCGTTGGCGACTTCCATGAGGTAGTGCTGGACGGAGACATACCCCTCCTCCGTCTTCACCGGGTCCATGTCGCGCCCGTAGGCCTTCTTGCGCAACACGGCGAGTTGCGGCTCGGCCTTCTCGATGAGACCGAGGCGCCGCTGGAGACCGGCGTTGTCGGGGGCGCCCCTGACCTCATCGGCGAACGCGTTCTTGGCTTCGTCCGTGGCGGCGTAGAGCTTCTTCACGGTCGCGGAGTCGCGCTCGCCCGAGAGGATGGGCTCGGCCGACAGGTCGCGCTCGTTGAGCAGGGCCTGTCCGTACGCGGCGGCGGCCTTGACGATCTTGGCCGTCTTCTCCGCGTCCTGCGCCTCGTTCAGGGTGTCGATCTTGCCCTTGACCTGGAAGCCGCCCATGACGAGGGCGACGAGTACCGGTATGAGCAGAATCGCGTTCAGCTTGGTGGGCACGCGCCAGTTGCGCGGGGACATCCGTCCGCCGGACGGGGCCGGCACCACGGTCTCGGCCACGGGTGCGGCCCCCGCCGCCGTGCGCGGCGGCGGGGTGAAGTTGCCCCGTGCCCCCGACGCGGGCTCGGGGCCGTTCTTGCTTCGCCTCACTCGACCAACAACCTCTCGGCGTCGGCACCTACGTTGTGCCGCGGTATGTCTCCAGGCCCGTTCTTACTGGGCAGTTCAGCGCATTCCAGCACGTCAGGAGGCGCACTTCCAAACAGTCGGAAGCGGAACCTCCACGTGACCCATGCCCCAGATAAAACGGTCATAAAGAGCGAGCCCCGCCAAAAGGCGGGGCTCTTGTGAGCGCAGTGGAACCGGGTGTGCGCGACCCGTGGTGGGACCCCTGGAATTCTCTGTCGAAACGTTATGAACACAGAGGCCCCGCGTGTCAAAGGCCACAGGGGCCTCTCGCGGGCCTACGGCAACTGCCGTACGGATCCAGCCACTTACTGGCCGGTTTCCGGCCGCTCCCGGCTACTTCAGCCGGGCCATCAGCGCGTGCTCCACCAGCGTGATCAGCGCACTCTTTGCATCCGCACGGTGCCGGGCGTCCGTCGTGATGATCGGCGAGTCGGGGCCGATCTGGAGCGCCTCACGGACCTCGTCGGGCGTGTAGGGCTGGTGTCCGTCGAAGCCGTTGAGGGCGATGACGAAGGGCAGGCCGGAGTTCTCGAAGTAGTCGACGGCGGGGAAGCAGTCGGCGAGGCGGCGGGTGTCGACGAGGACGACGGCGCCGATGGCGCCGCGGACCAGGTCGTCCCACATGAACCAGAAGCGGTCCTGGCCGGGGGTGCCGAACAGGTACAGGATCAGGTCCTGGTCGAGCGTGATGCGGCCGAAGTCCATGGCGACCGTGGTGGTCGTCTTGCCGCCGGTGTGCGTCAGGTCGTCGATCCCGGCGCTCGCCGAGGTCATCACGGCCTCGGTGCGCAGCGGATTGATCTCGGAGACCGCACCGACGAACGTGGTCTTGCCGACGCCGAAGCCGCCCGCCACCACGATCTTCGCCGATGTGGTGGGACGGGGGTCCGCGCCGAGCGCGCCGTCAGAGCTTGCGAAGTCCACTGAGCACCCTTTCGAGCAGAGTCACGTCCGGCGCACCGCCGTTGGCCTCGTCGCCACCCGGCTGGTGGATGGCGACGAGCCCGGCCTCCGCGAGGTCCGCGACGAGGATCCGGGCCACACCGAGCGGCATCGACAGCAGGGCCGACACCTCGGCCACCGACTTGACCTCGCGGCACAGGTGGCAGATGCGCTGGTGCTCGGGGAGCAGGGTCACCAGCTGCGCCGGGTCGGCGGTGGTGGAGACGAGCGCCTCGATGGCGAGCTGGTAGCGCGGCCTGGTCCGGCCGCCGGTCATCGCGTAGGGGCGGACCAGCGGCTGGTCGCCCTCATGACCGTAACCGGCATGTGCGGCACTGCCGTACGGATCGTGAGGAGCGGTGGGCGGGGTCATGGATCCTCCGGGCGGGACGGCGGGGTCGGGGCCTGCCGTCTGAGGGTGGGCCGGTGGGGGAGTTGTGACGGCCGGACGGGGGTTACGTAAGTGCTGTGGCATTCGGGGCTGTTGGTGCGTAAGACTGGATGCGTGGTCGGGGTTACCGGCCGTCACACGGGCCTTCGCCGGTCAGTGCAGCAGGGTGCCCTGCAGCTCGGCGCGGAGGTCCGGGGTGAGGACGGCGCCCGCGCGGTCGACGAGGAGCGCCATCTCGTACCCGACGAGGCCGATGTCGCAGTCGGGGTGCGCGAGCACGGCCAGCGACGAGCCGTCCGAGACGGACATGATGAAGAGGAAGCCGCGCTCCATCTCCACGACCGTCTGATTCACCGGACCGCCCTCGAAGATTCTCGAGGCCCCGGCCGTCAGCGAGGTCAGCCCCGAGGCGACCGCCGCCAGTTGGTCCGCGCGGTCGCGCGGGAATCCTTCCGACATCGCGAGCAGCAGACCGTCCGCGGACACCACCACCGTGTGCGAGACACCCGGGGTGTTGTCCACGAAGTTGGTGATCAACCAGTTCAGGTTCTGTGCCGCCTGGCTCATCTGGCTCAACTAACGCTCCTGCTGGTGAGTGGGGCGAGGGTAGCTGCCGGTCTGGCCGCTGTTGCCGGCCTGCCGGCCCTGCTGGATGCCCCGACGGAGATTGGTCAGCCGTCCGCGCACGTCGTCGGGCGCACGAGAGACCTGGGGTCCGGTCTGGTGCTGCTGCTGTTCCTGTGCCGTGCCCGCCACGAGGTTCGCCCGCGGGACACGGCGCGGCAGACCCGAGACGGTGACGCCGCCCGCGGCGGGCTTGCGCACCCGCTCGGCCTGACGCATCAGCTCGTCGTTCGGGGACTGACGCCAGTTCGCCTGGTCCTGCCCGGCCTCGGGCGCCACCGGAGCGGCCTCCGGGGCCCGCGCCCGCAGACGCTGCGGCGGTACGGGGGCCTGCGGCTGGGCCGGCGCGGCGGACTGCTGCGCACCACCGCGCTGCGGGAGCTGCTGCCCCTGCCGCGGCTGCTGGTCCTGCGGCCGGCCCTGCTGCTGCGCCTGCGGTGCTTGCTGCGCCTGCTGTGCCTGTTGGGCCTGCTGGGCTTGTTGGGCCTGCTGCTGGCCGTGGAACCAGTTGGTCTCCAGGGTGTCGTACAGCGGCGTACGACCGTCACCCGGCTGGTCCGCGGGCGGCAGGTAGCCCTGCGGCTGCGCGGGCTGCGCCGGGATGCCCTGGTTCCGGCCCTGGTCCTGACCGCGATCCTGAGCGCCGAAGTCCTGGCCACCGAAGTCCTGGCCACCGAAGTCGTCGCGCTGCCGCGGGGCGGCCGGGCGCTCGAACTGACCGGTGCTCGCGGGGTCCTGCGGACGCTCGTACTGGCCGGTCTCGTACTGACCCGTCTCGTACTGGCCGGTCTGGAACTGGCCCGTGTCGTACTGGCCCGTCTGGAACTGGCCGGTCGACGCGGGCTGGTCCTGACGGCCCGACTGGCTGTTGTCGCGGAAGGCGCCGAAGTCCTGGCCGTCGTTGTACGAGCCGCCGTTGGCCTGCGAGCCGCCGTTGGCCTGCGAACCACCGTTGTACGAGCTGCCGTTGGTCTGCGGCGCGCCACCGTGGCGCGGGCCGGAGGCCGGGGCGCCGCCGTTGGGCGCGCCGCCGAAGACGTCCGAGCGGACGAACTGACCGGTGCCCTGGCCCGGCTGCTGGCCCTGACCCTGAGCGGGCCCCTGCTGGTCGTCCTGGATTCGCGGGAACTGCGTGGTGGAGTCGACGGAGTCCGTCTCCTCGTGCCCACGCGGCGCGTCCAGGTTCGGCTGTGCGTTCTCGTCGCTCCAGCTCGGCACCCGGGGCTGCGGGTTGCCGCCCGGCAGCTCGGCGCGCGGGCCACCGCGCGGGGGCAGCACGGGACGTCCGCCCCGGCCCTGACCCTGCTGGCCGCGGCCCTGGTCGCCGGGGGCGCTGTGGGTGCGCTGCTGCGGCGGGACGGGACCCTGCGCGTTGAAGACCCCGGTGCTCTGCGAGTCGTTCTGCTGGGCACGCGCGGGCTGCGGGGCCTGGGGCGCCTGCGGCTGCTGGCCGGTCTGGGGTCCGCCGTCGCGCGCGGGCAGCGCCGCACGCGGACCGCTCGGGCCCGCGCCGACCTGCGGCCGCGTCGCACCGGGTCCGGCACCGAGCCGGCCCGCGGCGCCACCGCCGGGACCGCCCGCACCGGGACCGGGAGCGACACCGCGACGCGCGGCGGCGACACCGGCCGCGGCCTGCGCGGCGGCGGGACCGCCGGAGACGCCCGGGCCACCGGGCTTGCCGGGAAGCTTCTTGCCGCCCTGGGCGACATCGACCGGGAGCATGACCAGCGCGGTCGTACCGCCGGAGTCCGACGGACGGAGCTGGATGCGGATGCCGTGCCGCTGCGACAGCCGGCCGACCACGAACAGACCCATGCGACGGGAGACCGAGACGTCCACGGTGGGCGGCGACGCGAGCCGCTCGTTGATCGCGGCGAGGTCCTCGGGGGAGAGGCCGATACCGGTGTCGTGGATCTCGATCAGGACGCGGCCGTCGGGCAGCGCGTGACCGGTGACCTTGACCTTGGTCTGCGGGGAGGAGAACGAGGTGGCGTTCTCCAGCAGCTCGGCGAGCAGGTGCACGAGGTCGTTGACGACGCGGCCGGCGACATCGGTCGCGGGCACGGAGGCCAGCTCGATGCGCTCGTACTGCTCCACCTCGGACGCGGCGGCGCGCAGCACGTCGACGAGCGGCACGGGCCGCGTCCAGCGACGGCCGGGCTCCTCACCGGCGAGGACCAGCAGGTTCTCACCGTTACGGCGCATGCGGGTCGCGAGGTGGTCGAGCTTGAACAGCGAGGAGAGCTGGTCGGGGTCGGCCTCGCGCGACTCCAGCTCGGAGATGAGCGAGAGCTGACGCTGGATGAGGCCCTGGGAGCGGCGCGAGAGGTTGGTGAACATCGCGTTGACGTTGCCCCGCAGGAGGGCCTGCTCGGCGGCGAGACGCACGGCCTCGCGGTGCACGTCGTCGAAGGCCGCGGCCACCTGGCCGATTTCGTCCCGGGAGTGCACACCGACCGACTCGACGGAGGTGTCGACGTCCTGCGGGTCCGACTCGGACAGCTGCGCGACCAGCTCGGGCAGCCGCTCCTGGGCCACCCTGGTCGCGGTGTCCTGGAGCCGGCGCAGCGAGCGGATCATGGACCGGGCCACGACGAACGCGCCGACGAGCGAGACGCCGAGCACGAGCAGGATCAGCGCACCGTTGATGATCGCCTGGCGCTCGGAGTCGCTGCGCAGCTCGCGGGCCTGCTGCTCCATCTCGTTGAGCAGCGTCGTCTCGATGGTGGACATCTTCGTGATGCGCGAGGTGTCCGCGTCGTACCAGTCCTTGTACGAACGCTTGTCCTGCGTCTTGATGCCGTCGGTACGGGTGAAGACCCGCTCCGCGTAGTTGTCCGCCGCCTTGACGTTGGCGTCGTTGTCCGTGAGGGGCTTGAGCAGCTCTGCCGCGGCGACTTCGCCGTACACCGTGCGGAACGAGGTGAGCGCGTTCCCCTGGTCGCTGAGGGCGGCCTGACCGTAGAGCCGGTCGGTGTCGGTCAGCGAGCCGAACGTTTTGCCGTTCTCCGGCAGGGCGGCCGCGATGACGGCACGCTGCTCGGAGGCGTACTCCTTGGCGTTGGAGAAGGCCGCCAGCGAACGGGTGCGGTCGATCATCTCCGGGCTGCTGGTCGCCTGCGCCATGTCGGTGGAGAGCGAGAGCAGGTTGTCGATGATGCGGCTGTACGCCTCGACGGTCTGCGAGGTCGGCCGGCCCTCGGCGTAGGCGCTGGCGCGGATCTTCTTCAGCTCGCCGAGCTGCGTGGCGATCTGCACGGCGTGGTCGCGGACGCCCTTGAGGCTCGACTCGTCGTCACCGTCGACGGCGTACGTCCCGTCGAGGAACGCGGTCTTGGCGTCGTCGGTCAGGTCACGCGCCTGCTTGACGTCGTAGTTGGTCGAGGCGGCCTTCGGGTCGTTGGCCAGCGGGCCCGCCGACTGGTCGCGCTCGTTCTGCAGCGCCGTGGCCAGGTCGGTGGCCTGCTTCGTCATCTCGGTCAACAACTTCATGTTGTCGAGCTGATCGATGTCGTTCAGGGACTCGGCGATACGCAGCGCGCCGAGCGAGGTGGCCGCCACGACGGGCAGGGCGAGCAGCGACACCAGGCGGGTCGAGATGCGCCAGTTGCGCAGCGCTATTCGGGAGCCGGGGCCGCTGGACCCCTTGGGCTTGGCCTGGGTCGGCGCGGGCGTGGCCGGCCCGCCCGTCGTGGCGGAGCGCGTCTCGCGCTCACCGACGTCGACGGACGCCGTGCGTCCTGGGTTCTGGGCGTGCGGGGGCTGGGAACCGCCGGCTATCGGGCCGGTCCCGCCGCGCGGCTCCGGCTCCGCCGCAGCGCTGCCATCCCTGTTCTTACGTCCCTGCACTAGCGTCGCAACCTCTGGACCAGGCGCCTCGCCCGTGAGCACGGACAAGACGGTGTCGGCGTAGTTCGAGGGGCGACCTGAACGCCCCCCAGTTGGTCGTGAGTGACCGGCGCTGGCTCCCCCTCCCCGCCGCAGTCCGGCGCGGTCTCGCGCCCGGTGCGCCGGTTCGATCCCGCGACGGTCCCGGGAATTCCAGCACAGTGCAGGATCTCCAACAAGGCCCGAGGGGTACGGCACACCCGCCGTGACGGCATGTGCAGGGAGGGTCACAAGACGTAGAAGATGATCTAGCGGAAATAGGTCGGTACTGGACTTTTCACTTACGGCAGGGGGGTGTCCCAGTCGCCATGATCGGCAGCGGAATGGTGCCTTCAGGCACGCAATGTCCGTTTCTCTGGAGGTGATTGACAGGGTGAAGTACCCCTTTTGTCTGCCTCTCCGTGAGCAAACTCACACGAGCAGGATCGCAACTTCCCGACTTTCGACGGGAATCAGATGTTTAGCCTGACGCTTTACAGGGATGGCCCGCCCGACAACCGAGAAGGTTCCAGAGCACAGTCATGAAGACGACGATGATCTCCCTCAACCTTGCCAACCCGCGCCGCACGACCCTGGCGCACCTCAAGGACGCCGACGAGATCCAGGCCGCACCGGCCGTCCCGGAACACTCGGCCACGCTCCCCACGAACACGGCCAACCCCCGGCGCACGATCCTGATGGTCGCCCCGGAGATCACCCCGGCTGCCTGACGCACCCCGCGGGGCCCCCTCGCGTTAGCCTGGAGCGGTCACATCCCACCCGGGCCCAACGCAAACAAAAGGGGCGCAGCCACCCGTGCGCATCGCCAGATTCTCCATCGACGGGAACGTCGCCTTCGGCGCGGTCGAAGGCGACAGCCCACCCGGGACGACCGAGGGGCTCGTCCTCGACATCATCAAGGGCATCCCGTTCGCGGACTTCGAACTCTCCGGTACGAAGGTCCCGCTCAACAAGGTCCGGCTGCTGCCCCCGGTGCTCCCGAACAAGGTGATCGCCTTCGGCCGCAACTACGCGGAGCACGCGAAGGAACTGGGCAACGAGGTCCCGGACGCCCCCTTCGCCTTCTTCAAGCCGTCGACCTCGGTCATCGGCCCGGGCGACGAGATCCAGTACCCGGCCTTCTCCGAGGAGCTGCACCACGAGGCCGAGCTGGCCGTGGTGATCGGCCGCATGTGCCGCGAGGTCCCGCGCGAGCGCGTCAAGGACGTCGTCTTCGGCTACACGGCGGCCAACGACGTGACGGCCCGCGACGTCCAGAAGCGCGAGAAGCAGTGGGCCCGCGCGAAGGGCTTCGACACGTCCTGCCCGCTGGGCCCCTGGGTCGAGACCGACCTCTCCCTGGCCCAGGCCTCCGACCTGACGATTCAGTGCACGGTCAACGGCACACAGCGCCAGCTCGGACGTACGTCGGACATGATCACGTCCATCGAGGACCTGATCGTCAACATCTCCGAGGCCATGACGCTCCTGCCGGGCGACGTCATCCTCACGGGCACCCCGGAAGGGGTCGGCCCCCTGAACGTCGGCGACGAGGTCGCCGTCACCATCGAAGGCATCGGCACTCTCACCAACAAGGTTGTCAAGCGTGGCTAGCGCAGCAGCGTCTCCCGTCCGTGTCCGTTTCTGTCCCTCGCCCACCGGTAACCCGCACGTGGGCCTGGTCCGCACCGCCCTGTTCAACTGGGCCTTCGCGCGCCACAACCAGGGCACGCTGGTCTTCCGCATCGAGGACACCGACGCGGCCCGCGACAGCGAGGAGTCGTACGAGCAGCTCCTCGACGCGATGCGCTGGCTCGGCTTCGACTGGGACGAGGGCCCCGAGGTCGGCGGCCCGCACGCCCCGTACCGGCAGTCGCAGCGCATGGACATCTACAAGGACGTCGCGGACAAGCTGCTCGCCGCCGGCAAGGCCTACCCCTGCTACTGCTCCACGGAGGAGCTGGACGCCCGCCGCGACGCCGCCCGCGCCGCCGGCAAGCCGTCCGGCTACGACGGCCACTGCCGCGACCTCACGGACGAGCAGAAGGCGGCCTACGAGGCCGAGGGCCGCAAGCCGATCGTCCGCTTCCGGATGCCCGACAAGACGATCACGTTCACGGACCTGGTCCGCGGCGACATCTCCTACGAGCCGGAGAACGTGCCGGACTACGGCATCGTCCGCGCGAACGGCGCCCCGCTCTACACGCTCGTCAACCCGGTCGACGACGCCCTGATGGAGATCACCCACGTCCTGCGCGGCGAGGACCTGCTCTCCTCCACCCCCCGCCAGATCGCGCTGTACGAGGCGCTGACCGAGCTGGGCCTGGCGAAGTTCACGCCGCTCTTCGGCCACCTGCCGTACGTGATGGGCGAGGGCAACAAGAAGCTGTCGAAGCGTGACCCGCAGAGCAGCCTCAACCTCTACCGCGAGCGCGGCTTCCTTCCCGAGGGCCTGCTCAACTACCTCTCGCTGCTCGGCTGGTCCCTCTCGGCGGACCGCGACATCTTCTCGATCGACGAGATGGTGGCGGCCTTCGACGTGAAGGACGTGCAGCCGAACCCGGCCCGCTTCGACCTCAAGAAGTGCGAGTCGATCAACGGCGACCACATCCGCCTGCTCGACCCCAAGGACTTCGCGTCCCGCTGCGAGCCGTGGCTGCGCGCGCCGTTCGCGCCCTGGGCCCCGGAGGAGTTCGACGAGGCGAAGTGGGCGGCGATCGCCCCCCACGCCCAGACCCGCCTCAAGGTTCTCTCCGAGATCACGGACAACGTCGACTTCCTGTTCCTCGCCGAGCCCGCCACGGACGAGGCGAGCTGGACGAAGGCGATGAAGGAGGGCTCCGACGCCCTGCTCGTCACCGCCCGCGAGAAGCTCGAAGCGGCCGACTGGACCTCTCCCGAGTCCCTCAAGGAAGCGGTCCTGGCCGCCGGCGAGGCCCACGGCCTCAAGCTCGGCAAGGCCCAGGCCCCGGTCCGCGTCGCCGTCACCGGCCGCACCGTCGGCCTGCCCCTCTTCGAGTCCCTCGAGATCCTGGGCAAGGACAAGACGCTGACCCGCATCGACGCGGCGCTGGCGAAGCTCACCGCGTAAGCGGCATCACGCCCGAGGGGCGGCACCGGTCGATCCGGGGCCGCCCCTCGGGCGTTGTCGGCGCCGGGGGCTACGGTGCAGACGTCACCCGCCACCCCGCGCCCCGCCACTCCCGGAGAGCCACCGCCATGCCGATGCCCGCTCGCGACTACGCGCGCTATTTCACCGCCGGTCATTCCTTCGCCCTGACGTCGGGCCTGGTCGGCACGGTCGACGTCCGGACCGCGGGAGAGCTGTGGCTGCCCTCCGGGCGGGTCGTCGCGGGTGATCCGTTCATCGCGCTGGGCTCCGGCGAGTGCGAGCCCTTCGCGGTCTCGGTGAGCCCCGGCCGCTACCGGGTCGACGCGGCGGTCGCCACCCTCGTGACCCCCGGCGAACCGCCGGCCGACCCGCCGCACGAGCGCGTCGCGGCCGCCCGCCTGGTCATACGCGATGAACCCGTCACGACCTGGGAGCACGCCCTCCAGACGGGCCAGGACGCGGGCGAGCTCGGCGACGACGAGTACTTCGGCTACGGCGTCGACGCCGGCACCGGCTGCTTCTACGACGTCGAGTCCGACGCCTCCTTCCCCGAGTGCGAGGGCGACGAGGGGCCGCTCTGGGACGCCTTCGAGGAGCACGACCACGCGCCCGGCCCCTACCTGGTCACCTCGCCGTCCACCGGCCACACGGTGGCCGCCTTCGGCTCGGGCTGGGGCGACGGCGCGTACCCCACCTGGATCGGCCGCACCGCGAGCGGCGAGGTGGCCTGCTTCGTCACGGACTTCTTCGTGATCGAGGACCCGAACTCGGAGTGATCAGCCTGATCGGGGACTGACAGGGCTGACAGGGGACTGACCACGTACGTTCGTCCCATGCTTCCGACCGCACCCCCGCCCTCCTCGATCAAGGCCGTCGTCTGGGACATCGACGACACGATCTTCGACTACGCCACCGCGGACACGGTCGGTATGCGGGGCCATCTCACCACCGAGGGCCTGCTCGACAGCTACGCGAGCGCCGAGCACGCCCTGACCCGCTGGAAGGCCCTGACGCGCGAGCACTGGGCCCGTTTCGAGGCGGGCGAGACGGACTGGGAGAACCAGCGCAGGGACCGGGTGCGGGCTTTCGTGGGGCGGATGCTCACCGACCCTGAGGCGGACGCCTGGTTCACCCGCTACCTCGGGCACTACGAGGCGGCCTGGTCCCTGTTCCCCGACACGGTGCCGGCCCTCGACGCCCTCGCCGGCACCCACCGTCACGCGGTGCTCTCCAACTCCTCGCTGCACAACCAGGACCGCAAGCTTCGCGTCCTCGGCGTACGCGACCGATTCGAGGCGGTGCTCTGCGCGGCCGAACTCGGTGTCGCCAAACCGGAAGCCGCCGCCTTCCACGCCGTCTGCGCGGAGCTGTCCCTGGCCCCGCACGAGGTCGCGTACGTCGGCGACCAGCCGGACACCGACGCCAGGGGAGCGGTCGAGGCGGGCCTCACCGGCATCTGGCTGGACCGCGCGGGGCAGGGTGGTCGGCCTGAACTCACCCGTATCACCGGCCTTGACCAGCTGCCCTCTCTGCTGGTCGGCGATACCCGTTTTGGAGCGCCGGACACCTTCAGGTAATGTTCTTCCTGCGCCGAGGGGAGCGGGCCGAAAGCCCCGGACCCCGACAGCGCAAGCCGAGCAAAGTCCCCCAGGGGATGGCGTCACGGTGGCCTATGGTGTAATTGGCAGCACGACGGTTTCTGGTTCCGTTAGTCTAGGTTCGAGTCCTGGTAGGCCAGCTCGCAGAGCTCATCTGCAACCGTGGATTCCAGATCCACAAAGCCCCCGTTGTGTAGCGGCCTAGCACGCTGCCCTCTCAAGGCAGTAGCGCCGGTTCGAATCCGGTCGGGGGTACAGATCCTTCCCGCGAGGACGGCTATGGGTAGCTCCCGCCGACCTTGATGCAGGATCGCTAGGGCCCCCGTTGTGTAGCGGCCTAGCACGCCGCCCTCTCAAGGCGGTAGCGCCGGTTCGAATCCGGTCGGGGGTACTGGTCTGGACCGATATGGTCTAAACCACTATGGCCTATGGTGTAATTGGCAACACTACGGTTTCTGGTACCGTCATTCTAGGTTCGAGTCCTGGTAGGCCAGCTCGCAGAGCTCATCTGCAAACCGCGGATCTGATCCGCAAGGCCCCCGTTGTGTAGCGGCCTAGCACGCCGCCCTCTCAAGGCGGTAGCGCCGGTTCGAATCCGGTCGGGGGTACAAGATGAAGAGGCCCTTCCCGAGTGCGGGAAGGGCCTCTTGTCGTATGGCTCCAGACGGCTCCGCGCAGCTTCGGACAGCCTCATGAGGCGTCGTGCGACCGGTGGGCCCGCCGGGGGAGTTGGGGACCGGCGGACACAACTCCGGCCGGTCGCTGCGGCGTTGAAGCGACCGGCCGGGAATTGGCAGAAAGTGCAGTGGAGTTGTGGATCAGCCCGTGCGGCGCAGCGCCTCGGACAGACGGCCCGCGGCGTCGATGACGGCCTGGGCGTGCATCCGGCCCGGGTGGCGCGTCAGGCGCTCGATCGGACCGGAGACCGAGACGGCGGCCACCACCCGGTTCGACGGGCCGCGCACCGGCGCCGAGACGGACGCGACGCCCGGCTCGCGCTCACCGATCGACTGGGCCCAGCCGCGGCGCCGTACGCCCGACAGGGCCGTCGCCGTGAAGCGGGCGCCCTGGAGTCCGCGGTGCAGGCGCTCCGGCTCCTCCCAGGCCATCAGGATCTGCGCGGAGGACCCGGCCTTCATGGTGAGGGTCGAGCCGACCGGCACCGTGTCCCGCAGGCCGGACAGCCGCTCCGCCGCGGCGACGCAGATGCGCATGTCGCCCTGGCGGCGATAGAGCTGAGCGCTCTCGCCGGTCACGTCCCGCAGATGTGTGAGCACCGGGCCCGCGGTCGCCAGCAGGCGGTCCTCGCCGGCCGCCGCCGAGAGTTCCGCGAGGCGCGGGCCGAGAATGAAGCGGCCCTGCATGTCGCGGGCCACCATGCGGTGGTGCTCCAGGGCCACCGCCAGGCGATGGGCTGTGGGTCTTGCCAATCCGGTGGCCGCGACAAGGCCAGCTAGGGTCGCGGGTCCGGACTCCAGAGCGCCCAGGACAAGGGCTGCCTTGTCCAGAACGCCGACGCCGCTACTGTTGTCCATGCGTCGATACTCCCGTCTCACTCTGTGAAACGCAAGTTCAATTTCGCGTGGAACTTGCCACTCTGGACGTCACACCGGCCCGCCGACCGAACGGGCCCGGCCGCCGACGTCCGGTACGAGGGGTACGGATGTCGGCGATCCCGAATCTCTAGTTGGGCCGGCGCACCACAAGCCGGCCGGAGGGAAAGCGATGGGTAGGACACTCGCGGAGAAGGTCTGGGACGACCACGTCGTCCGGCGCGCCGAGGGCGAGCCCGACCTCCTCTTCATCGATCTGCACCTGCTGCACGAGGTGACCAGCCCGCAGGCCTTCGACGGCCTGCGCAAGACCGGTCGCCAGGTGCGGCGGCTCGACCTCACCATCGCCACCGAGGATCACAACACCCCGACCCTCGACATCGACAAGCCGATCGCCGACCCGGTCTCGCGCGTGCAGCTGGAGACGCTGCGCAAGAACGCCGCCGATTTCGGGGTGCGCCTGCACTCCCTGGGCGACGTCGAGCAGGGCGTCGTGCACGTCGTGGGCCCGCAGCTGGGCCTGACGCAGCCGGGCATGACGGTCGTCTGCGGCGACTCGCACACGTCCACGCACGGCGCCTTCGGCGGTCTGGCGTTCGGCATCGGCACCTCGCAGGTCGAGCACGTGCTCGCCACGCAGACACTGCCGATGGCCCGCCCGAAGACCATGGCCATCACGGTCGACGGCGAACTGCCCGAGGGCGTCACCGCCAAGGACCTGATCCTCGCCATCATCGCGAAGATCGGCACGGGCGGCGGCCAGGGCTACATCCTGGAGTACCGCGGCTCCGCCATCGAGCAGCTGTCGATGGAAGCCCGCATGACCATCTGCAACATGTCGATCGAGGCCGGTGCCCGCGCGGGCATGATTGCCCCGGACGAGACCACGTTCGCCTATCTGGAGGGCCGTGAGCACGCCCCCAAGGGCGAGGACTGGGACGCCGCGGTCGCGTACTGGAAGACGCTGCGCTCGGACGACGACGCGGTCTTCGACGCCGAGGTCTTCATCAAGGCCGATGAGCTGTCCCCGTTCGTCACCTGGGGCACCAACCCCGGCCAGGGAGCGCCCCTTTCGGCCAACGTCCCCGACCCCGCTTCGTACGAAGACGCTTCGGAGCGCTTCGCCGCCGAAAAGGCGCTGGAGTACATGGGGTTGGAGGCCGGTCAGGCGCTGCGCGACGTCAAGGTCGACACCGTCTTCGTAGGCTCGTGCACCAATGGCCGTATTGAGGACCTGCGGGCCGTCGCCGACATCGTCAAGGGCCGCAAAGTCGCCGACGGCGTACGGATGCTGGTCGTCCCGGGCTCGGCCCGGGTCGGTCTGGAGGCCGCAGCCGAGGGCCTGGACCAGGTCTTCAAGGACGCCGGCGCCGAATGGCGGTACGCGGGCTGTTCCATGTGCCTGGGCATGAACCCGGACCAACTCGCCCCCGGCGAGCGTTCCGCGTCCACCTCCAACCGCAACTTCGAGGGCCGGCAGGGCAAGGGCGGCCGCACCCACCTGGTCTCGCCCCAGGTCGCCGCCGCCACCGCCGTGCTGGGCCACCTCGCCTCCCCGGCGGACCTCTCGGATGCGCCCGCCGACCGTACGCCCGCTGGAGTCTGATCAGTCATGGAAGCATTCACCAAGCACACCGGCCGGGCCGTCCCGCTGCGCCGCTCGAACGTGGACACCGACCAGATCATCCCTGCTCACTGGCTCAAGAAGGTGACGAGGGACGGGTTCGAGGACGGGCTGTTCGAGGCCTGGCGCAAGGATTCCGAGTTCGTGCTCAACAAACCGGAGCGCGAGGGTGCCACGGTGCTGGTCGCCGGTCCCGACTTCGGTACGGGTTCGTCGCGCGAGCACGCCGTGTGGGCGCTGCAGAACTACGGCTTCAAGACCGTGATCTCCTCCCGGTTCGCGGACATCTTCCGCGGGAACTCCCTGAAGAACGGTCTGCTGACCGTTGTTCTGGACCAGAAGGTCGTGGACGCGCTGTGGGAGCTCGTGGAGAGCGACCCGCAGGCCGAGATCACGGTCGACCTGGAGGCGCGGGAAGTTCGGGCCGAGGGCATCACCGCGCCCTTCGAGCTCGACGAGAATTCCCGCTGGCGCCTGCTGAACGGGCTCGACGACATCAGCATCACCCTGAAGAACGAGTCGGACATCGCCGCTTACGAGGCGAAGCGCCCCTCTTTCAAGCCGCGGACCCTCCAGGTCTGACCCCCTCCCGGGCAAGGCTTATTCAGGCCACTTCAACAGGCCTCGTACCCCCAATCGTGCACCGGTTGGGGGTACTTCTGTGTCCGGCTCCGGAGGCCTCCCGCCGGCCTGCTCGGACGGCCCTCGCGAGGCTCCAACTCCCGTGAATGCCAAGGGTGTTCCCGGGGTAGGCGGGTCGGGGCGCCGCTTCCGGCGGGCGCGTTGCGGAAGGGCTCAGGAGGCCCTTGTGGGGCGGGAGTTACCCCCTGCGGAGGCGACAACTCGCCCCAGATGGCACAATCTGTGCATGGACCACGACGGCCAACTCCAGCTGTACGCGGAAGTCGCGGACCAACTCAAGGAAGCGCACTCCCGAGTGCGTGCACTGCAAGTCCCGGAGGGCGTACGGATGGCGCTGACCCGGAAGCTGCTGGCCATTACGGCCGCGGCCAAACACGATCTCGCCGCCGCGGCAAGGCGTCTGGAGCGATTCAAGGCGGACCTCGACGACCTCGACGAGGGCTCTCGCACTGAAGAGGAACTCTGAGACTGCCCAGTTCGTTGCGGCACAAGGGTGATTAGCCCGTTTCGCGTTTGATTTGCGGTATATATCTGCCTAACGTGCGAAAAAGCCGGGTCGAAAGAGATTCGCCCCGGCAATGTCTCCGAAGGGGAAGACGTGAACAAGGCGCAGCTCGTAGAAGCGATTGCCGACAAGGTCGGCGGCCGTCAGCAGGCCGCTGAGGCCGTCGACGCCGTACTCGACGCCATCGTCCGTTCCGTGGTCGCAGGCGACCGCGTCTCGGTCACCGGCTTCGGTTCGTTCGAGAAGGTCGACCGTCCGGCCCGTTACGCCCGTAACCCGCAGACGGGTGAGCGCGTGCGGGTCAAGAAGACTTCGGTGCCGCGATTCCGCGCGGGCCAGGGCTTCAAGGACCTCGTCGCGGGTTCGAAGAAGCTCCCGAAGAACGATGTCGCGGTCAAGAAGGC
This sequence comes from Streptomyces sp. NPDC057694, assembly GCF_042799415.1. Taxonomy (NCBI): domain Bacteria; kingdom Bacillati; phylum Actinomycetota; class Actinomycetes; order Kitasatosporales; family Streptomycetaceae; genus Streptomyces; species Streptomyces sp. NPDC057694. The sequence continues at coordinate 199,254 of NZ_JBHVIX010000016.1, forward strand.
GCCCAAGGGCAGCCTGACCGGCGGCGCTTCGGCGACGGTCAAGAAGGCCGCGGCCAAGAAGACGTCGACCGCCAAGAAGGCCGCCGCGAAGAAGGCCACCCCGGCGAAGAAGACCACCGCCGTGAAGAAGACGACGGCTGCCGCCGCGAAGAAGGCCACCGCGAAGAAGGCCACGGCCACCGCCAAGAAGGCCACGGCGACGGCGAAGAAGACCACCGCCAAGAAGGCGGCTCCGGCCAAGAAGGCGGCCACCGCCAAGAAGGCCACCGCGAAGAAGACGGCGCCCGCCAAGAAGGCCACGGCCAAGAAGGCGCCCGCCAAGAAGTCGACTGCGCGCAAGACCACCGCCAAGAAGGCCACCGCTCGCAAGAAGTAGGACCTGGTCTCCAGGTCGCCTTCTTGGGCGTACGCCACGAGGCAGCTCACGCGCCGGGCCGGGGTCCCCCCCGGGGGGCCGGCCCCCGGGGTGTTCGGGGGGGGGGGGTCGCCCTCTTCTATGTGTTTGTTGTGGGTTTGGTCGTTGGTGGCATCCCTGACGAAAACTTTCCCCAGTAGCAAGTGTTG
>NZ_JBHVIX010000016.1:199827-210023 GCF_042799415.1 Streptomyces sp. NPDC057694
TTGTGGGTGCACACAACGAGAGAACCAACGTGATGGGCCGGGCCCCCCTCGGGGACCCCGGCCCGCGGTGTGTCCGGGGGAGGGGCGGCTCAGAACGTCTGCAGGGTGACGAGCGTGATCGTCGGCCCGTCCGCCGCCCCCTCGTGGGGCTGCACCTCGATGCGGACCCGCTGGCCTGGGCGGAGCAGGCGCAGCCCGCCCGCGTCGAAGGCCTCGGCGCCGAACGGCACCGGGGTGCCGTCGTCCAGAAGGACGCTGCCGGAGCGGGTTTCGGGGTCGTACGTGTACGCGGTGGCCTGCATGAAGGCAGCGTACTCAGTCGGCGTACCCGGGATCGGCGAGGTTGCGGCTCCTCGGTCGGCGTACACGGTCGGCGTACTCAGTCGACGAGGAGGAGCCCCGTCGTGGCCTTCGCCGTGTGCGGGCCGACCCCCAGGGCCAGCGCCGTCCGCAGATCGTCGCCGGTGTCGACGTCCTGGCGCACCGAGTCGACGCCGTCGAGGGGAAGTTCCACGGCGCCCGAGGCCCGGTGGCGGGCGCGGGACGCCGCGCCGAATGCGGGGAGCAATTCCGTGCCCGGCGTCGCGGACAACAGGGTCGTGCCGATTCCCGCCGCATCGGGCAGAAATGCCCGGGGGAATGCGGCGGCCCCGGAGAGAACGCGCGCCAATTCCGCGGGGCGCAGCGACGGCAGATCGGCGTTCAGGGCCGCCAGCGGCGCGCGGGGACGCGTGGCACGTACAACTGCCTCTCCGTGCGTGAGAGCGGCATTGAGGCCCGCCTGTGGCGTGTCGGGCACGACCAGGGCCCCGAGGGCCGCCAGTTCGCGCCCTGCGCGGGCGTCGTCCGTGACGACCACCACATCGCCCACCGCTGCGCAGGCCGTCAGGGCGGCCACGGTGTCCTGGGCGAATGCCAGGGCGAGACCGGGCCGCAGGGCGTCGCCGGCCGCGGGCGCGAGCCTGCTTTTGGCGCGCACCAACGGTTTCAGCGGTATCACCAGGGTCCACTGCACGCGCCTATTGTGACCTGTGCATGAGGTGCGCCCGTTCGGGCGGGCGTACGGTGTTCTCGACAGACCAGTGGCCCGGGGCGACACTTGTGCGGCCCCGCCAGGCCCTGCCTGCATGGTCCTAGAGGAAGGTGTCCGAGTGTCCCGCCGCAGAATCGGCTTCTGGTACCGCTTCGCTGCGGTCCTGTGCAAACCGCCGCTGGTGGTTCTGTTCAAGCGGGACTGGCACGGAATGGAGAACATTCCTGCCGACGGCGGATTTATCACCGCGGTGAACCACAATTCGCATCTGGACCCGTTCCTCTACGCGCACTTTCAGTACAACACGGGACGAGTCCCGCGTTTCCTCGCGAAGCACGGCCTCTTCCGGAAGGGGTTCGTGGGCGCCGCGATGCGCGGCACCGGACAGATTCCCGTCTATCGCGAGTCCACGAACGCGCTGAGTGCCTTCCGTGCCGCGATCGACGCGGTGGAGCGCGGTGAGTGTGTCGCCTTCTATCCGGAGGGAACTCTCACCCGCGATCCCGAACTGTGGCCGATGACCGGTAAGACCGGCGTCGCACGGGTGGCCCTGCAGACAAAATGCCCGGTGATTCCCGTCGGGCAGTGGGGCGCCACCGACGCTCTGGCGCCCTATGCGAAGAAGCCGGACTTCTTCCCCCGTAAGACGCACCATGTCCTGGCGGGTGAACCCGTCGATCTGTCGTCTTTCTACGACAAAGAGATCACGCCGGAACTGCTCAAAGAGGCGACCGAGGTCATCATGACCGCGATCACCGCCGAGGTGGAGCGGCTGCGCGGCGAGAAGGCTCCGCCGAAGCGTTACGACCCGCGCGAGGCGCGCATCGCGCAGCGGCGCAAGCTGCAGGAGCGCGACAAGTCGCAGGCGAGCAGTGGGAGTTCGGCATCAGGCGGTACGACCGAGGAGAGCAGCAAGTGACCCGACCCGTGAAGGCCGCCGTCTTCGGGACCGGCTCCTGGGGCACGGCGTTCGGCATGGTGCTGGCGGACGCGGGGTGCGATGTCACGCTGTGGGGCCGCCGCTCCGAACTCGCCGAAGCCATCAACTCCACCCGCACGAACCCGGATTACCTGCCCGGCGTGGAACTCCCGGCGAACATCCGGGCGACGTCGGACGCCGCCGAGGCCGCGGCCGACGCCGACTTCACCGTGCTCGCCGTGCCCTCGCAGACCCTGCGCGACAACCTCGCCGACTGGGCGCCGCTGCTCGCCCCCGACACCGTGCTCGTATCGCTCATGAAGGGCGTCGAGCTGGGCTCGGCGATGCGCATGAGCGAGGTCATCGCCGATGTCGCGAAGGTGCCGCAGGAGCGGATCGCGATCGTCACCGGGCCGAACCTGGCACGCGAGATCGCCGCCCGGCAGCCGGCCGCCGCGGTCGTCGCCTGCCGCGACGAGGCCGTCGCTCAGCGCCTCCAAGTCGCCTGCCACACCCCGTACTTCAGGCCGTACACGAACACCGACGTGGTCGGCTGCGAACTCGGCGGCGCGGTCAAGAACGTCATCGGGCTCGCCGTCGGCATCGCCGACGGGATGGGCCTCGGGGACAACACCAAGGGCTCGCTCATCACGCGCGGACTCGCCGAGACGACACGGCTCGGCCTGGCCATGGGCGCGGACCCGCTCACCTTCTCCGGCCTTGCCGGACTCGGCGACCTGGTGGCCACCTGCTCCTCCCCGCTGTCGCGCAACCACACCTTCGGCACCAACCTCGGCAAGGGCATGACGCTGGAGGAGACCATCGCGGTCACCAAGCAGACCGCCGAGGGCGTCAAGTCCTGCGAGTCCGTGCTGGAGCTGGCGCGGCGTCACGGAGTCGACATGCCGATCACGGAGACCGTCGTCGCGATCGTCCACGAGGGCAAGCCGCCGGTGGTCGCGGTGAAGGAACTGATGTCGCGCTCCGCCAAGCCCGAACGACGCTGAGCGACGGCCCGCGGGCCACGGCGCGACCGGTGCTCCGGGGGCGCTGACTCTCGTAGTACCAGCAGGTACGCTCAACGCGATATGAGCAGCGAGAACCTTCCCCAGAGCCCTGCGTCCGCCGCGTCCTCGGGCGCCTCTTCGGACGCTTCGTCGACCGGGCAGAAGCCGCGGGTGGCCGTCGTCTTCGGTGGCCGCAGCTCCGAGCACGGTGTCTCCGTGGTCACGGCGGGCGCCGTGCTCCGTGCGATCGACCGCTCCAAGTACGACGTCCTGCCGATCGGCATCACGCGCGAGGGACGTTGGGCGCTCACCTCGGACGACCCCGAGCGGATGGCGATCAGCGACCGCCGGGTGCCGGACGTAGCGGACCTCGCCGAGTCGCCCGAGGGCGGCGTGGTGCTCCCGGTCGACCCCTCGTCGCGCGAGGTCGTCTACACCGAGCCCGGCTCCGTGCCCAAGGCGCTCGGTGACGTGGACGTGGTCTTCCCGGTGATGCACGGCCCGTACGGCGAGGACGGCACGATCCAGGGGCTCCTGGACCTGTCCGGGACGCCCTATGTGGGCTGCGGTGTGCTCTCCTCGGCCGTCGGCCAGGACAAGGAGTACATGAAGCGGATCTTCACCTCTTTCGGTCTGAAGGTCGGGCCGTATCTGGTGATCCGGCCGCGCGAGTGGGAGCGCGAGCAGGAGGGCGCCCGGCGTCGCGTCGCGGAGTTCGTGGGCGAGCACGGCTGGCCGCTGTTCGTGAAGCCCGCGCGGGCCGGCTCGTCTATCGGTATCACCAAGGTCGAGTCCTTCGACGGCCTCGACGAGGCGATGGAGACGGCGCGCGCCCACGACCCGAAGGTCATCATCGAGGCGGGCATCGTCGGGCGCGAGATCGAGTGCGGTGTCCTCGAGTTCGAGGACGGGCCGCGCGCCTCGGTCCCGGCCGAGATCCCGCCGGTGCAGGCCCACGACTTCTACGACTTCGAGGCCAAGTACATCGACTCCGCGGCCGGTCTCGTGCCCGCCCCGCTGACCGCCGAGCAGACGGCCGAGGTGCAGCGGCTCGCCGTCGAGGCGTTCGAGGCGGTGTCCTGCGAGGGGATCGTCCGCGCGGACTTCTTCCTCACGGAGGACGGGGAGTTCGTGATCAACGAGATCAACACCCTGCCCGGCTTCACCCCGATCTCCATGTACCCGCGCATGTGGCAGGAGAGCGGCGTCAGCTACCCGGAACTCGTGGACCGCCTTCTCCAGGCGGCGCTGCGACGCCCGACGGGCCTGCGGTAGCGGGTCTGCGGTATCCGGGTCCGGGACACAGGCCCTAGTCGGCGATCCCCTTGGGGATCGCCTTCTTGATGGGCTTGGCCAGGTCGACCAGAGGGCCCGCCCCGACCTCGGCCACCTGGTCCTTGGGGATCGTCACCTCTACGTAGGCGAGGCGGCTGCCCGTCGTCATCCGCCGGGCGCCGCCGTCGAGTTCCTCCACGATCCACTCCACGCCGTCGACGGTCGCCGGGTTGCTGTCGTTGTCGGCTGCCGCGTCGGGCCAGGGCACACCGCAGCGCAGTATGATCGCGGAGCTTCCCCACGCCGCGGTGAGCTCGGAACTCGGTTCGGGATCGTTGCGCTCAAGTCCGTCGAGCTTCTGCGGCAGCACCTTGTCCAGGTTCCGACACAGCTTCGTGACCGACGCCTCCGGTGTGGGAACCGCAGCCTCGGGCGCATCGGCCGTCGAGGAACACCCCGCTGCGGAGGCGACCAGCAACGACAGCGCGGGCAACCCGATCAAGGCGCGGCGAGCCCGGTGAACGCGGCGAGCACGGCCAGTAGGGCCAACACGGTCGAGGCGGCCAGCACGGCGCCGGTGACGGAAAGACTTCACCGGCACAGGGTAGACGGGGGCTACAGGTGGACGACCGGGCAGGTCAGCGTGCGCGTGATGCCGTCCACTTGCTGGACCTTGGCGACCACCATGCGACCCAGTTCGTCGACCGTGTCCGCTTGCGCGCGCACGATCACGTCGTAGGGGCCGGTGACGTCCTCGGCCTGGATGACTCCTGGAATCTTTCCGATGAGCTCGGCGACGGTCGACGCCTTGCCAACTTCGGTCTGGATCAGGATGTACGCCTGTACCACGGAACCTCCAGGGCGGCCACGAGGATCATGTGGGGAGAAGGGACGCCACGGTATCGCGTCACCGCTCGTCGCGGGGAGACCCGGGGTGGCTGTGGCGCACTCGACGGATACGGGCCGGGAGAGCGCGGGATCGCAGCCGGTCGCCGGGGCGGCTCCTCGGGGAGAGCGAAGGAAGCGGAAGGCATGGCCGTGAGGGTCTTCGCGGGCGTGACCGTGGATGCCGCGGCGGACGCCGCTCATGTCGGCGGGACCGCGGATACGCCCGCGGGCGCGCCCCTGATCCAAACGGTACCCAGGACACCGGCGGCCCGCGACCGCGCGGCGCCCCGCGCCCTCGCGCGGACCGGCCCCGGGGGCCCCGGTGGACGCGGGGTGCCTGGGCAACGGCCGTCGCACCGGCCATGGTGGCGAGGAGCATCGCGGCGGCGGACTCCGCGAAGGTGGTCGGCGCGGGATGCCGTGACGTGGACGAGCGGCGCAGGGGTGGCCGTGGTGGGGGCAGGCGGCGTACGAATGGCCTGTCCAGGGATGGTTCGGGATCGTGAGTGGGTCGGGGCGCAGCCGGCACCGGGCCGGCAACCGGTCGGAACAGAAAGGGCAGCACGCACATGAAGGGCACCGTCGGCGAGCTGGGGGAGTTCGGCCTCATCAGAGAGCTGACCTCACGGCTCACCACCACTCCGGCCGTACGGATCGGCCCCGGCGACGACGCCGCCGTCGTCGCGGCACCGGACCGCAGGGTCGTCGCCAGCACGGACGTCCTGCTGGAGAACCGGCACTTCAGGCGTGACTGGTCCACGGCGTACGACGTCGGCCGCAAGGCCGCCGCACAGAACCTCGCCGACATCGCCGCCATGGGCGCCGTGCCCACCGCGCTGCTCCTCGGCCTGGTGGTCCCCGCCGAACTGCCGGCGTCCTGGCCCTCGGAACTGATGGACGGGCTGCGCGACGAGTGCCAGGTGGCGGGCGCCGCCGTGGTCGGCGGTGATGTGGTGCGCGGCGACACGATCACCATCGCCATCACCGCCCTCGGTGATCTGCGCAACCACGACCCCGTGACCCGGGCCGGCGCCCGGCCCGGCGACGTCGTCGCCGTCACCGGCTGGCTCGGCTGGTCCGCGGCCGGATACGCCGTGCTCTCCCGGGGCTTCCGCTCCCCGCGCGCCTTCGTGGAGGCGCACCGCAGGCCCGAGCCCCCGTACGACGCAGGCCCCGCCGCGGCCGGGCTCGGCGCCACCGCCATGTGCGACGTGAGCGACGGACTCATCGCCGACCTGGGCCACATCGCCGAGGCCAGCAAGTGCCGCATCGACATCAAGTCCGGCAACGTGGACGTGCCGTCCCAGATGAAGGACATCGGCCAGGCCGTCGGCGTGGACCCGCTGCAGTGGGTGCTCACCGGGGGAGAGGACCACGCGATCGTGGCCACCTTTCCGCCGGACGTGAAGCTGCCGGCCCGCTGGAAGGTGATCGGTGAGGTCCTCAACCCGTCGGCCCTGCCCCATGTGACCGTCGACGGCGCGCCCTGGACCAGCACGGGCGGCTGGGACCACTTCGGGGACGGCCTCTCGGGCGGCTTCGGCGGGGAGATCGAGTCGTGAGCGCCGATGCGGTGGTGCCGGTACGGGTGCTGACCGTCGCCGGGTCCGACTCCGGGGGCGGCGCCGGGATCCAGGCCGACCTGAAAACCATGCTGGCGCTCGGGACCCACGGCATGAGCGTCATCGCCGCCGTCACCGCGCAGAACTCCCTCGGCGTGCAGGGAGCTTGGGAGCTGCCGGTGGAGGCGGTGCGTGCCCAGTACCGCAGTGTCGTCGACGACATCGGTGTGCAGGCGGTCAAGACCGGGATGCTCGCCTCTCCCGAACTCGTCGAATGCGTCGCCGAGTTGCTCGCCGGTACCGATGCCCCGGTCGTCGTCGACCCCGTCGGGGTGTCCAAGCACGGGGACGCGCTGCTCGCCGCCTCGGCACTGGACGCCGTCCGCACCAAGCTGCTGCCGACCGCCACCGTGGCGACCCCCAACCTCGACGAGGTGGCCCAACTCACCGGCATTCAGGTGGAGTCGGAGACGGAGATGCGCAGGGCCGCCGCGGCCGTGCTCTCCTTCGGACCGAGATGGGTGGTCATCAAGGGTGGCCATCTGGACTCCGGTGGTTCAGGGGCGGGTGGTTCAGGGAGCGGCTATTCGGGGGGCGGCCGCTCAGGGGGTGGCTCCGCCGAGGCCGTGGACCTGCTGACGGACGGGTCCGAGGAGCACTGGCTGCGCGCTCCGCGCCACGACAACCGCCACACGCACGGCACGGGCTGCACCCTCGCCTCCGCGATCGCGGCCCAGCTGGCAAAGGGGCAGACGGTGCCCGAGGCCGTACGCGCGGCCAAGGAGTACGTGACCGGAGCGATCGCCGCCGGGTTCGCGCTGGGCGACGGCATCGGGCCCGTGGATCACGGCTGGCGGTTCAGGACGGCGGAGGGCGCCGACTCCCCGGCCAGGCCGTAGTCCTTCAGGTCCAGAGCGCTCGCGGCCTTCTCGGTCAGACGCTTGAAGAAGCCCGCCAGGAAGCGTGAGCTGAGCATCCGGTACGCCCGGTCGCGGCTGCGGATCTTCTTCTCGGTCGGCGGGGCGAAGAACGGGCCCGCGTTCCCGGATATCTTCTGGCAGCCCTTCGCGTACTTCGTGATCTCCGCCTCGAAGGCGGCGAACGCGGTGCGGTGGTCGCCCCGAGCCGCCACCAGCTCGCCCGCCAGGACGTACGCCGACACCAGTGCCGTGCCGGTGCCTATGCCGCCCATCGTCGCTCCGTACCCCGCGTCGCCGAGCAGGACCACACGGCCCTTGGAAAGCCGGTCGATGTGGATCTGGGCGATCGAGTCGAAGTACAGATCGTCCGCGGTGTCGAGCGCGGCGATCATCTTCTCCACGTGCGGCCAGGCCATGCCGCGCAGCTTGTCCGCGACGATCCGCTTCTGCTGCGAGATGTCCCGCCGGTCGTAGGCGAGCTGCTCCGACTCGAAGACGACAGCCGCGCCGGCCCGGTCGGGGTCGCCGTCGTAGTTGTTGATCATCGCGGTGCGTCCGGGCTCGGTGTACAGGCGTGCCGTGCGGTCCAGGCCCAGATGGTTGGGCATGTCGAATCCGGCGACGTAGTAACCGAAGAAGCGCAGGTACCGCGACTCGTCGCCGAAGGCGAGCCGACGCGTGTGGGAGTGCAGGCCGTCCGCGCCGACGACCAGGTCGAAGGTGCGGGGAGCGCCGTGGTCGAAGGTGACGTCGATCCCCGTGGCGGATTCGGTGAGCGAGGCGATCGAGTCGCCGAAGACGTACTCGACCGTGTCCTTCGTGCGCTCGTACAGAAGCTTGGAGAGGTCGCCCCGGAACACCTCGACGTCGCCGCTCATCAGATACGCGGGCAGATCCACCCGGTCGGTGTCGTCGGCGTTCACGATGGTCTGGCGGCCCATGTCGGTCTGCACGCGGTGCAAGTCGTCCCAGATGCCCATGCGGGTGAGGACGGTGCGGTGGACGTGACCGCGGAAATCGACCGCGAAGCCGCCCTCGCGCAGGGCCGCCGCCTTCTCGACGATCGTGACGCGAGCGCCCTGACGGGAGAGCCAGAAGGCGATCGCGGGCCCGGCGATGCTGGCGCCGGAGACCAGGACGTCGAGGTGGGCGAGGGCGTCGGTGGTGTGGAGTCCGTCCGCGGGGAGGTTGTCCGTGCGGATGCCGTTCGTGCGGGATTCGGTGGTGTGCGTCTGCTTCGTCATGGCAGTGAGCTTGCGGCCCGGGGCTTACCGTTCGCTGACCACCTGCTGACCGCGCCTTACCGGCCGCTGACCGTGCCTCACCGGATGCCGGAGCCGGCCGCAGCTCGGCGGCCGCGCCGGGACGGGCCCGCGCAGTACCCGGGTGGTGCGGGGCGTCGCCGTGTCACAGGTCCACGATGGCAGCCTCACGCAAGCTTCCGCCCAGCTCGAAAGCCTTCCTGAACACCTCGGGGGCCAGCATCCGCCGCAGCCGTTGTTCGAGCGGGGTCACGTCCGGGTCGTCGACGATTAGGCGGCCACGCAGCGCCGATGCCGCGCCGAGCAGTGTCACGGCCTGCTCGGGACCCTCGGCGCGGGAGGCCAGTGCCTCGGCCACCACCGCGAGTTCGAGCCCTTGCGCCACACCGTCGGTGGACAGCGTGCGGGCCTGCCGGAACCAGTCGTCGGCCTCTTCCGTGCGTCCCTCGGCGAGGGCGGTGCGGCCCAGGCCGAGGAAGACGTGCACCGTCTGGCCCACGCTGTACCAGGACCTCGCGTTCGTCCCCAGCGCCGTCTCGTAGTACTCGCGTGCACGGGCCCGGTCCCCGGCCAGCCGCGCCGCGTCGCCCATTCCCCAGTAGGCGCCCGCCACTTTCTCCGGTGCGCCGGCGGCGCGCGCGAGATCGCCTGCCCGCGTGAAGTCGGCGATGGCCTCTTCGTAGCGGGAGCTGCGCAGCAGGACGGCGCCGCGCCGGCACAACAGGTCGGCGGTCTCCTCCGGCGCCGCCAGCTCCCGCGCATGGCGGAGCGCCTCGTCGAGCAGCTCCAGCGCGCGCGTACGCTCACCGCGCCAGTCCGCGAACATCCCCAGCTGATCGAGGGAGTTGGCCATGCCCCAGCGGTCACCGGTCTGCCGGAACCCCTCCAGCGCCTGCGCGAACAGGGCCTCCGACGCGGCGGGGCGTCCCGCGAACTGCTCCTGGAAGCCGAGCCCGATGCCCAGCAGCGCCTGCCCCCACGGGTCGTCCCCGACCTGTGCCCTGACGCGCTCGTCCCGTGATCTCTCGGGGCCGACCGCGAGGGTCCACAGCACCACGGTGAAGGGCAGTCTCAGCTGCCGGTCGATCGTGGCCAGGACCTGATCCGCGCGCTCGAGCCGGTCCTCGTCCTCGTCCCCGGTCACGGACAGCACCGCGTTCAGCCCGCACAGCGCGTACTCCTCCTCCAGACCGCGCGGTGGCGTCGGCCCCACCGCGTCGACCAGGGCGCGGGGGGGGGGGGGGAACGCCCCCCCCCCCCCCCCCCCCCCCCCCCCCCCCCCCCACCCCCCCCCCCCCCCCCCCCCCCCCCCCGGCCCCCCCCCCCCCCC
>NZ_JBHVIX010000017.1:0-12763 GCF_042799415.1 Streptomyces sp. NPDC057694
CACCGATCCGGCGGGCCAGCGTCAAAAGCTCCAGAGTGGGCTTGCGGACGGCACCGTCCACGTGGTCGACGTAGACCAGAACTTCAGCCATGAGATGGATCCAATTCCCGTTGTCTTAGATGAACTTCTGGCCGGCGAGGTACTCGGCGAGCTGCTTGCCGCCCTCGCCCTCGTCCTTCACGATCGTGCCCGCCGTACGCGCCGGACGCTCCGTCGCCGAGGCCACCGTCGTCCACGCACCCTCGAGACCGACCTCCTCCGCCTCCAGATCAAGGTCGGACAGGTCCCAGGACTGAACCGGCTTCTTCTTCGCCGCCATGATCCCCTTGAACGAGGGGTAACGCGCCTCACCCGACTGGTCCGTCACCGACACCACCGCCGGCAGCGCCGCCTCCAACTGCTCGCTGGCGGTGTCACCGTCCCGACGGCCCTTGACCGTGCCGCCCTCGACCGACACCTCCGACAGCAGCGTCACCTGTGCCACGCCCAGCCGCTCCGCGACCAGCGCCGGCACGATCCCCGCCGTACCGTCCGTGGACGCCATCCCGGAGACGACCAGGTCAAAACCGGCCTTCTCGATCGCCTTCGCCAAAACCAGCGACGTGCCGATCGCGTCCGTGCCGTGCAGATCGTCGTCCTCGACGTGAATCGCCTTGTCCGCACCCATCGACAACGCCTTGCGCAACGCGTCCTTGGCGTCCTCGGGACCCACCGTCAACACGGTGATCTCCACGTCGTCATCCGCATTCTCGGAAATCTGCAACGCCTGCTCGACCGCGTACTCGTCCAGCTCCGACAGCAGACCATCCACATCATCACGATCGACGGTCAGGTCATCGGCGAAATGCCGGTCGCCCGTGGCATCCGGCACGTACTTCACGGTGACAACGATCCTCAAGCTCACGCCGGCTCTCCTCGATCAGAGCGTCCTCGGACTGCCCAGTAAAGTTCTACTGCCGTCAACGTATGGCACTCAGTTCCCTCTGTAAAGGTACGTAGTGCCAAAGCGGGATGTTCGGTGTTACGTTCCCGGCATGAGCGAGGCGCGCGAGGTCACCGGTTCACGGAAGAAGGCACCCATGCGGGAGGTGCTGGCCGAGGCGGCGTTCCAGCTGTACCTGGAGCGCGGCTTCGAGCGGACGACCGTGGACGACATCGTCGCGCGCGCCGGGGTCGGGCGCCGGTCCTTCTTCCGCTACTTCCCGTCCAAGGAGGACGCGGTCTTCCCGGACCACGAGAGCTGCCTGGCCGACATGACCGCGTTCCTCGACGCGGCCGGCGACGACAGCGACGCGGTCGAGGTGGTGTGCGACGGGGCCCGCATCGTGCTGCGCATGTATGCCGCGAACCCCGAATTCTCCGTCCAGCGCTACCGGTTGACGCGCGAGGTACCCGGCCTGCGCACCTATGAACTGTCCGTCGTGCGCCGCTACGAGCGCACCCTCGCCGGCTATCTGCGCCACCGCTGGAGCGACGCCGAGGACGGCGCGCTGCGTGCGGAGGTCGTCGCCGCGTCCGTGGTCGCCGCGCACAACAACGGCCTGCGCTCCTGGCTCCGGTCGGGCGGCGAGGGGGACGCCGAAGCGGCAGTCGACCGGGCGCTCGGGCTCGTCCGGCGGATGTGGGGCGAGGCGGGGCAGGCGCCCGACGGCGCGGATGGCGACGAGGTCGTCGTCATGGTCGCCCCGAAGGGCGCTCCCATGTGGCGGGTCATCCAGCGGGTGGAATCGGCGCTCCGCGACGACTGATCCGGGCTCGGAGCCGCAGCCGGGCGCAGAAGAGGGTACTGGGTGTCTTTACCGTGCGGCACTCAGTGCCATACGATGCGAGAGGCGTCGTGGCCGCAGCCTCGGCGTACACCGGGCGAGCGCGGGAGGCCGACAATGTCGGAGATGGCAGAGCTGTTCGGAAGCCGGATCGGGGCCGGGACCGGGACGGGCGTGATGACACCGCCCGCGCAGCGGGAGCCTGCCGGTTTCGCCTACCAGCGGTGCAAGTGGTGCGCTTCGCCGTCGTTCCGGCGGCTGCTGTGCCCCGTGTGCGCGTCCAGCGACCTGGAGACGGAACACAGCGCGGGCCTCGGCATCGTCGTGCAGTCCCGGGTGGTGCACCGCGGCACCGGCGCGGCCCGTAACGAGTCGCTGGTCCGCTTCCCCGAGGGCTTCGTCGTCCCGTGCCGGATCGTGGGCACCGCACCCCATCTGGTGTGGGTGGGCGCCCCCGTGCGGCCCGCGCGGGGCACCGTCGTCGGCGCCACCGCCGGAGAGGTCGTCTTCGAACTCTGCGAGTACGGAACCGACGACGGGGACAGCCTGCGCCGCTGAGCGCCTGGCGCCGAGAAGATATCGACCGTCAGTCGAGCCCGGCGAGGAAGTCGAGCAGCGCGGTGTTCACTTCATCGGGCCGTTCCTGCTGGATCCAGTGTCCGGCGCCGTCGAGGACGACACGGCCGCGCAGATCGGTCAGCACACGTTCCATTTTGTCGTCCGGCATGAAGCGGGCGACCGGGTCCCGTGAGCCCGTGACGAACAGCGACGGGCAGTCGATCGTCCGGCCCGTCAGATGCTCCGTCAGCGTCCACGTGCGATCGAGGTTGCGGTAGTAGTTCAGCCCGCCGGTGAAGCCGTTTCGGGTGAACTCATCCACGTAGTAGGCGAGTTCGTCCTCGTTCAGCCAGCGCGGTGGTGGCAGCTCCTCATCGGGGCGGGCCGCCCACGCGGCCGAGTAGATCTCCCGGGTGACGAGCGTGCGGCGCACGTTCCGCGCGAGCGCCCGGTCGGCCGTCCCCGGCTCCTGGAACCACACGATGTAGAAGTCGTCGCCGTTCCGCTTGCGCAGCAGGGGGACCGGCGGCACGGGGGAGCGGGGCGTGGCCGGCACGCTCATCCCCGCGACGGCCCGCACCCGCTCCGGGTACGCCGTCGCCATCTGCCAGACGACGATCGCTCCCCAGTCGTGGCCCACGAACACGGCGTCGTCCGCGCCCTCCGCGTCGAGCAGCCCGGCGAGATCCGCGCACAGGGTCAGTGCGTCGTACGCGTCCGCGTCCGCCGGGCGGGAACTGCCGCCGTAGCCGCGCATGTCCGGGGCCAGCACCCGATAGCCCGCCGCGGCCAGCGCCCGCACCTGGTGCCGCCACGAGAACGCCAGCTCGGGGAAGCCGTGGCAGAGCACGACCAGCGGCCGGTCCGTGTCCCCGTCGGTGTCGGGGCCCTGCTCGAAGACCCGCAACGTGATGCCGTTCGTCTCGACGTCCCGCACCGCGACGTCCTCCCACCCGGCCACCGGCGATGGTGTGGGCATGTGCGCGACCCCCTTCTTGTAGGCGTGTCTTGTAGGCGTGCTCGATCAAGTGAGCCGAGTCGATGAAAGTGAAGTTGATGAGGCCCACCCGGCACAAGGGCCGCCTTCCCCGGCCTCACCCGGCGGAACCGGCCCGAACGACTGAAGCGGTTAAGTATCCTGCGCGGGCAACGTTGTCGGTGCGGCGGTCGCCGGCCGGCGGCCGTACGGAATCGGGGAGGGCCCATGTACGCGGCACTGGACATCGGCGGGACGAAGATCGCGGGAGCCCTGGTCGACGCGGAGGGGCGCGTGGTGCATCGCGTCCAGCACCCCACGCCCGCGCGGGAGTCGGCGCGTGCGCTCATGGACGCCGTCGAATCGGTCCTCGACGCGCTGGCCCAGGACGCGCGGTGGAGCGAGATCCGCGGGCTCGGGATCGCGAGCGCCGGGCCCGTCGACACCGTCGCGGGCACCGTGAGCCCGGTCAACATACCCGCGTGGCGCGCCTTCCCGCTGGTGGCCGAAGTGCGGGCGCACCCGGAGGTGTTCGCCGGGATCGAGCCCGTACTGATCGGTGACGCCGTCGCGATGGCCGCCGCCGAACACTGGCAGGGCGCGGCACGGGGATACGACAACGCCCTGTGCATGGTGGTCTCCACCGGCGTCGGCGGCGGCCTGATCCTCAAGGGCCGCCTGTTCCCCGGGCGTTCGGGCAACGCCGGGCACATCGGCCACATCAGCGTCGACCTCGACGGATCGGTGTGCCCGTGCGGGGCGCGCGGCTGCGTCGAGGGTCTGGCCGGCGGGCCCGCGATCGCCCGGCAGGCACGGGAGGCCGGCTGGACACCGCCGCACGGCGACGCCCCGACCGCCGAGGCCGTCGCCGCCGACGCCCACCGGGGCGACCCCCGCGCACTGGCCGCCTTCGAACGGGCCGGGCAGGCCCTCGCCGCCGCGATCGCCGCGACCGCCGCCCTGGTCGAGATCGACGTGGCGGTCATCGGCGGCGGAGTGGCACAGGCCGGCGAGGTCCTGTTCGCGCCCCTTCGACAGCACTTGGGCGATTACGCGGTACTGGACTTCGTGCGGGGACTTGAGGTGCGCGCCGCCGTGCTCGCGCAGGACGCCGGCCTCGTCGGCGCCGCGGCTGCCGCCCGCGCGCTGCCGCACAGCGCTCCCGTAGCCGGAGCACCCGTAGCCGGAGCCCCGGCCGCCGACGGGGCCGACCGTCGGGACACGAAACCGGTTCAGCTCGAAGGGGCCTGAGACGGCTGTCGCGGGGCCCCCGTCGACGCCCGCGGCGTCAGCGACGGCGTCGACACCGGACGCGACACGACCGTACGGCCCTCGATCACGTCGAACAGCGTCCGGGCCACGTCCGCGCCGAACCCGTGCACGTCATGGCTCATCGCCGACAGCGTGGGATGCGTCAGACGGCACAGCTGCGAGTCGTCCCAGGCGAGCAGCGACAGCTCGTCCGGGACCCGCAGGCCCAGCTCGGCGGCGACGCCGAGACCGGCCACCGCCATGATGTCGTTGTCGAAGACCACGGCGGTCGGCCGCTCGGGGCGCAGCAGCAGGGAGCGCGTCGCCCGCGCCCCCTCCTCGCCGGAGAACCCGGTCGCCACCTGAAGACAGGGATCCAGGCCCAGTTCGGCCGCGGTCGCCTCGAACGCCCGCCGGCGGATCACGCTGTGTCCGAGACCGTCCGGGCCGCCCACCCGGGCGATCCGGCGGTGGCCCAGCGCCGCGAGATACCGCACGGCCTCCGCGACCGCCGTGGCGTCGTCCGTCCACACCGACGGGAGCCCGCCGGTCAGATCCGGGTGACCGACCGCGACCGCCGGCAGGCCGAGCCGGGTGAGCGGCTCGACCCGCGGATCGTCCTCGTGGAAGTCGACCAGCACGGACCCGCCGACCTGCCGCTCGCGCCACCACGTCTCCTGGAGTGCGATCTCCTCCTCCAGGCTGTTCACCAGCCGCAGTAGCAAGGAGCAGGACCGCTCGGCGAGGACGCTCTCGATGCCCGAGACGAACTCCATGTAGAACGGTTCGTGCCCGAGCAGCCGGGCCGGACGGCAGAGGGCCAGTCCGACCGTGTCGGTGCGCCGTCTGGAGAGGCTGCGGGCCGAGGAGTCGGGGGCCCAGCCCAGCTCCCGGGCCATGGCGAAGATCCGCTCGCGGGTGCCCTCGGACAGGCCGGGCTTGTGGTTGAACGCGATCGACACCGCGCCCTTTGACACCCCGGCGGCGGCCGCGACGTCCTTGATGGTGACGCGCCGCGCGGGCGGGGTGCTCACGCGGGTTCCACACAGAACAGGGCCGCACGGATCGCGTCGGTCCCCGCGTCCGGAGCGCCGTGCAGCCGGATCCGGGTCCGCTCGCCGGGCAGCAGCGTGAGCAGGCCGCGGTCGGCGTGGGCGTGCGGGGAGAGCCGGTCCGCCTGCAGCAGCAGATCCCGGACGAGCGTGTCCGCGCTCACCACGACATCGAGGATGTCCCCGCTCCCGTCGACCCTCTCCACGGCGACATCGAAGCGCGGTCGCGGGTAGGCGAACTCGCGGTCCCGCACGGGGAAGTGCACGGCCCGCAACTCACCGGCGTCGGCCACCAGATACTCCTTCGCGGAGCCGTCGGCGGGCACCGCCTCCGGTGGCACCGGCAGCCGCAGCACCTCGCGCGGCGGCGCGGTCGCGCCGAGCGTCACCCGGGCGGTCTCGGTGCCGTCCGCGCGCATCAGGCGCAGCGTCACCTCGCACGTCCACGGCTCGGATCCCTGATTCGCCAGGACCAGCACCGGCCCGTCGGCGCCCGGCTGGAGGGTGAGCAGCCGGTCCGCGTAGACGCGGCGCAGCTCGTGGTGGAGCGGCTTGAGCCGGCCGTCGCCGTCGATCGCCGACCAGGAACTGACCGGCCAGCAGTCGTTGATCTGCCAGACGATCGTGCCGGCGCAGCGCGGCCAGTGGGACCGCCAGTGCTCGATGCCGGTGGCGATCGCGCGGGCCTGGACCACCTGCGCGAGATAGTGCCAGCGGTCGAAGTCGCCCTCGGGCAGCGCGAAATGGCGTGCGATGCCGCGGTTCAGCTTGCCGTTGCCGTCCGCCGCCTTCTGGTGGTGCAGCATGCCGGGGGAGTCCGGGGCGAGCCGCTCGCCGGGCAGGGCGCGGCGCAGCGTGGCCAGCGTCGGCGGCGCCTGCCAGCCGAACTCGGAGACGAAGCGGGGCACTTCGGCGCGGTACTCGGTGTAGTCCTGCCGGTTCCACACGTCCCACGAGTGGTGCGTGCCGTGGCCGGGGTCGTTGGGGTGGTGGTCCCACGAGCCGGACCACGGACTGCCCGCCGAGTACGCGCGCGTGGGGTCCAGCTCGGCGACCACGCGGGGGAGCAGACCGAGGTAGTAGCCCTCGCCCCAGGAGTCCCCGGCGAGTTCGTCCTCCCAGCCCCAGTCCCTGAACCCCCACAGGTTCTCATTGTTGCCGTTCCACAGCACGAGGCTGGGGTGCGGCATCAGCCGTACGACGTTGTCCCGCGCCTCGGCCTCCACCTCGCCGCGCAGCGGCTGCTCCTCCGGGTAGGCGGAACAGGCGAAGAGGAAGTCCTGCCAGACCATCAGGCCCAGCTCGTCGCACGTGTCGTAGAAGGCGTCGTCCTCGTAGATGCCGCCGCCCCACACGCGGACCAGGTCGACGTTCGCGTCGGCGGTCTGCTCCAGGCGGGTGCGGTAGCGCTCGGGCGTGATCCGGGAGGGCAGCACGTCGTCGGGGATCCAGTTCACACCCCGTACGAAGATCCGCTCGCCGTTGACGACGAAGGTGAACCCGGTGCCGTGCTCGTCGGCGCCGCGATCCAGCTCGACGGTCCGGAACCCGACCCGGCGCTGCCAGGTGTCCAGCCGTCCCGACTCGTCGGACAGCGTCAACTCGACCTCGTACAGCGGCTGTTCCCCGTGTCCGCGCGGCCACCACAGCCGCACGTCGGGGACGTCGGCCACGACCGTGACCGTGTCGCCCTCGGCGGTGGCAAGCGCCGTGACCCCTGCCACCGTGGCCTGCGCGGTCAGTGTCCGGTCGGCTCCCGTCGCGGTGCGCTCCACGTCGACGCGCAGCTCCACCCGTCCGCGCGTCCCGTCGACGGTCACCAGCGGCCGCACCCGGGCGATCCGCGCCGTCGACCAGTGTTCGAGCCGGACCGGCCGCCACATCCCGGCCGTGACCACGGTCGGCCCCCAGTCCCAGCCGAAGCTGCACGCCATCTTGCGGACGTACTGGAACGGCTCGGGATAGACGTTCGGCCGCGCCCCGGTCAACTCCCGTACGGCATGAGCTTCTTCGTACGCAGAGCCGAACGTGACGCTCAACTCGCCGGAGCGGTCCGTGACATCGAAGCGGTAGCCGCGGTGCATGTTCCGTGTGCGGCCCAACTCCGCCCCGTCCAGCTCGATCCGCGCCACCGTGTCCAGCCCGTCGAAGACGAGGTCCGTGCGCTCATGCCCGTCCTCCTGCGGCCGCAGGTCACGGGTGTACGTCCATGAGCGGCGGCCCACCCAGTCGATCTCCCGCTCGTTGAGCCCGATGAACGGGTCCGGGATCAGCCCGGCCGCCAGCAGGTCACCGTGCACACAGCCGGGGACCTCGGCGGGCAGCCGCACCCCGTCGTGCGCGAGGTGCCAGCCCTCGCCGAGCTGGGTGATGTCCTTCATGGTGCGGCTCCAATCGAACGGGGCCCGGAGTTCGTGGCGGACGCCCGTCAACCTAGCCCCCGCGCGATGAACCGGTCTAGTCCACTTCGCGGACATTGATCGAGGCATGCTCCCGGAGGCGTGGCTCGACCGGTTCACGGGCGGCCGGAATGGCGCCGGCCGCCCGGAGCGCGACCACGTCACGACAAGTAGCCGGGGAACACGAGGGTTGATGGGGCTGGTCCTCCAGGTGAAGGGTGCGCAAGGATGGAGGTATGACCGCGGCCCAGCGCGCCATGTCCGAACTGGGGACATGGCCGAACCTGGTAAGTGGTCCGCCCCGGTGCTCGGTTGGGCACGCCTTCGTCGCGGCGGGCCACGAACTCATCCATTTCCACGCCGATGACTGCGCCGATCTGTACCTGACCTCGTCGGCGGTGCAGCGGCTTCTGCCCCAGCTGCGGCACAGCAGTGCGATCCGGGTGCAGCCGGGCGACTCCTGGATCACCGTCCTCCTGGAGTGCGACACGGACGTCCACCTGCTGCTCAGCCTGGTGAGCGTCGCGCTCAAGGAGCACGACGCCCACGCGTGCCCGTCCCCGCCCTGCGACTGGGAGCGGCCCCAAGCCTCGTAAGGCTCTCAGTCCTCGAAGCGGTCGCCGAACTGCTCCAGGCGTGCCTCCTCCAGGTCCAGGACGTGCTGGGCGCCTTGGAGCGCGCGGGAACTGTACGAGCCACGGGTGCGTGCGGCGAGCAGGGCGTCGCGTTCCGCCGAGACGACCTGCAACCGGAGCCGGAGATAGACGAGGTGGGCGTCGTCGATGCCCCGGAGCGCCTCGGCGGCCTTCTTCCGGTCCTCGTCCATGTCCGCGTCGCGCGGCCGGATCAGACTGTCCTGCCGCACTCGGTCGAGCAGCTCGGGCGGGGCGGAGCCGTCCTCCTCCGCCGCGTCGAGCGAGGTGAGCGCCGCGTCGGACATCTCGCCGATCAGCCGGCCGTACTCCTCGCGCAGCCGCTGCGGGTCGTCACCGGGGATACGGACGGTGCGGATCACGGCCGGCAGCGACAGCCCTTGCAGCAGCAGCGTCGTGACGGCCACGACGAACGCGATGACGATCAACTGGGCGCGGTACTCGGTGTCCTCGGGCAGCGTCTGCGCGGCCGCCACCGTGATCGCGCCCCGCATCCCCGACCAGGCGAGCACCACGCCGCCCTGCCAGCCGAGCGTCTCGGTGAGCCGGAAGTCGATGTCGGCGCTCGTGCGCTGCACGCGGCGCTCGATGTGGGCCTTCTTGCGCGGGGTGAACCGTTCACTCAGCTCGAAGGTGTCGATCCGCTCCTGCATCCGCTCGATCAGCGGCTTCGAGGCGGCGGCCTTGCGGGCGTCCCGCCGCACCAACGCCACCAGCGGCACCACGAACACCATCCGTACGACGATGACGAGACCGGTGAGGGCCAGGCCGTAGAGGATGACGCGGCCCGCGCCGAGCCCGTTGTCGTGGGCGTGCGCCTCGTCGAGCAGTGTCTTCAGGCCGAGCCCCATCAGCAGGAAGATCGAGCTTTCCAGGAGGAAGGCGAGGGTGCGCCAGTTCATCGCCTCGCCGATCCGGTCCTGGGCGCGCAGCAGCCGCGGGCTCAGATGCCCCGTCACCAGACCGCAGACGACGACCGCGAGCACGCCCGACGCGTCGAACTCCTCGGCGGGCACGTACGCCACGAACGGCACGACGAACGAGATCGCCGTGTTGAGGACGGTGTCGTCGAGGAGCGCGCGCACCCGTACGTTGACCAGGCCGACGACCACCCCCACCACGACCGCCAGCGCGACCGAGAACAGGAACTGCCCGGCGACGCCCCACAGCGACACCGCACCGGCCATCGCCGCGACCGCCGAGCGCAGCAGCACCAGGGCGGAGGCGTCGTTGACCAGGCCCTCGCCCTCCAGGAGTGTCAGCAGACGCGACGGCAGGCCGAGTTTGCGGCCCACCGATGTCGCGGCGACCGCGTCCGTGGGACTGATCACCGCGCCGAGCGCGAACGCGGCGGGCCACCCGATGTCGGGCATCAGCAGATGCAGCAGCCAGCCGGCCCCCAGCGTGGACACCGCGACGAGCAGCACCGCGAGCCCGCCGATGGCCTTGATGTCGCGCCGGAAGTCCTGCGCGGGCATGTTCACGGCCGAGGAGTACAGCAGCGGTGGCAGGACGCCCGCGAGGACCCAGTCGGGATCCAGCTGCACCACCGGCACACCTGGGACGAAGCTCAGGGCGATGCCCACCACGACCAGGCTGAGCGGTGCGGCGAGCCCGAGGCGCTGCGAGAACGCGGCGACGGCCACGATGCTCGCGACGCCGACGACGGCGATCAGGGTCACTTCCATGGCGGCCTCGTGGTGGACTGTGCAGTCTGGTGCATGCGGGCCATTGTGTCCGCGCCGGTGCCGGACGAGGCGAGAGACGAGGCCGAGATGCGCAAGATCGTCCTGATGATGGCCGTATCGCTGGACGGGTACATGGAGGGCCCGGGCCGGGACATCGGCTGGCACCGGGTGGACGGCCCGCTCCACCAGCACATGAACGACGTGCTGCGCCCCATGGGCGGCTTCCTCAGCGGCCGCGTCACCCACGAGCTGATGGCGGACTACTGGCCCGCCGCCGATGCCGACCCCGACGCCGACCCGGTCGAGGCCGAGTTCGCGGAGATCTGGCGCGAGAAACCGAAAATCGTCTTCTCGCGCACGCTGAAGCCCGGTCCCGCCCCGTGGCACACCACCGTCGTCCCCGAGGTGTCCCCGGCCGCCGTCCGCGCCCTCAAGGAGGAGCCCGGCGGCGATCTCACCCTCGGCGGCGCCGACCTGGCCGCCACCTTCCTGGAACACGACCTGGTCGACGAATTCCGGATCTACGTCCACCCCGTCCTGATCGGCGCGGGCAAACGCGTGTTCCCGGCCGGACCTTTCGCCCCCTCACCCCTGCGCCTCGTGGAGACCCGCGCCTTCGACAACGGCGTGGTCCTGCTGCGCCACGAACGGGCCGTCGAGTGAGCCGGGGGTCACGGCGCCGGGCTGCTGCCGCGGCGGGCGAATATCGCTGTGGGTGAAGTTCGCCGTTCCCGCGGGTGGCCGCACCTAGGCTGGTGCGATGAGCGCCCATGAGACCCGCAGCCCCCGAGCCGCCCTCGCCCCCGAGCCGCTGTGGCGGCATGTCGTAGGAGACGTGCTGCGCCGCCGCCGGCGTGCCCAGGGACGCACCTTGCAGGACGTGGCCGACACCGCCGGGATCTCCATGCCCTACCTCTCCGAAGTGGAGCGCGGCCGCAAGGAGGCCTCCTCGGAGATGCTCGCCGCCGTGGCCGGGGCGCTCGGCCTCGGCCTGGTCGACGTACTGGCGCTCGCACAGGGCGAGTTGGCGCGCGCGGCCCAGGTGCGCCGCACCGTCTCCGTCACGGCGGCGGTCTCCGTGCGCGGCGCGGGCGCGGCCCAGGGGCGCGGCACGGTCTGCCTGGCGGCCTGAGACCCGGGCCGCGCACCCGATGCCGTCCCGGCCGGGCACTCAGTCGCCGCGCAAGTGGCGCACGAGGACCGGGACATGGCTGTGCTCGATCTCCTTGACCGAGGTCACCAGCGTGACCCGGCCCCGCCGGGCCAGCTCCCGCACATGGGCCACGAGCCCGGCGCGGACCGGATCGGCCAGCTCGGCGTCGTAGCGTACGGCGAAGGCGTCGTAGCGTCCGGCGCGGTCCTCGTGGTACCAGGTCCGCAGTTCCTTGGACGGAGCGATGTCCCGCAGCCACTCGTCGACGGCGGCCCGCTCCTTGGAGATTCCGCGCGGCCACAGCCGGTCGACCAGCAGACGGGTGCCGTCGGCCGGGGCGGGCGGGTCATAGACACGGCGTACGGCGATGCGGTCCGGCTGTGCGTGGGTGCTCATGGGGCCATTGTCGGGCGACGCCGCCCGGCCGGCGCGTTCCCACGTTCGGCGCACCCCGATGGCCGAACACCGTGGGATGTGCGAAGAGTCGGACATGACCCAAGCACCGTACGACCCTCAGGCCCCGCACCAGACGCCCGCCGACGGCGGCGGACCGTCCGGCGATCAGGGCCCGCTCGGCAGGCTCGCGCAGAACGCGTGGCAGGCCGTGCTGCTCATGGGCGTCGCCTCCCTCGTCCTCGGCGTCCTCGTCCTGGTCTGGCCGGGCGCCTCGCTGTGGGCGGCGGGCGTTCTGTTCGGCATCTACCTCGTGGTCAGCGGCGTCTTCCAACTGGTGTCCGCGTTCGGTTCGCACGTCACCACCGGACTGCGGATCGTGGCCTTCATCAGCGGCGCCGTGTCCGTGCTGCTGGGCCTCTTCTGTTTCCGCGGGGCCATGCAGTCGACCTTGCTGCTCGCGCTGTGGATCGGCATCGGATGGCTGTTCCGCGGCATCACCCAGACCGTCGCCGCGGCCTCCGACCGGACCGTGCCCGCGCGCGGCTGGCAGATCTTCCTCGGCGTGGTCACCGCCCTGGCCGGAATCGTCCTGATCGACTCGCCGTTCGAGTCGGTCGCGGTGCTCACGCTGGTCGGCGGTCTGTGGCTGCTCGTGGTCGGTGTGGTCGAGATCGTCACGGCGTTCGCCGTGCGCGGCAGGGCGAAGAAGATTCCCCACGGGGTGTGAACGGCCGGTGGTCCCGCCGCGAAGAGCGGGGGGGACACCCGGGGGGGGGGGGAGGGGGGCCGCCTTCCCCCACCAAAAGTCCCCCCCTCCCCCCCCTCAAAAACACCCTACACCGGAAACGGTAGGGGGACACGGGAGGGAAAA
>NZ_JBHVIX010000017.1:12772-185108 GCF_042799415.1 Streptomyces sp. NPDC057694
AGGGGGGGGGGGGGGGGGGGGGGGGGGGGGGGGGGGGGGGGAGGGGGGGGGGGGGGGGGGGGGGGGGGGGGGGTGCGGGGGGGGGGGGGGCGTTGCCACCACCGGGGTGGAGGGAGAGTGAGCGCGCCGTCACACGCCGACGGTCTCCTCTTCCTCCTCCTCGACGACGTCCTCGGCCGGAGCGGGCGCGGGAATCGGAGCGGGAGCGGCGTGCCGGGCCGGCGCCGAGCGCTCCCGCCGGTGCTCGGCGAGCGCCGCGACCCCCATGACGACGAGGCCGACGGCCAGCCACGCCACCAGCGTCCACAGGTTCCGCGCCAGGTCGTGGTGGCCGAAGTAGATCAGGCTGCGCGCTCCCTCGACGAAGCCCGCGCCGTTCCAGAACGCGTGCAGGCTGCCGAAGAAGCCGTTCTGCAGCTCGGGCCGGAAGATCCCGCCGGAGCTGGTGAAGTTGAGCATCACGAACAGCACCATCACGCCGAGCGTCGTCCACCGCTTCAGGAACGTGTGCAGGCCGACGCCGACGAACAGGATGCCCGCCGAGTACAGCCAGGCCATGCCCCACAGGCCCCACAGGTTCGTGTGGGCGAGGTGGAAGAGCGGTCCCGCGAACGCCGCGCCGATCAGGCTGACCACGCCGGAGACCCCGACCACGAGCAGCGCCCTGGCCCGCATCCGCAGGGCGGCACCGGCGCCGCCGAGCACCGCCACCGACGCGTACGAGCCGATGCTGAGCGCGACGAGCAGGAAGAACAGGCCCTGGCCCGTCGGGTCGTCGTCCACCGTCGGCACCACGTCCGTGACCTTCAGCGGCTCGCCCTGCTCCGCCGCGACCGGCGTGAAGATCTTCTCGACGACGGAGACCGTGGTGTCGGAGCCCGCCGAGGCCACGATCAGCTCGGGCGCCCCGGCGTCCTTGCCTCCCAGGACATAGGCCCCGTCGATGTCGCGCGTCTTGAGCAGATCGACGGCGCCGGCCCGGTCGTCGAGCGTACGGACGTCGAGCGCGTCGCCCGCCTTGTCCTTGACGGTCTGCGCGAAGACCTTAGCCTCGGCACCCGAGCCGACGACGGCGACGGGCAGATGGTGCGGCTCGGGGTGGGCGAACGCGCCCAGATACGCCAGGCCCATGCCCACGCACATCAGGAGCGGGGTGAGCAGATGCGTCAGCACGTGACGCAGCGCGGGATTGCGCGCGGGCATGAGCGGGACCTCCATGAGTTGGCTTATACAACTTTTACTTCAGTTGTACTGTACAACCGGTTTCGGGGTCGGGCGGGCCAGGGCGGCTGTGAGCATGCCCACGCGAGGTGGGCGGGGGAGTGGAGGGGGCCGGGGGTGCGGGATCAGGCGGGCCGCGGCAGCGGGCTGTCCTCCAGGTCGACGTCCGGCCGGTCGCGGAATTCCTCGCTCCGCCGCTCGTACGCCTGGAGGCGTGCGCGCAGGGCGTGCAGCCGGCGGCCGGTCTCGTACAGGTAGCGGACCTTCGTCCGTATCACCCACGGGTCGACCGGCTTGACGACGTAGTCGGCGACGCCCAGCTCGAAGGCCTTCGCGGCCAGGGTGGGGTCCTGGCCCGCACCCGTGATCAGCATGATCGGTATGTCCTGGGTCTGTTCCAGGCGCGTCATGTACTGAGCCACCTCGAAGCCGCTCAAGTCGGGCATCAGTACATCGAGCAGGACCACGGCGACACCGCCGCGCAGGACCGCCTTGAGGGCGTCGTCCCCGGAGTTCGCACGGTCCATCGGGTAGCCGAGCGGAGCGAGCGCGCTCTCCATCGCGAAGAGTGTGTCGTCGCGGTCGTCGACGACGAGGATCTTGGGCTGTGCAACGGTGGGCATCGCCAGAAGCCTCCCCTCGCCGGCACCGACAGCATATGCCGGAACACGCGGGAGGGAAGGGGCCGTCAGTCCTCTCCGCGCACCAGATTCCACTCGTAATCCGGCTCGTGATCGGGCCCGGCCGGCTCCCCGGTGACCCGTCGGGCGGGGCGGCAGGTGCGGATCCTGCCCTTGACCTTGCGTTTGGTCTCGGCGGGGTGCGGCTGTCGTACGGTGACGGTCACGATCGCTCCTCTTCTCGATCTTTAACAGTCAAATTCAGTCGAATTGTTTTCTAGACATCTCGGTAGACGCTCCTGAAGCGCCAACGAGAGTCTTGCGGGTACCCCGGTGGACGTGAGTCAACCGATCGCGCCACGCGTCAGCCGCACCGTGACCAGCTGGAAGGGGCGCAGCGCGAACGACAGGTCCGCCCCATCCGGTTCGGGCTCGGCGACCGGACGCTCCAGCAGGTCGCAGCGCACCGCTGCCGACGCCGCGAAACCGGGGCGCAGGCGGACGGTGGTCCGGCCGCCCTCGGCCTCGTAGAAGCGGACCACGACATCGCCCGAGCCGTCGTCGGCGAGCTTGACCGCGCTGAGCACGACCGCCTCCTGGTCGACGCTCACCAGCGGCGCGACCTCGATGCCGGACGCGCCCTCCACCACCCGCTCCGGCAGGGACAGCGCCGCGCCCTCGCGGACCGCGTCCCCGACGCCCGCGCCGGGCACCAGGGCGTGCCGGAAGCGGTGGGTGCCCTGGTCCGTCTCGGGATCGGGGAAGCGCGGGGCGCGCAGCAGCGACGCGCGGACGGTCGTCGTCGTCCCTCTGTCCCCGGGGGCCTCGCGGACGGTGCGCGTCACGTCGTGGCCGTATGTGGACGCGGTCACCAGGGCGACGCCCCAGCCGGGCTCGGCCAGGTGCACGAAGCGGTGGTTGCAGGCCTCGAAGCGGGCCGCCTCCCAGCTCGTGTTGGTGTGGGTGGGCCGGTGGACGTGCCCGAACTGGGTCTCCGACGCGTACCGCTCGGCGTGCACGTCGAGCGGGAACGCCAGCTTCAGGAACTTCTCCGTCTCGTGCCACTCCACCTCGGTGTCGACGTCGAGACGCCCGGAACCGGGGGAGAGACGGAACGTCTGGACGGCCGTCGAGTCACCGAAGGAGCGGGCCACCCGCACCCCGTCGGCGGTCGCGGTGAGTGAGTCGACGCCGGTGAGGTCGGTGGCGGTGTTGCGGTAGAACTTGTCGACGTCCCACGCGTCCCACTTGTTGGGCAGATCCGGGTGGAGCTGGAGCAGCCCCGCCGGACGGTCCGGGGCGAGGGTCTCGCGGCCGCTCGCCAGCTGCACCAGCGACACGATCAGGCCACGGCCGTCGATCTCGGCCCGCAGCGTCCCGTTGTCGAGGACGAAGCCGCCGCCGTCACGCTCACCGACCCTCGTGGCCGGTTCGGAGTCTCCGGCGGAAGTCGTCGCGCCGAGCGCGGGTACGGAACCACGGCCGTGCGGAGCCGAGTTGAAGCGCAGCTCACCCTCGCCCCGGCCGGCCAGCGCGCGCTGCGCCGCCTCGATGATCCCCTCAAGCTCCGCCGTAACCCTTGCGTACGTGGCGCGCGCCTCCCGGTGCACCCAGGCGATCGAGGAGCCCGGCAGGATGTCGTGGAACTGGTGCAGCAGCACCGTCTTCCACAGCCGGTCCAACTCCGCGTACGGATAGGCGAATCCGGCGCGCACCGCGGCCGTCGACGCCCACAGCTCGGCCTCCTGGAGCAGCGCCTCGCAGCGCCGGTTGCCCTGCTTGGTCTGCGCCTGGCTCGTCAGGGTGGCCCGGTGCAGCTCCAGATACAGCTCGCCGACCCACACCGGGGGCTCGGCGTACTCGGCCTCGGCCCGCGCGAAGAACTCCGCCGGGGCCTCCCACTCGACCGTGGGCGAACCGTCCAGCGAGCGCAGCCGCCTCGCCCGCGCCACCATCTCCCGCGTCGTGCCGCCTCCGCCGTCACCGAAACCGGTCGGCGCCAGCGAGCGGGAGGCGCGGCCCTTGTCCTTGAAGTTCCGCTCCGCGTGCGCGAGTTCGCGTCCCTCCAATGCGCAGTTGTATGTGTCGACCGGCGGGAAGTGGGTGAGGATCCGGGTGCCGTCGATGCCCTCCCAGCGGAACGTGTGGTGCGGGAAGGAGTTCGTCTGCGACCAGGAGATCTTCTGGGTGAGCAGCCACTTGGACCCGGCCTCGCGAATGATCTGCGGAAGGCCGGCCGCGAAGCCGAAGGTGTCCGGCAGCCACACCTCCTCGTTCTCGACCCCGAACTCCTCCAGGAAGAACCGCTTGCCGTGCACGAACTGACGGGCCATCGCCTCCGAGCCCGGCATGTTCGTGTCCGACTCCACCCACATGCCGCCCGTCGGCACGAACCGCCCCTCCGCGACGGCCTTCTTGACCTTCGCGTAGACCTCGGGCCGGTGCTCCTTGATCCAGGCCAGCTGCTGCGCCTGCGACATGGTGAAGACGAACTCCGGCGCGGAGTCGATGAGATGCGTCATGTTCGACGCGGTGCGGGCGACCTTGCGCACCGTCTCCCGCAGCGGCCACAGCCACGCCGAGTCGATGTGCGCGTGTCCGACCGCGCTGATCCGGTGCGCGGACGGACCGGCGGGCACGGCCAGCGCCGGCGCGAGCGTGTCCCGCGCGGCCTGCGCGGTGCCGTTCACGTCCCCGAGGTCCACCACGTCGAGGGCGGCCTCCACGGCGTGCAGGATCTCCCAGCGGCGGGCCCGGTCCAGCGGCAGCTCGGCCATCAGCTGGCCCAGCACCTCCAGGTCGTGCACCAGCTCCCACACCGTCTCGTCGAAGACGGCCAGCTCGACCCGGCCCAGGGTGTAGATCGGGTCGTCGCCCGCGGTGTCCAGGTCGCCGAGCGGGGTCGGCCGGAACGCGCGGGAGTTGAAGAACCCCGGGTTCGACGCCGCCTCCACGCGCAGCTCCACCGCTTCCCCGCCGGTCACCGGGGCGCCGACGCGCACCCAGTGGTTGCGCGGGTGCAGCCCCTTGACCGGCGTCCCGTCCGGCTCGTGGACGAGCCCCTCGCACTGGAACCCGGGACCGCCCTGCCCGTCGAACCCGAGGTCGATCAGCGCCTCCACGGTCCGCCCCGCCCACTCCTCGGGAACCGTGCCGGTCACGGTGAACCAGCTGGTGCCCCAGGGTCGCCCCCACCGGGTGCCCGTCTCGATGGGCAGGGTGGGCGCGGCGAGGCCCTCGGCGACCGGTACCGGCTCGCCCGGCGCGTGCCACACCCGCACCTCCAGCGGTACGGACTGCGGATACACGGCGGGCCTGACGCGCTCTTCGAGCACACGCCGGAGTCGGTCCTCGACGAGCGAACGGTCGTCATGCATGGGCGGTGAGTCTCCTGGGATGAGATGTGGTGAGCGGTACGCGCGAGGGCCGGGAGGGTGTTCAGCGGTCGATCGTCGAGCGCACCGGGTTGATGTCCGCGTACGGGGAGTCGAGCGGATGGACGCCGGTGGCGTGCAGATAGATCGTGCGCGTGTGGAACAGCGGCACGGTCGGCATGTCCTCGGCGACCAGGTCCTCGATGTCCTGGTAGGCGCGGGTGGCCTTCGCCGGATCGGTGATCGCGTTGGCCTTCCCCAGGCCGCTGTCCACCGCGGGGTTGTCGTAGCCGGTGGAGTTGAAGTCGCCGTAGGAGGCGAAGACGGGGGTGAGGTAGTCCTCCAGGGACGGGTAGTCGTGCCCCCAGCCGGAGGAGCGCACACCGTCGAGCTGGTGCTTGGCCTGGAGCGCGCTGATGTCGCTGCCGGGCTTGCCGACGTAAGCGATCTTCAGCCCGAGGTTCTGCCGCCACATGTTGCCGAGCGCTTCGGCGAACACCTGGTCGCCCGGGTTGTCGCTGGCGTAGTAGATCTTGAGCTTGCCGTTGAAGCCGCCCGCCTCCTTCAGCAGCTTCTTCGCCTGCGCCACGTCCTGCTTGCAGGCGGTGCAGGTGTTCTCTCGGTGGCCGTCCAGGGTCGGCGCGGTGAAGGACGTGGCGGGGACCGCGCCCGGCTTCAGCTTGACCAGGGATGTGCGGTCCAGCGCGAGGGAGAGCGCCCGCCGCACCTTCGGATCCTTGAACTCCGGCTCCTTGACGGGGAGTTCGAGATAGCTGAGGTTCGGGGCGCTCTTGCCCTGGCTCCACTTGCCGGGCGCGTCCGTCCTGTACGAGTCGATCTTGGAGGAGGGCACGGTGGCGTAGTCGACGTTGCCGGCCAGGAACTCGTTGTACGCGGTCTCCGGGTTGGAGAAGAAGCGGTAGACGAGCCGGTCGGCGTCGGGCGCGTCGTCGCCCGCGTAGTCCTTGTTGCGGACCATGCGGACGGGCTGGCCCGCTTTCCACTCCCCGTCGAGCTTGTACGGGCCGTAGCCGATCGGCTTGTGGCTGTACGCGTCCGGGTCCTTCAGCGTCTCGGCGGACAGGGCCGCGAGGCCGTAGTAGTTCAGTGTCGTCGGGTACGGCGAGAAGGCTTCCTTGAGCGTGACGGTGAAGGTCAGGTCGTCGACCACCTTCAGACCGGACAGCGTCGTCGCTTTCGGCTTGCCCTTCGCCGGGTTGAGGTCGTCGTAGCCCTCGACCCGCTGGAAGAAGCCGTTGTTGAGGTAGCCGTGCGGCCCGTACGCCGTGTAGTTCCACGTGTCCACGAACGACTTCGCGGTGAGCTTCTCGCCGTTGGTGAACGTCCAGCCCGGCTTGATCTTGATGGTCCAGGTCTTGGCGTCCTTGGAGGTGACCGAGTCGGCGACGACGTTCACCAGCTTGCCGGTCTTCGGGTCCACCCGGGTCAGCGGCGCCCACATGGCGAAGGCCAGCTGGATGTTGGAGGAGCCGTTGTCCTTCTCCGGGTTGATGGCCGCGATCTCCGCACCGGTGGCCACCGTCAGCGTCCGGCCGGACGCGCCGTCCGCCGTGTCGTCCGAGCCGCCGCCGCATCCGGCGGCCGCCATCGTGAGTGCGGCGACGGCCGCCACCGCTGCGGCTCTGCGTGTCCGGGCCATGGGAACTCCCGTGCTTCCGGCCGGAATCACTGCACCCCGGCGTGTCTGACTGTCGGGCCGCGACGCTAGGAACAGGGCCGTCCGACCGGCAAGTTCCGTGCGACGGACGTCCATCCGGCGGTCATCCGGGGCGCTCACGGGAGCGGGAATGGACGCCGGATGGACGCCGACCGGGCGCTCTCTTGACGTCCATCCGGCCCGTTCCTACTGTCGCGCCCCAACCGACCGGCGCGTCCGGGCTGGTCACGCCGGTGTTCGCCGGGGACCGGTCCGGCCTGGAGAGCGGGAGAACTCATGGCCCGGACAAGAAGAATCGCCGCCACCGCGGCGACCGGCACCGCGCTGGCGGTCGTCCTCGCCGGCTGCGGCGGCGGAGGCGGGGACAGCAAGGGGAAGAGCGGCGATCACTCCCTGACGATCGCCACCGCGGCCGAGGTGCCCCTGCTCAACCCGTCGAACGACAACGGCTCGACGGGCATCCAGATCGAGTCCGCCCTCTGGGCGCCGCTGACCCGGGTGGACGACAAGACCGGCAAGCTGGTCAACGTCGTCGCCGACTCGGTCACCTCCAAGGACGCCAAGACCTGGACCATCAAGATCAAGCCGGGCTGGACGTTCACCAACGGCGAGAAGCTCACCGCGAAGTCGTTCGTGGACACCTGGAACTACACGGCCCTGGGAGAGCACGGGTTCGCGAACAACGGCGCCTTCCAGCGGGTCGAGGGCTACGAGGACCTGAACCCCGCGAAGGGGAAGGCGAAGGCGACGACGCTGTCCGGTCTGAAGGTGGTCGACGACCTGACCTTCACCGTCACGCTCAAGGCCGCCTTCTCGCCGTACCCGACGACGCTCAGCTACCTCGGCGTCACGGCCCTGTCCGCCGAGACGCTGAAGGACCCGGACAAGTACAAGCACGACCCGATCGGCTACGGCGCCTACAAGATCGACGGGGAGTGGAAGGCCGGACAGCCGGTGAAGCTGACCCGGAACAAGGACTACCAGGGCAAGGACGCCCCGCAGGCCGACCACCTCACGTTCCGCTTCTTTTCCAACCCGGAGACCGCGTACAACGAGTTCCTGGCCGGCAACGTCGACTACACCCTCGTGCCCTCCTCGAAGATCGACTCGTACAAGACGGACGCGCCCGGCAAGTGGAGCCAGGCCAAGGCCGCCGGGAACATCTCGTACCTCAACCTGCCGGTGACGCTGAAGGGTTACGGCGACACCCGGGTCCGCCGGGCGCTCTCGCTCGCCCTGGACCGCGCGTCCCTCGCCAAGCTCAAGCCCGGCAACGCGCCGGCGACCTCGTTCACCGCGCCCAGCATCGCCGGGCACCGCGAGAACACCTGCACCGCCTGCGGCCAGGACGTGGCCGAGGCGAAGAAGCTGCTGAAGGAGGCCGGCGGCTTCTCCGCCGGCAAACTGCGGCTGTTCTACGCCAGTGACAACCCCGGCGAGCAGGTCTACGCCGAGGCGCTCGGCAACATGTGGCGGCAGAACCTCGGACTGAAGATCCAGTATGTCGGCAAGCCCGGCGCCGAGATCGGCCCGCTCGCCAACGCGGGCAAGCTCGACGGCATCCGCATCATGGCCTGGGGGCACGACTACCCGTCCCTGGAGGACTACCTCACCCCGCTGTTCGCCTCCTACGGCGACGTGAACACCGGCCGCTATGACGACGCCAAGGTCGACTCGATGCTCGCCGACGCCAACGCGGAGGTCGACCAGACGAAGGCGACCGAGGAGTACCAGGCCGTGGAGGACCGCGTCGCCGGGCAGATGCCGGTGGTGCCGCTGTCCCACCAGCGGGACGTGTACCTGCACAGCGACGGCATCGAGCCCCTCAACTCCCGCTACATGAACGTGGATCCGATCCGCTCCACCTTCGGCGACTGACCCCGTCCCCTCGCCCCTCCCGCAACTCCCTAAGGAGAGACCGGTGTTGCGTTTCGCGCTCCGCCGCCTCCTGATCATGATCCCGATCGCGGTCGTCGTGACGTTCCTCGTCTACGCGATGGTCTTCGCCCTTCCCGGCGACCCGATCCGGGCCCTGTCAGGACAGAAACCCCTGGCCGAATCCGTCATCGCGGCCAAACGCGCCTACTACCACCTGGACGATCCGCTGGTCGCCCAGTACCTGCACTTCATGGGCAACCTGCTCAAGGGCGACCTCGGGCAGACCTTCGACGGCCAGGACATCGGCGAACAGCTCTCGCTGCGCTGGCCGGTGACCCTCCAGCTCGGACTGACCGCGCTCGCCATCCAGCTCGTCCTCGGACTCGTCAGCGGCGTCTACGCGGGCTGGAAGCGGGACGGCATCGTCGACCGGACCCTGCTCGCCGCCACCCTCGGGGTGCTCGCCGTGCCCGGCCTGGTCGCGATGTTCTTCGCCCAGTCCTTCTTCGCCGTCGAACTCGGCTGGTTCCCGGTCTCGGGCGCCACCGACGGCTGGCCCGGCAGCTATCTGCTGCCCGCCACCGTGCTCGGAGTCCTCGGCTTCGCCGGACTCGCGCGCGTCACCCGCACCAGCCTCGCCGAGGTCGCGAGCGCCGACTTCGTGCGCACCGCCCGCGCCAAGGGCCTCGCCCCCAACCGCATCCTGTGGGGCCACGTCCTGCGCAACGCCATGCTGCCCGTGATCACGTACATCGGGCTCGACCTGGCCGGCATCCTCGGCGGCGCGATCATCACCGAGGGCATCTACAACCTGAACGGCATCGGGCAGTTCATGTTCCGCTCCATCGCCATGAAGGAAGGCGGAGTGGTCGTCACGCTCTCTACCGTGCTGCTGCTCGGCTACATGCTCGTCAATCTGGTCGTCGACCTGCTCTACGGCCTCCTGGACCCGAGGGTGCGCCATGTCTGACACCGCCCTGGCGACCGCCGCCGAACTCGAACCCGTCGCCGCGGACACCCCGAGCGGCGCCGCCGTCCTGCGCGATCTGCTGCGCAGGCCACGCTTCGTGATCAGTGCCGTCGCGATCCTGGTCATCGCCCTGATGGCCGCCTTCCCCCGGCTGTTCACCGCCGCCGACCCGACCGTCTGCGACCTGAAGCTGTCCAAGGGGGCGCCGTCTGCCGCGCACTGGTTCGGTTACGACATCCAGGGCTGCGACTACTACGCCAACGTGATCTACGGGGCCCGGCCCTCGGTCCTGGTCAGCGTTGCCGTGTGCGTCGTCGGCTTCCTCGTCGCCTGCGTGCTCGGCATGCTCGCCGGATACTTCCCCGGCTTCGTCGACAGCCTCGTCTCGCGCACCGCCGACGTCCTGTTCGCCCTGCCCGGCCTGGTCGCGATGATCGTCATCCTCCAGGCGTTCTCGTCCCGCTCGGTGTGGACCATCGCCTTCGTGATCGTGCTGCTCGGCTGGCCCGCCGGCATGCGGCTCATGCGGTCCACCGTCCTCAGCGTGCGCACCCGCGAGTACGTCCTCGCCGCCCGCGCCCTCGGCGCCGGGGCACCGCACATCCTGCGGGTGCACATCCTGCCCAACTCGGTGGCCCCGCTGCTGTCACTGACCACGCTCACCGTCGGCGCCGCCGTCGGCACCGAGGCCGCGCTCACCTTCCTCGGGATCGGTCTCCAGCCGCCCACCATCTCCTGGGGACTGCAGATCGCCATCGCCGCCTCCTACCGCGACGACGTGCATCTCTTCCTCTTCCCCGCGCTGCTCCTGACCATCACCGTCATGTCCTTCATGGTCATGGGCGACACGGTCCGCGACGCCCTCGACCCGAAACTGAAGAGGTGAGCGGTGAAGCTCAGTTCTGACCCCGGCCCCGACCCCGATCCGCTGCTCGACGTACGCGACCTGAGCGTCGAGTTCACCACCCGCGCCGGACAACTGCGGGCCGTCGACTCCGTCTCCTGGACCCTGCACCGCGGACGCACCCTCGTCATCCTCGGTGAGTCGGGATCCGGCAAGAGCGTCTCCACCCAGGCCGTCACCGGCATCCTCGACAGCCCGCCCGGCCGGGTCACCGGCGGACAGGCCCTGTTCGACGGCATGGACCTGCTGAAGCTCACCGAACGTGAGCGCCGCGGCGTCATCGGCAGCCGGATCTCGCTGGTCTTCCAGGACGCGCTGTCGGCGCTGAACCCCGTGCACACGGTCGGCCGGCAGATCGCCGAGCTGTACCGGGTGCACCGCGGCACCAGCCGCAAGGACGCCATGAGACAGGCCGCCGACATGCTCGACCGGGTCGGCATCCCCGGCGCCCGCGCACGGATCCACGACTACCCGCACCAGTTCTCCGGCGGCATGCGCCAGCGCGTGATGATCGCCATGGCGCTCGCCCTCGGACCCGAGGTGCTGATCGCCGACGAGCCGACCACCGCCCTCGACGTCACCGTGCAGGCCCAGATCCTCGAACTGCTCGGCGAGATCCAGGCCGACACCGACATGGGCGTCGTGCTCATCACCCACGACCTGGGCGTCGCCGCCGAGATCGCCGACGACCTGGTCGTCATGTACGCGGGCCGGGTCGTGGAGTCGGGACCCACCGCCGACGTCCTGGGCGACCCCCGGCACCCGTACACGCAGGGCCTGCTGGAATCGGTGCCGACCGCCGAGACCCGCGGTCAGGACCTGCCCGCGATCCCCGGCACACCGCCGGACCTGCTGCGGCTGCCGTCGGGCTGCGCGTTCCGGCCGCGCTGCCCGCACGCCCACGACCGGTGCGTCACCGAACGGCCGGTGCTGCTGGCGGACCCCGGCGCGCCCCGCTCCGGCGCCTGCCACCTCCTCGACCAGCCGTTCAGCACGGAAGGCGCCGCACGATGACCGACGACGTGACCCCCAAGGACGGCGTGATCCTCCGGGCCGAGGGCCTGGTCAAGCACTACGGCGGCGGGCCCACCCTGCCCTGGCGCCGGGACGCGGCCGTGGTGCGCGCCGTCGACGGCGTCGATCTGGAACTGCGGCGCGGCCAGGCGCTCGGCATCGTCGGCGAGTCCGGCTGCGGCAAGTCGACCCTGCTGCGGCTGCTGTGCGCGCTGGAGCGGCCGACCGCCGGACGGCTGCTCTTCGAGGGCCAGGAGGTCGCACGGCTGCGCGGCGCCGACCTCAAGCGCTGGCGTCGCCGCGTCCAGGTCGTCTTCCAGGACCCCTACGCCTCGCTCAACCCCCGGCTGACGGTCGGCGAGATCATCGGGGAGGCCTTCGACGTACACCCCGACGTCGTGCCGCGTGCCGGGCGCCGGGCCCGCATCGCCGAACTCCTCGAACTCGTCGGCCTGGACGCCCGGCACGCCGACCGCTACCCGCACCAGTTCTCCGGCGGCCAGCGCCAGCGCATCGGCATCGCCCGCGGTCTCGCCCTCGGCCCCGACGTCCTGCTGTGCGACGAGCCGGTCTCCGCGCTCGACCTCTCGGTCCAGGCGCAGGTGGTCAATCTGCTGCTCAAGCTCCGCCGCGAACTGGGGCTCGCGCTCGTCTTCGTCTCCCACGACCTCGGCGTGGTCCGGCACGTGTGCGACGACGTCACCGTGATGTACCTCGGCAAGGTCGCCGAACAGGCCCCGGCAGACGCCCTCTACACCCGCCCCGGACACCCCTACACCCAGGCGCTGCTCTCGGCCGAACCCTCCCTGGAGCGGATCCGCGACCCGCACGCCCCGCGCCGCACCCGCATCGTCCTCGCCGGTGACCCGCCCTCGCCCGCCGCGCCGCCGCCCGGGTGCCGCTTCCACACCCGCTGCCCGCGCGCCGAGGACCTGTGCCGGACGAGCGAGCCGCCGCTGACCCTGCGGGACGGACGGGCCGGAGCCTGCCACTTCACCGACGCGGTGCTCGCCGAGGCCACCGGCTGACGCGCTGTCAGCCGGCCGACGCGATCGGGGTCCTGGCCGCCCGCCGGCCGTCGGAACCGACCGGGCGCGCGGCCATGGCCGGATGCGGGGCGGCCACCGCGGCGGACTCGCCCAGCCGGGCCGCCTCGTCGGCGGCGCGGGCGGCGGCGAGCCGCAGCGCCAGCGGATGGCCCGCACAGCTGTCCGCGAGCCGGTCCAGGGCCGAGACGGGATCCGGACGGGACGGCAGCGGCAGCGCGGCGACCGCCGGAAGCGGTACCCCGGACGCGAACCGGCGCAGCAGCCGCACCGACTGCGCCGTGTCCAGCGGGCCGACCCGCAGGGCGACCCGGCCGGGCAGCTCGCGCAGCGCGGCACGGCTGGTCACCAGGACCGCGCAGCCGGGCGCCGCGGGCAGCAGTTCGCGCAGCTGGTCGATGTCCCGGGCGTCGTCGAGCAGCACAAGGAGCCGGCGTTCGGCGGTCAGGGTGCGAAACCGCACGGCACGCCGCTCCAGACCGTCGGGCACCTCGTGCGGCGGCACCCCGAGATCCTCCAGGAACCGGCCGAGCACCTCGGCGGGGGAGCGCCCGCCCAGCACCGCGTACAGCTGCCCGTCCGGGAACCGGTCCCGGACCTGATGAGCCACATGCACGGCGAGCGTGCTCTTGCCGAGGCCCGCGGCCCCGTACACCACCACCGTGGGGCAGGGCGTGGACGGCGATTCGGGCCTGCGCAGCAGTTCGCGCAGCTCCCGGACCTCCGTCTCGCGGCCCGTGAAGTCGGCGCTGTCGCGCGGCAGTTGAGCGGGTGCGGGCAACCGCAGTACGGGCGTGGCGACGGGCGGCGCGGCCGGGCGGGGCTGCTGCCGGGGTGCGGCGAGCGCCGGGTCGGCGCGCAGCATCCGGTCGTGCAGCCGGGTCAGTCGCGGCCCCGGTTCGACGCCGAGGTCGTGCACCAGGGCACGCCGGATGCCGCGGAACAGGGCGAGCGCCTCGGGCGTGCGGCCGCTGCGGTACAGCGCCAGCATCAGCAGCCCCTGGAGCCGCTCGTCGTGCGGCCGGGCCGGGGCCAGCGGCGCGGTCAGTTCGGCGGCTTCGGCGTGTTCACCGAGGTCGAGCAGCACCTCGGCGTGTTCGAGGAGGGCGTCGAGGCGCAGCGCGGACAGGCGCCGCCGGACGTCGGCCGCATGACGCCCGGGCACACCGCCCAGCGCCTGCTCGCCCCGCCACTGGACGAGAGCCTGCTCGTACCCGCAGCGCGCGTCCGCCGTGCGGCCGGCCCGGCGCTCTCTGCGCGCCTGGGCCACGGCGTCCTCGAACCGCCACAGATCCAGCGCGTCCCGCCGCAGATGCAGTCCGTAGGTGGTGCCCCGGGTGATCAGGAGCCGGGGCGCGGCGCGGCGGGCGCGGTCCGGCTCGATGGCCTTGCGCAGCCGCGCGATGTACGTGGCGAGCAGTCCGGCCGCACTGTCCGGCGCCGACTCGCCCCAGACGGCCCGCACCAGATCGGCGCGCTCCACCTGTTCGCCGCCGCGCAGCAACAGCGCCGCGAGCAGGGCCTGTTGCTTCGGGGTGCCGGGCGGCAGCAACTCGGCGCCGCGCTGGGCGCGCACCTGACCGAGCAGCCGGTAGCGCACCGCCCCCTCGGACGCGGGCGGGAGTACGCGGAGATCCGTCGCGATCCCTGGGGTCACGGGTCGTCACCTTCCTCGTCGTGGGCCGTGTGCGGTGAGCCGTGCGGGCTGCCGGAGCGGGTGGAGTGCGGGGTCAGGCGGTGCGGCCCCAGGCCAGCAGCGCGGGGACGCACCTTTCGGCGAACTCCTCGTAGTCGGCCGGGGTGTTGTAGACGTGCGCGGACAGCCGCAGATAGCCGACCCCGTCGAAGGCCGTGAACGCGGTCTCCGCGCCGAGTTCGTGCGCGGCCCGGTCACGCAGCGCGTTGCCCTCGAACCGGTCGGGGCCGAGGGTGTCCGGCAGCCGGACCAGCCGCAGTGCGGGCGCGGGCGTCCCCACGGACGGCAGGGCGTCCTGCCCGGTGTGCCGGGTGATCGCCTGCGCGACGACGTGCTGCCCGTAGTCGGCGAGCGCGCTCAGATAGCCGCGTGCGGTGTCCCATCCCCAGGTCCGCTCGACGAACGACAGCGCGGCCGGAGCCGCGAGCCAGGCCGAGGTGTCCTGGGTGCCGGTGTGGTCGAAGCGCTCGGGGAACGGCAGTTCCGCGCCCCAGGAGTCGATCAGCGGGTGGAGGGCCTCGCGCAGCGGGCCGCGCACGACGAGCGCCGACGTGCCGCGCGGTGTGCAGCCGAACTTGTGCAGATTGCCGGTCCAGAAGTCGCAGTCGAGACCGTCGAGCGGCGCGGCCAGCATGCCGGGCGCGTGGGCCCCGTCCACCAGGAACGGAATGCCGCGCTCGCGGGCCAGGTCCGCGATCCGGCCGACGGGCAGCAGCCGGCCGGTCGAGGAGGTGATCTGGTCCAGCAGGATCAGCCCGGTGGCGGCGCCGACCTGCTCCGCGACGGCCGCGAACGCGTCGTCCGCGTCGGCGCTCAGGGGTACGTGCACGGTGCGGACCCGCCCGCCGCAGCGGGCTGCCACCCGCTGCGCGGCCATCGTGACGGCGCCGTACCCGTGGTCGCTGACCAGGATCTCGGCGCCCGGCCGCAGGGTGAGCGAGGTCAGCACGGTGCTGACACCCGCGCTCGCGTTCGGCACCAGTGCGAGATCGCCGACGGGCACCCGCAGGAAGGCTGCGATCACGTCGCGGGCCTCGGCGATCCGTCGCGGCTGGTCCGGGAACCACACGACCGGCGCCCGCTCGGCCCGCTCCCGCAGCCGGTCCTGCTCGACCTGTGCCGCCACCGGAACGGCGCCGAACGAACCGTGGTTCAGATGCAGCATGTCCGTGGCGAGCGACCAGGCGCCCGCGGCGGGCCCGCCGTCCGGCAGGGACAGCGGTTCAGGCGGGGCGACGGCCAGACCCGTACTCATGCGACTCCTCAGACGGGAAACCCGAGACGTATGACGACATGCGTCATCCTGGCATGGGCATCGCCGTGAATGAAGAGCAAATTCCCCGAGATTGCTGGGAAGTTGTTTGATGACTAGTGTGGGGCCTCCTCAAGACATCAGATGACTTGCTAAAGTCTCGGGCGTCGGACCATGGGGCGCCACGCAGCTGGCGGAAGCGGGGGAGCGGGATATGTCCGCAGTGGAGCGGGCCTTTCACGGCCTCAGGCACATGATCGCCGAGGGCCGGCTGAAAGCCGGTGAGCGGATGCCGCCGGAGGCCGACCTCTGTGCCGAACTGGGCGTCTCCCGCGGCCCCTTGCGCGAGGCCGTCCGCATGCTGGCCGCGCTGCGCGTGGTCGAGCCGCGGCACGGCTCGGGCACCTATGTCTCCGCGCTGCGGCCCGAGGACATCATCGGCAGCCTCTCGCTCACCGTGGACCTGCTGCCGCTCTCCGGCCTGCTGGAGGTCTTCGAGCTGCGCCGGGTGCTGGAGGCGCACGCCGCGTCACAGGCCGCGGCCCGGGTGAACGCCGAGGCGCTGGAGCGGATGAGCGCCACGCTCGACGCCATGGAGGCCATCGACGACCCGGCGGAGGTCTCCGCCCTCGACCACCGGTTCCACTCGGAGATCGCCCGGGTCGCGGGCAATCCGGCGCTGGAGTCGCTGCTCACCGTGTTCCGCACGCGCTCCCGGCGCCACCAGATCTTCACCCTGCCCGAGGGGGTGGACATCAAGCGGGTCAGCGACGCCGGTCACCGGGAGATCGTCGGGGCGATCGGACGGCACGACCCGGTGGCCGCCGCGTCGGCGGCGGCCGCGCACATCGCCCACTCGGAGAAGTGGCTGCGCCATCTCCTGACTCAGGAGCGCGCCCGGGAGTCGTAGGCCACCGCCCCTCCGCGGCCCGGGAGCGTGCACGGGAGTCGTAGGGTCGGCCCCCCCGCCAGGCAGGTTTGGCGGTCCCGGATGCGGCTACCCGCTCTCCCCGAGTTGCAC
Organism: Streptomyces sp. NPDC057694; assembly: GCF_042799415.1. Taxonomy (NCBI): domain Bacteria; kingdom Bacillati; phylum Actinomycetota; class Actinomycetes; order Kitasatosporales; family Streptomycetaceae; genus Streptomyces; species Streptomyces sp. NPDC057694. The sequence continues at coordinate 29,447 of NZ_JBHVIX010000017.1, forward strand.
GATCCGTGGAAGGGAGCCGGGCCGTGACCCCCCTGGCGAAGCACGCGAACCCCTCCGCCGAGGCGGCCGGGAGCACGGAGCGCACGGCGACGGACGAACCGCCCAAGGACGTCCTTGTGCGCTACCTCGAAGACCGTTTCGCCTGCGCCCAGTCCTGTACCGAATGTGCCCGCGCCTGCGCCGTGCAGGTGAGTGCCGCCGACCGGCTCGGCAGCGCCGCCGCGGTACCGGGCCCGGCCCGCCCGCCGACCTCCGGCCCCGGCCCCGACCCGGGCGGGCGGGCGCCCCAGGAACCGCGGCGCACCCTGCTGCTCTGCGTCGAGGTCTGCGACGCGACCTGCCGGCTGCTGTCGGAGGAGGCGCTCCGCGACGAGTACGCGCTGCGCCTCCAGGTCGAGTGGTGCCGCGCGGTCGCCCTGGAGTGCGCGCACGCCTGCGACCGGGTACCGGCCGCCGCCGACTGCGCGGAGCTGTGCCGGGCGTGCGCGCGGGCCTGCACCGACTTCCTGGCGACCCTGGGCTGAGGCCCGGGTTCAGGTGGGTCCGTCCCCGCCATTCACAATTTCTGGAACGGGTTCTACTGTGTGCGCCGTCGCATCATGCCTGAAAGACCGTCAGGCGCCGCCCAGTTGACCGCCAGGAGGGGCCGTGCACCTCGAATACACGCCTGAGCAGCAGCAGTTGCGCACCGAGCTGCGCGCCTACTTCGCCGAGCTCGTGCCCGACAACGCCTATGCCCGCTACGAGGACCCGGCCGCCCAGAAACGCTTCTACCGGGAGACGGTGCGCCGCCTCGGCTCCGACGGCTGGCTCGGGGTGGGCTGGCCCAAGGAGTACGGCGGGCGCGGCCTGACCCCGATGGAACAGTTCATCTTCTTCGACGAGGCCGCACAGGGTGGCGTACCGCTGCCGCTGATGGCGCTCAACACCGTAGGCCCGACGATCATGCAGTTCGGCACGGACGAGCAGAAGGATTTCTTCCTGCCGAAGATCCTCGCCGGTGAGATCGACTTCGCCATCGGCTACAGCGAGCCGGACGCGGGCACCGACCTCGCGGCCCTGAAGACGAAAGCGGTCCGTGACGGGGACGACTATGTCGTCAACGGCCAGAAAATCTGGACGACCAACGGCGACACGGCCGACTGGGTCTGGCTCGCCGTGCGCACCGACCCCGATGCCCCGCCCCACAAGGGCATCACCATGCTGCTCGTCCCGACGTCCGACCCCGGCTACTCCTGCACCGTCATCAACACCCTCGCCTCGCACGACACCACGGCGAGCTATTACGAGGACGTCCGCGTCCCCGCCGCGCGCCGGGTCGGCGAGGAGAACAAGGGCTGGCGCCTGATCACCAACCAGCTGAACCACGAGCGTGTCACCCTCGCCGCCCACGGCACCATGGCCATCCGCGCCCTCCACGACGTCCAGCGCTGGGCCATGGACACCAAGCTCGCCGACGGGCGCCGGGTCATCGATCTCGGCTGGGTCAGGAAGCGCCTCGCGCAGACCCACACCAGGCTCGACGCGATGAAACTCCTCAACTGGCAGATGGTGAACGCCGTGCAGCAGGGCACCCTCATGCCGCAGGACGCCTCCGCCGTGAAGGTCTACGGCTCCGAGGCGCGCCGCGACGCCTACGCGTGGCTGATGGAGGTCGTGGGCGCCGCCGGGGCGCTGAAGGAGGGGAGCGCCGGCGTCGTCCTCCACGGCGAACTGGAACGCGGCTACCGCTCGGCCGTCATCTTCACCTTCGGCGGCGGCAACAACGAGATCCAGCGGGAGATCATCTCGTGGATCGGTCTCGGGATGCCGCGGGTACGACGCTGACGGCTTCCTGTTCCGGCGGGCCCGGGCTCACTCGGGCGGGCGGTGCCGGACCGCCAGGACGGTGGTGTCGTCCGTCAGGCCCTGCGCCGCGTGCCGTGCCGCGGCCGCGCGGACGTACCGGACGAGGCGCCGGGGCTCGGACAGTCCCGGGTCGGCACGGAGCGCGGTCGCCAGGTCCTCCGTCAGCGGGTAGAACTCGCCGCCCCGGTCACGGGCCTCGGACACGCCGTCGGAGACCAGCAGCAGCGTCTCCCCGAGCCGGACGGGAACGACCGTGCCCGCAGGCGTCTCTCCGGTCAGCCCGAGCAGGCCCAGCGGCAGGGAGGCACCGCCGTGCAGGGGCCGGACACCGTCCGGGCCGACGGCCAAGGGTGTGAGGTGCCCGCAGTTGACGAGTTCGACGGGACAGTCGCGGCGTCCCGTCGCGCCGCTCGTGGGGAAGTTGATCAGCGCCGCGGTGGCGAAGCGTTCGCTGTCGTCGCCGCCGAGCGCCCGCGCGTGCTCCTGATGACGCAGCAGCCGCTGGTCCATGCGGACCGCGACCTCGAAGAGGTCGGCCTCGTGGAAGGCGGCCTCACGGAAACTGCTGACGAGCGCGGAGGCGCAGGCCACGGCATCGAGCCCCTTGCCCTGTACGTCGCCGAGGACGAGCCGGGAGCCGTGGGGCGAGGGCTGGATGTCGTAGAAGTCGCCGCCGACCCGGGCGGCGACGTCGGCGGTGGTGTAGGCGGCGGCCTGCTCCAGCCCCGCCCAGAAGGAGGGCAGCGGGCGAAGGACCGTGCGGCGGGTCGTCTCGGCGATCTCCCGGATGTGATCGGACCGCCGCTCGGCGCGCAGCCGGGCCCCGCACACGGGCACCGCGCCCAGGGCGCTGGCCAGGATCAGGAGGAAGCCGGGCACCCAGGTCGGCCCCGCCCACGGATAGCGCGCGTCGACGGCCGCATAGACGAGCACCGTCAGGACGGCGTACGCGACGGTGGCCCGCAGACCGCACAGCAGCGCGGCCAGCCCCGGGACAAGGACGACCCAGACGATGATCCGGAAGTCCTCACCGGTGCTCAGGTCGACCGCCACGACGGCCGCCAGGAACAGGGCCGGGAGCAGCGCCAGCAGGTGCCGGTGGTGCAGGGAGCGGCGGCCGTCGTCCTCGGCCGGATCGGCGAGCGCGAACGCCGGCCCGGCGCCGGGCCGCGAGTCCGGGCCGGGCACCGCGGCGGAGAGAAACTGCCTCACGTACTTCACGATTCAACCAGCAGAGCACGGGCGGCCCGCGCCGCGCATCTGTCCTAGGTCCCCTGGCCGTCGGCCAGAAGTCCCGGTCTCACGAGCCGGTCAACGGCTTTCATCGACAGGCTCTGAGCCCCTCGACGGCCTGCGTGTACTCCAACGGATACCGGTCGCCGCAGGGCACCGCGAGCGCGGCCCTGAACTGCTCCCGTGCCGAAGCGACGTCGCCCGCCGCGCGGACGATGCGGCCGAGGCGGCAGCGCAGGTCCATCTCGCGGCGGTCGTGGTCCGGATCGTCCCGCCGGTCGAGCGTGCCGTGCTGCTCGAGGGCCTGCCGGCCGGCGGACTCCGCGGCGACCAGATTGCCCGTGCCGTGCTCCGCCGAGGCGAGACGGGCCAGGGCGAGCGTGTGCAGACGTAGGTCCTCGGTCCGCCGCATCGTCTCACTCACGCGACGTAGCAGCGCCGCGGTGCCCGGCCTGCCCAGATACAGATAGAGGTCGAGATTGGAGGTCAGGGCCCGGCCGGTCGCACGGGAGCGGCCGGGGCCGCCGTCGTCGTACGCGGCGCGGAAGAGGTCGGGCAGCAGTGCGTCGCGCCCCTGATCGTGGTGGACGAGACCGAGGGCGAAGGAACCCATGGCGACGAGCCAGGGGTCGTCGCACCCGCGCGCCAGGCGCAGTCCCTCCGCCAACCACGCGGTAGGCGAGGTGCCCCGGTCGCCGTCCAGGGCGTGCGTGCCGAGGCCGACCATCGTGCCGAGCCCGATCAGGGTCCTGGCCTCCTCGTGCGGGTCTGCGTACGCGCGTGCGAGGTCCAGGGCCGACCGCAGACAGGCGAACGCCTCGGCGAAGCGGGCTCGGTGCATGAGCACCAGGCCCAGAGCATTGCGCAGGGCGGGCGCCATGCGTCTGTCGGTCGCCCGGTTGGCGTGCGGGAGCGCGGTCTCCAGCGCTGTGTGGCAGTCGTGGTGGCGGCCCCGGCTCAGAAAGTGTCCGGTCAGCGCCTCCGCGATCCAGCACGCGTGGTCGGCCTCGCCGAACGCGACGGCGTGCCCGACAACGTCCACCAACTCGCCGCCCGCCGAGTCCAGCCAGCGCGTCGCGTCCTGCCAGCCGTCGAAGGCCGCGTCGGTGGGGGCCGGACCGGTGGGAAAGCCGCCGCTGCCCCAGACGCTGGCGACGCGGGCCGCGTCCAGATAGAGGCGGAGCGCGGCTGTTCGCCCGGCGTCTGCCTCGGCGGGCGTGGCCTCGGCCAGCCGCCGTGCGTGGACCCGCACCAGATCGTGCAGCCGGTAGCGGCCCGGCCGGGGCTGCTGCACCAGACTTGTGTCGACCAACTCCTCCATGACCCGCTCGGCGCTGCGTGGTGACCAGCCGAGCATGGCGGCAGGGGTGCGCAGGTCGAACTCGACAGTGGGCGCCAGGCCGACGGCGCGAAAGGCTCGCCGCTGTGCCGGGGCGAGCTGGTCGTAGGACAGCCGGAACGCCGCCTCCACACTACGGTCCCCGGCGCTCAGCTCGCCGAGCCGCGTCTCGTCGTCGCCCATCCGCTCGACCAGGTAAGCGAGTGTCCAGGCGGGCCTGGTCTGCAGCCGCGTACCGGCGATGCGCAGCGCGAGCGGCAGCCCGGCGCACAGTCGCGCCAACTCCTGTATGGCACCCGGCTCCTGGTCGGCGCGCCGGCCCCCCACGATGTGCCGCAGCAGCGACGCCGCATCGTCGGCGCACAGCGTCTCCAGCGTGACCCGCCGGTCGGCGTCCAGCGCGGACAGTCGCTGTCGGCTCGCCACGATCACGGCGCTGCCGGGGCCGGCCGGAAGGAGCGGTCCGATCTGCTGGATGCCAAGAGCGTCGTCGAGCACGAGGAGCAGCTTCAGCGAACTGGTCACCGACCGCCACATGGCCGCGAGTTCATCGAGGTCGTTCGGTACGTCACTGTCGTCCGCGCCGACGGAGCGAAGGAGGCGCCTCAGCACACGCTGCGGTGCCAGCCGCTGTCGGGCGGTGCTGTGCGCCTGCAGGTCCATGAACAGACAGCCGTCGGGGAAGCGGCTCCGCACTCGATGGGCCGCACGTACGACGAGGGCGGTCTTGCCGACTCCGGCCGGGCCGTCCACCGCGACCACCGCGACGCCATCGGACGCGGTGGGCTCCGTCAGTAGCGCCAACTCGCTCTCCCGGCCGATCAGTTGTCCACTGTCGCCAGGAAGCTGATTGACCGTCGGGCGGGGGCGTGCGGCAGGCGGAGGCGCGACCGGGCCGATGAGGCTCGCGGTGTCCTGGCGCAGCAGTGCCGTGTGTACCCGGGCGAGTTCCTCTCCGGGATCGACCCCCAGCTCCTCGCGCAGCCGCGCCCGCATGTCCTCGAACGCCCCGAGCGCCTCCACCTGCCGCTCGCACCCGTATAGGGCGCGCATACGCAACGCCAGTAGCGACTCGTCGTAGCGGTCGGACTCGGCAGGGCCGGCCAGGTCGTCCAGCGCCTCGCCGAACCGGCCGAGCAGGACCAGACAGTCGAGCCGGGCCAGGCGCAGGGCGCGACGGCGTTCCAGGAGCCGTTCCCGCTCGGCCTGGGCGAACGGCCCCGGCACATTGGCCAGCGGCTCCCCTCGGTACAGGGCGAGCGCGTCCGCGAGCCGATCCGTGGCCAGGGCGAGATCGCCGGATGCCCTGGCGCGCCGGGCGACTTCGCTCCGCTCGGCCAGCTCCGTCACATCGAGACGGGCACCATCGGCCAGGCAGCGGTACCAGCCCTTGCCGCTGCGGATCAACGACTCCGTGTGCCGGGTGCCCTCGGAGTCGAGCGCCCTGCGCAGCGGATTGACATGGCTGGGCAGCACCTTGTGACCCGAGGCGGGCGGCTCCGCGCCCCACACGCCGTCGAGCAACTGATCATGGGTCACCACGGTTCCCTGGCGCAGCACCAGGGCGGCCAGCACTGCCTGCCGCTTGACCGGCCCCACATCCAGGGCGTTCCCGCCCCGCCAGGCCCGCAAGGGGCCGAGCACCTCGATGCGAAGCTGCTGAAGCGCGCTCTCCTCCACCCCAGACCTCCCCCTACGCGCGGCTGCACGCGTACACCATCGGAATTTCATCAGCATTGCAGCACGCCCCGAGACAGTGGCGGACATGGCATCGCACAACCCGCACAACCAGGCCCCCACCGCGTGACCGGGGCGGAACTGGTAGCCACCGCACTGGCCACCGAAGCGGCGGCCGCACTCACCGGCACCACGCACGGCCTGGTCCACGAACTCTGGGTGGCATTGAGGGAGTTGATCCGAGAGAGGCTCACCAAGACGAACGGTGCGAACGAGAGTGGCGGCTACGGCCTGCGCGTACTCGACGAGTACGTGACGGACCCCGACGTGTGGCGCAACCGGATGCTCCACGTCTTGACGGGCGCCGAGGTCCACCAGGACGCCGAGGCCCTTGCCGCGGCCAGGGCCGTTCTCCGCGCCGACGCTCGTGCCGTGTTCAGCGGCGGCGCACACCCTTCCGCGCCACCCGCCTGAGTACGCGTACTCAATCCCCCTGCGTCGCAGTGCCCTCCCCGGACGAGGGCCCGCTCCCGAGGATGGGACGGACCCGCCCCCGCTCGGAAAGAGACACTCATGGGCCGTCAGCTGCACCTGCGTACCGCCCTCCCGGACGACCGCGACTGGATCCACGAGCTGCGGCACCGGGTCTACGCGCAGGAGTTGGGACAGCACGCGCCGGATCCGGCCGGGCGGCTGAGTGACGGGCTCGACGGGGACAACGTCTATCTGGTCGCGGCGCGCGGCGCCCGGCGGATCGGGTTCGTCAGCGTGACGCCGCCGTGGGCGGGACGGTTCGGCCTCGACAAATATCTGGACCGGGACGAACTGCCGTCGCTGCGCGAGCCCGACACCTTCGAGGTGCGCATCCTCACCGTCGAGCCGGGGGAACGGCGGAGCGCGGCGGCGCCGCTGCTGATGTACGCGGCGCTGCGCTGGATCGCCTCGCGTGGGGGCCGCCATGTCGTCGCGATGGGCCGCACCGAGGTGCTCGACCTGTACCTGGCCGCGGGCCTGCGCCCGGTCGGGCGGACCGTGCGCTGCGGAGCGGTCACGTTCGAGGTGCTCACCGGCGCCGTCGACGTGCTGACGCGGGGCGTGCCGGACCGGCACTCCGCCACCCTGGAGCGGCTGCGGTCCACCGTGGACTGGCGGCTCGACGTCCCGTTCGCGCCGGGCCCCGACGGCTGTGAGCACGGCGGCGCCTCCTTCACCGCCGTCGGCACCGACTTCCGCACCCTGCACCGGCGCCGCCGGATCGTCGCCGCCGACGTGCTGGACGCCTGGTTCCCGCCCGCGCCCGAGGTGAGCGCCGCGCTCACCGACGACCCCTCCTGGCTGGCCCGCACCTCACCCCCGGCCGGCGCCGAGGGCCTGGTCGCGGAGATAGCCGCGACACGCGGACTGCCCGAGGAGACCCTCTGCGTCGGCGCGGGCTCCTCCGACCTGATCTACCGGGCGTTCGGACAATTGCTGACCCCCGAGAGCCGGGTGCTCCTCATCGACCCCGGCTACGGCGAGTACGCGCATGTCACCGAGCGGGTCATCGGCTGCCACGTCGACCGGCTGCGGCTGCGTCGCGCCGACGACTGGCGCATCGACCCGCACCGGCTCACCGAGGCGGTCGCCACCGGCCGGTACGACCTCGTGGTCGTCGTCAACCCGAACAACCCCACCGGCCGCCACACACCCGCCGACGAACTGCGCGCCGCGATCGAGAGCGCACCGGACCGCACCCGCTGGTGGATCGACGAGGCCTACCTCGGCTACGTGGACGAGGCCGCCTCGCTCGCCCCGCTCGCCGCCACCGACCCCCGCGTCGTCGTCTGCACCTCGCTGTCCAAGATGTACGCCCTGTCCGGGCTGCGGGCCGCCTACCTGGTGGCCGCCCCGGACACCGCGGCGCTCCTGCGACGCTGGACACCGCCCTGGCCCGTGAGCCTGCCCGCGCAGCGGGCCGCGGTCGCGGCGCTCGGCGAGCCGGAGTACTACCGGGAACGCCGACTTCAGACCCGGGCCCTGCGCCACCGACTGGCGCTGGAACTGGCCGAGTTGGACGAGGGCGTGCTCGTCGAGGAAGGCGTCGCGAACTTCGTCAACGTGACCCTGCCCGCCGGCGGGCCGAGCGCCGCACAGTTCGTCCACGAGTGCCGTCGGCACGACGTCTATCTGCGCGACCTGTCGCCGCTGTCCGCGCTCTACGAGGGACGCACCGTACGGGTCGCCGTCAAGGACGCCGCGGAGAACGCCCGCATCGTCGCCGCCTGCCAGGCCGCCCTCGACGTGCTGGTCCCGCCGGTGCCGCTCCCGGCCGAGCCGGTCTCCGGCGCCGCGCGGTGACCACCGTCGCTTCCCTGGCGCCCTGGCTCGGCGGTGCGCTGGCCCTGGCCGGCGCGGGCGTGCTCGCGTCCCGGCGCCGCGAGCTGATGGTCCGGTGGTGCGCGTGGGCGGTCGGGGTTCCGCTGGTCACCGGCGCGTTCTGGCTCGGAGCGCCGGGCGTCGCGGCCCTCGCCACGGCGGCCGCGCTGATCGCCGTCCGCGAGTTCGGCGGACTCCTGGACCTGCCCCTTACCGACCGGGCGGTGCTCGCCGCGGCGGTCACCGCCGTGATCGTCACCGCCTGGCTGGCACCGGGCGAGATCCTGCGGGCGGGCGCGGCCGGAGCCCTCGCCGTGACCGCGGTGCCGCTGCTGTCCGGCGACGCCGACCACGGGCTGCGCCGGGCATCCGCCGCCCTGTTCGGACTCGCCTGGCTGAGCCTCCTCGCCGCACTCGTGCCGCTCGGCGCCGACGCGCTCGCCCTCTTCGTCGCGGTCTCCGTCGCCGACATCGCGGCCTACTTCGCGGGCCGGCGCCTCGGCGGGCCGCGCCTGTCGCCGCTGTCCCCGGCCAAACGCTGGAGCGGCACCCTCACAGGGGCCGCGGCAGGCGTCGGCGCGCTCGCCGTCCTCGGCGCGGCCAGTTGGCAGACGGCGCTGGCCGTGGCGGTCGGCGGACCGGCGGGCGACCTCATCGAGTCCATGGTCAAGCGCGGCGCACGCCAGAAGGACGCGGGCCGCTGGCTCCCCGGCTCCGGCGGCCTCCTCGACCGCGTCGACTCCCTCCTCGGCGCGCTCGCTGTCCTCGTGGTCCTGCACTGAAACGGCCGTCACCGCGGGCCCGCGCGTACCCTGCGACCAGGAGGTGCGGCATGCGCGACGACGCGGACCCGGGACTCTTCGGACCCGACTCGGTGACCTGGCAGGTCCACTCCGACCCCATGATGTGGGTCGCCGGCATCCGCGCCCTGTACCTCCAGGCGCTGCACCCCCGTGCCGTACGCGGGGTGATGCAGAATTCGGACTTCCGGCGCGACGCCTGGGGGCGGCTGATGCGCACGGCGAGCTTCGTCGGCACCACGACGTACGGCACCACCGAGGCGGCGGAACGGGCGGGGGCGCGCGTGCGCGGCATCCACCGCCGGCTGACGGCCACCGACCCCGACACGGGGGAGCGGTACGGCGTCGACGAACCCGGACTGCTGCTGTGGGTGCACTGCGCGGAGATCGACTCCTATCTGACCGTCGCGCGCCGCTCCGGCTTCCGCCTCACCGACGCGCAGGCCGACCGCTACCTCGCCGAACACCGCACCAGCGCCCGCCTCGTCGGCCTCGACCCCGACGACGTCCCCGCCGACCAGGCGCAGATGAAGGCATACTTCGCGAAGGTGCTTCCCGAGCTGGCCGCGGGCCCCGAGGCCCGCACCGTCGACGACTTCCTGCAACGCCCGCCCACGCACCCGCTGTTGAAACCCGCGCGCGAGGTGCTCTGGCGGCGCGTGGCGAACCTCGCCTACGCCTCCCTGCCGCCGTACGCCCACACCCTGTACGGCAGACCCGCCCCCGCACCGGCCGTCGTCACCCGTCGCCTGCGCGCCACCGGCACCGCCCTGCGCCGGATTCCCGACCGTGCGCGCTGGCAACTGCCGCCGAAACACATCCTGCGGGCCATGGCCAGACTCGGCCCAGACGCGCGCCCTGCCCCGTACAAAGTCGACAGATGGGTAGCCATACTGGACTGAGGCCCTGCCCGGGGGCGGGCGCGGGAGCGAGGCGACGGGGGCGATGGCGGAAGATGCCGGAGTTGGGGGAGACCCGGGACGTCAGGCTGATCCACGGGCGGTACCGGCTGCTCGACCGGATCGGCCGGGGCGGCATGGGCGAGGTGTGGCGGGCGCGGGACGAGTCACTGGGCCGCCACGTCGCCGTGAAGTGCCTCAAGCCGCTCGGACCACAGCGGGATCAGTCCTTCACGAGGATCCTTCGGGAGCGCTTCCGCAGAGAGGCCAGAGTGGCCGCCGGACTCCAGCACCGCGGCATCACCGTCGTACACGACTTCGGTGAGTACGAGGGAATCCTCTACCTGGTGATGGAACTGCTGGAGGGCAAGAATCTCAGCCAACTCCTGGAGGACAACCGGCATCACCCGCTCGCCGTGGACGAGGTCGTCGACGTCGCCGAGCAGATCGCCTCCGCGCTCGCCTACACCCATGAACAGGACATCATCCACCGCGACCTGAAGCCCGCGAACATCGTCCGGCTCGACGACGGCACGGCCAAGATCTGCGACTTCGGCATCGCCCGGCTCGGCCACGACATTGGCTTCACCGCCCGGCTCACCGGCACCGGCATCGCCATGGGCACACCGCACTACATGTCGCCCGAGCAGATCGGCGGCACACACGTCGACCAGCGCAGCGACCTGTACTCCCTCGGCTGCGTCCTGTACGAGATCGCCACCGGCGCGCCCCCGTTCGACCTGGACGACGCCTGGGCCGTGCTCGTCGGCCACCGCGACACCCAGCCCGAGCCGCCGCGCAGCCACCGCCCCGATCTGCCCGTGTACGTCGAGCGGATCATCCTCGACCTGCTCGCCAAGGAACCCGACGAACGGCCCCGCGACGCACGGGAGGTGGGCCGGCGCATCACGGCGGGGCGCACCGGGCGCGCGACCTACGTACCCACCGTGCGAACCCCGCAGATCGTGCCGCACACCGAGACGTGGGTGGCGCGCGAACCACGGCCCAGCCGCGCGCCGCAGACCACCCCCGAACCGCAGACCCCGCGCGAACCCCGCCTGCCGTCCTGGACCCGTGGCATGACCACCGGCCACAAGGCCACCGGCGGCTCCGGCCTGCGCGTCACCCCGCCGGACAGCGCGGCCGGCCTCACCGGCGAATGGATCCCGCGCCCCGCCGGGCCCGCCACGACCCCAACGGACCCGGCCGAACGCCCTACTCCCGGAACCGAGTTGCCGGCCACGCTCGTCTCCCGGCACAACACGGGACTCAGCCTCGGCCGGCTCGGCCGCTGGGCCGAGGCGGGCGAAGTGCACCGGGCCGTCGCCGCCGACCGCGCGCAGGCGCTCGGCCCCGACCATCCCGACACCCTCGCCAGCCGCTACGAGGTCGCCTTCACCCTCAGCCGCACCGGCCGCGCCGCCGACGCACTGCGCGAGTACCGGCGCGTGGTGGAGGGCCGCGAGCGCGCCCTCGGCCCCGAGCACCCCGACACACTGGGCGCCCGGCAGGAAGTGGCGTACGTCCTCGGCAAGCTCGGCCGGCACTCCGAGGCGCACCAGGTCTACGTCGAGGTCCTCGCGGCCCGCGAGCGCGCGGCGGGCCCCGACCACCCCGACACCCTGCGCTGCCGCCACAACCTCGCCTTCAACCTCAGCCGCCTGGGCCGTCTGGAGGAGTCCTACCGGATGGCGAGCCAGGTGGCGCAGGCCCGCGCCCGCGTCCTCGGCGCCGACCATCCCGACACCCTCGTCACGCGCTGCGAAGTCGGCTACACCCTCGGCCGGCTGGGCCGCTGGAGCGACGCCCTCCACACCTATCGCGAGGTAGCCATGGCCCGTGCGGAGACCCTCGGGCCCGGCCACCCCGACACGCTCGCCGCCCGCTACGAGGTCGGCATCAGCCTGGGCCGCCTCGGCCGCAGCGCCGAAGCCCTCACCCTCTACCGCGACCTCATCGACGACCGCACCCGCGTCAGCGGCCCGAACGACCCCGAGACACTGCGCGCCCGCCACGGTCTGGGCGTCAACCTCGGCCGAATGGCCCGCTGGGAGGAGGCACTCGCCGAGGCCCGCGACGTCTGCGCGATCCGTGAGCGGGTGCTCGGCCCCGACCACGTCGACACCCTCGTCAGCCGCCGCGAGGTCGCCGTCGGCCTGGGCTGGCTCGGCCGCTGGCAGGACGCGCTCACCGAGTACCGCGACGTCGCGGACGCCCGCGAACGGGTCCTCGGCGAGACCCACCCCGACGCCCTGGCCAGCCGCAACGACGAGGCCCACTGCCTGGAACAACTGGGCCGCGGCCCGGAGGCGACGGAGCTGTACCGAAGGGTGGCCGACCTGCGCCGGCGCGGGTAGCCCCGCGCGGCGCCGCCCGCGAGTCCGTCCGCGCCGGAGCCCGCACCCTGGCCGTCCCGGACGCCCCCGTGCTACCAAGAGCCATGCTCACCCGGACCGACGTCGTCATCGTCGGTGGCGGCCACAACGCCCTGGTCGCTGCCGCCTACCTCGCCCGCGCAGGCCGCACCGTCACCGTTCTCGAACGGCTCGGCGCCACCGGCGGCGCCGCCGTCTCCACGCGCCCCTTCGCCGGTGTGGACGCCCGCCTGTCCCGCTACTCCTACCTGGTCAGCCTGCTGCCCAGGAAGATCGTGCGCGATCTGGGCCTCGACTTCACCGTCCGCGCCCGCACCGTGTCCTCGTACACCCCCACCGTCCGCGACGGCCGCGCCACCGGTCTCCTGGTCGGCGGCGGAGCCGACCGCACGCGCGACTCGTTCGCCCGTCTCACCGGCGGCGAGGACGCGTACGCGGCATGGAACCGCTTCTACGAGACGACCCGGCACGCCGCCGAGCGGATCTTCCCCACCCTCACCGAGCCCCTCCCCACCCGCGAGGAGCTGCGGACCCGCCTCGCGGACGACGACGCCTGGCGGCTGCTCTTCGAAGAGCCCATCGGCGTCGGCATCGAGGAACACTTCAGCGACGACCTCGTACGCGGTGTCGTCCTCACCGACGCGCTCATCGGCACGTTCGCCGACGCCCACGATCCCTCGCTCGCCCAGAACCGCTGCTTCCTCTACCACGTCATCGGCAACGGCACGGGCGACTGGGACGTCCCGGTCGGCGGCATGGGAGCCCTCACCGACGCCCTCGCCGCCGCGGCCCGCACGGCCGGTGCCGAACTGCTCACCGGTCACGAGGTCACCCGGATCGAGACCGACGGACAGCACGCCGAGGTCACCTACCGCACCGGCGACACCGAAGGCACGATCGCCGCCCGCCACGTCCTCGTGAACGCGTCCCCGGAGCACCTCGCCCGGCTCCTCGGCGACACCCCGCCGCCCCCGGCCGAGGGCGCCCAGCTCAAGGTCAACATGCTGCTGAAGCGGCTGCCCCGGCTCAAGGACACCTCCGTCGATCCGCGCGAGGCGTTCGCCGGAACCTTCCATGTCGCCGAAGGATACGGCCAGTTGGCGACGGCCCACGCCGAGGCCGCGGCCGGGTCACTGCCGAGCGCGCCGCCCTCGGAGATCTACTGCCACAGCCTCACCGACACCAGCATCCTCGGGCCTGACCTGGCCGCGCGCGGCTACCAGACCCTCACCCTCTTCGGACTGCACACCCCGGCCCGGCTGTTCGCCGCGGACAACGACACGGCCCGCACCGCCCTGCTCAAGGCCACCCTCGCCCAGCTCGACGCCCACCTCGACGAACCGCTGGAGGACTGTCTCGCCGAGGACGCCGACGGCCGCCCCTGCATCGAGGCCAAGACCCCGCTCGACCTGGAGCGGGACCTCCGGCTGCCCGGCGGCAACATCTTCCACCGGGAGCTGTCCTTCCCCTACGCCCAGCAGGGCACGGGCCGTTGGGGCGTCGAGACCGCGCACGCCAACGTCCTGCTGTGCGGCGCGGGCGCGGTCCGCGGCGGCGGGGTCAGCGGCATCCCCGGGCACAACGCGGCGATGGCGGTGCTCGGCCGCTGAGGCCACTGACCCCGTCGCCGGATCAGGCCGCGAACACGCCCCGCAGTGCGGCGATCTTGCGCGGCAGGTCGTACTCGGCTCCGCCCTCGTGCCCGTTGTAGGGGAACACCTCGATCTCGGCGGGCCCCGCATAGCGGTGATACGCGGCGAACACGGTGGACGACGGGCAGATCCGGTCCATCAGGCCGACCGAGAACCAGGCCGGACTCGTCGCCCGCGCCGCGAAGTTGACCCCGTCGAAGTACGACAGGGTCTCCATCGCCGCCTCGACGCCGAACCGGTGACCGGAGAGGAAGCGGGCGATCTCGGCATACGGGCCGTTGTCCGTGATCTGCGAGGCCCGCCGGTAGTGGCACAGGAACGGCACGTCCGCGACCGTCGCCGCCACGTCCTCGCGCAGCCCCGCCACGGCCAGGGCGAGCCCCCCGCCCTGACTGCCGCCCAGCACCGCGACCCGCGACGGATCGACGGCCTCGTGCGCGCGGACCGCGTCGACGGCCCGCACCGCGTCGGTGATCAGCCGCCGGTAGTAGTGCCGGTGCGGGTCCTCGATACCCCGGGTGAGGAAGCCGGGCGACGACGAGCCGTGGCCCTCGGGCGCGAGGTCCGGGGTGTCCGCGGTGTTCTTGCCGCCGCCGCCCTGGCCCCGGTTGTCCATCACCAGGTGCGCGTGGCCGAGCGCGCTCCAGGCCAGCCAGGAGTACGGGATGCCCCGGCCGCCGTTGTAGCCGATGTACTGCACCACGGCCGGCAAGGGACCGGTGCGCCCGCGCGGCAGCAGCAGCCACGCCTTGACGGCCTGCCCGCCCCACCCGTGGAACGTCACGTCGTACACGTCGACCGTCGTCAGCCCGGTCTCGTACGGCACGAAGCGGGCGTCGAGCGGATGCCGGGCGGTGTCGTCGAGTGTCTTGCGCCAGAACGCGTCGAAATCCGCGGGCTCCTCCGGCGCGGGCCGGTACTCCCGCAGCCGGTCGAGCGGCATGTCGAACAGCAAGGTCAACTCCTCGAAGAGGTACGCGAAAGGGTCAGGGAGACCGACGCGCCGTGCAGGCCGGCGGTGTCGACGGTGATCAGGGTGCGGGCGCCGCGCCGGACGGCGGCGACTCCGGGGTCCGCCCGCCGCACGCTGTATCCGGGCAGACCGAGGTCGAGCACGACCTGGCCGCGCAGCTGCGTCGGATCACTCACCGCCACCTCGAACTCCTTCCCGCGCGGGCGGACGAGCACGGAGGCGGGCCCGTCCGCGCCCAGCTCACCGGCCCGGCCCGCCGCCCAGAAGTTGGCGGCGAGCAGCCCGTCGGACGCGCGCCGCACCGCGTGCACGGCCGCCGACGCGGCGACGACGGACACCGGCGGGGCGAGCACGGCCCGCGCGGTCCGCTCGGCCGACGCCCCCGGCAGCTGCAGCCAGCAGTAACCCGCCCCCGACGGCGCGCTGCCGTGGTCCTGCCACAGCGTGAGATACGGGCGGGTCACCGGGGTGTCCGTGCCGTACTTGATGTTGATGTCCCGCCAGGTGGCGGTGCGCTGCTCCCGCAGGGCCCGCAGGGCGGTCGGCCGCGGGAAGACATAGCCGCCGGTCCCCGCGAGATGCACGCTGCGCACGCCCTCGTACGTGGCCGACCAGCCCGCGTCGGACGGCGCGCGTGTCCCGTCGACCGTCAACTCGGCTGCCGCATCGGTGAGTTTGCGGTTCTCGACGATCGTCTCGACGGGTCCCGCATCGGCCGAGATGCCCGACCCGACGTGCACGATCACGTCGTCGAGGCAGAACCAGCTCTTCCACGCACTCAGCGGACTCCCGAACGCGCGCAGCTCCATGCCGTACGCGCCGAGCGTCGTCCCGGGCAGCGCCGCGCCGCCGGCCCAGTCCGCGGTGCTCGTGGTGCGCTGGCCCGCCGCGTCGGCGGGACGCTCGGCGACGACCGTGGTCCCGGCGAGCCGCAGCGGGTCCACGGTCGGCCAGTAGTCCTCGCTGTAGTGGCCGAGGTCGTCGTCGTAGAGGAGGACCATGCCGTCGGACAGGTGCCAGCCGTGCAGGTTTTCGTTCTGGATCGACTCGTAGTTGTAGACACGGCTGGAGTAGGCGCTGATGCCCAGGGTGAAGGACGGGCGGTGGTGCATCGCCTTGTCCATGCGCGGGAACTGACGGTGCGTGACCAGATCGCCGCGCGGCTTCGTGTCCGACGCGAGCAGTTCCTGCGCGGCCACCAGCGAGGCGAGGTCCGTGACGTCGAGGAAGTCCCGGTACGTGTCCTCGGTGATCCACTGCTTGACCATCGCCGCGAACCGGTCGGCGTCGTCGGCCGTCAGCCCGGGCAGCAGTCGCAGCACCGCCTCGATCACGGTCTGCGCGGCGACATGGCCCTGTTTGCTGGAGCGGGCGATCTCCCGGCCGCACACGCCCGCCTGCATGTCGCCGCGCGCGATGAGCGGCTCGAAACCGTCCGTCACCCACTGCCGCACGTTCGCCACGTCCGGGTCGGTGACGTCCCAGTCGGTTCCCGCGAAAAGGTTCAGCAGCCGGGACAGATTCCCCAACAGCTCTTTTCCGTAGCCCCCGTTGTAGGGGTGCTTGTAGTGCTGGAGGAACGAGCCGTCGGAGTAGAAGCCCTCACCGGTCCCGGATCCGGAGTCCTGGTAGGCGAGCACACTGTTCGCACCGCCGCCCGACACGTCCGACAGCGCGTCGCGCACCCGCGCCAGGTCGCTGCCGTCGCCGCGCAGCACGGCGCCGACGGCGACGACGGTGCAGATCCACACGCGGTTGGCGCCCGTCGCGATCTGCCGGTCGACGCGCCACAGGTTCGGGTCGGGCGTGTAGTGGCGCACGGCGTCCGTGATCCGTGTCAGCCGGTCGGCGCCGAGGGCGTCGTACAGCAGGACTGCCGTGTCGTTGAGGGCCAGGGCGCAGCCGATCTCCCAGTCCCAGTCGTTGTCGAAGCGGTCGTGGCCGGGCCCGTAGCGGTGTTCCAGCACCCAGTCGACGCCCCGGCCGAGCAGGTCCGCGAGGGCCGCGTCGCCGTACTGGGCGGTGCCCGGCACGGCCCAGGCCGTGGCGATCGTCGAGAGCCGCTTGAAGGACGTGGTGACGTGGTTCGAGACGGAGGTGCTGGTCAGGTCCGGCCACAGGCCGTCCGTGCGGGTCGGGTCGAGGCCCTTGGCCGCGCTCACCGCCGCCCGGTCGATGCGTGCGACGGCCGCCGCGATCCGCGGGTCGGCGGTGTCGAGGCCCGCGCCGCCGGTCAGCAGGGTGTGCCAGCGGGCGCGCAGGAGCGCGGTGCCGTCGTCGGCGTGCGCGAGCGTCAGGAAGGGGGTGGGAAGGGCGAGGGCGGCGAGGGAGGCGCCGGTGCCCGCGAGGACGGTGCGGCGGGTGGTGCTCACGAGGCGGCTCCGGCCGGGCACAGGGCCGTCGGGGCGTAGTCGGCGCCGTACGTGCCCACCGAGTCCCCGCCCGTGTTGCCGCTCATCGTGTTGGAGCACACCGGGCCCTGCGGGGTGCGCATCACCTTGATGCCGCCGCCCGCGTTCCCGGTGATCGTGTTGCCGTAGACCTGGGTGTCGATGCCGTCGCCGGCCGTGTCGCCGCCGAGCCGGACGCCCGCGCCCGTGTTGTCGTGCAGCGTGTTGTACCGGAAGATGTTGCCGTTCCCGCGCGCGTCGAGCCCGCCCGAGCTGGGGTCCCGCTGCTGCGAACAGTCGTTGTACTCCACGTAGTTGTGCGTGGAGTTCTCCTTCACGTCGACGCACTCGTTGCCGCGCGTGGCGATCGTGTTGTGGTGGATGCGATTGTTCTTGCTGACGTCGGCGGCGGCGTCGGGCGCGCCGTTCGCGCCCTGCTGCTCGGGGGCCGTGCCGAGGTAGATGCCCTCGCCGTTCTTGCCGCCTCCGCCGAACCGGAAGTCGGCGACACCGCAGTCGCTGATCGTGTTGTCGTGCACGTCGGCGCCGGTGACCAGATAGCGCAGCCGCAGGCATTCGTCGGCGGCGTTCTTGAGCGTCATGTTCCTGATCGTGAGGGCGTTGACCCCGTTGCCGGGCGTCGTGCTCATCACGTAGACCAGCTTGGAGCGGTAGCCGTCCACGCTGCCCGACGACCCGAACAGGCCGTCCACGGTGAACCCGTCGAGGACCGTGCCGTCGTGCCGCACCTGCACGATGCGGCTGTCGCCCGCGCCCTTGACGACGGCGGTCGACGGTCCGGTGAGCGTGACGTTCTCGCGGCGGGTCACCACGTCCTGGAGATACGTGCCCGTGGCCAGGTGCACGACGGAGCCCTCCGGCGCCGCGTCCAGCGCCTGCTGGATCGTGGCGAACGGCGCGGCGGACGACGTACCGGCGTTGCCGTCGCTGCCGCTCGGGCTCACGTAGTACGACGACGCGGCCGAGGCCGGTGCGGCGGGCAGCGCCAGCGCGGTGCAGGCGCCGAGAGCCACGGCGAGCGGGGCGAGCAGGGCGCGTCTGGACATCGGTCGGTGCATCAGGAGGTCCTCTCCGGTTGCGGTGCGGCGAAGTGCAGGGCGAGCAGGACGGGCACGCTCGGGCCGAACAGCAGCGGGCCGAGCGGGACGGGCAGCGTGAGGATCGCGGCGGAGACGGCCGCGCCGAGCAGAGCGGTACCGCGGGCGGGCGAGGCGAAGGCCAGGGCGAGCGCCCGCCGGTGCCACCGGGCCGGCGCCTCGTCGGGGACGAGGGCCGCGTACGCCGCGAAGGCCGTGCAGTGGACGAGCAGCACCGCGAGAATCCCGGCCTGTGCGGCCAGCAGCACGAACGCGTACGGCGTCGAACGGCCGCTCAGGAAGACGCAGTTGGCGGCGAGCACGGACACGGCGACGGCGCCGAGGGCGCTCTGCCGCCACAGTGCGCGCCAGTAGCGGGGAAACGCGGCGAACACCCCGGTGAAGGACCGGTTGTCGCCGTCGGAGCGCCAGCGCTGAAGAGCGTGCGCGAGAGCGGCGAGCGCGGGCAGCCAGGTGACGACACCGAGCGCCAGGAGGGTGAACGCGGCCCCTGCGGCGGCCGGTTGGGCCACCCAGTCGAGCGAGCGCAGCAACCGGCCGCGCGTGCCGGAGGATCCGGGGGAGGCGGGGGAGAGGGACAGGGTCATCGCGGGGCCGCCGATCCGGTGTAGGGCTCCGGCCACTCCTGGACGGGGTGACCGGGCAGGGCGAGGCGGGTGGCCGCGACCACGTACGGGGCGCGGTCCGGCGCGAGCAGCACCGCCGCCGCGTCCGCCGACACCTCGGGGGTGTCGATGCGCCGGTCGGCGGGGGAGAGGAGCACGGTCTCCGTCGTGCCGTCCGGGGCCTCGAAGACGATGCCGGACGGCACCGCGCGGGCCGTCGCGGCCTCGGCGCCCGGCTCGATCGTCGTCAGGAAACGGGCCCGCTCCCCGGCGGGCGTCGTGATCCGCAGGGTGTGCAGCGTGCGGGTGATGCTCAACTCCGGCGTGCTGGACGTGGGGTTGGCCTCGACCTCGGTCGGCTGCGAGGTGACCTCGGCGTCGTCGGGGGCGTGGCGGCGCAGCACTGCCCGTGCGTCCCCGGACCGGATCAGCCGGTCCCGCACGTCGTCGTGCGTGGCGGTCGGCGCGTCCGTCTGGAGCAGGAACGTCCAGGCGCGGGCCGTGTCGGCCGCCGCCTCGTCGAGCAGCACGAGCCGGCCCGACGGGGTGCACACGAGCGTGCGGTCCAGACGCCGCACGTCCAGTTCGGCCGGGTACATCGCGGCGATCTCGGCGGTGCCGTGCGCCCAGCCGCCCTCCGCCAGCACGTCCCGCAGCCGCGCCCGGTGCTCGAGGGGCATGTCCTCGTAGACGTGGTAACGGTCCTCGCCCGCGAAGCCGTGCCCGTCGACCAGGAGAAGGTTGTGGTGCGCCGCCCGCTTGCGGTTGCTGTAGCCCTCGTCGACGGCGAGGAAGGCGCCCTGGGACGTGAGGACGAACGATCCGGCGTCGGGATGGTGATGGCCCTGGTTGAGCGTCTCCCAGCCGAGCTCCGCCCGGTGCTTGGCCGACCTCTCCCACGCCTGGTGACCGCCGCCCGGCGCGGCCTTGAACGACACGAACGTCGCCGCCGCGTCCCAGCCGGTGCGGGCCGTCAGCAGCCCCAGATCCGGGAAGTGCGCGTGCGTGCGCGTCGGCGCGACGGGCACGACCGACGGGTCGTGCCACAGATGGTCCAGATAGGCCTCCGCCCGGATCCCCGGCCGTACGCCGCTGAACTCCGCTTCCCCGTCGAAGAGTTCACGGTCCACGAGATCGGCGAGCCACTGCGCCTCCCCGATGCCGAACCGCGCGGCGAGCCGCCGGTACAGCGCCGTGCTGTGGCCGCTGCGCCGGTCGTGGCAGTCGCCGTGCCCGGTCTGCTCGGCGAAGCCCGGAGCCGACTGGTGCAGCCGGAAGTCGAAGGTGTGCGCCATGAAGCCGCCCCGGTCCCA
Source organism: Streptomyces sp. NPDC057694 (assembly GCF_042799415.1). Taxonomy (NCBI): domain Bacteria; kingdom Bacillati; phylum Actinomycetota; class Actinomycetes; order Kitasatosporales; family Streptomycetaceae; genus Streptomyces; species Streptomyces sp. NPDC057694. The sequence continues at coordinate 50,024 of NZ_JBHVIX010000017.1, forward strand.
CCAGTCCAGGCCCTCGCACTCCTGAAGCAGGTCCAGGTGGATCGCCAGCCACGGCACCCCGTACCGCCAGTACACGACGCCCTCGGCGTGCGAGCCGTCCGCGGGCAGCAGGTCGAGCACCCGGCCCAGGTTGTCCTTGGCGCGCTCCGTCCACTCCTCGCGGCCCAGGACGTAACCGGCGGTGGCCAGGCCCGCGTAACAGATCCAGTTGTGGTTCTGCCAGTACGACGACGACCACCAGCGGCCCTCCGTGGCCACCGCGAACTCGTACATGCGGCGTCCCTGGACGAGGAGTTTGTAGCGCAGCAGGTCCGCGAGGTCGGGGGAGAGGTCGTCGCCGAGCCAGTGGTGGGCGAGGGACAGGCCGTGCAGCAGCCAGCCCGCGTCCAGGTCGTGATCGGGCATGTGGGCGCGGCCCCAGTGCGGCAGCCGGACCGCGGCCCCGATCCACCGCTCGGCCTCCGCCAGGTGGGCACGGTCGCCGCTCACGCGGTAGGCGAGCGCCGGGTTGGCGGCGGCCGGGCCCAGCCAGGTGATGCTCGCCATCGGATGCCGGGACGGCGGGACGAGGTCCCGGTGCCGTACGGCCTCGTCGAGCAGCCGGCGCTCCTGGCGCGGGCGCGGTCCCGGGGGCGGTGTCGCCGACAGCAGCATCTCAGGCCCCCGTCCCGTGCACGGCCGACGAACCGTCGGCGAGGCGCACCTCCACGCCGTCCCCGGTGAGCCGGACGCCCGTCACCGCGGGGCCGTGCGACGCCGCCTGGTACACCGAGGCGAGGACCAGACGCGCGCCGCGTGCCGTGAAGTCGACCCAGGAACGCGCCAGTTGAGGGTCGTCGGCAGGTCCAGGACCGGGCCGGGTCACGGGCCGCAGCGGTACCGAAGCCGTGTGCCAGCCGTGCAGTACCTCGTCCTCGCCGTACCAGGTCGTGCGCACGGCACCGGCCGGCTGCACCTGGACGTCGAGGCCGACACCCGGCCGCAACTGGCCGGTCAGCGTCCGCTCCGCGCCGTCCCCGCCGTCCCCGACGGTCAGGGTCAGCACGTCGACCAGATGGCCGGCGCCCGTCGCGATCCGGCGCACCGCACGCACTCCGTCGTACGCGTCCGTCACCTCGGCCGTGACCGAGGAGGCGTCCCGCGCGAGGAGCCGGCCCGCGCACTCGGCCTGCTCGGCGCCGTCCACCCGGAACGCCGGATGTGCGGCCGTGCCGGCGTAGTGGTCGCGGAACACGTCGTGCGCATAAGGCACTTGGCCGGGGTCCGGCTGCCAGGGCGCGGTACGCCCGTACAGGAACAGGGCGAGCTTGTCGCGGTGGCCGTGCGAGCCGCCGTGCGGTCCGAAGGCCAGCACGGCGTGCACACCGGCCGCCCGCAGGACCGCGTACCCGGCGTCCTCGAAGACCGTGACCGGCATGGGCGCCGCCCGCTCCGGAAGGGGCCGCCCGGTGAACCAGCCCGCCGCCGTCGTGTCGAGGCCGTCGTCCGCCGCTCCCGCCTCGGCGCGGGCCTGCGCGGCGATCGCCGCCAGTGCGAGCGCGGGAGCGAACTGCTGCGCCAGCGCGCACAGTTCGAGCCACTCCAGGGCGAGGGGGACGCGCCGGTAGGGGCCGTCGTTCAACGCGGGCAGCACCCCGCCGTCCGTGGCCAGGACCGCGAGGACGTCGACCATGCCGGTCAGCCGTCCGGCGACGTCGGCGGGCAGGGCCGCCGGATCCGTGCCGCGCAGCGCCAGCAGCGCCGCCCGCAGCACGAAGCCGTGGTAGTACGTGCTGCCCTCCCACTCCCAGCCGTCGTCGGCCACGCACGCCCGCAGATGCGCGTACAGACCGTGCGGCCCGTCCAGCCACTGCTTGGCGCCGTCCCAGGGCGTCCCGCGCACCAGCGCCGCGGCCCGGCCCGCCGCGACCCCGGCCGCCGTCAGCCACGTCGTGTAGTTGGAGGCGAGATCGCCGCGGTCGACCAGGACGTGCCGGGCGTCGAGCGCGGCCCGCTCCACCTCGTCGAGGAGCGGCAGCAGCGCGTCGGTGCCGGACGCGCCGCGCGCCGCGAGGGTCCACACCGCGTGCCCGATGTTCACCGCCCAGATCGCGTCGGTCAGCGCCTGGTGGAAGAGCCGGCCGCGCAGCATCCACGGCTGCGCGCCGTCGTGCCCGTCGGCCGCCAGCTCCCGATAGAGGGCGGCGTACTCGGAAAGCAGCCGGACCGCCTCGGCGTCGTCGCCCGCCTCGGCCAGGACCCGGATGCGGCGCGCCCACGCCTGGTGCGCGAGGACCGTCCACGCGCCGCGCACCGCGGGGGAGTCGACCCGGCAGCCGCGGGCGCACAGGGCGCCACCCTCCGGGAAGAGCCCCGACAGCGGGTCGCCGTGATCGAGCTCCCCGCCGTGCGCCGGGCAGACATAGGCGTGCCACCAGCCGCCGCGCTCACGCGGGATCCGCCTCACCGGGGCCACACGCCACCGTCGATGTCCAGCGTCGTACCGGTGAGGAAACCGGCGGCCGGGGAGGCGAGATGCACGACCGAGGCCGCCACGTCCTCCGGCGTGCCCGGCCGCCCGACCGGGATGCCCGCCGCCATCGCCTCCTGCGCCTCGGGCGCCGTGAACGTGTCGTGGAACGCCGTGCCCTTGATGAAGCCCGGCGCGACCGCATTCACCGTGACACCCGACGCCGCGACCTCCTTGGCGAGGGCCTTGGTGAAGCCGCGGATGCCGGCCTTCGCGGCGGCGTAGGCGACGGAACCGGGTCCGCCGCCGTTGTGCGCGGCGAGGGAGGACATGGTGACGATGCGCCCGGCGGACGACGCGGCGAGGTGCGGCAGCGCCGCCCGGCACGTACGGAACGTGGAGGTCAGATTCGCGTCGAGCACCCGGTCGAAGTGCTCGTCGCTCATCTCGGCGACGGTGGCCCGGCCGATCAGATGTCCGGCGTTGCACACGAGCACGTCGAGTCCGCCGAGGAACCCGGTCGCCTCCGCCACGAGCCGGTCGACGTCGGCGGTCACCGTGACATCGGCGTGGAAGGCCTTGGCGCGACGGCCGAGGGCCTCGATCGCGGCGACCGTCTCCTCGGCGGCGTCGGGGGAGCTGCGGTAGTGCACGGCGACGTCGCAGCCCGCCGCGGCGAGCCCGACGGCGATGGCCCGGCCGATGCCGTGGCCCGCGCCGGTCACGAGCGCACGGGAACCCTGAAGATCACTGGACATGCGGAACCCTTCGGAAGCGTTCAGATGAGGGAGATGCAGGTGAGCGAGGTGCAGATGAGGGGGACGCGGCCCGTCACTTGAGGCCGGTGTGGGCGAACCCCTGGACGAAGTACCGCTGGCCGACGAGGAACAGCGCCACCATCGGCAGCGTCGCGAGCGTCGTGCCCGCCATCAGGAAGTGCCACTGCGTGCCGTTCTCGGTCTTGAAGACCGAGAGACCGACCTGGATGACGCGCAGGCTGTCGGTGCGGGTCACCAGCAGCGGCCACAGGAAGTTGTTCCACGACGCCTCGAAGGTCAGCAGGGCGACCGTGGTCAGGGCCGGCTTGACCTGCGGCGTCATGATGCGGGCGTAGATACGGAACTCGCCGAGCCCGTCCAGGCGCGCCGCCTCTTCCAGTTCCACCGGCAGGTCCAGATAGAACTGGCGGAACAGGAACACCGCGAACGGGGTGATCGCGCCCGGCACGATCAGCGCCCACCAGGTGTCGAGCCAGCCGCTGCCGCCCTGCCCGAACAGGTCGTTGCCGCCCGCGAGCGGCATGAACCGCACGATCAGGAACTCCGGCAGGACCTTGGTGTACGTCGGGATCATCAGCGCGGCGACGAAACCGTAGAACAGCAGCTCGGAGCCGCGGAACTTGATGCGGGCCAGCGCGTACCCGGCCATCGACGCGAACACCACGTTGAGCACGGTGTGGCTGAGGGCGATGACGAAGCTGTTGCGGGCGTACGTGGCGAACGGCGCGGCCCGGAACGCGTCGACGTAGTTGCCGAAGTCCCAGTGCGCGGGCAGCAGTCCGGTGTGCTCGGAGGCGATCTCCTGCGGTGTCTTGAGCGAGGTGATGACCATCCACAGGAACGGCAGCACCATCAGCAGCGCCACCACGGACAGCGTCACGTAGAGGGCGATCCGGCCGGGGGCCTGCGGCCGCCGGATGTCAGTCGTGGCCACGGGTGCCTCCCATGATGCGCCGGTTGACCAGGGTGAACCCCATGAGGAGCACGAACAGCACCAGCGACTGGGCACAGGCGTAGCCCACGCGGAACTCGCGGAACGCCGACTTGTAGATCTCGTACGTCATCATCGTCGTGGAGCCCGCCGGGCCGCCGTCGGTGAGGATGTAGATCTGGTCGAAGGACTGGAACGCGCTGATCATCGAGGTGATGAGGACGAAGAACGTGGCGGGTTTGAGCAGCGGCAGCGTGATCGAGAAGAACTGCCGCACGCGCGAGGCACCGTCGACCGAGGCCGCTTCGTAGAGGTCCTTGGGCAGGTTCTGCAGCGCGGCCAGATAGATCAGCATCTTCATGCCGATGCCCTGCCAGACCCCGACGAGGATCACCGACGGCATGGCCCACGACGTGGACGCCAGCCAGGCGGGACCCTCGATGCCGACGAGACCGAGCAGCGTGTTGAACAGGCCGTTGCGCGGGTTGTAGATCCACAGCCAGACCAGGGCGATCGCCACCGTCGCGGTCACCTGCGGCAGGAAGATCGCGGTACGGAACAGACCGCGGGCCCGCAGCCCGGTGTGCAGCGCCAGCGCCAGCAGCAGCCCGAGCGCCATGCCGAACGGCACGGTGAAGAACGTATAGATGACCGTGTTGACGATCGACTTGCGGAACATCTCGTCGCCGAGCATGTCCCGGAAGTTGGCGAGGCCCACGAAGCGGGGCGAGGACAGGACGTCGTACGAGGTGAACGCCAGGTACACGGCGGCGAGCACCGGCAGCCCGATCCACAGCGCCGCGTGCAGCAGCGCGGGCGTCACCATGAGCAGTCCCGCGCGGCGCCGCCGGGCACCGGGTCCCCCGCGGCGTGCGGGAGGCGCGGGCGGCGGTGGGCCGGCGGGCGCGGCGGGCGGCCGCGGCTTCAGGACGGAGACGGCTCCCATGACGGCCGCCCTCAGATCCGGGAGATGGCCGACTGGGCCAGCTCACCGAGTTCGGCGATCGCGGCCGCCGCCGACCTGCCGCCCACGACGGCCGGTTCGAGCGTCGGCTTGATCTTCTCGCGGATCTCCATCCACGCGGGCGTCCCGCCCTCGGCGCAGGCCTTGTCGAGATTGCGCACCGAGAAGTCGACCAGCTTGTTGCCCTTCACGTACGAGGACGAGCGCAGCGACGTGACGCCGGGCACCGTCGCCCGCTGCTTCGCGGCTGCCAGCACGTTGTCGGACGCGGCGAGGTGGGCGACCAGCGCCCGCGCCGCGGAGGCGTGCGTGCTGCGCGCCGACTGGCACACCAGCGTGCCGCCGGTCAGCATCGCCGCCTTGCGTCCGCGCAGCACGAACGCGCCGATCAGGTCCTTCTCGATGAGGTCGGGACTCTGCTCCTGGAGCTGCTTCCACAGCCCGCTGCCGGTCACCATCATCGACGCCTTGCCGAGCTGCAGGTTCGTCGTGGCGCCCGCGTCCCCCTCGGTCTTCTGGGTGTAGTCGGCCGAGCCGTCCTTCTGGAGGTCCTTGAAGAACTGGAGCGCCTCCACGCCGCGCGGGCCGGTGAACGTCGGCTTCTTCCCGTCGGCGCTGAACAGCGACCCGCCGGCCGCGTAGAGGAACGTCTCCCAGCACTGGCGCAGGTCGATGGAGAACGGGTCGAGGCCCTTCCGGTCGCCCTTGGTCAGCTCCTTCGCCATGGCGCGCAGCTCGGCGAAGGTCTCCGGGGGCTTCTTGATGCCGGCGGCGGCGAAGTGGTCCTTGCGGTAGGCGACCAGACGGGTCGCCATCACGGTGGGAAGGGCGTACAGCTTGCCGTCGTAGCGCGAGGGTTCGAGGACCCGGTCCTCGTAGCCGTGCCCGGCCGCGAGCGACTCGGGCAGCTCGGCGAGCACCTTCTTCGCGGCGAACGGCGGGATCCAGCCCACGCCCATCATCAGCACGTCGGGGAGCAGACCGCCCGCGAGCGCGGTGGTGATCTTCTCGTTGAGCTGGGTGTACGTCGTGTAGTCGACCTTGACGGTGACGTCCGGGTACTTCTTGCGGAACGCCGGAAGGATCTTCCCCTCCAGGAGCTGCTTGCCGTCCGCCCCCTCGTAGATGGGGGTGAGCAGGGATATCTCCCCCTGGGCCGGGCCGTCGGCCGAGCCGCCCGCGTCCGTTCCTGCGGCGCAGCCGGTGAGCGCCGCTGCCGTGCCCGCGCCGAGCGCGGCCAGCAGCGATCGTCTCGTGAGTTCCATGGGACACCCCTTAAGAGGCGAGGAAGCAAGATGGTCGAGAGTCGATTGGTGCACCGATGCAGTGAACGATGCGACGACATGCGATGAAGTAGAGCCCTTGGAGAGCGAGTTATGGCCCGATCTGGGGGCGAGGCCCTCGGTAAATCGATGCACTGATGCTAGGAACGGCTTTCGTGAACCGTCAACCGCCCGCGCACAAGAATCTTTCCGGGCTGTTACAGCCAGTTGGCGAGATGAGGGCGATGTGGATCGTCTAGTAAATCGGTACACTGCTGCGTACAGTGACGTGACGAGCCGGAGGTGGCACGGCGTTGACCGGGATAACGATCCATCAAGTCGCGCAGGCGGCAGGAGTGTCGGCGAGCACGGTGTCGAACGTCCTCAACGGACGGACGGACCGCATGCAGCCCACGACGCTCGCCCGCGTGGAACAGGTCATCGAGACACTGGGCTACCGGCCCAACCGTGCGGCCCGCATGCTGCGCACGGGCCGGATCCGGGTCATCGGCCTGATCGTCCCGTCCGTCGCCAACCCCTTCTGGGGTTCACTCGCCAGGGAGCTGGAGGCGGTCGCCCTCGCCGAGGGCTACCACGTACTGCTCTGCAACAGTGAGCGCGATCCGGCGCGGGAGCTGAAGTACAGCGAGGAGCTGCTCGCCGACGGGGTCAGCGGTGTCGTCCTGTGTTCCTCGCTGCCCACGCTCGACCATGTGGCCCCGCTGCTCAAGCGGGGCCTGAAGATGGTCGCGTTCGACCGCGCCGCCCAGTCGGGCGACCCCTCTTCCCTCGCGAGCATCAGCGTCGACAACGCGATGGGCGCCGAACTCGCCACCCGTCATCTGCTCGAACTCGGCCACCGAAGACTGGCGTTCGTCTCCGGCTCGGTCAGCAGTGTCAACCGGCGCGAGCGGCTGCGCGGCTTTCGCGCCGCGCTGGAGGAGGCCGGGGTCGACCCGGCCTCGGCGGTGGTCTGGCCCGGCGCCGCCACCAGCGAGTTCGGCGACAAGGAGTCCGCGGAACTCGGCAGGGCAGCGGCCCGTGAACTGCTCGCCGCGCCCGAACCCCCGACCGGGTTCGTCGCCATCAACGACATGTGCGCGATCGGGATCTGCCGGGGCGCCCGGGACGCCGGGGTCAGCGCGGGCCGCGAGGTCTCCGTGGTCGGCTTCGACGACATCCTGCTCGCCGAGCTGTTCGAGCCGCCGCTCACCACGGTCCGTCAGCCGCTCTCGGAGATGGCCGCCGAGACCTTCCAGCAGTTGCGCTCCCGCATCGAGACGACCTCCGGCGCGGGCCGCTCGCTGCTCATCCGCCCCCGCCTGGTCGTCCGCGAGTCGACCGCCCCGGCGCCGGCCGCCCGGTGACTTGACGCAGAGGCGCCCCGATCAGTCCCGGGACGCGGCCCAGCCCACCGCCTCGATGCGGGACGCGTCCGCCGCGCGGGCCTCGTCGAAGGCGACGCGGCGGCCGTCGGTGACCCGGATGCCGTCCACGTAGACCCCGCGGCCGACGTACAGCTGATCCGTCGTGTACCGCCAGCGCACGCGCACCGACGCGGGGTCGAAGCCGCCGAGGTCGGCTTCCAGGCGGTGCCAGGTGCGGCCCGAGAAGCCGTCCACCGACCCGGAGTCGTGGGCGTCGGTGCGGTCCGTCGTGAACGGGAGGGCCTTCCAGGCCGAACCGCCGTCCGTGGACACCTCCAGGAACAGGAAGTCGGAGTGCGGCTCCGTGTCCCACCACAGGGAGCAGGTCAGCCGCGCGCCGGACGTGGTCAGGCGCAGGTCCGGCAGGGTCAGCGTCGCCGACGTCGCGCTCGCGGTTCCGGCGAACCAGGCCGTGCGGCCGTGCGCGGGGCGGACCGCGACCGCCCGCGCCATGTTGGTGCCCGCGGCGACCCGGGGAGCGGAGCCGGACCGCCAGTTCCGCACGGGGTGCACGGAGTTGCCGAGCACGATCAGGAAGGAGTCGGTCGTCGGGTCGAGGACGATCGAGGTCCCGGTGAAACCGGTGTGGCCCGCGGTGCGGGGCGTGGCCATCGCGCCCATGTACCAGTGCTGGTAGAGCTCGAAGCCGAGACCGTGCTCGTCGCCGGGGAACGCCTGGTTGAAGTCCGTGAACATCAGCTCCACGGACTTGGCGGAGAGGATGCGCGCGTTGCCGTACACGCCGCCGTTGAGCAGGGTGCGGCCGAGGACCGCCAGGTCCCAGGCGGTGGAGAAGACACCGGCGTGGCCCGCGACACCGCCGAATCCGTAGGCGTTCTCGTCGTGCACCTCGCCCCACACCAGGCCGCGGTCGAGACCCGACCAGGGTGCGCGGGCGTCCTCGGTCGCCGCGACCTTGGGCTTCCACTCCGCGGGCGGGTTGTAGCGGGTTCGGGTCATGCCGAGCGGACCGGTGACGCGCTCGCGCAGCAGGACGTCGAGCGCCGTGCCGGTGAGCTTCTCCAGGACGAGCTGGAGGGAGATCAGGTTCAGGTCGGAGTAGAGATAGACGGTGCCCGGCGGGTTGAGCAGCGCCTCGTTCCAGATGAGTTGGAGCTGTCCCTCGCGGGTCGGCTCCTTGTACAGCGGGATCCAGGAGCGGAAACCTGAGGTGTGCGTCAGCAGTTGACGGATCGTCACGTCCTGCTTGCCCCCGCCCGCGAACTCCGGCAGGTACGAGGCGACCTTCGCCTCCAGGCGCAGCGAGCCGCGCTCGATCTCCTGGACGGCGAGGATCGACGTGAAGAGCTTGGAGACCGACGCCAGGTCGAAGACGGTGTCCTCGGCCATGTCGATCTGCTCGGCCGCCGGGAACTCGACGCCGGTGTCGGTCACGTCGTCGTAGTGCTTGTACCGCACCGCTTTGCCGATCGGCTGGTGCAGGGCCACCGTGCCGCCGCGGCCCGCGAGCAGCACGGCGCCCGCGTACCAGGGATGCTTGGGCGAGGGGCCGAGGAACTTCTCGGCGTCGACGACCAGTTGCCGCAGATGCCCGGCGAGCAGGCCCGCGCGCTCGGGGGAGCCGTGACGCAGGGTCGGGCGCCGCTTCTGCTCCGCGGCCACGGCGGGGCCGGCGGGGAACGGGGCGAGGGCGAGCGCGCCGCCCAGCGCGAGGGTGGCGGCGCCGAGCCCGCGCCGGGTGAGCCCGGCCCGTGATCTGTCCTGGTCCCCTGAGCTCATCAACAGCCTCCTGAAAGTATCTTTCGGGATCCACCACGACGGATGAAACATTCATGTCAGGACTGCCCCGTGTCAACCACCCGGGCTGGGTGCCCACCCTGTAAAGAATCTGACGCTGCATCAGAAAAGCTCTTCCGTCGGCCGGTTGGCTGCGGCATCCTGCGCGCATGCAGACGGAGCTGAGCAAGAAACTGGGGATCGAGCACGCCGTCTTCGGCTTCACGCCCTTTCCTGCGGTGGCCGCGGCCATCAGCAGGGCCGGAGGTCTCGGCGTGCTCGGCGCGGTCCGCTACACCGCCCCCGACGAACTCAAACGCGACCTCGACTGGCTGCACGAGCATGCCGACGGCCGCCCCTACGGACTCGACGTCGTCATGCCGGCCAAGAAGGTCGAGGGCGTGACGGAGGCCGACGTCGAGGCGATGATCCCGGAGAGCCACCGGCAGTTCGTCCAGGACACCCTCGCCAAGTACGGCGTGCCCGAACTCGCGGAAGGGGAAGCCTCCGGCTGGCGGATCACCGGCTGGATGGAACAGGTCGCGCGCAATCAGCTCGACGTCGCCTTCGACTATCCGATCAAGCTCCTCGCCAACGCGCTCGGCTCGCCCCCGGCCGATGTCATCGCCCGCGCCCACGAGCACGACGTCCTCGTCGCGGCGCTCGCGGGCAGCGCCCGGCACGCCCGCAAGCACGCCGAAGCGGGCATCGACATCGTCGTCGCCCAGGGCTACGAGGCGGGCGGGCACACCGGCGAGATCGCCTCCATGGTGCTCACGCCCGAAGCCGTCGAGGCCGTGGACCCGCTGCCCGTGCTCGCCGCCGGCGGCATCGGCAGCGGGCAGCAGGTCGCCGCGGCGCTGGCGCTCGGAGCGCAGGGCGTCTGGCTCGGGTCGGTGTGGCTGACCACCACCGAGGCCGACATGCACTCCCCGGCCGTCACCCGCAAGCTGCTCGCCGCCGGGTCCGGGGACACGGTGCGCTCGCGTGCTCTCACGGGGAAGCCCGCGCGTCAGTTGCGGACCGAGTGGACCGACGCCTGGGACGATCCGGCCGGGCCCGGCACCCTTCCGATGCCGTTGCAGGGGCTGCTCGTCGCCGAGGCGGTGTCCCGGATCCAGAAGTACGAGGTGGAGCCGTTGCTCGGTACGCCCGTCGGGCAGATCGTGGGCCGGATGAACGAGGAGCGCAGTGTTCAGGCGGTCTTCGACGAGCTGACCCGCGACTTCGAGAAGGCCATCGACAGGATCAACCGGATCGCGGGGCGGTAGCGCTCCGCCGTCGCCGGGTGCCGCTCTCGCCGTGGCTGGTCGCGCAGTTCCCCGCGCCCCTGAAGGCATGCGCTGCGCGCGCCTTCCCCTGAAGCTCGCTTCGCTCCGCCTCCCCTGGGCGAGCGAAGCTCGCTCCCAGGGGCGCGGGGAACTGCGCGAGAAGCGGCCACCGGCCCGCACCCGGCGACGAATCCGGCCCCGGCAGATGCGACCGATCCCCCCAACCCCCAGAAGGGAAACGCACCTCATGCCCGACCAAACCCCCCCGAACGGCTTCTGGGCCCAAGCAGCGGCGGACCCGGACCGGATCGCGCTGATCGCCCCCGACGGCGAACAATGGACCGCGGGCCGCCTCCACGCCGCGGCCAACCACATGGTGGCGGGCCTGCGCGAGGCAGGCCTGAAGCGCGGGGACGCCTTCGCCGTCGTCCTCCCCAACGGCGTCGAGTTCTTCACCGCCCACCTGGCCGCCTCCCAGGCCGGCTTCTACCTCGTCCCGGTCAACCACCACCTCGTCGGCCCGGAGATCGCCTGGATCGTCTCCGACTCCGGCGCGAAGGTCCTGATCGCCCACGAACGCTTCGCCGCCCAGGCCCGCGCCGCCGCCGACGAGGCGGACCTCCCCGCCACCCACCGCTACGCCGTCGGAGACATCGACACCTTCCGCCCGTACGCCGAACTCCTCGACGGCCAGGACGACACGCCCCCCGCCGACCGCACCCTCGGCTGGGTCATGAACTACACCTCCGGCACGACGGGCCGCCCGCGCGGCATCCGCCGCCCGCTGCCCGGCAAGCTCCCCGAGGAGACGTACCTCGGCGGATTCCTCGGCATCTTCGGCATCAAGCCCTTCGACGACAACGTCCACCTGGTCTGCTCACCGCTGTACCACACGGCCGTCCTCCAGTTCGCGGGAGCCGCCCTGCACATCGGGCACCGGCTGGTCCTGATGGACAAGTGGACGCCCGAGGAGATGCTCCGCGTCATGGACACCTACCGGTGCACGCACACGCACATGGTGCCGACGCAGTTCCACCGTCTGCTCGCGCTGCCGCAGGAGACCAAGGACCGCTACGACGTGAGCAGCATGCGGCACGCGATCCACGGCGCCGCGCCCTGCCCCGACCACGTGAAGCGCGCGATGATCGACTGGTGGGGGACGTGCGTCGAGGAGTACTACGCGGCCAGTGAGGGCGGCGGCGCCTTCGCGACCGCCGAGGACTGGCTGAAGAAGCCGGGCACGGTCGGCAAGGCCTGGCCCATCAGCGAGCTGGCGGTCTTCGACGACGACGGCAACCGGCTCCCGGCCGGTGAACTCGGCACCGTCTACCTGAAGATGAGCACCGGCGGATTCTCGTACCACAAGGACGAGAACAAGACGAAGAAGAACCGCATCGGCGACTTCTTCACCGTCGGCGACCTGGGCGTCATCGACGAGGACGGTTATCTCTTCCTGCGCGACCGCAAGATCGACATGATCATCTCGGGTGGCGTCAACATCTACCCCGCCGAGATCGAGTCCGCGCTCCTGACCCACCCCGCCGTCGCCGACGCGGCCGCCTTCGGGATCCCGCACGACGACTGGGGCGAGGAGGTCAAGGCCGTCGTCGAGGTCGCCGAGGGGCGCATCGCGGGGGACGCGCTCGCCGCCGAGATCCTCGCCCACTGCGAGACGCAGCTCGCCGGGTACAAGCGGCCCAAGAGCGTCGACTTCATCGAGACGATGCCGCGCGACCCCAACGGCAAGCTGTACAAGCGGCGGCTGCGCGACCCGTACTGGGAGGGACGGACCAGGATCGTGTGACCCGGCCGCCCCTCCCGTCAGGGGTGCGCGGGGTCAGCCGCGCACCCGCACCACCTTCAGCGCGGGCGACTTCCGGATGTCCTTGTCGCAGAAGCGTTCCGTCACCCACTTGCCCCGGGAGAAGAGCCGGGTCTGGTCGCTGAAGTGCGCCGAGTCCGGGTTCGAGGACTGGGAGTACGTGAGCAGGGTGCGCGCCACCGGGCAGCGGCCGCCGTCCCAGCCGACCGCCTGGATGTAACTTGAGCCGGTCACGACCTCCGTGTACCCGCCGTTCGCGGCGTCCCAGACCGGCTCGACCTTGTTCCAGACGCCCAGCCCCTCCGTGCCGCCGGGCACCGGGATGCGCTGCCCGGCACGCGTCACGGACTGGTGGTCGCCCAGCTTCGCGTTCAACGGGATTCCCGCGGACCACAGTTCGGCGACTGTTTCGGCGAGCGCCGTGGCGAACGCGGGCGCCTGCGTGTCGAGGGTGTTCGGCGTGCGCACCGGGTCCGCCGCCGAGAACGGCACCTTCCATAGCTGCGCCGCCGGGACTGTCGCCGTCAGCCGGCGCCAGAACCGGTCGAAGAGCAGCGCGCCCCGGCTCCCGGTGTTCATGGTGCGGTCCCAGTTCTTCAGGACACCGCACGCGGCCGAGATGTCCACGGCCTTGCCGTCACTGCCGGCCGCCGTGCCGCCGGGCAGCGCCGCACACGCCTTGGCGGTGTCCGCCGCCGCGAGGTCCCCGGCCGGTACCCGGTCCGCGAACTGCTTCATCTGCAGGTCCGCGACCGTCAGACCGCCCTTGTCGGCCATCGCCGCCACGTCCTCGACGGCGCCGCGGGTGCGCATCGAGCGCGGGGTGCCGACCGTTCCGAAGATCCGCTCGTACCCGGTGAGCGGCTGGTCGGCATTGGCCAGCCAGGCACTGTCGTTGGAGTTCTCCGCGTACGGGGCGTCCTTCAGCACCGGCATCTTCGACGGGCCGAAGACCCCGGGCTGCACGGCGTCCTTGTCGCTGCCGAGCGCGCAGTCGCTCCGCGAACCGTCCAGGACCGCGACGCCCGACGCCGGGTACGTGGCCTTGCCGAGCGCCGTCGAGCAGCGTGCCGCCAGATCGTCCGTGATGCGCGGCAGCACCTGCGACTGGGTGAAGAGCGAGTGGCCCGCGGAGTCGGCCGCGATCGTGTTCACCCACGGAAGTCCCTGCGTGCGGCGCAGGGACTTCAGCACGTCGTCCGTCGAGCGGGCCCTGCTGAAGCCGAGCGCCGTGTCGGAGGCCCGCAGATTGACCGCGTTCGGGTCGTTCAGCGCGTACGCCGTCGTGGCCGTCCAGGGCAGCGGCAGCGTCGGGCCGAGCGAGGTGACGATCGGTCCGTACCGCGTCCACCACTGGGTCCGCGTCACGTCCGCGCCGCCCTTCACGGAGACGGTCACGGTCCGCTTCGTCATCTTCTCCGGCTTGCCGTCCACCACGTACGTGGTCGGGTCGGAGGCGTCGAGGGTGAGCTGATGCAGATTGAGCGTGACACCGGTCGCGACGGTGTGGCTCCACGCCACGTTCGCGTTGTGGCCGATCGAGATCGTCGAGGTGCCGAGCAACGAGCCGCCCATGACGTCCAGTTCACCGGGGATCGTCTGCTGCGACTGCCAGAAGCGGCGCCCGCCCTGCCACGGGTAGTGCGGATTGCCGAGGAGCAGCCCGCGTCCGTTCGCCGTCGTCTCCCCGCTGAAGGCGACCGCGTTCGACCCCATGTCGGAGTCTTCCTGGCTGAACAGGTCGGCCGCCGCGCGCGCGAGTTGCTTGGTGTCCGTGGTCGCCTGGGCGCTCGCCGCGGTCGACGACGGCGGCCGCGCGGCCGTGATCCCCTCGATGCCGCGGCCCTGCCCGCCGAGCACCGAGATCGCGAACCCGCGCGCGGCGACGTCGAGTTCGGTGACCGGCCTCACCCACGCCGCGCCCTTGCACGCGGGATCGGTGACGCGGTTCTGCTTCAGCCACGCGTTGTATCCGGCGGCCCAGCCCCGCATCCCGTCCTTCACGTCCTTGCTGGGACCGGCCGGAGCGGGCGTGGCGAGCAGCTTCTCCACCGTCCGGGACTGCCGTACGCCCTTGAAGTACAGGTCGCTGGAGAGGTTCCCGGTCGCCGAGGAGAGCGAGCCGTCCGGCGCCGCGTCCGCGCCGAACCAGCGCGAGCGCTCACCGCGCAGCGTCACGAACCCGTCGGCGAGCGTGCACACCTGATCGGCGGCCTGCGCCCAGCCGGTGCCGAAGCCGAGGTTCGTGTAGTCCTTGGCCTCGATGTGCGGAATGCCGTACTCGGTGTAGCGGATGGTGGCGGACAGGCCGCCGCCGTGCGGGCGCTCCGGGCGGTCGGCCGCCGCCGACGGCAGCGCGGCCGCCGCCGTGAGAACGGTCAACAGGGCCGTGCCGACTACCGCGAGGCGCCGTTGTCTCGGGCGGATACGCATCGTGCTCCCAACTGTCGTGAGGGCAAAGGCGGTTGAGCGTACCAGCCGGTATGTCGACTGCCGAGGCGCGGCGGCACATGTCTTGACCTGGCGTCGGTCACCCCGCAGGATCACGCCATGACGAGGCCACCAAGGGCACAGAGGGACTTGAGCGCACCGGCCGCCGCGGCGGCGGTCAGCACCGTCGACGGAGTGCTGCGGCGCAGCGCCCGCCGCACCCCCGCGCGCGTCGCGCTGCGCTACGGGCCGCGCTCATGGACGTACGCGGAACTCGACGACGCCGTCTCCCGCGCGGCCGGGATCCTGCGCGGCCTCGGTATCGCCCCCGGCGACCGGGTCGGCGCCTACGGACACAACTCCGACGCCTATCTGATCGGCTTCCTCGCCTGCTCCCGGGCCGGCCTCGTGCACGTCCCCGTCAATCAGAACCTCACCGGCGACGACCTCGCCTACATCGTGGGCCAGTCGGGAAGCACGCTGGTGCTCACCGAGCCGGACCTCGCCGGGCACCTCCCCGACGGCGTCCGCACGCTGCTGCTGCGCGACGCGGACGACTCTCTGCTGAGCCGGCTGCCCGCCGCCGTCCCCTACGACGGCGACCCGCCGGACGCCGACGACCTGGTCCAGCTGCTCTACACGTCCGGGACGACGGCGCTGCCCAAGGGCGCGATGATGTCCCACCGCGCCCTGGTCCACGAGTACGTGAGCGCGATCCACGCCCTGGGCCTGGCGGAGACGGACCGCCCGGTGCACTCGCTGCCGCTCTACCACTCGGCGCAGATGCACGTCTTCCTGCTGCCCTACCTCGCGGTCGGCGCCACCAACACCGTCCTGGACGCGCCCGCCGCCGACCGGATCTTCGACCTGGTGGAGGCGGGCGAGGCGGACAGCCTGTTCGCGCCGCCGACCGTGTGGATCGGCCTGTCCCAGCACCCGGACTTCGCCGCCCGCGAGCTGGGCGGCCTGCGCAAGGCCTACTACGGCGCCTCGATCATGCCGGTGCCGGTCCTGGAGCGGCTGCGCGCCCGGCTGCCCGGGCTCGCCTTCTACAACTGCTTCGGGCAGAGCGAGATCGGCCCCCTCGCCTGCGTCCTCGGCCCCGACGAGCACGAGGGCCGGATGGACTCCTGCGGGCGGCCGGTGCTGTTCGTCGAGGCGAAGGTCGTCGACGACGACGGCAAGGACGTGCCCGACGGCACCCCCGGCGAAGTCGTCTACCGCTCACCGCAGCTGTGCGACGGCTACTGGGACAAGCCGCAGGAGACCGAAGAGGCCTTCCGGGACGGCTGGTTCCGGTCGGGCGACCTGGCCGTGCGCGACGGCGAGGGCTACTTCACCGTCGTCGACCGGGTGAAGGACGTCATCAACTCCGGTGGCGTCCTGGTCGCGTCCCGGCAGGTCGAGGACGCCCTGTACACCCATCCGGCGGTGGCGGAGACCGCCGTCGTCGGGCTGCCCGACGAGCGCTGGATCGAGGCGGTGACCGCCGTCGTGGTCCGCTCGGCGGAGGTGACCGAGGCCGAACTCGTCGAGCACGCACGTCAGAAGCTCGCCCACTTCAAGGCGCCCAAGCGGATCGTCTTCGTCGACGAACTGCCGCGCAACGCGAGCGGCAAGATCCTCAAGCGGGAGCTGCGCGACCGCTTCGGCGGCTGACCGGGAGCTCACTGGGGGAGACCTCCCGCTTTTACGTTCATTGAGTTCCCTGAACAGGGCGTATTGCCGGGCCGTGCGCGGGCGTTAGTGTCCCGGCCGTCGGCCCGACCGCAGGCGGCCCGCAGCCGCCGCGCCGGCCGGCCACGCCCACGTACGTGAGCAGGTCCCGCACACCCGCACGAGGGTGACGGGGGGCCTGCCGCGCCGCCCGAAGGGAACTCCATGAGCCGCTCGCACCTCGCCCGCCCGGCCGCCTCCGTCGTCGGGGCCCTGCTCGCCGCCGCGCTCCTGACACCGGGACCGGCCGCGGCCCAGCCGCACCGGGCCGCCGGATCGGCCGGCTGCGGTACGCCCACCGATCTCACGCCGGGCACCTCCACCACCCGCTCGCTCACCGTGGACGGCGTACGACGCGACTACCTGGTGCACCTGCCCGCCTCCTACGACGAGGACCGGCCGACCCCGCTCGTGCTGTCCTTCCACGGGCACGGCCGCACCTCCGACTACCAGGAACGCCTCACCGGCATGAACGCGCTCGACGCCGTCGTCGTCTACCCGCAGGGCGTCACCGGCACCGACGGCAAGAGCGCCTGGGAAGGCGCCCCGTACTCGGCGGGCGTCGACGACATCAAGTTCACGAAGGCACTGATCGGCCAAGCCGAGGACGACCTGTGCGTGAACCCGCGCCGCGTCTTCGCCTCCGGCAAGTCCAACGGCGGTGGCTTCGCGGCCGTCGTCGCCTGCCGCCTCGCCGACCGGATCGCCGCGACCGCCATCGTCTCCGGCGCCTTCTACCCGCAGAGCGGCGACTGCGCCCCGCAGCGGCCCGTCCCCGTCCTCGACTTCCACGGGCAGGCCGACGACACCATCCCCTACGACGGAAACCCCGACAAGGGACTGCCCGCGCTGCCCGACTGGCTGGCAGGCTGGGCCGAACGCGACGGGTGCGCGGCGAGTCCTCGCGAGACGCAGGTGAAGGACAACGTCGTGGTCCCGCGCTGGCGCTCGTGCGACGACGCCTCCGCGCTGGAGCACTACCGGATCACGGACGGCGGCCACGTCTGGCCCTCGACGACCCCCAACGAGGACTCGGCGACGCCGACGACCATCGACGCGACACCCCTCATCTGGAAGTTCTTCACCGAGCACCCGCTGCCGAAGAACTGACGCGCCCCCCGGGGGCTTACGCGTCGCGCCGCAGATCCACGATCCGCTTGATCTTCCCCACCGACCGCTCCAGGGACTCGGGCTCGACGATCTCGACGCCGACCGTCACCCCGACCCCGTCCTTCATCCCCGCCACGATCGAGCGGGCCGCCTCGGCCCGCTCGTCCGGCGTGGCGTCCGGCCGGGCCTCCGCCCGTACCGTCAGCGCGTCCATCCGGCCCTCCCGGGTCAGCCGCAGCTGGAAGTGCGGCGCCACCCCCGGCGTGCGCAGCACGATCTCCTCGACCTGGGTGGGGAACAGGTTCACCCCGCGCAGGATCACCATGTCGTCGCTGCGCCCGGTGATCTTCTCCATCCGCCGGAACCCCGGCCGGGCCGTCCCCGGCAGCAGCCGGGTCAGGTCACGGGTGCGGTAGCGGATCACGGGCATGGCTTCCTTGGTGAGCGAGGTGAAGACCAGTTCGCCCAGTTCACCGTCGGGCAGCACCTCGCCGGTGAGGGGATCGACGACCTCGGGATAGAAGTGGTCCTCCCAGACGTGCAGGCCGTCCTTCGTCTCCACGCACTCCGACGCGACCCCGGGCCCGACGACCTCCGACAGGCCGTAGATGTCGACCGCGTCGATCGCGCACCGCTCCTCGATCTCCCGGCGCATCTCCTCGGTCCACGGCTCGGCGCCGAAGACGCCGACCTTGAGGGAGGTCGTACGCGGGTCCACGCCCTGCCGCTCGAACTCGTCGAGCAGCGTCAGCATGTACGAGGGCGTCACCATGATGATCTCGGGCCGCAGGTCCTGGATCAGCCGCACCTGGCGCGCGGTCATCCCGCCGGACGCCGGGATCACGGTGCAGCCGAGCCGCTCCGCGCCGTAGTGCGCGCCGAGCCCGCCGGTGAACAGGCCGTATCCGTACGCCACGTGCACCTTGTGGCCCGGCCGGCCGCCCGCCGCGCGGATCGCCCGCGCCACCATGTCCGCCCACATCGACAGATCGGCCTCGGTGTACCCGACGACGGTGGGTGTCCCCGTCGTCCCGCTCGACGCGTGCAGCCGCCGCAGGTCGGCCTGGTCGACGGCGAACATCCCGAACGGATAGTTGTCCCGCAGATCGGCCTTGGTCGTGAGCGGGAACCGGGCCAGGTCGGCGAGCGAGCCGCAGTCCTCGGGGCGCACTCCCGCCTTGTCGAACGCCTGCCGGTAGAACGGCACCCGCTCGTACACCCGGCTCAGCGTCGCGCGCAGCCGCTCCAGCTGGAGCGCCCGCAACTCCGCCGATCCCAGACGCTCGCCCGCGTCCCACCAGTCCGTCATGGATGCCTCTGTCGCCATCGACCGCACTCCCGAACTCCCGACCGATCATTCGGTTGACCTGTTGGTCGTCAGTAATTCAAGGTCGGGGCCCTGACGTCAAGGGATGGGACACGCGGGATCGCGGCGCGGCGGACGCGTCACACGGCCGCCTCCGCCGGCAGCACGTACGGAGTGGTCGTCCCCAGCGCCTCGAACCCCAGGCGCTCCAGGATCGGACGGCTGTACTCGGTCGCGTCGACCTGCATGTACGCGTAGCCGCGCTCGGCCGCGATCCGTACCCGGTAGGCGACCAGGGCCCGGTAGATCCCGCGCCCGCGCCACTCCGGCACCGTGCCGCCGCCCCACAGGCCGGCGAAGTCCGTGCCCGGGTTCAGTTCCAGCCGGGCGGCGCTGACCGGCTCGTCGCCGTACAGGGCGAGCACGGCGGGCACGGTGTCCGGATCGTTCGCGAGCTGTTGGCGGATCTGGTGGCCGATGTGCGACGACTCGTTCTCGAAGGCCCGCGCGTGCACCGCCTCGACGAGCGCGATGTGCGCCTCCTCGGTGACCGGCATGAGCCGGATCCCCTCGGGCGGCGCGCTGTCCAGCGGCAGCACGGCCGTCTCGGCGACCAGCAGCGTCTCCGGCTCCTCGGCGACGAACCCGGCGGCGACCAGCCGCGCGGGCAGATCGGCCGGCAGGTCGTGGGAGTACGTCTTCCACTCGGCCTCGCCGCCCAGCTCCCTGAAGAGCCGCACCTGTTCGGCGATGGCCGCGTCCGCGGTCCCCTCGTCGAGGTCCGACCACAGCACCCCGTGCCAGCCACCGGGCGGGCTGATGTGCCGTACGACGCCGCCGACCCGCTCGACCCGCGCCGCCGGCTCGTCGGGCCGCGCCCCGAGCCGTATCTGCCGGTCGAACAGGGCCAGTACCTTTTCGCGATCCATCCGGTCACTTCAGCACCGGTGCGATGCGGCGGCAACCGGATTACGGTGCGCCCATGCCGATGCCTTCCGTGCGCCGCTTCTACGACGATCTGGCCGCCGACTACCACCGCATTTTCCCGGACTGGGACACGAGCGTCGCCCGCCAGGCCGGTACGTTCGACGCCCTCATCGGCGCGGAGCTGGGTACCGGCCCGCGGCGCGTCCTCGACTGCGCCTGCGGCATCGGCACCCAGGCCATCGGCCTCGCCGGGCGCGGCCATCACGTCACCGGAACCGACCTGAGCCCGCACGCCGCGGCCCGCGCACGGTCCGAGGCGGCGGCGCGCGGCGTGCCGCTGGCCGCGGCGGCCGCCGACATGTGCCGGCTGCCGTTCGCACCGAGGACCTTCGACGCGGTGCTGTGCGCGGACAACTCCCTCCCTCACCTGCTCACGGCCGCCGAGATCGGCACGGCCTTCACCGGGATGCGGCGCGTTCTGCGCGACGGCGGCCTGCTGATCCTCACGGTCCGCGACTACGACGAGCTCCGTCGCGTCCGCCCCGCCTCGACCCCGCCCCAGCTGTCGACCACCCCCGAGGGCGGCACGACGATCACCTTCCAGCTCTGGCAATGGCACGACGACGGCGAACGCTACGACCTGCGCCACTTCCAGCTGATCCCCGACGGCGCCGAGAGCGACGGCTGGCAGGTGCGCGAACGCACCACGACCTACTGGGCGCTGACCGCCGACCGGTTGACCGACTTCGCGACGACGGCGGGCTTCACGGACATCACCTGGCGCACCCCGGAAGCGACAGGCTTCTACCAGCCGATCCTCACGGCTCGCCGCTGACGAGCCTGCGCAGTGCCGACCTCAGGACCGCCGCCTCGCCGGCGCCGAGCGGCGTGAGGAACGCCTGCTCGGCCCGTCCGCGGGCCTCTTCTGCCCGCCGCATCCGGTCACGCCCCTCGTCGGTCGGCACGATGACGTTCCTGCGCCGGTCCTGAGCGCTGCGCCGCCGCTCCACCAGGCCGACGTCCTCCAGTCCGTCGACGAGCGTGACCATTGTGGACCGGTCCACGCCGATCCGCCCCGCCAACTCAGCCTGTGACAAGGGGTCTTCGCCCGCGATGACGACGAGCACCGCCAGCTCGTGACCGTCGATGCCGAACGGCTCCAGCGCCTCGGCCACATCGCCCGCGAGCCGGGCGTGCGCGTGTTTGAGGAGGTACCCGAGACGCGCGGAGAGAACGTCGGGCGTCGGGTGCTGCTGTCCGGCCATACCGCCACTGTATCCCCGGCTGACGATGGCAAAAGCTGATGGTCAGTCAACAAAATAATCAGCTACGCTAACGAAAATGTCGGCGGACCCGTCCGGTCGGCACCCCAGGGGAGGACTCGATGACGCAGCACGCAGCAGCGCACGGCTTACCGCACGGACCCGTCACCTTCGGGATCAAAACCCCGCCCATGCACGTCGCCTACGCAGACATCCTCCGGGTCTGGCAGGAGGCCGACGCCGTCCCGCAGATCGCCGACGCCTGGTTGTGGGATCACTTCCTGCCGCTCGTCGGCCCGAAGGGCGGTGCGACGTACGAGAGTTGGACCCTCCTCGCCGCCTTGGCGGCCCGCACCACCCGGCTCCGCCTGGGCATCCTCGTCACCGGGAACCGGGCCCGCCACCCCGCCGTGCTCGGCAAGACCGCCACCACCGTCGACGTGATCTCCGGCGGCCGCCTCGTCATGGGCATCGGCGTCGGCGGCACCCTGCAACGGCCCGGCGCCGGCGGCGTCCCCGGGCCCAACCCGGCCGCCGAGGAGTACGCGGCCTACGGCCTCGACCTCGTGCCGCCCGGCGAAGGCGTCGAGCGGCTCGCCGAGACACTCACCATTCTCCAGCGCATGTGGACCGAGGACGTCTTCGACTTCGAGGGCCGCCACTACACCCTCAAGGGCACCCGCAACGAACCCAAGCCGGTCCAGCGCCCGGGCCCGCCCCTGCTCGTCGGTGGTTGGGGCGACAGGGTCCTGCGCCTCGTCGCCGAACACGCCGACGTGTGGAACATTCCCGGCCCACCGCACAACCCCGTCTCCTACGTCGACGAACGCAGCGCCCGCCTCGACGCCCACTGCGCCGAACTCGGCCGGGATCCACGGGAGATCGTCCGCTCCGCGCAGCTGACCGTCTCCTACGCCGACCCCGCCGCGACCCGCGCGGTGGTGGCGGAACTCGTCGCGGCCGGCATCACGCACATCGTTCTCGGCCTGCCCCGCCCGTACCCGACCGGGGTCGCGGCCTGGATCGCCGAGCAGGTCATCGATCCCGTTCGGGCCGAACTCGGTATGCCGGTCGGCTGACTCTTCCGGCGGGGAGTGCTAGCGCCCGCCCTCGGCGGCCGACTCCGCCGCCACGCTCCGCGCCCACCGGTAGTCCGCCTTGCCGCTGGGGGAGCGCTGGATGCTGTCCGTCACCACCAGCTGGCGCGGGATCTTGTACCCGGCGAGATGGGTGCGGCAGTGCGCCTGGACCGCGTCGAGGTCCAGTGCCGCCGCGCCGTCGCGGAGCTGGACGACCGCCGCCACATGGTTGCCCCACTTCGGGTCCGGGACGCCGGCGACCAGTGCGTCGTAGATGTCCGGGTGCGACTTGAGGGCCTGCTCGACCTCCTCCGGGTAGACCTTCTCGCCGCCCGTGTTGATGCACTGCGAGCCGCGGCCGAGGACCGTCACGATGCCCTCGTCGTCGACCGTCGCCATGTCGCCGAGCAGCACCCACCGCTCGTCACCCGTCCGGAAGAAGGTCTCGGCCGTCTTCTTCGCGTCGTTGTAGTAGCCGAGCGGCACGTGCCCGCGCTGGGCGAGCCGGCCGATCTCGCCGACCGCCACCGGTGTGTACGTCGCCGGATCCACCACCTGCGTACGGGCGTTGACGCGTAGCCGGAACCCCTGCCCCGCGCCGGATCCGTCCGTCGCCGTGCCGTTGAAGCCGGACTCGGACGAGCCGAAGTTGTTCAGCAGCATCGCGTTCGGCACCAGCGCCTGGAACTGGGCGCGCACCGTGTCCGACATGATCGCGCCGGACGAGGAGACGCTGAACAGCGCCGAGCAGTCGGTGCCCTTGAGCGGGCCGCCCAGCGCGTCGATGAGCGGGCGCAGCATCGCGTCGCCCACCAGCGACACGCTCGTCACCTTCTCCTTCTCGATCGTGCGCAGCACTTCCTCCGGCACGTACTTGCGGTGGATGACGATGCGCTGGCCGAAGTTGAAGCCGATGAAGGCCGTCAGCGTGGAGGTGCCGTGCATCAGCGGGGGAGTGGGGAAGAAGGTGATGCCGTCACCGCCCGCCGCGACCCGCTCGGCCAGTTCCTCGGGGCGTGTCACCGCATCACCGGTCGGCGCACCGCCGCCCAACCCCGCGAAGAACAGGTCCTCCTGACGCCACATCACACCCTTGGGCATACCGGTCGTGCCGCCGGTGTAGATGATGAACTGGTCGTCCGCCGAGCGCGCCGCGAACCCGCGCTCCGGCGACGCCGTGCCCTCCGCCTCCGTGAAGTCGACGGCCTTGAGCGGCGGCGCGTCCGGCGGCGGAGTGCCCACCCGCACCAGATGCCGCAGCTTCTCCGTGCGGGGCAGCGCGGCCGCCACCCGCTCGGTGAACTCGGCGTCGAAGACCAGAGCCGCCAGATCCGCGTCGCGGTAGAGGTAGACCAACTCCTCCTCCACGTAGCGGTAGTTCACGTTGACGGGGACCACTCGCGCCTTGAGGCAGCCGAGGACGGTCTGCAGATACTCGATGCCGTTGTAGAGGTGCAGGCCCAGATGCTCGCCCGGCCGGATGCCGCTGTCGATCAGATGGTGGGCGACGCGGTTGGCCGCCGTGTCCAACTGCGCGTACGTCAGCCTGCGTTCCGCACCCGTACCGGGGTGGTCGACATAGACGAGCGCCTCGCGGTCCGGGACCACGTCGACGACCGACTCGAACAGGTCGGCAAGGTTGTACTCCACCGCTCCTCCTGACCCAGGCCGCATCTCGTGTGGCCGTCATCAGAACAGACCGGGATGCAAGGCGGAAGGGTCCCCGCACAAGAAATCTGACTGACTGTCAGAAAACTCTTGAACTGGTCGGTCCCCTCCTGCAACCTGTTCCAGGTCCGAGCTCCGGCCGACTGGAGGACACCCATGGGTGGGACCGAACATCTCGACGTGCGGCGCGAAGGCGCGACGCTCGTCCTCACGCTCAACCGGCCCGAGGCCAAGAACGCGCTCTCCCTGCCGATGCTCGTCGGCCTCTACGACGGCTGGCTGGAGGCCGACGCCGACGACACCGTCCGCTCGGTCGTGCTGACCGGCGCGGGCGGCTCGTTCTGCGCCGGTATGGACCTCAAGGCCCTCGCGGGCAAGGGCATGGAGGGCGAGCAGTACCGCGACCGGCTCAAGGCCGACCCCGACCTGCACTGGAAGGCGATGCTGCGCCATCACCGGCCGCGCAAACCCGTGATCGCCGCCGTCGAGGGGTACTGCGTGGCGGGCGGCACCGAGATCCTGCAAGGCACGGACATCAGAGTCGCCGGCGAGTCCGCGACGTTCGGGCTCTTCGAGGTCAAGCGCGGGCTGTTTCCCATCGGGGGGTCGACGGTGCGGCTGCCGCGACAGGTGGCCCGTACCCACGCCCTGGAGATGCTGCTCACCGGGCGGGCCTATCCGGCGCCCGAGGCCGCCGCGATCGGGCTCGTCGGGCGGGTCGTTCCCGACGGCACCGCGCTGGACGTCGCACTGGGCATCGCCGAGCAGATCAACGCGTGCGGGCCACTCGCCGTGGAGGCCGTCAAGGCGTCCGTGTACGAGACCGCCGAGATGACCGAATCCGACGGTCTCGCCGCCGAGTTGAAGCGCGGCTGGCCGATCTTCGACACCGCCGACGCCAAGGAGGGCGCGAGGGCGTTCGCCGAGAAACGCTCGCCGCAGTTCCGCCGGGAGTGAGGCCTCGTCGCCGGGTGCCGGCCCGGCGGGGGCTGGTCGCGCAGTTCCCCGCGCCCCTGAGATGCGCACTGCGTGCGCCATCTCATCAGAGGAGGCAGCGCGAAGCGCACGCCTCAGGGGCGCGGGGAACTGCGCGCTCAGCCACGACGCAACCCGCACCCGACCACAAGGGCGAGCGCAGCTCGCTTCAGGGGCGCGGGGAACTGCGCGCTCAGCCACGACGCGACCGGCACCCGGCGACGAAGCAGCACCCCCCCAAAAAAAGACACCCGCACCAAAGAGGAGCCCCGATGACAACCGCGCCCCAACCGGAGGTTCTCCGCGCACCCTTGGTCGTGGAGTTCCCCTTCACCCGCTCCCTGGGCCCCGTCCAGAGCGCCTTCCTCACCGGCCTGCGCCACCGCACGGTACTCGGCGTCCGCACCACCGACGGCCGCACCCTCGTCCCGCCCGTCGAGTACGACCCGGTCACCGCCGACGAACTCCGCGACCTGGTCGAAGTCGCGGACACCGGCACCGTCACCACCTGGGCCTGGAACCCCGAACCCCGCCGCGGCCAGCCGCTCGACACCCCGTTCGCCTGGATCCTGGTGAAACTCGACGGCGCCGACACCGCACTCCTCCACGCCCTCGACGCCCCCGGCCCGGACACCGTGCACACCGGCATGCGGGTCCGCGTCCGCTGGGCGGCGGACCGCACCGGCGCCATCACCGACATCGCCTGCTTCGAACCGTACGACGGACAGCCCGGACCGAACCCGCCCGCACCGCACACCGGCACGTTCGACGAGGCCCCGGTCACCGGCATCGTCGCCGAGGCACGTCTCGACTACACCTACAGCCCGGGCGGCGCCCAGAGCCGCTACATCAACGCCCTCGCCGACAACCGCACCGTCGGCGAACGCTGCCCCTCCTGCCACAAGGTGTACGTCCCGCCCCGCGGCGCCTGCCCCACCTGCGGCGTCGCCACCACCGACCAGGTCGAGGTCGGCCCGGCCGGCACCGTCACCACGTACTGCATCGTCAACGTCAAGGCGAAGAACCTCGACATCGAACTGCCCTACGTCTACGCGCACATCGCGCTCGACGGCGCCGACCTCGCCCTGCACGGCCGCATCGCCGGCATCCCCTACGACCAGGTCCGCATGGGCCTGCGCGTCGAACCCGTCTGGAGCGAGGGCGGGCGCTACCCCGACCACTACCGGCCGACCGGCGAACCCGACGCCGACTACGACACGTACAAGGAGCTGATCTAGATGCGGCCGCCGATCCGGGACATCGCCGTCGTCGCCTTCGCCCAGAGCGACCACCTGCGCACCACCGACGAGATGTCGGAGGTGGAGATGCTGATGCCCGTCCTGCACGAGGTGCTCGCCACGACCGGCCTGAAGACCGCCGACATCGGCTTCACCTGCTCCGGCTCCTCCGACTACCTGGCGGGTCGCGCCTTCTCCTTCACCATGGCCCTCGACGGGGTCGGCGCCTGGCCGCCGATCTCCGAGTCGCACGTGGAGATGGACGGCGCGTGGGCGCTGTACGAGGCATGGACGAAGCTGCTGACCGGGGAGGCCGACACCGCGCTCGTCTACTCGTACGGGAAGTCGTCCCCCGGCAGCGTCCGCGACGTGCTCACCCGACAGCTCGACCCGTACTACGTCGCCCCGCTGTGGCCCGACGCCGTCGCGCTCGCCGCACTCCAGGCCCAGTCCCTCATCGACGCGGGGGAGACCGACGAGGGCGCCCTCGCCGGGGTCGCCGCCCGCAGCCGCACGGCCGCCGCGGACAACCCGCACGCCCAGCTGCGCGGCCCCGACGTCCCGCACGGCGATTACGTCGTAAATCCGCTGCGCACCGGCGACTGCCCGCCGATCGGCGACGGCGCCGCCGCCGTGATCCTCGCCGCCGGCGACCGCGCCCGCGAACTGTGCGAGCGGCCCGCCTGGATCCGCGGCATCGACCACCGCATCGAGGCACACAGCCTCGGCGTGCGCGACCTCACCGACTCGCCCTCCGCGCGGCTCGCCGCCGAGCACGCCGGAGCCTTCGAACGGCCCATCGACACCGCCGAGTTGCACGCCCCCTTCACCTCCCAGGAGGTCGTGCTGAGGAAGGCCCTGCGACTGGGTGATGACGTCAGCGTCAATCCGTCCGGCGGCGCGCTCGCCGCCAACCCGATGATGGCCGCCGGACTCATCCGCATCGGCGAGGCCGCCGCCCGCATCCACCGCGGCGAGTCCCGCCGCGCGCTCGGCCACGCCACCTCCGGGCCCTGCCTCCAGCAGAACCTGGTCGCCGTACTCGAAGCGTCCGAAGAAGCGTCCGAAGAATTGTCCGAAGGATCTGCAGCAGCGTCAGAGGGGGAGAACCGATGACCAACAAGGAACCGGTGGCGGTCGTCGGCATCGGCCAGACCAAGCACGTCGCCGCCCGCCGCGACGTCTCCATCGCCGGACTCGTCCGCGAGGCCGCCCGAGCCGCCCTCGCCGACGCCGAGTTGACCTGGGCCGACATCGACGCCGTCGTCATCGGCAAGGCGCCCGACTTCTTCGAGGGCGTCATGATGCCGGAGCTCTACCTCGCCGACGCCCTCGGCGCCGTCGGCAAACCCATGCTGCGCGTGCACACCGCCGGCTCGGTCGGCGGCTCCACGGCACTCGTCGCCTCCAACCTCGTCGCGGGCCGCGTCCACGGCACCGTCCTCACCCTCGCCTTCGAAAAGCAGTCGGAATCCAACGCGATGTGGGGCCTCTCGCTGCCCGTCCCGTTCCAGCAGCCGCTGCTCGCCGGAGCCGGCGGCTTCTTCGCCCCGCACGTGCGCGCCTACATGCGGCGCACCGGCGCACCCGACGGCGTCGGTTCGCTCGTCGCGTACAAGGACCGCCGCAACGCCCTGAAGAACCCGTACGCCCACCTCCACGAGCACGACATCACCCTGGAGAAGGTCCAGGCCTCACCCATGCTGTGGGACCCCATCCGCTACTCCGAGACCTGCCCGTCGTCCGACGGCGCCTGCGCGATGATCCTCACCGACCGGGCGGGCGCGGCCCGCTCGCCCAAGCCTCCCGCGTGGATGCTCGGCGGGGCGATGCGCAGCGAGCCGACGCTCTTCGCGGGCAAGGACTTCGTGTCGCCGCAGGCCGGAAAGGACTGCGCAGCCGACGTGTACCGGCAGGCCGGGATCACCGACCCGCGCCGGGAGATCGACGCCGTCGAGATGTACGTGCCGTTCTCCTGGTACGAGCCGATGTGGCTGGAGAACCTGGGATTCGCGGAGGAGGGGGAGGGCTGGAAGCTCACCGAATCAGGCGTCACGGAACTCGACGGGGACCTCCCCGTCAACATGTCGGGCGGAGTCCTCTCCACGAATCCGATCGGCGCCTCCGGAATGATCCGGTTCGCCGAAGCCGCTCTCCAGGTACGGGGACAGGCGGGAGAACACCAGGTGGAAGGGGCGCGGAAGGTGCTCGGCCACGCCTACGGCGGCGGCTCGCAGTTCTTCTCCATGTGGCTGGTCGGCGCGGAGCCGCCCACTCACTGACCTTCGGCCCCTTTCGTGGCCTGTGCGCGGCACCGGCCGATCGCTAGGCTGACGCACGGACGACGAACCGGGAGGAGCACGGACGTGGCCGAGAGCACCATCGACCAGCACCCGCTCGCGGGATGGGAGAAGCCGAACCTTGATCTGAGCAAAGCGGACTGGCGCTCCAGCAGCAGGGGACGGGGCGATGTCCAGATCGCCTTCATCGAGGGCTTCATCGCGATGCGCAACAGCGGCAGCCCGCAGAGCCCGTCGCTGATCTTCACTCCCGCCGAGTGGGGCGCGTTCGTGCTCGGGGCCCGTGAGGGCGAGTTCGATCTGACGTAGGCCCCGGGCGGAGAAGTCCCGCTCCGCTTCCGACACGTGACTTTCGGCCCTGTCCTGTGGCTCTTGTGTGCGCGAGCCTGGCCACAAGAACACAGGAAGAGCCGGTCAACGAGGGCACGGCCAGCGTGCCCGGTGTCGGAGGCATTGATCCATGAGCACGCCCGAGTCGCAGAACCTTCCCGTCGTCGTCGCGGTCGACGGGTCCGACGACAGTCGCGCGGCCCTGGAGTGGGCGCTCGCCGAGACGACCCGGCGCGGCGCCACCCTGCGCGTCGTGCACGTCCGCCAGTACGCACCCCTGCTCCAGCCCGCCGTCCTCGTGGCCGGGCCGGAGGAACCGGCCGACGACGCCGTCATCGCCGAGGTGCGCAAGCAGCTCGAAGGGCGTTCGGGGCTGCCGCCGGTGGAGTTCGTCTGCCTGGAGGGCGTACCCGCGGCGGTGCTGCCGGAGCTCGGCGGCGAGGCGCAGCTCCTCGTGCTCGGCTCGCGCGGCCGCGGCGGCTTCGCCAGCCTGCTGCTCGGTTCGAACGGGGTGGCCGTCGCCCGCGACGCCGCCTGCCCCGTGGTGGTCGTGCGCGCCCATGAGGCCACGGCGCAGCGGGTGGTCGTCGGCCTGCAGCCGGACGACCCGGACGGGACGACGCTCGCCTTCGCGCTCGACCACGCCGCACGGACGGGCGCGCCGGTCCGCGTCGTCGCCGCGTACGCGTGGCCGGTGCTCGCCTGGACCGCGTACGGCGACTTCGCCCTGACTGGTCAGGAGCAGGAAGCCGTCGAGAAGGAGACGCTCGCACTGGCCCGGCAGGCCGTCGCACCACTCCTCGACTCTCACCCTAAAGTCGAGGTTGAGATTCAGGTCGCTCCGGGGGACGCCGCGGGTCAGCTCGTCGACAACTCCGAGGACGCCGCCCTGGTCGTCGTCGGCCGGCACCGCCGACGCTTCACCCGTCCCGCGCCGATGCTCGGCTCGGTGACGCACGCCGTGCTGCTGCACGCGAAGAGCCCGGTCGCCGTGGTCCCGCCCGCGCCTGAGGACTGAGCCTCTACCGCAGGGTCACGCAGCCCCGCCCGGTCAGCTCGTCGAGCAGGCCGGGCGGAACGCCGACGTCGGTCCACCGGAGGTCGAGCTTCTCCAGGGACGGCAGCTCGGCCACCCAGCCGGGCAGCTCCGACAGGCGGTTGCCGCGCAGATCCAGACGGCGCAGCCGGGGCAGCCCGCGCAGCGACTCGGGGACCGTCTCCAGCGCGTTGTCCCGCAGCTCC
This sequence comes from Streptomyces sp. NPDC057694, assembly GCF_042799415.1. Taxonomy (NCBI): domain Bacteria; kingdom Bacillati; phylum Actinomycetota; class Actinomycetes; order Kitasatosporales; family Streptomycetaceae; genus Streptomyces; species Streptomyces sp. NPDC057694. The sequence goes on from NZ_JBHVIX010000017.1 coordinate 80,249, forward strand.
ACCTCCCGCAGCTCGCGCAGGTCCCGTACGGAATCGGGCAGGCCCGTCAGCCGATTGCCGCGCAGCCACAGCTCGCGCAGCGCGGTGAGCCGGCCGAGCCCGTCGGGCAGCCGCCCGAGCCGATTGTCCTGCGCCCGCAGTTCCACCAGACCCGTCATCGCGCCGAGCGTCTCCGGCAGCGCGGTCAGCAGGTTCTCACCGACGTTGAGATAGGCGAGCCGGGTCAGCGCACCGAGACGGTCGGGCAGGGCCGTCAGCCGGTTGTCGTGCAGATACAGAAACCGGGTCAGGCCCGTGAGGTCGCCGATCTCCGCCGGTACCGAGGCGAGCCGGTTGTGACCGAGGTCGAGGGTGTGCAGCGCGGTCAGCGCGCCGATCCGGGCCGGGACCCGCGTGAGCCGGTTGTCGCACAGCAGCAGTACCTCGGGCCCGGGGTGCGACCACACCTCGTCGGGTACGTCGTCCAGCCCCGCACGCCAATAGTTCAGCGTGCCGGCGTCCCGCGTCACGGCCACAGCAACTGCTTGCGCCAGCCGCCGTCGCCGCCGGCGCTCAGATACGTGAGCCGGGTGTGCCGCCGGTCCTTGTCGCCCTGCCAGAACTCGACCGTCTCGGGACACACCGTGTGCAGCGCCCAGCCCGGCGCCACCAGGCCGGGTTCCCGGGCCAGCCGCTCCCGCGACTCCCGCACCGCCGCGTCCCGTTCCCCGAGCGAGTCCAGCGGCCGCGACTGACGGCCGAGCAGCGCCTCCGCCCGCGCCGCCTCGGACCGCGCCCGGAAGTCGGCGGCCCCCGCGTCGGCGGGCTCCCGCACCACAGGGCCGCGCACCCGCACCTGGCGGGCCAGCGACGGCCAGTAGAACGTGAGCGCCGCGTACGGACGCTCCGCGAGATCGCGGGCCTTGACGCTGCCGCCGTCCGACGCGAACTGCCAGCCCCCGGCCGTCACCGCCTTGAGGATCAGCACCCGCGCCTGCGGGTTCCCGTCCTCCCCGGCGGTCGACAGCGTCATCGCGTGCGGCTCGCGCACACCCGCCTCCACCGCGCCCAGCAGCCAGTCGGCGAACAGCTCGTGCGGAGTCTCCGGCGTCGCGACCGGATCGAACACGGGCAACTCACCCGCGAACACCTCCAGGCCACGCAGCAGTTGACGCAGATTGTCCATGGGCTCTCCCCTCCCGCGATGCTGATCGACCATCCTAGGCGCGACCGCCGACAGCGACCTTCTGGGCCTGCCCGGCGGGTCCCACGAGAACGGCCCCCGCCGGACCGCGTCGGCGTACGCTGAGGTGCCTGGAACCCGCGGCGCGTACCGGCTCCCCGCGCCGGAGCACCACCGCGGGAGGGGGTGCGTCATGGCGCTGCGTGCTGGCCGGGGCGGTACAGGACGAGGGACGTTGTTCGAGCGTGAGAGCGAACTCGCCGCTGTCGACGAGGCGCTCGGCGAGCTGACCGGGACACCGGACGGCGGCGATCCGCCCGAGCGGCCGCACGGCGCGCTGCTCGCCGTCGCCGCGCCGGCCGGACTCGGCAAGACGACCCTGCTCGCCGAGGTGCGCAGGCGCGCCGCCGGCCGGGGCTGCACCGTCCTGTACGCCCGCGGCGGAGACCAGGAACAGCGCGTCGCCTTCCACGTCGCACGCCAGCTGATCCAGCCGCAGCTCGCCGCGCTGCCCGAGTCGGAGCTACGCGCCAGGCTGGGCAGCTGGTACGCCATCGTGGGCCCCGCGCTCGGCCTGTGCGCCGACTCCGACGGTGCCCCGCCCGACCCGCAGGGCCTGCGCGACGGCCTCGACTGGGTCCTCACCCACCTCGCCGTGCAGCGCGCGCCCATGGTCCTCGTCCTGGACGACGCCCACTGGGCCGACCCGGAGTCCCTCAGCTGGCTCGCCGCCTTCGCACCGCGCGCCGAGGAACTGCCGCTGCTGATGGTCGTCGCCTACCGGCCCGAGGAACTGCCGGGGCACGGCGAGGCACTGCGCGGCCTCCCGGGCCGCAGCGGACAGCGCCCGCTCGGCCTCGAACCGCTCAGCGCGCCCGCCATCGCCCGCCTGGTGCGCGAATCCCTCGGCGCCCACGCCGACGACGTGTTCTGCCGCGAGTGCTGGGCCGTCACGGCAGGCAACCCCTTCGAGGCCGTCGAGCTGACCGCCAAGGTGCACGACCGCGGCCTCGCGCCGACCGAGAGCGGCGCCCACCTGCTGCGCGACCTCGCCGCCGCCGTCAAGGGCAGCGGCCTCGTCGCCCGCCTCGAACGCCTCGGCGCCTCCACCGTCCGCTTCGCCTGGGCCTGCGCGGTCCTCGGCACCGAGACATCCCCCGAGCTGGCCGCGGGCGTCGCCGGTCTCGGCGCCGAAGAGGCCGCCGACGCCGCCGACCGGCTGCGCGCCGCCCGCATCCTCACCGGCGAGGTCACCGCGGAGGGCACCCTCGAATTCGTCCACCCGCTCATCGCCACCGCCGTCTACCGCGCCATCCCCGGCGGCGTCCGCGTCGCCCTGCACGGCCAGGCCGCCTGGACCGTCCTCAACGCCGGGCTCGGCCCGTCCGCCGCCGCCCGCCACCTGCTGGAGACCCACCCCGACGGCGACGGCTGGGTGGTGCGGCAGCTGCGCGCCGCCGCCCGCGAGACCGTCCGCGCCGGAGCCCCCGACGCCGCCCGCCGCTATCTCGCCCGCGCCCTGCGCGAACCCCCGCCCTTCGAGGACCGCGCCGCCGTCCTCTACGAACTCGGCAGCGCCTCCCTGCTCACCGAGCCCGCCACCACCGTCAACCACCTGCGCGCCGCCCTGGAGGAGACGGTCACCGACCCGGCCCTGCGCCACGGCATCGTCTACCGCCTCTCCCAGGTCCTCGCCCACAGCGACCGGCTCGCCGAGGCGTCGGAGATCCTCGCCCGCGAGATCCGCACCACCGGCGACGCCCGCGTCCGCCTGCGCATGCAGGCCGAACAGTTCATGTGGGACGCCTTCCGCGCCGACGAACCCGACTCACCGGCCCGCTCCCGGCGCCTGGCCCGACTCGCCGACCGGCTCACCGGCCGCGATCTCACCGAGCGCTACATCATTGGGCTGCGCACCTGGGACGCCACCCTGCGCGGCGAACCCGTCGACGTCGTCCTGCGGCACGCCGAGCGCGCCCTGGAGGGCGGCCTGTGCTGGGCCGCCGACGACGACCGCGGCTTCGAGGTGCCCGTCCTGGTGGCCATGGCGTTCATGTACGCCGACCGGCCCGGCCGCACCGAGGAACTCTTCGTCGACGGCATCGCCGACTTCGAACGGGCGGGCTGGCACGGCGCCCACCTCTCCTTCGCGTACACCCTGCTCGCGTACGTACGCCACCGCCGCGGCCGGCTCGCCGAGGCCGAGGACTTCGTCCGCGCCGGCCTGCGACTGGCCCGGCGCGTCGGACCCGGCACCCCCGCCCACTGGTACGCCAGCGGCACCCTCGTCGAGGTCCTGCTCGCCCGCGGCCGCATCGCGGAGGCCGAGGAGGCCGCGCACACCCACGGCTTCGGACCGCCGTTCCCCGCCGCCGTCGTCTTCCCCGACGCGCAGACCGTCTACGGCGAACTGCTGCTCGCGCTCGGCCGCACCAAGGAAGCCGCGGCGGAGCTGGGCGCGGCCGGGCGCCGCCTGGACCCGCGCGGCATGCGCAACCCGGGCTGGTGCCCCTGGCAGCTCCACCTCGCCCGCGCCGAGGCGCACGAGGCCCCCGAGCGGGCGCTCGCCCTCGCCCACGACGCCGTCGACCGGGCCCGGCACTTCGGCGCCCCCTCCGCGATCGGACAGGCCCTGCGGACCGCCGCCGCCGTCTCGCCGCGCGCGGCCCGCGGCAAACTCCTGGAGGAGTCCGTCGCCCATCTGGAACGCTCACCGGCCGGCTACGAACTGGCCTGTTCGCTCGTCGACCTCGGCGCCGAGGCTCGCCGCAGCGGACATGCCAAGGACGCCGCGGACCATCTGTACCGGGGCCTGGAGACCGCGGCCGGCTGCGGCGCCGACGGCCTCGTGGAGCGCGCCAGGGACGAGCTCGCCGCCGCCGGGCTGCGGCCCCGGCCGCTGCGCGGCGCCGCCACCGACGCCCTCACCACGCGCGAGCGGGCCGCCGCTGCCTGCGCGGTGCGCGGCCTGTACCCGGCCCAGACCGCCGCCGAGCTGCACCTGGCGGAGACGGACGTGGTGCGGCTGCTGTCCGCCGTGTACCGGAAAGTAGGAACGGATCAGGCGGGGCTCGCCGCGGCGCTCGGCACATAGCCCCGCGTCGGCCCACAGTGGGAGAGCCCCGAAGCGGGAGAAGGCGCCGGGGCGACGTACCATGGGCCGCATGTCCTTCCTCCGCCGCCGAGCAGCGACCCCCGCGGGCCCCGACTTCGATGTCCTGGCCATGGACCCGGGCGACTGGCCGGGCAACCTCGGCGCGGGCCTGCTGCCCGCGCCCGACGGAACCTGCCAGGGCGTGTTCCTGCGCTACGACCTGTTCGGCGGCCGCGGCCCCGCGATGGTGATCGGCAACCTGCCGGAGGGCTCCCCGGCCCGCGAGGTCGCCGAGGGCGAGATCCCCTTCGAGGTCGCCCAGCTGCTCATCGCGCTGGAGAACGACGAGGAGGTCACCGTCACCGGCGTCGAGGACGTCCCGGTGATGCAGGGCGACAACCTCCTCATCGTGCGCCGCCTCAAGCTCTCCGAGACGCGGATCTCCTGCGTCCAGTTCGACCGCAGCGACGGTGTCCTGGTGACCATCGCGTCCTGGGACCGCCCGATCACCGACGACCTGTACGCGCTGCTCAAGCCGCTGCCCGCGGAGCTGTTCCAGCAGGGCTGAGCGCCCGCGAACGACAAGGGCCCGGGACCGCACACGCGGACCCGGGCCCCACTTGTCACCCGCACACGGCCGTCACTTCACCGTGGACGGCACCACCCGCACATCCGCCGCCCGCACATACGCGACGCGGTGCCCGAACTGGATCTCGTAGTACACGTCCTTGCCCTTGACCACCTGGTGCGTCGACGTGTCGAAGGTGGGGGAGTAGAAGTACTCGCCCGTCGTCTTCCCGCCGATCACATAACGCTGGCCCGCGAGAAGCGTGTACGACAGAGGAGAGACCGCCTGCGGAGTCATCCCCGCCGGATAGGCCTCCTTCTCCGGGTAGGCCCGCCCGTACACCGGGACCGACGCCGCGCCGGACTTCGGCTCGACGACAAGTCCCTTGGCGTTCACGGCAGTCGGCTGCTTCTTCGCGTTCTTGAACCAGGCCTTCTGGCCCAGGTACCAGATCGCCGTCCAGTCGCCCTTGCGCTCCGCGACCGCGTACTGCTGGCCCGTCGAGACCCGCGACGCCATGTCGTTCACGTCGATCGTGGAGTCCTGGCCGCCCGGCCGCAGCCCGATGTCCTTGACCAGCGGGGCGTCCTCACTCGGCGCCGTGTACAGCCGCACCGCGCTCGAACCGTGCGCGGCGCACGCCTCGCCCGCCTTCTCGCAGCCCGTGAACTCCGGCTTGTTCGTCGCGAACTGCGGGTCGATGGTGACCACACCGCCGCGCTCCCCTGCCGTCGGGTGGAACGGCTTGCCCATCAGCTGGAAGTAGTGCGCCCAGTCCCAGTACGGACCCGGGTCCGTGTGCATCGACGGGATGGTGGAGGTCGTCGGACCCGGCACCGTGTCATGGCCGAGGATGTGCTGCCGGTCCAGCGGGATGTCGTACTTCTTCGACAGGTACGACACCAGACGCGCCGACGAGCGGTACATCTCCTCCGTGTACCAGGAGTCGGGCTGCGCGAGGAAACCCTCGTGCTCCAGGCCGATCGACTTCGCGTTCACGTACCAGTTGCCCGCGTGCCAGCCGACGTCCTTCGCCTTGATGGACTGCACGATGTGGCCGTCCGTGGAGCGCAGCGAGTAGTGCCAGGCCAGATAGGTCGGGTCCTGGACCAGCTTGAGCGTCTCCTCCCACGTCGCCTCCGTGTCGTGGATGACGATGTAGTCGATGCTCTGGTCGTTCGGCCGGTCCGCCAGGTCGTGGTTGCCGTAGTCGCCGTCGCCGAACTCCTCGTACGGCGCCGGGATCCACTCGCACGACACCGTCTTCGGGCACTCGGTGCCGGAGGTGTCCGTCTTCTTCAGGCCCATCGACCTGAGCTGCGCCGCCTGCGGCCGCGCGGACCGGTCGGCCGCCAGGGTCACCTGCTGGCCCCCGTCCGTGGTGCGCTGCTCACCGTCGTGGATCACCGCGAAGACGTCATTGGCGTACGTGGCCGCGGTCGCCGTGTCGTCGGAGCCGGCGAACGTCGCGATCGCGCCGTACCAGTCGGCGGGGTCGGCGCTGAGCGGCTTGCCGAGCTGCCTCTGGGCGGCGGCGAGCAGGGCCGCGCCACCGCGCACGTTCGCCGCCGGGTCGGAGCGCAGGTCGCCCGCCGGGATACCGGTCAGGTCGGCGGCGCGCACCAGCGTCTTGAGCCGGGCCGGGAGCTGCGCCTCGGTGGGGACCGACCGGGACGCCGGGCCGGCCTTCAGCGCGTTACGTGAGTCGTCGCCGCGCGCGTCGCCCTCCGCGTGGTCGTACGCCACCGTGTTCGCGATGGCGGTGCGCGCGTCCGTCAGGTGCATCGGACCGTAGCCGCCGCTGACGCTGGGCGCGCCACTGTGCGCGTCCCACCGCGACTGCAGGTAGGAGACACCGAGGAGCACGCTCTGCGGCACCTTGTACTCGGACGACGCCGACGCGAAGGCGTGCTGCAGCAGGGCCGACGGGGCGGCCGCCGTCGCCTGGGGAGGGGCCGCGCCGAGCAGGGGGAGCAGCAGGGCCCCGGTCGCGAGGGTGCCCACGGCCCGGGCGCGCGTGCTGCCGGGACCTCTGCCAGTGGGGGTACGCGGGGTTCGTTGCAACGGAGCCTCCAGGGACCGACGAATCTCGGGACGGTGCGCGTGCGTGCGGGCCGATCGACGTCAGTGGTATCGGCTCACCGACGATCCGTCAATGATCGGACCGGCAACGGAGATTCGCGGGATTTCCCATGTCAGCACGCGTGTGCGGGGGTTTCCGGCGCGGTGGTGCGGCCGCCTGCGGCGCGTCAGTGGTGTGGACCAATGTGCGCCAACGGAAGCCGGGAGCGGAGGAGTTGGAAGCGGGCCGTCTCCGCGGACAACGGGAAGATCCGCGGTACGCCATCCTCCACCCCGGCGTACCACGGATCTTCGTCTCGGTCAGCGAGTGCCGACGGCCGCCCGCACCGCCTTGCGGGCCATGTTGCAGTCGTCGTGCAGACGGCGCAGCAACAGCCGCTGCTCCTCGCCGGTCGGTACGGCACCCGGGGTGGACTGACCGGGCTGTACCGGTGCCGCCGGGGCCTGGTCGTGCATGGAACGCTGCACGACCGTCTCGTAGGTACGGATCTCGCGGGTCAGGACGAGCATCAAGTTGACCAGGAACGCGTCGCGGGAGGCCGGGCCGCCGGACTGCGCGAGCTGACTGATCTGACGGCGGGCCACCGGCGCGTCGCCGAGCACCGCCCACAGCGTCGCCAGGTCGTACCCCGGCAGGTACCAGCCCGCGTGCTCCCAGTCCACGAGCACCGGGCCCGCGGGGGAGAGCAGGATGTTCGACAGCAGGGCGTCGCCGTGACAGAACTGGCCCATCGAACCGCGGCCCGAGGTGTGCGCGATGCCGTGCAGCAGCTTCTGCAGATCACCCATGTCACGGTCGGTCAGCAGACCCAGATCGTGGAACCGGTTGATCCGCTCCGCGTAGTCCAGCGGCGCGTCGAAGGTGCCCGCTGGGGGCCGCCACTGGTTGAGCCGGCAGACGGCGCCGAGCGCCGCCCTGATGTCCGCCCGGGGCGGGGCCTCGGCGGGGTGACGCTGGAGGGCCGCCACCCGGCCGGGCATCCGCTCGATCACCAGCGTCCCGTTGTCCGGGTCCGCCGCGATCAGGCGCGGCACCCGCACGGGTGGCCGGTGCCGGACGAACGAGCGGTAGGCGGCTATCTCGTGCCGGACCCGCTCCGCCCACACGGGGGAGTGGTCCAGTAAACATTTCGCGACGGCGGTGCTGCGCCCAGTCGTACCGACGAGGAGCACGGACCGCGGGCTGCGGCGCAGCACCTGCACCGGATGGAACTCCGGGCAGATCCGGTGCACCGCGGCGATGGCCGTGCGCAGCTGGGCGCCCTGAGGGCCGGACAAGTCGAGTCTCCCGCTGAGCGGTTGCGTGCCGAGCCCCGGGACACGCCGGGTCCGGCCGACGCCACCGAGCGCCGTGGACCCCGGTCGCGCGGGGTCGAGGTACGGGCCGCCGCCGGTCACCGGGCGGGCGGAGCGCAGCGGCCGGGGCGGGGCGGACACGGAGGACGATGCTGCGTACATAGGAGATACAGATCCCTTCGTGTGCCGATCAGTTGCTGCGCCTCCCGGCCCGGTCGAGTTCGGTAACACCCTGGGGAATGCCCTGCGACGACCGGGTCGGGGTGGCGCATTCCTACCTGACACCCGGGGCACAGGAGCACAACAGCTGGCGCACCCTGGCGAACCGTGGCGAATAGTCGCTCAGCAACTGACAGAGGGCTACTGTCAACTTCAGCCGAGAACCTGGGGGCTTGAAGTGAGCGGACAACCCAACACCCGTCTGAACGACCTGTTCGGCCTGGCCGGCTGGTCCAAGGGCGAGCTCGCGCGACTCGTCAACCGGCAGGCGGCGGCCATGGGCCACCCCCAGCTGGCGACGGACACCTCGCGGGTGCGGCGTTGGATCGACATGGGAGAGATCCCGCGCGATCCGGTACCGCGGGTGCTGGCGGCGCTGTTCACCGAGCGACTCGGCCGTGTCGTGACCATCGAGGATCTCGGTCTTGTCCGACACGGGCGCACGGGGAAACGGCAGGGCGCCGGAGGCCTGGAACAACAGGGCCCCGACGGAGTGCCGTGGGCGCCCGAGCGGACTGCTGCGGTCCTCACCGAATTCACGGGAATGGACCTCATGCTCAACCGACGCGGCTTGGTGGGCGCGGGTGCCGCGCTCGCCGCAGGATCCGCACTCAGCAGCGCCATGCACGACTGGCTGCACACCGACCCGGCCCTCGCGGCCGACGCTCCCCGGACCTCCGATCCCCTCTCCGCCACAGGCACAGCCGACTCCGCCGGGTTCGACCGCTACGAGGCCGCCCCCATCGGGTCGCAGGAGATCGAGGAACTGGAGCGCTCGGTCGAGGTGTTCCGGGCCTGGGACGCCTCCCGCGGCGGCGGGTTGCAGCGCAAGGCAGTCGTGGGCCAGCTCAACGAAGTCGGCGGAATGCTCTCGTACCGCCATCCCGACCATCTCCAGCGGCGCCTGTGGGGCGTCGCCGCCAATCTCGCCGTCCTCGCGGGCTGGATGTCCCACGACGTCGGCCTGGAACCCACGGCCCAGAAGTACTTCGTCATCGCCGCGCACGCCGCGCGCGAGGGCGGCGACCGGCCACGCGCCGGCGAGGCCCTGTCCAGGGCCGCCCGCCAGAAGATCCATCTCGGCGCGCCCGACGAGGCGCTCGACCTGATGAAGCTCGCCAAGTCCGGCTCGGGCGACCAGGTGCTGCCCCGCACCAAGGCGATGCTCTACACCATCGAGGCCTGGGCCCAGGCCTCCCTGGGCAAGGGGCAGGCGATGCGGCGCACCCTCGGGCAGGCGGAGGACCTCTTCGTCTCCGACAAGGGTGACGTGGCGCCGCCGACCTGGATGCAGATGTTCGACGAGGCGGACCTGCACGGTATGCAGGCCCTCGCCTATCGCACCCTCGCCGAGCACGAGCCGGGCGCCGCCGTCATCGCCCAGCACCATGCCAAGGAAGCGCTCGCGCTGCGGGCGGGCGGCCGGGACCGGTCGAAGATCTTCGACCATCTGTCGATGGCGTCGGCGTGCTTCATCGCCGACGACCCGGAGCAGGCGGACCGGTACGCGCGGCTCGCGCTCTCCTCGATGGGGGCGAACTCCTCGCACCGCACCTGGGACCGGCTGCGCGAGATGTACCGGCTCACCGGCCAGTACGCCGGCTATCCGAAGATCGAGGACCTGCGTCAGGAGATCAAGCTGGCGCTGCCGAGCCGCCCGGGAAAGAGGATGCGGGCCTGAATCTCGTACGGCGTCGTCCGGTACGGCGTCAGGAGTCGATCCTGGCGACGAGCACACAGGCGTCGTCCTCGCGCTCACCCGAGCCGAACGCGTCGGTCACCACGCGCACGCATTCCTGTGCGTCGCGGGCCCGGGACAGGCGTGGTGCCAGTGCGAGCAGTCGGCCTGCCGCCGCCTTCTCGCCGCGTCGTGGCACCAGTGCGTCGGTGTGCAGCAGCAGTACATCGCCGCTGCGCAGCTGTTCCTCGGCCTGCTCGTACCGCGCGCCGGAGGTGGCGCCGAGCAGCACGCCCCGAGGAGGCGTGAGCGCACGTCCCGTCCCGTCGCGGAAGAGCAGCGGGGCGGGGTGTCCCGCCTGCGCCCACGCCAGCGTGCGGCTCACCGGGTCGTACCGGCAGCACAGGGCACTGCCGAGTGAGGGCCGTACGGCGTTGTCGAGGAGGTGACCGAGGCGGCCGAGGAGGTCGGCCGGCGGGGTGTCGCACACGGCCATGCCGCGGACGGCGCCGAGCAGCATCGCCATGCCGGAGGTGACGGCCACGCCCTGTCCGGTGAGGTCGCCGACGGTCAGCAGGGTCTTGCCGTCGGGCAGTTCCAGTGCGTCGTACCAGTTGCCGCCGGTCGGGGTGCCGGCGGCGGAGGGGAGGTAGCGGGCCGCCACGTGGAGACCGCCGGGGCCGCCGTGCGGGAGCCGCAGGGAGCCACGCCACGGCGGTAGCACGGCTTCCTGCAGCTCGACCGCGAGCCGGTGCTCGGTCTGCGCGATGTGCCGCTGGCGCTGGAGTGAGTCACGGGTCTCGCTCACCGCACGCTGGCTGCGGCGCAGTTCGCTGACGTCACGCACGACCGCCCACATGGAGGCGGTCGAGCCGTCCGCGTCGAGCACGGGCTCGCCCATCATGTGCACCGTGCGCACGGTGTCGTCCGGGCGCACGACGCGGAACTCGCCGTCTATGGGTTTGCCGTCGATCAGGCAGTCCGTGACCATCGCGGTCAGCTTGGGCTGGTCGTCGGGGTGCACCACGGCGGACAGTTCGTCGAGGGTCAGGGCGGGGGAGCCGGGATCGCGGCCGAGGATCCGGTACAGCTCCTCGGACCAGACGGCGTCGTCCGTCAGCAGGTTCCAGTCCGCGCTGCCGACCGGGGTGAGCAGCGGGCCCGGGTTCGGGTCGGCGGCCGGACGCGGGGCCGGTACCCCGCCGCGGACCGGGTGGCCGTCCCGCAGCTGCGCCAAGTGGCTGTCCAGGTCGCTGAGTTGATGGACCGCCAGCTCGTACAGGGCGCGCTGCCAGCGGGCCTCGGGTGCGGTCTCGTCGGGTACCGCGTCGACGGAGTCGCGGCGCACCGCGTCGACGTCGTCGAGCAGCCTGCGCGTCTGGTCGATCAGTGCGTCGACGGTGCCACGCTCCGGCGGCTGGCCGGCGGGGCGGTCCGCGAAGACATGGGACGGCATGACGAACTCCGATGCAGGCGCGGGAACGGCCGAGGCGGACGGAAGGACCGCCAACGACTCTGGCACAGGCCGCCTGGCCTCGTAAGGCATTTGGCCATACACGATGCGGTGGTGCTTCTGGCATATGCCCCAGTCCTCTCGAATCGTCCTCCCGGGTGTCTTTGTCGAACGGATGACCGGTTATGGCGTAGTACCGGCTGGTCCGCGCGGTGCGGCGGGGGAGCGGAAACGCGTAGTCGTCCTACGCCGGACGACGTGCGGCCCGGACCCCGTGGGAGCGGGGTCCGGGCCGCACGCGATGCTCGGGGGCCGGGGCCCCTTACCTCCCCAGTCTGGTGCCCGGCACGGAGGACGCCGCCGTGGCACTCCCGTTGATCACGAACTGTGAACCCGGCTCGACGAGCACGTCACCGTCGCGCGAATCCTTGATCGTCACCCCGGAGAGCGTGGCGCTGCCCCGCGCCCCGCTCATGGCGAGGATGCCGGAGCCGTTGACGGACTTCGAGATCGACACATTGCTGATCTTCACGTCCGGCATGGCGCCGCCACCCGTCTTGAACTGGATGCCGTCGTACGTAGAGTCCTGGATGTCGGTGTCCCGGATGGTGACGCCCGGGATGTTCTGCCCCTGCGCGAACAGGGTGATCGCGCCGAACTCCTGGTCCTCGTTCCAGAACGCCCCGCCCGTGCGGTACAGGCCGTTGTTCGCGATCAGCGTCTGCCCGGAGAAGGGCAGCGGGTCGTGGTCGGTCGCGAGCATGATGCCGGGGTAGTTCGCGGTGTCGTACACGAGGTTGTTCTCGATCTTGTTGCCGTAACCGCCGTACACCGCGATGCCGTTGGCCCGCCACGGCAGCTGCACCGTGTTGTTGCGGAAGACGTTGTCGTGGCCGATGTCGACCGAGGTGTCCTTCACGTACTTGTTGGCCCACACGGCGAGCGCGTCGTCACCCGTGGTGCGGAACGACGAGTTGTAGACGCTCGAATTGCGGGTGCCGTTGGAGAAGTTGATGCCGTCCGCGTACGTGTCGCGGATGCGCATCCCGCTGAACTCCAGGCCGTCGGCCGGACCCCACAGCTCCGGGATGTTGCTGTAGTCGCGGCCCACCCAGACGCCGACGTTGGCGTGCTCGATCCAGACGTTGGAGATCTTGGTGTTCTTGCCGAAGCGGCCGTTGAGGCCGACGCCGCCCTCCGCGTTGCCGTCGCCGCCGCGGATGGTGCCCGAGCCGAAGATGGCGATGTCGGAGATCTTGGTGTTGTCGTCGATGTCGAAGCCGAAGTTGCCCTCGTGCGGATGGTTGATGCCGCCCGCGTTCTGCGGCGCGGTCAGCGTGTAGAGCTGCGAGTGCCACATGCCGGCGCCCTTGATGGTGACGTCACGGATCCCGACCTGGTTGTACTGGCCGCGGTTCAGCGGGTCGTCGGTGAGGATCTTCTGCTCCTGGCGCCACTGTCCCGCCGGGATCCACACGCAGTCGATGTCGCCGTTCTGGTTCGCGGTCACCGCCTTCTGGATGGCCGTCGTGTCGTCGTTGCCGTCGTTCGGCACCGCGCCGTACGCGGTGATCGAGGTGCACTCGGCGGGCTTGCTCGTCGGCGGCGCCACCTGCTCCAGATCGACCAGGTCGACGATGTAGTACGCGGCGTCGTCACCGGAGTCGCGCTGGAGCCGGAACGTCGTGCCCTGCGGATAGGTCTGGGACAGCAGGGCGTGCGTCTCGTCGAAGAGGCGCCGGGCGTCACCGCCGGGGGTGTTGGTCAGGCCCTCGGGGTCGTCCGTGTGCCCGTAGAGCCAGCTGTGCTTGGAGGACAGGTTCAGCTTCTGCACGAACGTGCCGTTCGCGTACAGGCTGAGCGTCTTCTCCTGGCCGCCGCCGCCCGCCGCGTCCGGGATGGAGTTGCGCACGACGATGGAGTTCGTCGAGTTCTTGGAGGTGAACTGCACATACTGGCCGGTCGAGTTGAGCCGCACCGACTGGCGGCCCGAGGACTCGGACGCGTAGTTCGTGTGGCCGAAGGTGCGCTCGGCGTCCGCCGTCAGGAGCGTGCCCGTGTACGTGCCGTCCTCGGCCTCGTACTCGGTGTAGGGCACCGCAGCGCCCCGCCCGACGACGATCGAGCGCGCGAGGACGTTGTTGTTCTCGTTCGTCTCGGCGACCGTGTCGGTGGCGTCGGCGGTCGCGGTGAGGGTGGCGCCGCCGCTGACCGCGGTCCAGGTGCCGGTCAGGGCGACATCGGCGCTCGCGCCCGCGGCGAGGGCGGGCGTCGTGCCGTTGAGCGTGCTGGTGCCCACCGTCAGGCGGGTCACGGAACCGGCCGGCACCGCGCTGGTGCCGCGGTTGTGCACCTTCACCGAGAACGAGACGCTCGCGCCGACCGCCGGACTGGCCGGATTCGACGTGATGCCCGTGACCTCCAGATCAGGGCCCGGAGACTGACCGACCGTCAACTTGTTGTCCGCGGTACGGCTGTTGTTGGTCTCGTCCTGCTCGCTGATCGCGTTGGTCGGGTCTACGAGCGCCGACACCGTGTAGCTGCCCTCGGCGCGCTTGCCGATGGTCACCGGGACCGTGGCCGAGGCTCCGGCGGCGAGCGCGGGCACCGCCACGCTGCCCGCGACCGTCCCGCCGACGCTCACGTCCACCGTGGTCGCCGCGGCGGCCGCCGTACCGGTGTTGCGCACCGTGGTGTTCACCTTGATCGTGTCGGCCTCGCTGGGCTGCGCGGGATCCCAGGACAGGCCCGACACGGTCAGATCGGGGTTCGGCGCCGGGGTGCCGTGCACCTCCAGTTCGGCCAGCTGACCGCCGTAGCCCGCGGTGTTGGACGAGATCTTCACCTGCACGTCGGCGTAGCGCCCGGACACCGGGATCGTCACGGTGTTCTGGTTGCCCGACGGGTTGAACGTGTAGTCGGCCTTGGCCTTGACCGAGCTGAACGCGCTCGCCGAGGCCGCCCGCCCGAGCACCTCGATGCTCTGCGTGCGGGTGGCCCAGGCCGGGTCCGGGTTCAGCTTCAGCACGAGCGAGTCGAGGTCGGCGTCGGCGCCGAGCTTCACCGTGAGCGTCGACGGGCTGCCGCTCGCCTCCCAGTAGGTGGAGGCGCTGCCGTCGACGGCGTTCTTCGCGACGTAGTTCTGGATGGTCGACGACGCCTCGACCGGCTTGTTCAGGGCCAGGTTCGCGCCGGCCGCCGCCGGCGCCGCCTGGGCGGCGACGGGCAGCAGCCCGAGCGTGCTCAGCGCGGCGCCGAGCAGGACGGCGGTCAGCCGCCGGGTTCTCTGTCTGTGTCTCACGACGTGGTCCTCTCGGGGTGGGGGATGCGGGGGCGGATCACTTCAGGTACGCCTCGACCTCGCTGAGCTGCGCGGCGGGCCAGCCCGTGTTGGCGGTCACCTGCACGCGCAGATAGCGGGTGGCGGGCGACGTGTCGGGCAGGGAGACGGTCACGGTGTTGCCGGTGGCCGGATCGAAGCGGTAGTCCTTCGACGCGGCCCGCGTGGCGAAGGACGATCCGTCGGTGCTGCCCAGCACCGAGAGGGTCTGGGTGCGGGCGCCCCACGCAGTCGCCGGCGGCAGCTTGAGCACGACCCGCCGCACGGCCTGGGCCGAGCCGAGGTCGACGGTGAGCGCCTGCGGGAAGGCGTTGTTGCTCGACTCCCAGTACGAGTTCGCGTCGCCGTCGACCGCCTTGCCGGGCGTGTACACGTCCGCCGAGCCGGTCGCGGTCGCCGAGCGGCCCCGGGCGAGATTGACGTCCGGGTCGGGGTCGGTGGTGCCGGAGCCGGGCTGGGGCCAGGCCGAGCAGTCGTTCCAGGTGCTCGACCAGCCGGAGTTGCCGCCGCCGTCGGTGAGCGCGAAGGTGCCCGCGCCCGACGGGTAGGGGCAGTTGTAGACGCCGGCCGAGCCGACCCCGGTGGCCTTCAGGTTGCTGATCTTCACCGCGCCCGGGGTCTCGGCCTGCACCACGACCGTGCCGACCTTGGCCACGGTCGACCCGTCGACGGTCACGTTCTTGACGGCCTTGCCGGTGCCGCTGCCCGAGACGAACTCGTAGGCGCTGTAGGGGCTGTCGTTGATCGTGGTGTTCGTGATGTTCACGGTCGCCTCGATGGCGCTGTCGTACGCGTCGACGCGCAGCGCGCCCATCGGGTGACCCCAGTTGGGGTTGATCGCGCCGGTGCGCACGAGGGTGTTCCCGGAGACCGTGATGGTGCCCGCGAGCGGGGAGAACGGGTCGAGGAACTTCTGGTTGGAGATCGCGATGCCGCTGCCCAGCGCGTTGGTGTCCTGGACAAGGTTGTCCTTGACGGTGATGTCGGTGCCGCCGTAGATCGCGATGCCGTTGGCCAGGTTGGGCTGCGAGATGGTGTTGCCGGCGAACGTGGAGCCGGTGTCGGCGCCGTTCAGCGACCACATGGCGAGCGAGTCGTCGCCCTGGTTGCGCAGGAAGTTGCCGCGGACCTGGACGCCGTGCGCATTGCCATTCAGGTTGAGGCCGTCGGCCGTGGTGTCGAGGATGCGGCTGTTCTCGACGATCAGGTTGTCGTTGTTCCCGGTCAGCCAGAAGCCGCACTTCAGGTGCTGGATCCACATGCCGGAGACGGTGGAGTTCGGGCCCAGTGAGCCGTTGACGAAGTTGTCCGGGTTGTTGTCGACGCGCTCGGTGACCTCACCGATCACCGCGAAGTTCTTGAGGTTGACCTTGCCCGCGGAGCTCGTCTGGTCGATGAAGTGCGAGGAGCGCACGACCGAGTACCAGCTGCCCGCGCCCAGGAGCGTCACGTTCTCCACACCGCTGAGCGCGGAACCGACCTTGAAGTCACCGGCCGGTATCCACACCGTGCCGCCGCTGCCCTTGGCCGCGCTGATCGCGTCGCGGAACGCCTGCGTGGAGTCCTGCTGACCGGTCGGGTCGGCGCCCTTGTCGACCACGGAGATCGCCCCGGAGGGCTTGGCCGCGGCGGCCGCGACCTGCTCGAAGTCGGCGACGTCCACGGTGACCTGGGTCGAGGCGGCCTCCAGCTTCACCGTGTCGCCGGCCTTGAGGTCCCGGCCGAGCAGCAGGCGCGCGTTGTCGAAGAAGTGGTGCGTCTTGGCTCCGGCGATCCAGGACGTGTCGACATAGCTGTACTTGGAGGTGACGGCCAGCGACCGGTCGAGCTTGGTGCCGTTCACGTACACGGCGAGCGAGCCGGACTGCCCGTCGGGCACGTTGTAGGCAACGTTCACGGCGTTGGCCGCGCCGGTCAGGGTGAACTGGACGCTCTGCCCCGCGTTCAGCCGGACGGCCTGCCGGCCGGAGGCCTCGGAGGCGACGGTGCCCTGGGTGTAGTCGGGCCCGATCTTCTGGCCGCCGGTGGCGGCGGACTCCGCCTCGTAGGAGGTGAAGGGGAGGGTGGCGCCCGCGGCGCTCGCGGCGGCGGCCCGCTGCGGGGCCGCATGAGCCGCGGTGCCTCCGGCACCGACCACGGCGCTCACGAGAGCGACCGCGAGGGCGAGGACGGGGAGGCGGCGCGCGGAGCGTGATGGCGCGTGCATGACATGCGGGTTCATCTGCGGTGGGGCCTTCCTGGTGGGGGTGGGGAGGTGGGGGTGAGGGTGGGGCCGATGGCGGAGAGGTGCCTTCCGGGGGCCGATCGGCGTCCCGGCCGCAGGCAGCGCTCACTCAAGCATCGCGACTGTGTGAACACAAGATGTCGCGCAGAGACTGCAAATAATTGACAGCCTTGCGCAATCGCTGACCAGGCAAGGGGGTTGGCGTCCTTGAGGGCTCTTGTGGAGTGAGCCTCCGCGACCGTTGCCCGGCGGAGGATCGGGCTCCGCTCATGGCAGGTGTGCCGCATGCGCTCCGGGCCTGGAGTGGTCCGGCGCTGACGACACATCCACGATGAGCCGTCGTGATGCAGTCGTAATCTTGCAATTTTGGATCCGAATCTTGCGGTCATCTGTGCGCCGTCCTATCGTCACGTCTCGAATCAAGGGCAGTGCTTGGGCTTGACCCCTGGAGGAGCCGTAATGAAGCCCCGTAACCTCGCGATCCTTCTGACGACAGGTCTGGCACTCACTGCCACAGCCTGCGGCGGTGACTCGTCGGACGACGGCGCCGGAGGAAAGACCAGCATCACCGTGGCCTGTCAGCCGGCGAAGACCGCGCCGAAGCAGCGCAAGGCGTGGAACGACGACGTCGCCGCGTTCGAGAAGGCGCACCCGGACGTCAAGGTGAAGAGCACCGATCAGCAGCCGTGCTTCGACCCGAAGACGTTCGCGGCGAAGCTGGCCGGCGGGCAGATGGAGACCGTGTTCATGGTCCCCGTCACCAACTACGCGGACGTGATCTCCAAGCGGCAGGCGAAGGACATCACGAGCGACACCAAGTACGTGAAGAACTTCGGTGACATCAAGCAGAACGTGCGCGACATGGTCACCAAGGACGGCAAGGTCTACGGCGTCCCGAACGTCAGCTACAGCGTCGGACTCGTCTACAACCGGGCCGTGTTCAAGAAGGCGGGCCTGGACCCGGACACCCCGCCGAAGACGTGGGACGAGGTCCGCACGGCCGCGAAGAAGATCGCCGGGCTCGGCAAGGACTACGTCGGATACGGCGAGTACGGCGGCGGCAACACCGGCGGCTGGCACTTCGCCCAGGCCATCTACAGCCGCGGCGGCGAGATGGTCACCGACCACAAGGCGGCCTTCAACAGCCCCGAGGGCAAGGCCGTCCTGCAGACGCTGCACGACATGCGCTGGGAGGACAAGAGCACCGGCAGCAAGGTCAACATCGGCTGGGAGTCGCTGATGCAGCTGATGGCGGCCGGCAAGACGGGCATGATGCTCGGCGCCCCGGACGTCGTCACCGACGTCGTCCAGAAGTTCCAGGGCAAGGTCGACGACTACGGCATCACCGGGATACCGGACGGCAAGGCGTCGCTCACCGGCGGCGAGGCGTACATGATCAACCCCAAGGCGAGCGCCGCGCAGACCAAGGCCGGCCTGGAGTGGATCGACTTCCAGTTCAACACGCCCGGCAAGGGCCGCTTCGACTTCGCCCGCGGCAAGGCCAACGGCGAGGCCGTGGGTGTGCCGAACAACGACTACATGGGTGACTCGCCCACCGGCAAGAAGCTCGCCGAGGAGCGCAAGGCGAACGCCAGCCTGCCGGTCGAGTACTACGAGCCCTACGTCGCGAACTCGACGTCGGTCGAGCCGAAGCTGGAGCCGGAGAAGGCGCAGGAGCTGTACGCCGTCCTCGACGTCGCCATGTCGGCGGTCCTCACACGGGAGAACGCCGACATCGACCAGCTGCTCAAGGACGCCGAGTCCAAGGCGAACTCGATCCTCGCCAAGAGCTGACGGCACAAGGTTCCGGGGTGCCGCCCACCGTGGCGGCACCCCGAGTCGGCTACGCACCGCGGTCGGAGCCGGGAACGGGAGATCATGATGGAAACACTCACGGTGGAGCCCGAGCGGCAGACCGCGCCACGGCGCCGGCCACCCTCCAAGCGCGGCCGGGCCGCGCGCAGAAACCTGAGCGCCTACGGATTTCTGTGCGCAGCGCTCTTCTGTTTCGCCATGTTCGCGTGGTGGCCGATCGTCAAGGAGGTCCTGCTCAGCTTCCAGTCGACCAACCTGGTCGACCCGCCCACGTGGGTGGGCCTGGACAACTTCCGTACGGTGGTGGACGATCCCGCGTTCGGCCAGGCCTGGCGGAACACCCTGGTCTTCACCCTGCTGGCCCTCGTGTGCGGCTACGTCATCCCGTTCGCCGTCGCCATCGTGCTGAACGAACTGCGGCACGCCCGCGCGTATTTGCGGTTCGTCGTCTATCTCCCGGTGATGCTGCCGCCGATCGTCGCGGTGCTGCTGTTCCGCTGGTTCTACGATCCCGGACCCGGTCTGTTCAACCAGATCCTCGACTTCGTCCACCTGCCGACCCTGTCCTGGCTGGACTCCACCAGCACGGCGCTGATCTCCCTGGTGATCGTCTCCACCTGGATGAACCTTGGCTCCGGAGTGCTGATCTATCTGGCGGCCCTGCAGAACATCCCCGGTGACCTCTACGAGGCGGCCGAGCTCGACGGTGCCGGCATCTTCAAGCGCATCTGGCACGTCACCATCCCGCAGACCCGGCTGATCCTGCTGCTGATGTTGATGCTGCAGATCGTCGCCACGATGCAGGTGTTCATCGAGCCGTACATGCTCACGGGCGGCGGCCCGGAGAACGCGACGGTCACCGTCGCCTACCTCATGTACCAGTACGCGTTCGTCTACGGCGGCAACTACGGGGCGGGCAGCGCGCTCGGCCTGATGCTCATGATCGTGCTGCTCGCGGTCGCCGCGCTTCAGCTCCGGCTGACCCGAGAGGAGAAGTAGGTCCATGGTCAACACCACCGCCCGCCCGGACGCGGCGGAGCAGACCCGGGGCGAGAAGACCGCCGTCCGGCGTACCGGACGGACCCGGAACAAGCGCCGGGGCGCCTGGGCCGAGGGTCACACCAGGACCATCGTCTCGCCGCTGGAGCTGAAGTCCCGCTGGGGCCGCAAGATCTACTGGACGCTCCTCGTGTTCGTCCTGGTCGGGTTCACCCTGGTGTTCGTCTTTCCCCTGTACTGGATGGTGACGGGGGCGATGAAGTCGGGCGAGGAGATCGCCCAGATGCCTCCCACCCTCTTCCCCAAGCATCCCGACTTCGGCGTCTTCGCCGATGCCTGGGAACTGTTCGACATCGGGACCCTGCTGAAGAACACCCTGCTCTACGCCGTCGGCGCCTGGCTGTTCGCGCTGGCGGTGGACGTGTGTGCCGCCTATGCCCTCTCCAAGCTCCGGCCGATGTTCGGGAACGTGATCCTGGCCGGCATGTTCGCCACCCTGATGATCCCGCCGATCGTCGTGATGATCCCGGCGTACATCACGGTGACCGATGTGCCGATCTTCGGCTGGCATCTGCTCAACTCGCCCTGGGCGATCTGGTTCCCGGTGGCCGCCAACGGTTTCAACATCTTCCTGCTGAAGCGTTTCTTCGACTCGATCCCGAACGAGCTCCTGGAGGCGGCCGAGATCGACGGCGTGCCCCCGTGGCGGACCCTGGTCTCGATCATCCTGCCGATCTCCCGGCCCATCCTCGGCGTGGTCTCCATCTTCACCGTCGTCGCGGTCTTCAAGGACTTCGTCTGGCCGCTCCTCGTGCTGCCCGACAGCGAGAAGATGACCATCAGCGTGGGCCTGTCGCAGACCGCGGGAGCCGTGACGCAGAACCAGATCATGGCCGGTCTCGTCATCGCCAGCATCCCGATGATCATCGTGTTCTTCTTCTTCCAGCGCAGCATCATGGCGGGCCTGACCGCCGGAAGCCTCAAGGGCTGACCGCGCGGCACCGCGCCGGGCCCGCAGCCGGTACCACCCCTCAGCACTCCGCCGCCGGCCTCAACCATCCATGCCCCCGCACCGGCCGGCGGCGGAGTCCCACCTGCCCGAAAGGACCTCCCGTGGCAGCTGTTCCCTCGTCCCGCACCGACGACTGGTGGCGCGACGCCGTCATCTACCAGGTGTACCCCCGGAGCTTCGCGGACGGAGACGGCGACGGAGCCGGGGACCTGGCGGGCGTCCGCGCCCATCTCTCGTATCTCGCCGAACTCGGCGTGGACGCGGTCTGGTTCACGCCCTGGTACCAGTCCCCGCTGGTCGACGGTGGCTACGACGTGGCCGACTACCGCACCATCGACCCCGCCTTCGGCACCCTCGAAGAGGCGGAGAAGCTGATCTCGGAGGCCGCCGACCTGGGGATCCGGGTCATCGTCGACATCGTCCCGAACCATGTCTCCGACCAGCACGCCTGGTTCCGGGCGGCGCTGGCGGCGGGTCCCGGCAGCCCGGAGCGGGAGCGCTTCCACTTCCGGCCCGGCCGCGGTGAGCAGGGCGAACTCCCGCCGAACAACTGGCCGTCGGAGTTCGCGGGCGGCACCTGGACCCGGGTGCCCGACGGCGAGTGGTACCTCCACCTGTTCACCCCCGAGCAGCCCGACCTCAACTGGGCCCACCCGGACGTGCGCCGGGAGCACGAGGACGTGCTGCGCTTCTGGTTCGAGCGCGGTGTCGCCGGGGTCCGCATCGACTCGGCCGCCCTCCTCGCCAAACACCCCGACCTGCCCGACTACGAAGCGGGCGTGGGCCCGCACCCGTACATCGACCAGGACGAACTGCACGACATCTACCGGTCCTGGCGCGCGATCGCCGACGAGTACGGCGGCGTGTTCGTCGGTGAGGTCTGGCTGCCCGACGCCGAGCGCTTCGCCCGCTATCTGCGCCCCGACGAGCTGCACACCGCCTTCAACTTCAACTTCCTCAGCTGCCCGTGGGACGCGGACCGGCTGCGCAGCACCATCGACGACACCCTCGCCGAGCACGCCCCCGTCCACGCGCCGGCCACCTGGGTGCTGTGCAACCACGACGTCACCCGTACCGTGACCCGCTACGGGCGCGAGGACACCGGCTTCGACTTCGCGACCAAGGCCTTCGGCACCCCCGTCGACCTCGCCCTCGGGACCCGGCGCGCCCGCGCCGCGGCACTGCTCACGCTGGCGCTGCCCGGCTCGGTCTACCTCTACCAGGGTGAGGAACTCGGCCTGCCCGAGGCGGACATCCCGCTGGACCGCATCGAGGACCCCATGCACTTCCGCTCCGGCGGCACCGATCCCGGCCGGGACGGCTGCCGGGTGCCGCTGCCCTGGGTGGCCGACGCCCCGCACTGCGGTTTCGGTTCCGGGGCGGAGCCCTGGCTGCCGCAGCCCGCCGACTGGGCGCGGTACGCGGTCGACCGGCAGACCGGTGCCCCGGAGTCGATGCTGACGCTGTACCGCACCGCACTGGCGGTCCGGCGTGGAGGCCCCGGGTTCGGTGACGGGCCGATGAGCTGGCTGCCCGAGGAGGACGGCGTGCTCGCCTTCTCCCGGCCGGGCGGCCTGGTCTGCGTGGTCAATCTGCGTGACCGGCCCGCCGAACTGCCTTCGTACGACCGGCTGATCCTGAGCAGCGGGCCCCTGGACGGCCAGGGACGCCTGCCGAGCGACACCGCCGCGTGGCTGCGGACATGACACCGCCCGGCATGCACGGCAAATCAACTGCCAAGGAGTGTAAGTTCTTTGCAGTCAAGTGAGCTAATCTTGCGGATATGACACGACGACTTGCTCAAGTTGCCAGGAAAGCGGGAGTCAGCGAGGCAACGGTCAGCCGTGTCCTCAATGAGAGGCCGGGCGTCTCGCAGGCGACGCGGCAGTCGGTGCTCACCGCTCTCGACGTGCTCGGCTACGAACGCCCGACCCAACTGCGTGGTGAGCGGGCCCGTCTGGTGGGTCTGGTCCTGCCGGAGCTGCAGAACCCGATCTTCCCCGCGTTCGCGGAGGTGATCGGGGGCGCGCTCGCCCAGCAGGGCCTGACCCCCGTCCTGTGCACCCAGACCAAGAACGGCGTCTCCGAGGCCGACTACATGGAGCTGCTGCTCCAGCAGCAGGTCTCGGGGGTGGTGTTCGCGGGCGGGCACTTCGCGCAGGCCGACGCGGACCACGGGCACTACCGGCGGCTGGCCGAGCGCAAGATACCGGTCGTCTTCATCAACGCGTCGATCACAGGACTCGACTTCCCCTGTGTGTCCTGTGACGACGCGGTCGCGGTCGAGCAGGCGTGGCGCCACCTCGCCTCGCTGGGCCACGAGCGCATCGGCCTGCTGCTCGGACCCCTGGACCACATGCCGTCCCGCCGGAAACTGCGGGCCGCGCGCGGTGTCGCCCGGGCGATGGGCATGACCCTGGACGACGCGCTGGTGGAGCGGTCCCTGTTCTCGCTCGAAGGAGGACAGGCCGCCGCGTCACGCCTCCTCGACCGGGGCGTCACCGGCATCATCTGCGCGAGCGACCCCCTGGCGCTCGGCGCCATCAGGGCCGCCCGCCGGCGCGGGCTGTCCGTGCCGGAGGACCTGTCGGTCGTCGGCTACGACGACTCGGCGTTCATGACCTGCACCGAGCCGCCTCTGTCGACGGTGCGTCAGCCCATCGAGGCGATGGGGCGCGCGGCGGTCGAACT
Organism: Streptomyces sp. NPDC057694; assembly: GCF_042799415.1. NCBI lineage: Bacteria > Bacillati > Actinomycetota > Actinomycetes > Kitasatosporales > Streptomycetaceae > Streptomyces > Streptomyces sp. NPDC057694. Next base: position 103,882 of record NZ_JBHVIX010000017.1, read on the forward strand.
GCTCATGGCACAGCTCCAGGGCTCGCGCACCCATCTCGGCGAGCTGCTCTTCGAACCGGAACTCGTCGTGCGCGGCTCGACCGGCCAGCTCACCGCTTCTTCGTAGGGTGCGCGTCCTTCGCAGGACACCCGCCGGTCAGTCGGCGGCCCGCGGCGGAGCTGTCGAGCCGCGCACCACCAGCTCGGGCTCGAAGAGCAGCTCACCGGGCGGCACCGCGCCGCCCTGAATCTGCGCGACGAGCAGCTCGACGGCGGCCCGGCCCATCGCTTCGATCGGCTGCCGTACGGTCGTCAGCGGTGGCTCGGTGCAGTTCATGAACGCCGAGTCGTCGTAGCCGACCACCGAGATGTCGCGGGGCACCGAGCGCCCGGCCCGGCGTGCGGCACGCACCGCTCCGAGGGCGAGCGGATCGCTGGCGCAGATGATGCCGGTGATGCCGCGCGCGATCAGCCGGGCCGCCGCGGCGTGCCCGCCCTCCAGCGAGAACATCGCCCGCTCCACGGCGTCCTCGGCCAGCCGGCCGCCCGCCGCCTGCGCGGCGGCGCGCGCCGCCGCGAGCTTGCGCTGGGACGGCATGTGGTCGTCGGGCCCCAGCACCAGGCCGATGCGCTCGTGGCCCAGCGAGGCGAGGTGGCGCCACGCCTGCTCGACCGCGACCGCGTCGTCACAGGCCACACACGGGAAACCCAGACGCTCTATGGAGGCGTTCACCAGCACCACCGGCACATTGCGCTCGGCCAGCCGCTGATAGTGCCCGTGCTCCGCGTCGGCCTGCGCGAACAGACCGCCCGCGAACACCACTCCGGACACCTGCTGCTGGAGCAGCAGCTCCACATAGTCCGCCTCGGACACCCCGCCCTTCGTCTGGGTGCACAGGACGGGGGTAAGACCCTGCTGGGCGAGCGCACCCCCGATCACCTCCGCGAACGCGGGGAAGATCGGGTTCTGCAACTCCGGCAGGACCAGACCCACCAGACGGGCCCGCTCACCACGCAGTTGGGTCGGGCGTTCGTAGCCGAGCACGTCGAGAGCGGTGAGCACCGACTGCCGCGTCGTCTCCGACACACCGGGCTTGTTGTTGAGCACCCGGCTGACCGTGGCCTCGCTGACCCCGACCTTTTTCGCCACCTGAGCAAGTCTGCGCGTCATGGAACGCAAGATTAGCGCAACGCTTGCGGTCCGTTTGCGTGATCCTGGCATCCTCCCGGCGGCGCACCCTCGGGGCACGCCTGCGCCGATCAGGCGGCGCAGCGGCGGCTGTGGCGTGCCACGGCCCCGGCCCGGGGAACACATGCCCGCGTGAACGAGACGACCGTACGCGATGACCCGCCTGCTCCGGAACCGATGGGCACCACCTCGCCGGCCCGCGAATGGGCCCTGGCGGATCTGCCCGCGCTCACCTTCGACCCGCTCCTCGCCGAGCTGCTCCACGAGGAGCCGGTGGCCCGGGTGCGGATGCCCTTCGGACAGGAGCGCGAGGCGTGGCTCGTCACGCGCTACCCGGACGTGCGCCTGGTGACCTCCGATCCGCGCTTCAGCCGCTCCGCCCTCATCGACCGGGAGGTGAACGGCATGATGGCGCACCGCGTCGCCGCCACCGTCGGCCTCAACTACGCGGATCCGCCCGACCACTCGCGGCTGCGCAAGGTGATGATCAAGGCGTTCACCGGCCGCACCATGAAGGGCCTGCGCCCGCGGGCCGAGATCACCGCCGCCGCGCTCCTCGACACGATGGAGGAGACGGGCCCGCCCGCCGACCTCGTGGCCCATCTGCACGGCCCGTTCCCGCTGACCGTCGTCAGCGACCTGCTGGGCGTGCCGGCCGAGGACCGGGACCGACTCGCCGACTGGCCGGACGTGATCCTCTCGGCGGGCCCGGGACCGAAGTCCAGCGAGGCCGCGAAGGAACGGATGCGGCAGTACATCGTGGACCTGCTCACCGCGCGCCGCGAGAGCCCCGCCGACGATCTGGCCTCCGTGCTCGGGCGGGCCTGCGCCGACGGCGAGATCACCGAGGCGGAAGCCGTCTCCCTCGCGACGGCCGTCCTGGTCAGCGGTGCCCACGCCGTCCGCAACAACAGCGCCAACATGGTCTACACGCTGCTGACGCGGCCGGAACTGGCCGACCGGCTGCGCGCGGAGCCCGAATCGCTGCCGCGGGCCGTCGACGAACTCCTGCGTCACATCCCGCACCGCAACGGCGTCGGGCTGCCCCGCATCGCCACCGAGGACGTGGAGGTCGGCGGTGTCCTGATCCGCGCGGGCGAGGCCGTCTACGCCTCCTACCTCGCGGCCAACCGCGACCCCGACGTCTTCGCCGATCCCGACGTGCTCGACCTCGACCGCACCGGCACGGCACACCTGTCCTTCGGGCACGGGCCGCACCACTGCATCGGCGCGATGCTGGCCCGCATGGAGTCCGAGGTGATGCTCGGCGCCCTGCTGACCCGCTTCCCCCGACTGCGCCTCGCGGTCGACCCGGCCGAGGTGGAGTGGCAGAGCAAGGGGTTCATCAGGGGACCGAAGGCGCTGCCCGTCAGCTGGTGACCCGGAGCCCGGAGCCCGGGGGCCGGGGGCCGCGAGCGTGCGTGCCGCTCAGCGCCCCGTCAGCTCGAAGACCCCGTAACCGAATCCGTCCGCCTCGACCGCCGTGCCGTCCGCCGCGATCCGCGCCCCGTGCACCTCGACGGGCCGGGTCCCGGCGAACCGGTCCGCGCTCGCACCGGTCGCCCAACCGGCCGTGGCACGGCCCGGGTTGACGATGACGAGAAACCGCTCCCCACGCACGTACACGAACGGATGGCCCTCGTGCAGGACCTCCACCGGCGACCCGTACCCGAGCGCCGGACTGTTGCGGCGCAGGGCGACGAGGCGGCGTACGAGATGCAGCAGCGAGGTCTCGTCCGCGCGCTGCGCCGCCACCGACGGGCGGTCGGGAGCCGGGTCGAGGGGCAGGTAGAAGCGGTCCTCGGCGGCGGTGGAGAAACCGGCGCCGGGCCCGTCGTCCCACTGCATCGGGGTGCGGGAACCGGCCCGGTTGTAGCGTGGGCCGAGGACGCTGCCCTCCTTCTCCGGGAGACCGGGCACGTACCGCATCCCGATCTCGTCGCCGTAGTAGATCGCCGGCAGCGTCGGCCAGGTGAGCTGGAAGGCGAACGCGGCCGGGAGCTGTTCGGCCGTGCGCGGGCCGCAGTTCAGACGCGAGAAGTCGTGGTTGGCGGTGGGCAACGCGATGAATCCGGTGTCGCCGAGCGCGCCCGCCGCCTGCCGCCAGGCCTGGACGAACGGGCGCGGCGAGCCCTGCCCGGAGGCGTCGAAGAAGCAGTCCAGCGGGTCCCAGGCCCCGTCCGTGGTCCCCGTGCCGTTGCTCCACAGGGAGCGCATCGCCAGACCGTTCGCCGGGCCGCCGAACTGCAGGAAGAAGTCGGTGTGGAAACCCGCGGGCACCGAGATCTCCGGGTCGCCCCACTCCGAGAGCAGGACCGCCTGCGGATGGGCGCGGTCGAGCCAGTGCCGCAGCTCCGTCCAGATCGCCGCGGTCGCCCGCTTGCCCGGATCGTCCTTCACCAGCGACGCCGCCATGTCGACGCGGAACCCGGACACGCCGAGCCGCAGCCAGTGGTCCATGATCTCGCGCAGCGCCGCCCGGTTGGCGCGCGGTCCCTCCGCGTCCACCGGCTGCCGCCACGGCTCGGCCGGACTCGTGTGCGCGTAGCCGAAGTTGAGCGCGGGCTGCGAGTCGAAGAAGTTCGGCAGATAGCCGCCGGGACGGCTGCCGGGGGAGGCGACGAAACCCTCGGGGACGTCCTCGGGGTTCCAGATGTAGCGGTGGTCCCCGGGGTCGTCGACAGCGGCGCGGAACCACGGATGCTCGTCCGAGGTGTGTCCCGCGACCAGGTCGAGCAGGATCCGGATCCCGCGCCGGCCCGCGAGATCCACCAGCTTGGCCAGATCGTCGGCGGTGCCGTAGCGCGGCGCGATGCGGAGGTAGTCGGACACGTCGTAGCCCGCGTCCCTGAACGGCGAGGCGAAGCACGGATTGATCCACACGGTGTTCACACCCAGCCACGCCAGATGGTCCAGCCGTTCGGCGATCCCGCCGAGATCACCGATCCCGTCCCCGTCCGAGTCGGCGAACGACTGCGGGTAGATCTGGTAGAAGACGGCCTCGGAGAGCCAGGCCGGGGCGGGACGGAACGGCGCTGCGTCGGGCATGGAATCGCCAACTCCCTCGCGGTGTGCGGAAGCCGAGCGTACGAGGGGCGTGGCCGTGCCGGGTAGAGGGCCCGGCGGCCGGCCCGCGATCAGCTGTGCGGCACGACCGCCACGGGACTCGTCGCGTGGTGCACCACGGAATGGGCGGTGCCGCCCAGCCGGAGCGCGTCGGCACGCCGGCCGATCACCGTCAGGCTCGCCCCCGTCGACGCCTTCAGCAGATGGTGGCCGGGCGTGCCGTACAGCAGCCGCTCCGACACCTCCACCTCCGGGTACTTCGCCCGCCACGCCCGCAGCGCATCCGACAACGCACGGCGGCCCAGCGACTCGCGGCGGGCCGCGTCACCCGACGGCGCGCCCCCGGGCACACCGCTGTCCAGCGGCGGCAGCACCCAGGTGTGCAGCGCGTGCAGCGGCGCCTCGCGCAGGGCGGCGGTCTCGAACGCGTAGCCGAGGATGTCGTCGGCCGGGGAAGCGACGTCGATGCCGACGACCACCGGCCGGAAACGCCCCTCGGCCGTCCGCTCGTCCTGGGGGAGCGCGCCCGCCCGGACCAGCACGACGGGGCGCGGCGCCCTGGCCGTCACGGCGAGGGCGACCGGGCCGACGAGGAACCCGGCGTACCCGGTGAAGCCCCGTGAACCGAGCACCAGCGCCTCAGAGTCCGTGGCCGCGTCCAGCAGCGCGCTCACCGGAGGCTGCGGCCTGCGGCGGGCCAGGATGGGCAGGGCCGGGTGGACGTACGACAGTTGGAGTGCGGTCCGGTCGAGGACGGCGCGCCTCGGCAGGTCGACGTCCAGGGGCGGGGGCGCGGTCCGGTGGCCGCTGCTGCCGGCGTGCACCAGGCGCAGCGGCAGACCGTGGCGCAGCGCCTCGCGGGCCGCCCAGTCGGCGGCGTCCATGCTCTCGCGCGAGCCGTCGGTCCCGACGCTCAGGACGCGAATGCTGGTCATGACGGAAACCTCCATGGAGGTGACGCGGACGGTGTCCTGCGGTGCGGGTTCCACGCGAGGGCCGGGTCAGTCGTGGGCACGGCGCGGGCGGCGCACGTCTTCGGACCGGCTCGCGACGGCGCACGGTGCGAGGAACCTCCCACCGGAACCGCTCCCACGGGGAGAGGTGAACCGGCCCTGACGCGAGGGACGTTCGGTCCCACGGAAAGGAGCACCGGGCGCCCCGGTGCCGGGGCGTCCCCGGGCACGCGGAACCGACAGGCCCCCGGGCCGGAGCCGTTCGGCTCTTGGCCGCGGGGGAGACGGCCCCGCAGGATGTACCTGTCGCACGACGGCAGTCCGCAACGGATGAGAGCCGACGGCGTGGCCGGACGCCGCCGATCGCCCGGCCCCGCCCCGCGTCACACCCCTTCGAGGTGATCGCCGACGAGTTCGGCGCCGTCACGGTCCGCCTGATGCGCGCGTTCGGTGCGACACTGCCCGGATGACGGTCCCGTAGGGCAGGAGATCGGGACCGTTCGGCCCTGGCGGATCACCCCTGATGGTCCCAGGATCTAGGGAACGACCGTCCGAGGGGGGCCGCCATGCAGCCGTCGCGCACCTTCAGCGCCGATGACCCCGTCCGCATTCTGCTCCTCGACGACCATGAAGTGGTCCGCCGGGGGCTGCGCGACCTCCTCGGGGCCGAGCCCGACCTGGAGGTCGTGGGGGAAGCGGCCACCGCGGCGCAGGCCCTCGCCAGGGGGCCTGCGCTGCGGCCCGATGTGGCCGTGCTCGACGTCCGGCTCCCGGACGGCGACGGCATCACCGTCTGTCGCGAACTGCGCGGTCTGCTGCCGGAGGTGAGCTGTCTGATGCTCACCTCGTTCGACGACGACGACGCGCTCCTGGACGCCATCATGGCGGGGGCGTCCGGCTACGTACTGAAGCAGATCAAGGGCTCCGACCTGATCTCCGCCGTGCGCACCGTCGCCTCCGGCGCGTCGATGCTGGACCCGGCGACGACGGCCCGGCTGATGCGCAGTCTGCGCGGACCCGAGCAGCAGCCGTCGGCGGGCGGCGGGCCGCCCGCCGCGCAGCTCGCCGAACTCACCGAGCGGGAACGGGACATCCTCGAACTGGTCGGCGAGGGCCTGACCAACCGGCAGATCGGGCAGCGCCTCTTCCTGTCCGAGAAGACGGTGAAGAACAACATCTCGCGGCTGCTGGCCAAACTGGGCGTGGAGCGGCGCATCCAGGCGGCCGTGCTCGCCACCCGGCTCCCGCCCAAGGGCTCCTGACGTTCCTTCAGCGCGTCAGTCCTGTTTGCCGAGCGGAACGCTCCACACCAGCCGGGTGCCGCCGTCCTCGCGCGGCGTGGCCGTCAGCGCTCCGTCGCGCTGAGCGGCGCGTGCCGCCAGATTGGCGAGCCCGCTGCGATGGGCGTCCGGCTCGGTGGTGATGCCGATGCCGTCGTCGAGAACGCTCAGGCTGACGGCGCCGCCCCGGACGGCCAGGACGACCTCGGCGGACGACGCCCGGGCATGGCGCGCCACATTCGTGAGCGCCTCGCCGAGCACGGCCAGCACATCGTCCGCGACCGGCCCCGGCACGTCCACGTCGACCAGGCCCTCCATGCGCAGGGCAGGGGTGAAGCCGAGCACCCGGGCCGCCTCCTCCACGGCCCGCACCACCCGGATCCGCAGCCCCGCGTCCGTCGGCGGGGCGTCGCGCTCGCGCAGACCGAAGATGGTCGACCGGATGATCTTGATGGTGGTGTCGAGATCGTCCACGGCCCGCATCAGACGCTCCGCGGCCTCCGGATGCTGGACGAACCGCTGGGCGCTCTGCAGCGTCATACCGGTCGCGAACAGCCTCTGGATCGCCAGGTCGTGCAGATCACGGGCGATCCGGTCGCGATCCTCCAGCAGGCTCATCTGTTCCGCGTCGCGCCGCCGGTCGGACAGTTCGAGGGCGAGCGTCGCCTGCCCGGCGAAGCCCACCAGTGGTGTCAACTCGGCTGCGGAGAAAGGCTGTTCCTCCGCGTGGCGTGCCAGCATCAGCACCCCGCGTTCCCGGTCGGGCGTGCCCAGTGGCATCGCCACTGCCGGCCCGAGTCCGTCCCAGCGCGCGGGCTGATAGGTGATCCTGGGGTCCTTGCGGATGTCGTCGGACGTGACCAGCTCGCCCGCGGCGAGCGCGGTCCCGGCGAACGTCCCCTTGCGCGGCAGGACGATGTCGTGGTGCGCCCCGGCCTGCCGGCCCAGGGCGAGCACCTCGTGCAGCTCCTCGTGGCCGGGCACGACCAGCGCGATCACACCGAGGTCGGCGCCGGTGATCTCCCGGGCCCGCTCCACCATGAGCCGCAGCACCTGGGTCTCTCCGGCACCGGACAGCAGACTGCCGGAGAACTCGGCGCTCAGCTGCAGCCAGCGCTCGCGCAGCCGGACCTCCTCGTAGAGGCGGGCGTTCTCGATGGCCACACCCGCGGCCGCGGCCAAGGTCTGGAGCACGGCCACGTCCTCGTCGTCGAAGTCGCCGCCCCCGCGCTTCTGGGTCAGATACAGATTGCCGAACACCGCCTCCCGCACCCGGATCGGGACCCCCACGAACGTGTGCATCGGGGGATGGTGCGGCGGGAATCCCGACGACGCGGGATGGTCGGCCAGTTCGTGCAGCCGCAGCGGCTCCGGGTGCCGGATCAGCTCGCCGAGCAGTCCGTGCCCGGAGGGCAGCTCGCCGATCCGCGCGCGCAGTTCGTCACTGATGCCGACCGGCAGGAACTGCGACAGCTTGCGCCGGTCCTCACCGATCACCCCGACCGCGCCGTACTCGGCGTCGACCAGCACGATCGCCGCTTCCACGATGCGTCGCAGCACCTGGGAGAGATTCAGCTCCTGGCCCACCGACAGAACGGCCTCGAGCAGGCCTTGCAGGCGATTTCTGGTGCCGCGGACGGCATCGATCCTGACCTGAAGTTCCTCAAGGAGTTCATCGAGACGCAGACGGGGCAGTGGTCCGGGCCCCCGTGCCTCCTCTAGGCCCATTCCGCCTCCGCCAGACGTAGACGCCGCGTTGCGACTCTCACGGTAGCGGCTGGGCGCGCCCCGACGACCTGCTTCGTCACACCTCGGTAGGCAAAACGCCGCTGCCTGTCGCAGGTCGTGCGTCCGGGGGACGCCCCTGGTGAAGGAGGGCCGGCCGGGCCCGGTGGTGACGGCTCCGCCGGGGGAGCGCGGCGCCCGGCACGGGCGCCCGGTTTCCCTCCCGCGCCGGTACTTGGCGGAAAACGTCACAGAGAGCTTCGGGATGACTACACTTCCGTGGGTCGCACCCGCCGTCCGCCTCCCCACCTGGCATCCGGCCGCACTTTCGGAAGGCCCCCCATTGACCGTCCGCCCGCCGTCGCGCACCACCACCCCGGACACGGTCGGCTCCCTGAGCGTCAGTGCCCGGCGGCTGACCGCGGGCTCCGGGCACGGTGGGGCGGCCGGGGACCTGCACGGTGTCCTCGACACGGAGTTCGGCACCCGGCTGCTCATCGGCGATGTGATGGGAAAGGGGCGCGAGGGGGCCCGCACCGCCGCCGCGGTCCTGGAGATGTGGAAGCAACTGGCACCGCGGGAAGCCTCGTTGGAGGTGCTCGCCGTGCGACTGCACTCCGTGGTCACCCACTCCGCCGAACCCGACCGCTTCGTCACCGCCGCCCTGCTCACCATCGCCCCGGACGGCGCGGCCGACCTCGTCTGCTGCGGACACCCGCCGCCCCTGCTGATCCGCGACGGCGGCGCCGTGCCCGCCGCGGTGCCCGCACCGGCGCCCCCGCTCGGCCTGCTCGACCTCGCCCACGGCTGGTGCGCCGCCCAGCCGGTGCCCGCGCGCGCCTGGGAGCGGATGCTGCTGCACACGGACGGGGTCACCGAGGCGCGGGACGGCGACGGCGTCTTCTATCCGCTCGCCGAGCGCGCCGCCGAACTGGCGAACCGGCCCCTCGCGTTGTTCACCGCGGCGCTCGCCGCCGATCTGCTGCACCACGCGCGGGGCAGCCTCCAGGACGACGCCTCGCTGCTCGCCGTCGAGGCGGCGCCCGCTCTGCTGAGGGCGTGATCGCGCCCCGGCGCCGCCGCCTGTTTGGGAGGCGGCGGCGTGGGCAATCGCGGAACTGTCCGGCTCACCCCGAACCGAGGAGCCCGTGCCGATGCTGCTGGCCCACCCCGCTCTGCTGGCCGATCTCGTCCGCGAGTACGACTCGCTGAACGCCCTGGACGCCAAGGGCGGCGGCCCCGAGGCGCGCCGCCGCCTGGCCGACGTCTCCTACAGCCTGTGCGTCGCCACCGGGACCTGCGACATCGACGCCGCGCTCGTCGCGGCCCGGTACCGGCTGCCCGGTGCCCGGGTCCACGACGACTCGCTCATCGGGGCGCCCCGGCCGCGTACATCAGGGGTATGACACGACCGTGGAGGGCACCGTGTCGGTGCCCGACGTGGCCGCTCCGGTGTCATTGATGACGTGCTCGAACTGGCCCTTGCCGCCGAGGGACACGACGAGCAGGTCGTGGAACTTCACCCCCGGCTTGTTCGGCGCGGCGAACCCGTGGTCCTGCCGGATGGTCGGGTCCGTGTTGAAGAAGCAGTACGAACCCAGCCCCCAGCCCTCGTGGTCCGTCACCGAGTCGGCGACCTTGTAGGCGGCGAACCCCTTGACCGAACCGTCCTGGACCGCCGCCTGGTTCGGGGCGTCGTACGCCTTCTCGTTCTGGAAGAAGATCGTGCGGCCGCGTTCGCCGGACCACTGCACGTCGTACTTGTTGAAGTGCTCCACGAACAGGCCGGTCATCAGCACGTCGTCGCCGTTGACCACGACGCCGTAGTCGGCCCGGTTGGTGTCCCAGCCGACGCCGTCGCCGTGGTCGGCGCGCCACACCCAGGTGTGGTCGACGATGGTGTTCCGCGCGTTGACCACCAGGCTGGTGGTCGCCTTCCCCGCGCCCGCGCCGCCGATCCGCACGAACACGTCCTGCACGGTGATCGGGTCGGCGGAGTGGTCGGCGGACGCGCCCGACGGCCCGATCTCCAGCAGGGTGTCGGAGTTGACCGTCCCGGCGTCCACCAGGAACCCGGCGAGCCGGACCCCGTCGACGTCGGCCACCTGCACGGCCGTGGCGCCGCCGTCCGGGATGAGCGTCGCGTAGCCGAGGCCGAGCACGACGGTGCCGGCCCGCTTCACCTGGATCGGCGCGTCGAGGTGGTAGACGCCGGGTGTGAGCAGGAGGTGGAGGCCCTGGTCGAGCGCGGCGTTCAGGGTCGCCGCACTGTCGCCGGGCTGAGCCACGTAGAACTCGGTCAGTGCCACCGACGTACCGCGCGGTGTCCCGTTGCCCCAGGTGGTGCCCCGCGCGTTGGTCCGCTTCTCGGGCAGGAACACCTTGTAGTCGTCGCCGTCCAGGTAAAGGAACGGCTTCTCGCGGGAGACAGGTGTCGTGTCGAGCGTCGTGTACGGAGCGTCGGGGAAGCTCTGCGCGGGTGCGCCCTCGACGCCCGAGAAGACCATGTTCCAGACGGCGTTGAGCCAGCCGCCCACCGACGAGTCACGGGTGTACCACTGCTGCTGCGAGTACGGGCCGACGGAGCCGTCGACACGGCTGTCCGCGATGTAGCCGCCGCTCGCCCAGCCGTAGCCGTCGGGCGACAGGTTCAGGTCGCCGCGCACATGCATCCGGCGGAACGGGGCCGCCTGCGCCACCGCCCACCGGTTCGTCCCGCTGACCGGGACGAGGGCGAGGTTCTCGGCGCTGCGCCAGAAGTTTTGCGTGGCGTTGCCGTCGAACCAGCCGGCGTCGACCGTCACATCGCCGTTGATGGTGGTGTCGTCGGGGGAGAGGCCGAGGCCGGAGATCGAGGTGTAGAAGCCGAGCTGCGCGTTGAGCCCGCTGTACGTGCCCGGCTTGAACAGCAGCGCGTAGCGGCCCGTGCCGAACTGGGCCGACTCCTGCTGCTTGAAGATCTCGTCCAGCTTGGCCTGGATGCCGGCGGCGGCCGGGTCGAACACGATGACATTGGGGCCGAGGTCGCCGCCGGCCTGGAGCTTCGTCGCCGTCGCGGCCGTGCGGTCCTCGGCGGCGGACGCCGTGACCGTGCCGATCGCGGGCAGTGCCGCGGTCGCCGCGACCGCGCCGAGGATCGTACGGCGGGACATGGGTGTGGGGAGGTGGGGCACAGCGGCTCTCCTGGTTCATGAAGTGAACGAGTGGGGGTGTGGGAGCGCTCTCCTGGCGACGCATGCTTCAGGTGTGTGAAGTCGACGTCAAGAGTTGCGACCGAACTTGACGTGAATCCCGAGGCGCACTCTCAACAAAGGCCGCACAAGGGGCAGTTGGTCTGCCGGTGACTTCAGGAAGTGTCAGGAAGGGGTTACCTCCCACTGATCCCCGCAGCCCCGTTGACACACGGGGTGACACCCCCATACGTTCCGCCCCGGAGCGCTCTCCTTCCGGCTCTGTGCACGCTCCGTGACACCTCACACCCGTGTACCCGTGAAGGAGAGACATGCGCCGCCCCCTTCTGCTCGCCTGCTCCGGCGCGGCACTCGCCGCCCTGGTCCTCGCACCGCAAGCGCTCGCCGCACCCCCCACGGCCGCCGCGGCGGCCGCCGACTGGACCACCGATCTGGCGGCCGCCGCGTACGCGGTGAACCCCGCGTCCGTCACCGCGTCCGGCAGCGAGAACGCCGGTACCGCCCCCGGCAAGGCGGTCGACGCCGATGCCAATTCCCGCTGGTCGAGCGACTTCTCGGACACCGCGTGGCTGCGCGTCGACCTCGGTTCGACCTTACGGATCGACCGCGTGACGCTCGACTGGGAGGCCGCCTTCGGCAAGCGCTACGTCCTCGAGGTGTCGAAGAACGGCACCGACTGGCAGCCCTTCTACACCGAGGACGCCGGCACCGGCGGCAGCGTCACCGCCCACACCTATCCGCAGGAGGTACGGGGCCGCTACGTCCGCCTGCGCGGCATCGAACGCGCCACCCCCTACGGCTACTCCCTGTACTCGTTCAAGGTCTACGGCGGCGCCCCGGCCCCCGCCTCCACCACCCGCACCAACCTCGCCCTGAACCACCCCGCCTACAGCAACTACTACCAACACGCCGGGAACTCACCGGCGTTCGTCACCGACGGCGGCTGGCCCGCCGACCTCAAGGCCGATCAGACTCGCTGGTCGAGCGACTGGAACGCGGACCGCTGGGTCTCCGTCGACCTGGGCGCGACCTCCACCATCAACAGCGTCGACCTCTACTGGGAGGCCGCGTACGCCGTCGACTACGAACTCCAGGTCTCCGACGACAACAGGACCTGGCGCACCGTGTACCGCCCGAGCGCCGCCGACGTCGCCGCCCGCCGCGCCGACATCAAGTCACCGGGCGACGCGACGGGCCGGCACGACACCGTGCAACTGCCCTCGCCGGCCACCGGCCGCTACGTCCGCATGCTCGGCAAGGAACGCCGGTCGTTCTACAATCCGGCGCCCGCCACCGCCCAGTTCGGCTACTCGCTCTACGAGTTCCAGGTCTGGGGCACCGGCGGCAGCGCCGACGCCGCTTACCCGGCCCTGCCCGGCGAGCAGTCGGGCACGTACCGCACGACGTTCTTCGACGACTTCACCGGGGCCGCCCTCGACCGCTCCAAGTGGCGTGTGGTCAGAACCGGTACGGAGATGGGCCCGGTCAACGGCGAGTCGCAGGCCTACGTCGACTCCACGGACAACATCCGCACGGAGAACGGGAATCTGGTCCTCGCCGCCAAGTACTGCAAGGGCTGCACGCAGGCGGGCGGCGGAACCTACGACTTCACCTCGGGCCGGATCGACACCCACACCAAGCTCGACTTCACCTACGGCAAGGTGAGCGCCCGGATGAAGCTGCCGGTGGGGGACGGGTTCTGGCCCGCGTTCTGGCTGCTGGGCAGCAATGTCGACGACCCGTCGGTGTCCTGGCCCGCGTCCGGCGAGACCGACATCATGGAGAACATCGGCTACGGAGACTGGACCAGCTCGGCGCTGCACGGCCCCGGCTACTCCGCCGACGGCAACATCGGCGCGCAAGCGCACTACCCGGGCGGCTCCACCGCCGACCAGTGGCACACGTACGCGGTCGAGTGGACGCCGACCGAGATGCGCTTCACCGTCGACGACCAGGTGGTCCAGCGCACGACCCGGAACAAGCTGGAATCCACGCGCGGGCAGTGGGTCTTCGACCGGAACCAGTACCTGATCCTCAACCTCGCCCTCGGCGGGGCCTACCCGGCCGGCTGGAACAAGGTCACCCAGCCGTACTGGGGCCTGCCGCAGTCGAGCGTCGACGCGATCGCGCGCGGCGGGGTCCAGGCGCAGGTCGACTGGGTGCGGGTCGAACGGAAGGGGTGAGGCGTGTTCCGGGCTGATTCAGGCCTGGAACCAGCCCGACGTCTGGTCCTGGACGACCTGCTCGGCCCGGGCCGCCGAGGCCTCCCACGGCGTCGTCACCGGCTCCCAGACGGGGAGCCCGGTGGGGGCGCCGAGCGTCATCGCCTGGAAGCCCCGGCCGCTCTGCTCCGGCGACGCGGCCACCCGCAGGGACGGCACGGTCGGCGGCTGCTCGGGCCGGTCGGCCGAGTCCGAGGATGCGGCGAGCGAACGGACGGCCGCGTGCGCGGAGGCGTGCGCGGCCAGCTCGTAGGAGCCCGCCTCGGTCGCCGGCCGCGGCTGGGCCGCGCCGTCCAGATCGCCGTACGTCACCGTCGGCGCGACGTCGACGGTGCAGGCCCGGCCCGAGTCGTTGCGCACGCTGACCTTGATGACGCCGTCACTGGTGTCCGACGGCTCGGCGCGCAGGGTCAGATCGTTCTCGGAGCACGCGGCGGGCGCGGAGGCGGACACGGCCGCCGGCGCGGTGAGGGCGGCAAGGGTGAGGGCCGCCGCGGCGGCTGCTGCGATGTGGCGAGCGCGCATCGTGGTTCCCCGCAAACTGGTTCATTAGCCGAAATGGGTACATTGCACGTTATACCGAATGGGTGACCTGGGACACCATGAGAGGCGCGGGGGTGCAGTGACCGCAAGTTTGCACGGTGTGCAAGAATCCCGGTCGTGACCATCTCCCACCAGCAGCAGGGCGCTCCCGCCGAGGGCCTCCGCGCGCGCAGGCGGCGCGAGACGCGCGCCGAGCTGCACGCGACCACGCTGCGTCTCGCCCGCGAACACGGCTTCGCGCGCGTCACCGTGGAGATGATCAGCAAGGAGGCGGGGGTCTCGCCCCGTACCTTCTTCAACTACTTCCCGAGCAAGGAAGCCGCGCTCTTCGCACTCCCCGGCGCCCTCCCGCCCGCCCTCGCCGACCGCTTCGCCGAGGGGGACGGGCAGGACACCGACGCCGTGCTGCGCGACCTCGGGGACGTCCTCGCCGACCATCTCCAGGAGGCCGCCCCGAGCCCCCGGGAGCTGGAGGACACCCTCCGCATCGCCGAGGGCGTGCCCTCGGTCCTGGCCACGTTCCTCGCCCAGTGCGAGGCCGTGGAGCGGGACCTCGCCGGCACCGTCGCACGCCGCACCGGCACCCCGGCCGACGGCGAGGACGCCGAACTGCTCGCCGGGATCGCCATGGCGACCATGCGCAGCGGACTCAAGCGGTGGTCGCAGGAGAGCGCCCACGCCCACGGGGCCGACGGCCCCGCCGCCTCGATCCGCGGCTCCTTCGCCACCCTGCGGGCCCTGCTCGCGGCAGGCACCGTGCGGCCAGGACCGGACGCGGTGAAGTAGCCGCCCCTCCGTGTGACCGACCTCCCCCGTCGCGGTCACCCACGCACCTCTCCCCGAAACCCGCGGCGACGCGGGACCCGCACGCGGCAACCGCTCTCCCCGATGCCGCGCGCTCCGACAGACCTGAACCACTCGCACCCACCTCATCGGAGAAGCACGCAATGACGCACGCCCCCGCATCCGAGGGCATGGACACCGGCCCCGAACCGGCGGCCGAGAACACGGTGAAGCCCGCCAACTTCGGGCTGATCTTCGCCGCGCTGATGCTGACCATGCTGCTCGGCGCGCTCGACCAGACCATCGTCTCGACGGCGCTGCCGACCATCGTCGGCGAACTCAACGGCATCGAGCACATGGCGTGGATCACCACCGCCTACATCCTCGCCGCCACCATCGGCATGCCGGTCTACGGCAAGCTCGGCGACCTCATGGGCCGCAAGAACATCTTCCTCGCGGGCATAGCCCTGTTCCTGGTCGGCTCGGTGGTCTGCGGACTCGCCCAGAACATGGGCACGCTGATCGCCGGCCGCGCCCTCCAGGGCCTCGGCGGCGGCGGTCTCATGATCACCTCGCAGGCGATCATCGCCGACCTGGTGCCGCCGCGTGAGCGCGCCAAGTACATGGCGCCCATGGGCGCCGTCTTCGGCCTGTCGTCCGTCGTCGGACCGCTGCTCGGCGGCTGGTTCACCGACGCGCACTCCTGGCGCTGGGCGTTCTGGGTCAACCTGCCGCTCGGCGTGCTCGCCCTCTTCGTCGCCGCTGTCGCGATCAAGCTGCCGCGCAAGGCGGTCGACGTCACGCTCGACTATCTCGGCACCGCCCTGATGGCCGCGGCCGTCACCTGCACCGTCCTGTTCGCGAGCTGGGGCGGCACGCAGTACGAGTGGAGCGACCCGCTGGTCATCGGGCTCGGCATCGGCGCGGTCGTCGCCTGGGTGCTGTTCTTCGTCGCCGAGCGGCGCGCGCAGGAACCGGTCATCCCGCTGCACCTGTTCCGCTCGCCGATCTTCAACGTCGCCACCCTGCTCGGCATGATCGTGATCGGCCTCGGCATGTTCGCGATCGTCGGCTACATGCCCACGTATCTGCAGATGGTCTACGGCAAGTCGGCGACCGAGTCCGGTCTGCTGCTGATCCCGATGGTCGTCGGCATCATGGCCACCGCCCTGCCGTCCGGCGCCATCATGTCCAAGACCGGCCGCTACAAGATCTATCCGATCGCCGGCACGGTCATCATCATGGTCGTCGCGTACCTGATGTCGACGCTGGACGTCTCCGACCCGGTCTGGGTCGTCTGCGTCTACGTCGGTCTCGCGGGTGCCGGTGTCGGTCTGATGATGCAAACGCTGGTCCTCGCCGTGCAGAACGCCTTCCCGGGCTCGGAGGTCGGCACCGCCACCTCCGCGAACAACTTCTTCCGGGAGATCGGCGCGACCCTCGGCGTCGCTGTCGTCGGCGCCGTGTTCGCCAGCCGCCTCACCGACAAGCTCTCCGCGAGCATTCCGCCCGAGGCCGCGGCCAAGATCGGCGACAGCGACTCGCTGACGCCGGCCCTGGTCAGGTCGCTCCCGACCGAGCTGCGCGACACCGTCGTCAACGCCTACCAGGAATCGCTCGTCCCGATCTTCCTGTACCTGGTGCCCGTCTTCGCGGTCGGTCTGGTGCTCGCCTTCGTCCTGAAGGAGAAGCCGCTGGCCGACAACGCGGACTGGCACGCGCAGAACGCCGGTCCCGAGGCCCCGGCCGACAAGGAGCCGCAGCCCGTCGGCTGACACGCCCCGGCCCGATGTGCCCCTCACCGCCCCCGCGGTGAGGGGCACACGTGCGTCAGTCCGCGATCAGCCAGGTCCCGTCGCGCATCAGGTCCCGCCCGGCGAGCTCGTTCACCTCGCGCCACGCCTGCACGCGCGAGGGGCGGATCCGGAAGTACACGTACGGCGCCGACAGTTCGCGCGGATCGAAGCCCGTCTTCGCGGCGAACGCGTCGCCGAGCGCGGGCGTCAGCTCGTCGTCACCGAGCACCTCCGCCTTGCCCTCGATGTGCACGACGTCCCGCGTCGGCCCGAGCCCGAGATGTACCCTCCCGGTCGCGACGAGATTGCGGGCCACCGGGTTCGACGCCCGGGTCGAGACGATCAGCGCGCCGTCGTGCCAGAGGAACGACAAGGGCATCATGTACGGGGTTCCGCTCGCCGGATCGGCCGTGGCCACCCAGACGTCGACGTCCCGCTCCAGGCGGGCCAGGGTGTCCTGTCTGCGCTGCTTCGCCGAACGGGCGGGCGCGGCCTCGGTCATGGAGTCTCCCTCAGGGACGATCGGCTCGCGGCGGGCGCCGCGTAGCAGCGTACGGTGACCAACAGGTCGGGCCCCCAGCGCTGTTGTCCCGTGCCGAGGAACTCCCAGCCGAGCCGCTCGTACAGGGCGATCGCGGCCGTGTCGGTGGTGACGACGTCGAGCACGGCGCGGGCGCCGTCGGCGTGCGCCGTGCGGGCGGCCCGCGCCAGCAGGAGGGCGCCGACGCGCAGGCCGCGGGCGGCGGGGTCGACGAAGAGCCGGCTGACGACGGACACGGCACGTTCCGCCGGAGCCGGACCCCGACGCCGGAGCAGGCCGGGCGCGACATCGTCCGGGGCGGGCCGGACCAGCGAGACATGCCCGACGATCCGCCCGGCCCGTTCGGCGACCCAGGCCCGGCCGTCGCCGTCCGGGCGGAGCCAGTCCGCGGGGTCGGCCGGCCAGTCGACGGGATAGCCGTCCGCGAGATGCACGGCACGCAGCACGGCGACACAGGCGGCGAGATCGCTCTCGTCACGCGCCCTCACCCGCGGTGTGTCCTTCGCGCCTTCGTTGTCCACCGTGTCATCAGATCACGCCCGACGGCAGTGATCCACTGATCTCGCCCGTTCACCCCGAGTGGCCGGAGAGCGCTCTCCCGATGCGGCGTCCGGCGCTGCAAAAAGTCTTCGCGGTGATTCACCGAGGGTGCGACACCCCTGACCTGGGAAGCGAACTCCGTTGCTGTGGTGCTGTCTTGACTCACCGTTTAACGAGATGTTCACCGAGTCTTGACGGGCTCGCGTCATGGCCGGAACACTGCGGGACGTGGGAGAGCGCTCTCCAACGCTTCTCCGACCTCATGAGGGTGAGTCCCTCATCCCCCCAACGACCCTGCATCGCAGGAGGCATCCATGGCCCGAAGAGCACGACCCCTCTCGGTGGCCCTGATATCCGGCGCGCTGCTCCTCACCTCCCTCGGGGTGGGCGCCGTCGCCGTCAGCGCGGACGCGGACGCCGTCGCGGCCACCGCCCCCGCCGCGCACACCGGCCACGTGATGGCGGCCTCGACCAAGGCGTCCGGCGACGACGCGGACGGCGACGGCTACATCCCGGCGAACCCGCCGGTCACCGGTGTCGAGCCGTCCGACAAGCAACCGCCGCACGCCTACTTCCACGAGTTCCAGGCCCACTGCACGGTCACCCACACCAGGCCCGACGACCCGATCGTCTACCCCGGCCAGCCGGGCAAGTCCCACGACCACACCTTCATGGGCAACACGACGACCGACGCGAACAGCACCACCGCCTCGCTCGACAGTGGCTCCACCACGTGCCTCGCCCCCGGCGACAAGTCCGGCTACTGGATGCCCACCATGTACAACGGGGACAAGGAAGTGCGCCCCGTCGGCGAGCAGACGATCTACTACAAGGCCGGGGTCACCGACTACACCAGCGTGCGGCCCTTCCCCAAGGGGCTGCGGTTCGTGGTCGGCAGCCCGATGCAGACGGCGCAGGAGTTCCGCGACCACCCCGGGTTCGTGGAGGGCTGGGAGTGCGGGACGAGCTACTTCAACGTGGACTTCCCCAAGGACTGCCCCACCACCCAGGACACCCAGGTCAACATCCGCTTCCAGGCGCCGAGTTGCTGGGACGGAAAGTATCTGGACACGCCGGACCACAAGAGCCACATGGCCTACCCGGTGGTGAAGCCCGGCACGAACGACAACGTCTGCCCGAGTGACCACCCGGTCGCGCTGCCCATGATCGAGTTCAAGATGGCCTTCCCGGTCAACGGGGACCTGTCGCAGCTCAGGCTGGCCAGCGGGCCCAGCTACTCCTTCCACTACGACTTCTTCAACGCCTGGGACGACCGGACGCTGAAGGCGATGGTCGACCACTGCGTCGTCGGTGGTCTGCAGTGCGACCCGCGCGGCTACGACCAGAACCAGCCGGAGAAGGGCGCCGTGCTCGACGCGAACTACGAACTTCCGTGATGCGAGGGGTGGTTGGCGACTTCCGGAGCCGGCCACCTCTGCCCCTCCCGCCCACCACTCCCACCCCTCACCCCCCCCACGGAGAATCGACATGCGCAGACCCCCTTCCACCGGACGGCGGCTCGCCGCCCCCGTCACCGCCGGCGTCCTCGCGGCCTGTGCCCTGGTGCTGCCCGCCCAGCATGCCAACGCCGCGGGCAGCGTCGTCAAGGTGACCGGCTCGCAGGGCCACTGGCAGCTGACCGTCGACGGATCCCCGTACCAGGTGAAGGGCCTCACCTGGGGCCCGGCCGTCGCGGACGCCGACAAGTACATGCCCGACGTGAGGTCCATGGGCGTCAACACGATCCGCACCTGGGGCACCGACGCCTCCAGCAAGCCGCTGTTCGACTCCGCGGCCGCCAACGGCATCAAGGTGATCGCCGGGTTCTGGCTGCAGCCCGGCGGCGGACCGGGCAGTGGCGGCTGTGTGAACTACCTGACCGACACCACGTACAAGAACGACATGCTCGCCGAGTTCCCCAAGTGGGTCGAGACCTACAAGGACAACCCCGGCGTCCTCATGTGGAACGTCGGCAACGAGTCGGTCCTCGGCCTCCAGAACTGCTACAGCGGTGACGAGCTGGAGAAGCAGCGCGACGCGTACACGACGTTCGTCAACGACGTCGCGAAGAAGATCCACGCCGTCGACCCGAACCACCCCGTCACCTCCACCGACGCCTGGGTCGGCGCCTGGCCCTACTACAAGAAGAACGCGCCCGACCTCGACCTGTACGCCGTCAACTCCTACAACGCGGTCTGCGACATCAAGTCCGCCTGGGAGCAGGGCGGTTACACCAAGCCGTACATCGTCACCGAGACGGGTCCGGCAGGGGAGTGGGAGGTGCCCGACGACGCCAACGGCGTGCCCGAGGAGCCCACCGACCAGGCCAAGGCCGACGGCTACAGCAAGGCCTGGCAGTGCATCACCGGACACGAGGGCGTCGCCCTGGGCGCCACGATGTTCCACTACGGCACCGAGTACGACTTCGGCGGCATCTGGTTCAACCTGCTGCCCGCCGGACAGAAGCGCCTCTCCTACTACGCGGTGAAGAAGGCGTACGGGGCGAGCACGTCCGGCGACAACACCCCGCCCGTCTTCTCCTCGATGACCGTCGAGGGGGACGCGTCCAAGGTGCCGGCGGGCGGCGACCTCACCCTCGCCACGCGGGCCACCGACCCCGACGGCGACCAGATCTCGTACGAGGTCCTCGCCAACAGCATGTACATCGACCAGGGCAAGGACCTGACACCGCTCAAGGCCACCGATCTGGGCTCCGGCCGCCTCAAGGTGACCGCGCCCGACAAGCCGGGCGTGTGGAAGATCTACGTCAAGGCCACCGACGGCAAGGGCAACGTCGGCGTCGAGACCCGCTCCGTGCGCGTCGTGCCGCCGCCCGTGAGCGGCACGAACATCGCGCAGGGCAGGACGGCGACCGCCTCCTCGCAGCAGACCACCGACTACGGCGACTGCCCGTGCCTGGCGTCCGCCGCCGTCGACGGCAAGAACGACACCCGCTGGGCGAGCGACTGGAGCGACCCCCAGTGGCTCCAGGTCGACCTCGGCTCCAGCCAGTCCTTCAAGCACGTCCAGCTCAACTGGGAGACCTCGTACGCGAAGGCCTACACGATCCAGACCTCCGACGACGGCCAGAACTGGCGGACCGTCCACGAGGTGACCGACGGCAACGGCGGCATCGACGACTTCGACGCCTCCGGAACCGGCCGCTACGTCCGCGTCAACGGCACCGCGCGCGGCACCGGATACGGCTACTCGCTCTACGAGTTCGGCGTCTACAACTGATCCACCGGGCCCCCGCCGACCGTACGGAGCGGCGGGGGCCCGGCACGTTTTTCGGGGAGGGGCCCGTATGGAGGACGACGAACTCAATCGTCTCGTCGACAAGTTGAACCTCGCGCAGAAGGTGGAACTGCTGACCGGCGCCACCACTTGGCGCACCGCCGCGCAACCCGCGGCCGGACTGCGCGAGATGGTGATGTCGGACGGGCCCGCGGGGGTGCGGGGCGAGGCCTGGGACGAACGCCGGACCTCCGCGCTGCTGCCCGCGGCGACCGCCCTCGCCGCGATGTGGGACGAGGACCTCGCCCAGCGGCTCGGCGCGCTCCTCGCGCAGGAGGCCCGGAGCAAGGGCGTGCACGTTGTCCTCGGCCCGACCCTCAACCTGCACCGCTCACCCCTCGGCGGCCGGCACTTCGAGTGCTTCTCCGAGGACCCGGAGCTCACCGGCCGCACCGGAGCCGCCCTGATCCGCGGCATCCAGTCCGGCGGCGTCGCCGCGACCGCCAAGCACTACGTCGCCAACGACTCGGAGACCGACCGGCTGACCGTCGACGTCCGCGTCCCGGAACGAGCCCTGCACGAGGTCTACCTGGCCCCCTTCGAAGCGGCTGTCGAGGCCGGCGTCTGGGCCGTCATGTCCGGCTACAACGCCGTCGGCGGCGCGACGATGACGGAGAGTCCGCTCCTCGCCGACCCGCTGAAGGAACGCTGGGGGTTCGACGGCGCCGTGGTGTCCGACTGGGCGGCGGTCCGCTCCACCGTCCCGTCGGCGCTCGCCGCCCAGGACCTCGCCATGCCCGGCCCGGAGAGCGCGTGGGGCGAGGCACTTCTGCGCGCCGTGAGGGCCGGGGAGGTGCCCGAGCCGGTGATCGACGACAAGGTCCGCCGCCTGCTCCGGCTCGCCGCACGCGTCGGAGCCCTCGGCGACCCGGAACCGGCACGCCCCGCGCGCCACCGGCCGCGGCAGACCCGCGCGCTGCTGCGCCGGGCCGTCGCCGCGAGCGCCGTGCTGCTCACCAACCACGACGTCCTGCCCTGGACCGTCGGCGCGGTGCAGACCGTCGCCGTGATCGGCGCCCACGCGGCGCGGCCCCGCCTCCAGGGCGGCGGCAGCGCGGGGGTCTTCCCCCGGCACACGGTCACCCCGCTGGACGGCATCCGCGCCGCGCTGCGCGGCACCGCCGAGGTCATCCACACCCCTGGCCCCGGCCTCGTCGAGCAGCCCTGGCCGCTCGACGCCGACCGGTGCGACGATCCGCGCACCGGCGAGCCCGGCCTGCGCCTGCGCGTCCTCGACCGTGCGGGACACGAGCTGTACGCCGAACACCGGCTCTCCGGGCGTCTGTTGGAGCCCGCGCTGGTGCCCGGCGCGCACACGGTGGAGCTGAGCGCGGTCCTGAGGCCGGCCGTCGGCGGTGAGTGGACCTTCGGCGTCGGCGGCTTCGGCCACCTCGAACTCGTCGTCGACGGTCGGCAGTTGGTGGCGGGGGAGTACCCGAGGACCACCGACGACCCGGCCGTCGTGCACGTCGGGCCGCCCTGCCGGCACGGGCGGATCGTCCTCCGTGCGGGCCGCCCGGTCGAAGTGGTGGCCCGGCGCACGCTGGAGCCCGATACCGGCCGCGCCACCCTGCTGACCGCCGCACCGCCGCCCCCGGACCCCGCGGCGGCGCTGGCTCGCGCCGTCGACGTGGCCCGCGCCGCGGACGTCGCCGTCGTCGTGGTCGGCACCACCGAGGGCAGCGAGTCCGAGGGCCACGACCGCCTCACGCTCGCCCTGCCCGGCGACCAGGACGCCCTCGTGGCAGCCGTCGCCGCAACCCAGCCCCGCACCGTGGCCGTCGTCAACTCCGGCGGACCGGTCGAACTGCCCTGGCGGGACGAGGTCGGGGCGCTGCTGCTCACCTGGTTCCCCGGACAGGAGGCGGGCGCCGGACTCGCGGACGTCCTGTTCGGGCGGGCCGAGCCGGGCGGACGGCTCCCCACCACCTGGGCCGACCGCCTCGCCGACGCCCCCGTCACCCGGACCCGCCCCGAGGACGGCGTCCTCGCGTACGGCGAGGGCCCGCACATCGGCCACCGGGCATGGCTGCGCGCGGGCCGGGAGCCCGCCTACTGGTTCGGCCACGGACTCGGCTACACCACCTGGAGCCACGACGAGATCGAGGCGCCCCCGCAGGCGGGCCCCGACGGCTTCACGGTCCGCGTCACCGTGCGCAACACCGGCGCCCGGACGGGCAGGGAGGTGGTCCAGGTCTATCTCTCCCGGCCGGACTCGGCGTTCGAGCGGCCGGTGCGATGGCTCGCCGGGTACGCCGCCGTGACGGCTCACCCGGGGACCAGCACCGATGTCCGCGTGCACGTGCCCGCGCGGGCGCTGCGGCACTGGTCGCCCGACGCCCACGACTGGCGCACCGAGCCGGGCACCTACCGCGTCCACGCGGGCCGCTCGGCGGGCGACCTGACACTGACGACCGAGATCGAGGTGATGCTCTGCCAGGAAGCCGGTGAATAGGCCGCTGCCGGCCCCTGCGCACCCCCGCCACCTGGTCACCGACTCCGGGAGAGCGCTCCCCGAGGCGCGTGGCCGGTGGATAAGGTGTGGCCATGAGCAGAAGCGTGCCGACCTTGGAGGACGTGGCGCGGGAGGCCGGCGTCTCCCGGGCCACGGTCTCCCGGGTCATCAACGGCGTACGGAACGTGGATCCGGGCATCCAGGACGTGGTCCGCCAAGCCGTCGAGCGGACGGGATACACCCCCAACCAGGCCGCGCGCTCGCTGGTCACCCGACGGGCGCAGACCATCGCGCTCGTGGTGTCCGGCGCCGGTGACGAAGGCGGCGGCGAGCAGGGCGACTTCACCTCGCGGGTGTTCGCCGACCCGTTCTTCGGGCGGGTGGTCACCGGTGTCGTCGGCTTCCTGCGGCCGCGCTCCATGCACCCGGTGCTCATGTTCGCCGACTCCGACGACGCGCGCCGCCAGGTCGTCGACTATCTGCGGCAGGGCAGCGCCGACGGTGCGCTGGTGGTCTCCACGCACGCCGAGGACACCCTCCCGGCGCAGCTCGCCGCCGAGCGGCTGCCCGCGGTGTGCTTCGCGCGGCCCGCGGTGCCCGCGCCGATCAGCTATGTCGACCTCGCCCACCGCGACGGCGGTCTGCTGGCCGCGCGGCACCTGCTCGCGCGCGGCTGCCGTCGGCCCGCCACGGTCTCCGGGCCGCTCGACCTCCCCGCGGGGCAGGAACGGCTCGCGGGCTTCCGGGACGGCATGGAGCGCGGCGGCGTGCCGTACGTGCCCATCGCCGAGGGCGGTTTCACCCTGGACAGCGGGGTCGCGGCGATGGAGCGGCTGCTCGCCGAACACCCCGACATCGACGCCGTGTTCGCGGCCAACGACCTGATGGCGCAGGGCGTCTGCCGGGTGCTGCGCGACCGGGGCAGACGGGTGCCGGACGACGTGGCCGTCGTCGGGTTCGACGACTCCAGCGCGGCGCTCGCCTGCCGGCCGCCCCTGACGACGGTCAGACAGCCGGTGGAGGCCATGGCCGCGGCCATGGCCGAACTCCTCCACGAGTTCGTCCTCGGGGAGCGTGCGGAGCCCACGTCGCGGATCTTCGACCCCGAGTTGGTGGTGCGCGAGTCGGCATGACGCCGTGCGGGCGTGCGGCGGTGCGGCCGGTGTGCGGTCAGTTCAGCGCGCGCCCCTGCAACGCCCCGTGCCAGGCCGGTGGTTCGGCCTCCCGCGGTGCCTCGGGCGGGCGGCCGCCGCGTGCGAAGAACGCCGCGAGCGGGAGCGTCGCCGCGCCCACGGTCACCGCGTCCGGGCCGAGCCGCCCGAGCTCCACGCCGACCCGGGAGGCGGGATAGGAGAGCGCGTACGTCGGCAGGTGGCGGCGCACTGAGGTCAGGAACCGCTCGCCCAGCTGGAGTCCGGCCCAGCCGCCGACCAGGATGCGGTCCGGCTGGAAGAGGTTGACCAGGTCGGACAGGCCCGCGCCGAGGTACTCGGCCGTCTCCTCGATGATGGCCAGGGCCGTCGGCTCCGGCTCCCGGCCCGGTTCGCGCGGGTGCGCGGCGTCCATCATCGCGGCCAGCGCCGTCTCCTCGTCCGCGCCGAGCGGCGGCCGCCCGCCCGCCTCCCGCCACCGGTCGAGCAGCGCCTCGGCGCCCGCGTACGCCTCCAGGCAGCCCAGGGCGCCGCACCGGCAGCGGCGCCCCCGTACCCGTACCGTCAGATGGCCCCACTCGACGGCCCGCGCCTGCGCCGCGTCGCCCGTCACCACGCAGGCGCCGACGCCGGATCCGAAGAGCACCACGACCGCGTTCTGCGTGCCACGGCCCGCGCCGAACCACATCTCCGCCTGGCCGAGCGTCCTGGCGCCGTTGTCGATGAAGTAGCCCACCGTGGGATCGAGTTGGCAGGCCCGGCGCAGGATCGACTCCAGCGGGACGGCGCTCCAGCCGACGGTCTGGCCGTGCACGACCGCGCCCTCGGGGGTGTGCGCGACGATGCCGGG
This sequence comes from Streptomyces sp. NPDC057694, assembly GCF_042799415.1. Classification (NCBI taxonomy): domain Bacteria; kingdom Bacillati; phylum Actinomycetota; class Actinomycetes; order Kitasatosporales; family Streptomycetaceae; genus Streptomyces; species Streptomyces sp. NPDC057694. Next base: position 129,443 of record NZ_JBHVIX010000017.1, read on the forward strand.
CACGCCGATGCCGACGCCCAGGAGCGGGCCGGGGTGGGCGCGGCCGGCGTCGAGCACCTCGTGGATCCCCGACGCGATCAGCTCGGCGACCCCCTCGACGGGATGCCCCTTCAGGTCCAGCGGGCGCTCCGTGCGGGCCAGTTCGGTGAGCGACAGGTCGAGCAGCTCCACTCTGATCCGGGTCTCGCCCACGTCCACGCCGATCAGCCGTCCGCAGCCGGGCACGATGCGCAGCAGGGTGCGGGGCCTGCCGCCCTCGGACTCGACGCTGCCGGCCTCCTCGACCAGGCCGTCCGCGGCGAGTTCGGCTACCACGTTGCTGATGGAACCTGAACTCAGGCCGATCGCGGGGCCCAGCTCGTTCCGGCTCATCGGGCCGTCGAAATACAACTGTTGCAATAGGGCGGTCCGGTTCTCCCTTCGCAGGTCGTGCACTGTCCGTCCACCGCGCCGCCCGGCCATGGGTCTCCTTCAGGCTGTGTCTGACTCGAAGTTGTTAGCTCCGACCCCCTTGACGGTACCTTCTCGTGCGGTTTAACTCACGTCCTAAATTAAGTCGTGAGGGTCTTCAAGAGTTGAAGTGGGCGATCGGTTCGCCGATGTTGGCCGTGCCCCTTTTCACCCCGTGGTGAGACCTCTTGAGCCATCCCTCGTCGACTTCCTCCGGAAAGGGACACCTGGAGCATGAGCAGAATCCGAGCCACCGCCGTCGGTGCCGTCACCGCGTCGCTCGCCCTCGCCGCGACCGCCTGTGGCGGCGGCTCTTCCACGGGGGGCGGGTCGAACGACTCCCCGAAGACCCTCACGTACTGGGCGTCGAACCAGGGTGCGAGCATCCAGGTCGACAAGAAGGTGCTCCAGCCGGAGCTCGACAAGTTCGAGAAGCAGACCGGGATCAAGGTCAAGCTCGAAGTCGTGCCGTGGTCGGACCTGCTCAACCGGATCATGGCCGCGACCACGTCGGGCCAGGGCCCGGACGTGCTGAACATCGGCAACACCTGGAGCGCCTCGCTGCAGGCGACCGGCGCCCTGCTGCCCTGGGACGCCAAGCAGTTCGACAAGATCGGCGGCAAGGACCGGTTCGTCGCGTCCGCGCTCGGCTCGGCCGGCCCCGAGGGCAAGGACCCGGCGGCGGTGCCGCTGTACTCGATGTCGTACGCGCTCTACTACAACAAGAAGATGTTCAAGGACGCCGGGATATCGAAGCCCCCGACGACCTGGGACGAGGTCGTCGCCGACGGCAAGAAGATCTCCAAGAACGGCAAGTGGGGTCTGGGCGCCGAGGGCTCGAACCTGTCCAACAACATCCACCAGATCTTCGTGATGGCGAAGCAGCGCGGCACCGACTGGTTCACCGCCGACGGCAAGCCGGACTTCACCTCCGACGGCGCCGTCGCGGCCGTGAAGCAGTACGTCGACCTGATGGCCAAGGACAAGATCATCGCGCCCGGCAACGCCGAGTACGCGCAGAACCAGTCCCTGAGCGACTTCTCCAAGGGCAAGACGGCCATGGTCCTGTGGCAGGCCGCCGCGTCCACCTTCAAGTCGCAGGGCATGTCCGAGGACGACTACGGCGTGGTCCCCGCGCCCGTCCCGTCCGGCACCCCCGGCACCGGCAACCAGGTCAACTCGATGGTCGCCGGCATCAACATCGCCGTCTTCAAGAACACCAAGAACGTCGAAGGCGCCTCGAAGTTCGTGAAGTTCATGACCAGCGACGCGGAGTCGAAGCTCCTCAACAAGACCTACGGCTCCATCCCGCCGGTCAAGGCCGCGCAGGAGGACCCGGCGTTCGAGACCTCCACCACCGGCGTGCTCAAGGACACCCTGGCCAAGAGCGCGGCGCCGCTGCCGCAGGTCGCCGAGGAGTCCCAGTTCGAGACGGCGGTCGGTACGGCCGTCAAGGAGCTGTTCGCCGACGCCGCCAACGGCAAGGCGGTCACCACGGAGTCCGTGAAGGCGGCGCTGACCAAGGCGCAGCAGTCGATGCCGAACAAGTGAGCACGGAGAGCCCGATGACTGTGTCCACGACCGCCCCTTCCCCCGCACCGGCGGGGGAGGGGCGGGCCGTCGGCAAGAACTCCCCCGGGGCGGCGCGCGGCAAGAACCGCCGCCCCGGGCGGATCCGCCGGATCGGCCTGCCCTACCTGCTCCTCCTGCCCGCCCTCGTGCTCGAACTCCTCGTGCACCTGATCCCCATGGTCATGGGCGTCGTGATGAGCTTCAAGGAGCTCACCCAGTTCTACATACGCGACTGGAACTCGGCTCCCTGGACCGGCTTCGACAACTTCAAGGTCGCCGTCGACTTCGACGCCCCGGTCGGCCAGGCGCTGCTCCACTCGTTCTTCGTCACCTGCCTGTTCACCGTCCTGTCGGTCGGCCTGTGCTGGGCCATCGGCACGGCCGCGGCGGTCTTCATGCAGGAGACGTTCAAGGGCCGCGGCATCCTGCGCGCCCTGTTCCTGATCCCGTACGCGCTGCCCGTCTACGCCGCCGTGATCACCTGGGTCTTCATGTTCCAGCACGACAACGGCCTGATCAACCACGTCCTGCACGACCAGCTCGGCGTCACCGACAAGCCGTCCTTCTGGCTGATCGGCGACAACAGCTTCTACGCCCTGCTCACCGTGTCGGTGTGGAAGGGCTGGCCGTTCGCCTTCCTCATCGTGATGGCCGGCCTGCAGAACATCCCCAAGGAGATGTACGAGGCGGCCTCGCTCGACGGCGCCGGACTGTGGCAGCAACTGCGCCGCATCACGCTGCCCTCGCTGCGCCCGGTCAACCAGGTGCTCGTACTCGTGCTGTTCCTGTGGACGTTCAACGACTTCAACACGCCCTACGTGATGTTCGGCAAGGCGGCGCCCGAGGCGGCGGACATCATCTCGGTGCACATCTACCAGTCCTCGTTCGTCACCTGGAACTTCGGTACCGGATCCGCCATGTCCGTCCTGCTCCTGCTGTTCCTGCTCGTCGTGACGGGCATCTACCTGGCCCTCACCTCGCGCGGAAGGAAGACTTCCGATGTCTGACACCTCCGTGGCCAAGACCGTGGACACAACGGTGCGTCACCGCTCGCCGATGGCGTCGCCGCAGTCCTTCCTGTGGTCCCGCCGGATCTTTCTGACGCTGCTCGCCGGCTTCGTGCTGCTGCCCGTGTTCGTCATGGTCTCCAGCTCGCTCAAGCCGCTCCAGGACGTGCAGGGCGAGTTCCGCTGGATCCCCAGCGGGCTCACGATCCGCCCCTACATCGACATCTGGTCGACGGTCCCGCTCGCCAAGTACTTCGTGAACTCGCTGATCGTGGCGGGCGCGGCGACGGTCTGCTCGGTGATCGTCGCGGTGTTCGCCGCGTACGCGGTCAGCCGCTACCGCTTCAAGGGCAAGCGCGTCTTCACGGTCACCGTCCTGTCGACGCAGATGTTCCCCGGCATCCTCTTCCTGCTGCCGCTGTTCCTCATCTACGTCAACATCGGCAACACCACCGGGATCGCCCTGTTCGGCTCGCGCGGCGGACTGATCCTCACGTACATGACGTTCACGCTGCCGTTCGCGATCTGGATGCTCATCGGGTACTTCGAGTCGGTGCCGCGCGACCTGGACGAGGCCGCTCTCGTCGACGGCTGCGGACCGATCGGCGCGCTGTTCCGGATCATCGTGCCGGCCGCGATCCCCGGCATCGTCGCGGTCGCCGTCTACGCGTTCATGACCGCGTGGGGCGAAGTGCTGTTCGCCTCGGTGATGACCAACGAGGACACCCGCACCCTGTCGGTGGGGCTCGGCGCCTACGCCAACCTCAACGACGTGTACTGGAACCAGATCATGGCCGCGTCGCTCGTCGTCAGCGTGCCCGTCGTCGCCGGCTTCCTGCTGCTGCAGCGCTACCTCGTCACCGGCCTCACCGCCGGTGCGGTCAAGTGACGACCCACTGCCGACGCACCCCCTCTTACTGCAGAACGTATTTGTGAAAGGAACCTTGTGTCCGAGCCCCTAGACCTCGCCGCCTTCCCGAACGACTTCCTGTGGGGCACGGCCACCGCCGCGTACCAGATCGAAGGGGCGGTCGCGGAGGACGGCCGCGCGCCCTCGATCTGGGACACGTTCTCGCACACGCCCGGCAAGGTCGCAGGCGGCGACACCGGTGACGTGGCCTGCGACCACTACCACCGGTGGCGCGAGGACTTCGACCTGCTCAAGCGCCTGGGCGCCAACGCGTACCGGTTCTCCGTCGCCTGGCCGCGCATCGTCCCCGGCGGCGACGGCCCGGTGAACGCCAAGGGCCTCGACTTCTACGACCGGCTGACCGACGCGCTGCTCGCGGACGGCATCACGCCGATGGTCACCCTCTACCACTGGGACCTGCCCCAGGCGCTGCAGGACCGCGGCGGCTGGCCGGCCCGGGAGACCGCCCTCGCGTTCGGTGAGTACGCGTCCGTGGTCGCGGAGCGGCTCGGTGACCGCGTGAAGCACTGGACGCCGCTCAACGAGCCGCTGTGCTCGGCGTGGATCGGCCACCTGGAGGGCAAGATGGCGCCCGGCATCGCCGACCTGAGCGCCGCCGTCCCCGCCTCCTACCACCTGCTGCTCGGCCACGGCCTGGCCACGCAGGCGATCCGCGCGGCCGTCCCCGACGCCGAGGTGGGCATCGTCCTCAACCTCGCCCAGGTGGAGCCCGCCACCGACCGGCCCGAGGACATCGCCGCGGCCCGCCGCATGGACGGCCACTCCAACCGCTGGTGGCTCGACCCGGTGCACGGCCGCGGCTTCCCCGAGGACATGAAGGAGGTCTACGGGGTCGAACTCCCGGAGCGGCCCGGCGACCTGGAGACGATCGCCGCGCCGCTGGACTGGCTGGGCCTCAACTACTACTTCCCGTCCGCGATCGCCGACCACCCGGCGGGCCCGGCGCCGTACGCCGACTCCGTGCGCCGCCTCGGCGTGCCGCGCACCGGCATGGACTGGGAGGTCGACGCGAACGGCATCGAGACCCTGCTGCTCCGACTGACCAGCGAGTACGGCGCACGCAAGCTGTACATCACCGAGAACGGCTCCGCGTACCCGGACGTGGTCCGCCCCGACGGGACGGTCGACGACCCCGAGCGCGAGCAGTACCTCGTCGACCACCTCGCGGCCTGCGCCCGCGCCGTGCGCAAGGGCGCACCGCTCGCCGGTTACTTCGCCTGGTCGCTCCTCGACAACTTCGAGTGGGCCTACGGCTACGACAAGCGGTTCGGCCTCGTGCACGTCGACTATCAGACACAGGTGCGCACCATCAAGGGCAGCGGCCACCGCTACGCGGACATCGTGCGCAGGCACGGGTCGCGCGTGCGGCGCGCCGCCTAGTACGCCGTCTCGGTGGGGCCGACCGGAAGCGGCCCCACCGAGACGGTCTCGCCTGTACGGGGGGCAGGCGAGAGACACGGCGGTCAGGCGAGAGACCCAGAGGTCAGGCCAGGGAGAGGAACAGTTTCTCCAGCTCTTCCTCGGTCAGCGGGGGCTGTTCGCCCTCCGCCGCGTTCATGCAGTCCCGCATGCCCGACGCGATGATCTTGAAGCCGGCCCGGTCGAGGGCCCGGGACACGGCGGCCAGCTGGGTCACGACGTCCTTGCAGTCGCGGCCCGCCTCGATCATCGCGATCACACCGGCGAGCTGGCCCTGGGCGCGGCGCAGTCGCTTGAGGACGGCGTCCGTGGCCGCCGGGGTCACGCTCATGCGCGCAGCGCGGCGCGGGCCGCGTCGAGGGCGCCGGGCGCCGGGCGGTTGAAGGGCAGCTTGCCGAGCATGGCCGCCATGGCGCAGGAGTTGGTCACGGCCGAGTAGACGAGGCCGGCCGCGACACCGGCGGCCAGCAGCCGGCCCTTCGGCGCGCGGCGGCCGAGCGCGATCCCGGCCAGGACCAGGGACCCGGCGGTGAACCGGACCTGACGGTCCATCGCCCACACCGCGCGGCCCTCGTGGGCCGCCGTGTCGACGGGCAGTCCCTCGGCGGTCCAGGCCTGCGTGCCGCCGTCGAGACCGACCGCGTCCACGCCCGCGTCGGCGAGCTTGGCGCAGGCGGCGGCGGAGCGCTGACCGGCGGCGCAGACCACGACGATGCGACGCCGCTCGGCGGCACTGCGCAGGTCGGGCAGGAGCGTGTCGAGGTGGTCGGCCGGTACGTTCACCGCGCCGGGCACGTGGCCGGACGCGAACTCGCCGGGCGCCCGCACGTCGATGACGAGGGTGCCGTCGGCGGGGCGGGCGCGCAGCTCCGCCGGAGCGAGAGTGGTGCTCATGGTTCTCCCTGGTGTGTGGGGGGACTGTTGCGGGTCGGTGGGTACGGGCGTGGGTCAGGCGGCCTGCCCCGCGGACCAGGTGGCGTATCCGCCGTCGAGGTTGGCGGCGTCGCGGCCGAGTCCGGCGAGCAGGCGCAGCGCGGTGTGGCCGCGCAGGCCGACCTGACAGTGCACGAGGAGATCGCCGTCGGGCAGCTCGGCGGACCGCTCGCGCAGCTCGTCGAGCGGAATGTTCACGGCGCCGGGGATGGCGCCCCGGGCGTGCTCGGCCGCCGTCCGGACGTCGACGAGCGAGGCGCCCGCGGCCCGCGCCGCGTCCAGTTCGTGCCATTGGACGGTGCGGTCGGTACGGGTCACCAGGTTCTCGGCGATCATCCCCGCCATGTTGACCGGGTCCTTCGCCGAGCCGTACGGCGGGGCGTACGCCAGCTCCAGATCGGCCAGTTCGGGCGCGGTCAGCCCGCCCGCGATGGCGGTGGCGAGCACGTCGACCCGCTTGTCGACCCCGTCGGCGCCGACCGCCTGCGCGCCGAGGATGCTCAGGTCGTCGGGGTCGAACAGGACCTTCAGCGCGATGGGGGAGGCGCCGGGGTAGTAGCCCGCGTGCGAGCCGGGGTGGAGGTGCAGCGCCTGGTAGCGGCGGCCCGCCGCGCGCAGCCGCTTCTCGTTCCAGCCGGTGGCCGCCGCGGTCAGGCCGAAGACCTGGACGACGGCGGTGCCGGTGGCGGGGCGGGCCGACACCGGGCGTCCGGCGATCGCGTCGGCGACGAGCCTGCCGTGCCGGTTGGCCAGGTTCGCCAGCGGCACGAGGGTGCTCTCGCCGCTCAGCGCGTCGCGCTTCTCCGCCGCGTCGCCCACCGCGTACACGGCCTCGTCGCTGGTGCGGCCGCGCTCGTCGACGGCGATGCCGCCGCGCGGGCCGATCGCGATGCCGGCCGCGCGGGCCAGCGCGACGTCGGGGCGGACCCCGATCGCCATGAGGACGAGGTCGGCGGGGACGGTCCGGCCGTCGTCCAGGACGACGTCGTGGTCCCGGATCTCCTTCAGCTGCGTACCGAGGGCCAGGTCGACACCGCCGGCCCGCAGCTCGGCGGCGAGCGGCGCGGCCATCTCCGCGTCCAGCGGCGGCAGCACCTGCCCGGCCAGCTCCACGAGCGTCACGTCGAGACCGCGCCGGCGCAGATTCTCCGCGGCCTCCACGCCGATGAACCCGGCGCCGACGACCACGGCCGAGCGTGCGCCCGCCGCCAGCTCGCCCGCGATCCGGTCGGTGTCCGAGACGTCCCGCAGAGTGAACGCCCGCTCCGCACCCGGCAGGTCCGGCACGAAGGGCCGGGCGCCCGGGCTGAGCACCAGCCGGTCGTACGACTCCGTGTACTCGGAGCCGCTCGCGAGATCGCGCACCGTCACGGTCCGGGCGGTCGCGTCCACGGCGACGGCCTCGCTGCGCACCCGCACATCGATCCGGAACCGGGCGCGCAGCGCCTCGGGGGTCTGCACGAGCAGAGCGTCGCGCTCCTCGATGACGCCGCCCAGGAAGTACGGCAGCCCGCAGTTCGCATAGCTGACATGGGCGCCGCGCTCCAGCACGACGATCTCCGCCTGCTCGTCGAGGCGGCGCAGACGCGTCGCCGCGGACATGCCGCCCGCCACGCCCCCGACGATCACGACCTTCACAACAACCTCCGATGTCACGTACGACTCTATACCCCCGAGGGTATCAGCTATACCTAGGGGGGTATCGGGGCGGTCGGGGTGAGGGTGATCACGCGACGACGGCCGGAAAGTCGGACAGAAGGTGTCGGGATTCGCGGGGATGCTCGGTGTGTCCGGTCGGCGCGGCCGGGCGGGCCGACACGAAAGAGCAGGTCATGACGGACACAGCAGAGCCCGGCAGCACCTCGGGCGACCGGCCGTTGCACGGCAGGGTGGCCCTCGTCGCGGGCGCGACCCGCGGCGCGGGACGCGGCATCGCCGTGGAACTGGGCGCGGCGGGCGCCACCGTCTACGTCACCGGGCGCACCACCCGCGAGCGGCGCTCCGAGTACGACCGGCCCGAGACGATCGAGGACACCGCCGACCTGGTGAGCGCGGCGGGCGGCCACGGCATCGCCGTCCCCACCGACCATCTGGAACCGGATCAGGTGCGCGCCCTCGTCGAGCGCGTCGACGCCGAACAAGGGCGCCTCGACGTCCTCGTCAACGACATCTGGGGCGGCGAGCACCTCTTCGCCTGGAACGCGCCCGTGTGGGAGCACGACCTCGACAAGGGGCTGCGGCTGCACCGCCTCGCCGTCGAGACGCACGCCATCACCAGCCACTTCGCGCTGCCGCTGCTGCTGCGCTCGCCCGGCGGCCTGGTCGTCGAGATGACCGACGGCACCGCCGACTACAACGCGGCGAACTACCGCAACTCCTTCTTCTACGACCTCGCCAAGAGCGCCGTGCTGCGCATGGCGTTCTCCCTCGGCCACGAACTGGGCCCGCGCGGCGCGACCGCCGTGGCCCTCACGCCCGGCTGGATGCGCTCGGAGATCATGCTCGACGCGTTCGGGGTCACCGAGGAGACGTGGCGCGACGCGCTCACCGCCGAACCGCACTTCGCGATCTCGGAGACCCCGCGCTACACCGGGCGCGCCGTCGCCGCGCTCGCCGCCGACCCGGACGTCGCCCGGTTCAACGGCACTTCCCAGTCCAGCGGCGGCCTCGCCGCGACCTACGGCTTCACCGACCTCGACGGCAGCCGGCCGGACGCCTGGCGCTACCTGGTGGAGGTGCAGGACACGGGCAAACCGGCCGACGTCACCGGATACCGCTGAACGTCTCAGACCTCATCGGGGTCGTCGATGTGCGCGGGCCAGATCCCGCTGCCGCCGCCGCGCCACTCCACGACGTCCGGGTCGTCGAGCGGCGTGTCCTCAAGGCCTGCCCGGCGCAGGAACGCCACCACGTCCGCCAGTGACCTGGCGAGGCCCGCGTCCTCGCCGCTGATGTGGACCCGGCGTCCGCCGGGCTGGGCCGCGTGCACCACGACCGAGGGGTATCCGTCACGTCCCGCGTCTTCGATCATGAGCCCAGCTTCGTCGCGCCGGCGCCCGTCCGCACCTCGCGGCGCCGCCGCGCCCCTGGGCGCCCGGTGCCCGCCTGCACCCCGTGGCCGCACCCGGCAGCCGAAACGGGCTGAAAGCCACCCGTAGCCGGACCAGTTGGGTTTGCGTGAGCGGTCCGCCGAGCATCGCGATTCCGGTTACGGTGCTCTGGTGGTGATCAACGCGCAAGGCAACAACCAGGCACAACCCGCGGACCAGGGGACGGCGCTGCTGCTCGCGGCGGCCCCCGTCGGCAAGGGATGCCTCATCGACGCGGCGGCCGTGCTGCCCGCGCTCGCCGCGGTCCCGCCGAGCGCGCTCACCGGCACCCCCGCGGCCACCGTCGTCGAACTCGCCGACCCGCTCGACCCGCAGGCCGTCCTCACCCGGATACGCACCGCCGCCGCCCTGCCCGGACAGTTGCACGTGTACGTCACCGGCCAGCTCCACCTCGACCACCGCCAGCACCTCCTCCACCTGGCTCTGGCCCGCACCACCCCGTCGACGCTGCGATACACGGCCCTGCCCTGGCACTGGCTGACCGGCGAACTCGCGCTGCGCCGCCCGCACACCACCACCGTCGTCCTCGACCTGGTCGCCGACGCCGACGCCTGGCCGCACGTGCGCGGGGGCGGCGTCGGTCTCGGCCACGGCATTCGCGTGTTCGGCCGCGTCACTCCGCCCCCGCCCCGCCGTACGCTCCTGACCCCGGACTACCTCAGGACGTACGCCGACATCTGGCGCACCGGGGCCCGCCCGCACCTCGCCCACCTGCACGAGACGGCGGCCGGCCGCTCGGGCCCGGCAGAGGCGCTGTTCGTGGCGATGGACACGCCGGTGGGGGCCTTCGCCCCGGGCGGGGCCGCCGCCCCGGTGCACGGCGCGGTGGCGGCCGCGGCCGGGGTCCCCGTGGCTCAACCGGCGCGGGCGGGTACGACCGCTGTTCTGCCGCCGCAGGGTGCGCCGGCGGGTGTGGCCGTGGTTCCGCCGCCGCAGAGTGCACCGGCAGGGACGACTGCCGTTCCGCTGCCGCAGGGAGCGCCGGCAGGCACGGCCACCGTTCCGGTGAGCCACGGGATGGCGACGGGTGCGGTGCCTGTGATGCACCAACCCACGACGGCGCCGTCCCCGCCCCCGCTTCCGACCGCCGAGCCGAGCTCGGCACCGGCTCCGGGGCACCGGATCCCTGCACCGGCCCGCCCCCAGGCGGAGCCCGAAGACCCGCATCCGGCGATGCTCGCCGCCGCGCAGGCAGGCCGGCACGCGGAGGCCGCCGCCATCGCGGCGCGCTGGGAGAGCGAGGCGCTGCGCATCCACGGGGCCGGGTCCGCGCAGGCCGTGCACTGGCTCGAGGTGCGGGCGGATCTCGCGCGCCTGGCGCATGATCCCGGCCGCAGCTGCGCGCTGTGGGCCGAGGTCGCCCGGGCCCGCCTTGCCCGCGGGGAAGCGGCCTCCGACGACGACGTGGAAGCGGCCGTCGACCGCGCCCACCACCAGTGGGAGCAACTCGGCGATCCGGGCAGGGCCCGCGCCCTCGCCGTCGCCCTCACCGAGCTGCGCGGACAGGTGCCGGGCCGTCGCCCGGGCGCCTTGAAAGCGATTCAGCGGCGCCTGGACGCACTGGGCACACCGTCCCCGCTGGGCTGAGGCAGGTGCCGACAGGCCTCCGTAAGCGCCGTCAGCAGGTGCGCCGCACGTATCCCTTCGTGCCCGCGGGCCGCACGTCCACGTCCCGCAGCACGAGCGACAGCCGCTTGCCGTAGGTGCGGCAGGCCCGGTCGAAGTCGGCGGCGCGGTACTCGACGGCGAAGACCCGGTCGTCGTACGCCTTCGCGTACGCACCGCACTCGTCGTAGCTCCCGCATTCCTCGGAGACGGCGAAGTCGAAGCCGACGGCGGTCCGCTTGGGCAGGAGTTCGGCGGTGTTCTTCTGGCCGACGGCCAGGCCCGCGGCGTGTGCGCGGTCGGCCAGGAGCCGCGCGAAGGCGACCGCGTCCGCGGCGTCGAGCAGACCGTCCGAGCGCGAGTAGGAGTCGAGGTTGTCCAGCTCGACGGCCTGGAAGCCGTCGTCGCCACAGCCCTCGACCCAGTTGCCGACGATCTTCGCCAGGCGCGTCCGCTTGGCGGCCGTCGAGATGTCGAACAGGGCCTCGTCCCAGTCCTTGTCGATGACCACGTCGTCATCGTCGTCCCGCAGCAGCAGATCGGGATCGTCGCGCTCCCACCGGCGCAGCGCGTCCGGCTGGGCCTGGAACGCATTGACGTAACAGACGTTGTACAGCCCCTTCGCGGGCTTGGCGCCGCGGTCGCGCGAGACGGCCCCCACCCCGGACGGCGGCTTGTACGGCCCGCCGATCTGGTAGTCGAAACCGACGTGGGGCGTCGGCCGGACCACCTCCGGTGCATGCGTGGCGGAACCGGACGACGAGGACGTCGACGAGCAGGAGGCCAGCAGCAGTACGGCGGCCAGGGCGAGGCCGACGGCCGACGGGCGGGCGGAACGACGCGAGGGCGGGACGAAGATCACCACAGAACCTTAAAGGCCGGACAGATTCTCGAACGCCAGGCCGCCGTGACTCACCTCACGCCACCCTCCGGGACGCCCGGGAACAACAGGGTCCGCCTGCCCGTTGAACCCACCGTGGACGCGGATGGAACAGTGTCCCCGGGCCCTACCGATAGCCCGCAGGGAAGATCGTTCGGCTGAAGCCCTGCGGAGCCCCCCGCCGAGAGGCGACCGCCATCCGTGCCCACCCAGAGCCGCCCCGGCCGTGATCCCCCGTCGCGGTCGGGGCTTCCTCCTGTCCGGGGACGATCTCCGCCGGGACCCCCGTTTCTTGATCGATCCATGTCCCATCCGGGCGTCTGCGACTACAGTGCGGGGGCATGGCGCGTGATCAGGACACTCGGCACCGGCTCGTCACCACGTTCCAGCGCAGGATCGCCAATCCGCTGACCAGACGGCTGCCGGGACAGATGCTCATCGAGACGACCGGCCGTGTCTCGGGACAGCCCCGCCGCACACCCGTCGGCGGGCGGCGGATCGGGGACACCTTCTGGCTGGTCTCCGAGTTCGGGCACAAATCGCAGTACGTGCGGAACATCGCGGCCAGCCCCGACGTCCGGGTCAGGATCCGCGGCCGCTGGTACCACGGGGTGGCCCACCTCGTGCCCCAGGACGACGCCCGGGCCCGCCTGAAATCACTGCCGCTCCTCAACAGCGCCGCGGTGCGCGCTCTGGGCGACGAACTCCTCACGATCCGGGTCGACTTGGCCTGACATCGGGCTGCCCCGGCCGGGCGTGGACACGTCAGCGTTCTTCGGACGGGGTCCGACCCTGGCATGATCGGGGCATGGCAGAACGTGTGATCGCCGCGTGTGACGGCGCGTCCAAAGGAAACCCCGGACCGGCCGCCTGGGCCTGGGTCGTCGCCGACGGTGACGAGAAGGTCGTCCAGTGGGAGGCCGGTGCACTGGGCACCGCGACGAACAACGTCGCGGAACTCACGGCCCTGGAGCGGCTGCTGAGCACGGTCCCGGCCGATGTCGCGCTGGAGGTCCGGATGGACTCCCAGTACGCGATGAAGGCCGTCACGACCTGGCTGCCCGGCTGGAAGCGCAAGGGCTGGAAGACCGCGTCCGGCAAGCCGGTCGCCAACCAGGAGCTCGTCGCCCGCATCGACGCCCTGCTGGAGGGCCGCTCGGTCGAGTTCAAGTACGTACCCGCGCACCAGGTCGACGGCGACCCGCTCAACGACTACGCGGACCGCGCCGCCAGCCAGGCCGCCGTCGCGCAACAGGACGCGGGCAGCGCGCTCGGGTCCCCGGAGCCGCCGCCCTCGACGCCTTCGTCGGCCGCCTCGGCCCGTGCGAAGACGCCGCGCCGCAAGAGCGCCGCCGGCGGGAGCGGGTCCTCCTCGCGGACCCTCAAGGCGAAGTTCCCGGGCCGCTGCCGCTGCGGCCGCAGCTACGCCGCCGGTGAGGACATCGCCAAGAATCCCGACGGCTGGGGACACCCGGACTGCCGCGAGACGGCCTGAGGCCCGACAGGACGGGCGAGGGGCGCCGGCCCCCCGCCCGTACCGCTCGCTTCGCTCAGTTCGACACGTGGACGTAGTCGACGACGAGCTGCTGCGGGAACTGCGTGCTGCCGTCCGGGTCCCCCGGCCAGTAGCCGCCCACCGCCAGGTTCAGGATGACGAAGAACGGCTTCTCGAAGACCCACTGGTTGCCGCCCACGTCGGCGGGCGTCCGGGTCTGGTAGACGGTGCCGTCCACCGACCACTTGATCTCGTTCGGCGACCAGTCCACCGCGAAGGTGTGGAAGTCGTCCGCGAACGCCTGGCCGTTCGGCAGCGAGTACGGCGCACCGATCCCCGCCGAACCCGAGTAGCCGGGACCGTGGATCGTGCCGTGCACCGTGGACGGCTCGAAGCCGACGTTCTCCATGATGTCGATCTCACCGGAGTTCGGCCAGCCGACCGAGCCGATGTCGTCGCCGAGCATCCAGAACGCCGGCCATATGCCCTGCCCGCGCGGTATCTTCATCCGCGCCTCGACGTGCCCGTGCGTCGTCGAGAACTTCCCCGACGTGTTCAGCCGTGCCGAGGTGTACTCGCACGAGCCGTACCAGCACTGGTAGTTGGACGGGTTCTCCTTGCGGGCCGTGATGACCAGATGGCCCTGGCCGTCGAGCGCGGCGTTGCTGTTGCCCGCCGTGTAGTACTGCCGTTCGTGGTTGTCGACGTTGTCGCCCGTCTCGGTCTGCCACTTCGAACCGTCGACGGCCGAGCCCGCGGGCCCGTCGAAGTCGTCGGAGAAGGTGACCGCGGCGGCCCGCGCGTCGTCGGTGCCCGCGGCGTTGGCGACGGGTACGAGTCCCGCGCCGAGGCACAGGAGTGCGGCCGCGCCCAGCGGGAGCCGGCGCCGCAGGAAACTGCGTGAGCGGTGTGAACTGCGCATGGAGCATCACGTCACTTCGGGTAGGGGGATCGTGTCTGTCTCTGACACGCCAGAAAGTGAAGACAAGGGAGTTGCGCGTGGTGTGATGAGTTCAAGGGTTGATTTAAGGGGCGCCCGGAAGGGACGTCAAGGGATTCGTCCGTACCAACTTCCGCGCCGGAGTGATCGGTTGTGCCCGCAGCGCAGGCCGCGGGCCGCCCCCGCGCCCGTACTAAGGTGCTTCGTGATCACGTAAGCCGATCGGACAGGGGAACCCGGGTGACCACGCTGCGTTGCGCCGTACTCGACGACTACCAGGGCGTCGCCCGTGGGCTGGCCGACTGGGACCGTCTCGCGGGCCGCGTCGACGTGCGCTTCCTCGGCCGGCACCTCGACGACCAGGACGCGCTCGCCGCCGAACTCGCCGACTGCGAGATCGTCGTCGTGATGCGCGAACGCACCCCCTTCCCGGCCGGACTCCTCGACCGGCTGCCCCGGCTGCGGCTGCTGATCACCTCGGGGCTGCGCAACGCCTCCATCGACCTCGCCGCCGCGGCCGCGCACGGTGTCACCGTGTGCGGCACCCCCAGCAGCTCCGAGCCCCCGGCCGAGCTGACCTGGGCGCTGCTGCTCGGCCTCGCCCGCGGTGTCGTGACGGAGAACGACAGCCTGCGCGAGGGCGGTCCCTGGCAGTCCACCCTCGGCGCCGACCTGCACGGCAGCCGTCTCGGACTGCTGGGCCTCGGCAAGATCGGCACCCGTGTCGCCCGGGTCGGCGCCGCCTTCGGCATGGACGTCACCGCCTGGAGCCGGAACCTGACGGAGGAACGCGCCACCGCGGCCGGCGCCACCCTCGCCGCGTCCAGGGAAGAACTCCTGGAGACCAGCGACTTCGTCTCCGTGCACCTCGTCCTCAGCGACCGCACCCGCGGACTGATCGGCGCCGACGAACTGCGGCGGATGCGGAGCACCGCCTACCTCGTCAACACCTCACGGGCCGCGATCGTCGACCAGGACGCCCTCGTCCGGGCGCTGCGCGAGGGCTGGATCGCCGGCGCGGGCAGCGACGTCTTCGAGACCGAACCGCTCCCGCTCGACCACCCGCTGCGCACCGCGCCGAACTTCCTCGGCCTGCCGCACCTCGGCTACGTGACCCGGCGCAACTACGAGGGCTACTTCCGGGGCGCCGTCGAGGACATCGAGGCGTACCTGTCCGGCGCCCCCGTCCGCACGCTGGACTGAGCCCTCCGGCCTTCGCGCTCATCGGTGGAAGGGGCGCCGGGCCGCCTCCCGCGACGGTCCGGCGCCCATGGTCAGTCGCTCTGGACGGAGGCCTGCCGCGGCGTCAGCCCGTCGCTGCCGGTCCCGCCGATGGGCACCTCGTGGTCGAGCCCCACGAAGCGGCCGTCACTCTGCCAGAGAGCGGGCTCGAGGAAGGCGTACTTCTCCTCGTCCCACGTTTTCCAGTCGTCCTTCAACAGCCCTCCGGTGTCACCGGAGTTGGGGTTGAGGCACCAGAACGTCTGGTTGATGCGGTGCTCGGTGATGAAGTCCCTGAGCGCGGTCATCCACTTCTGATTGTCGGCGCCGTCGAGGCGGCCGCCCCATTCGCCGATGAGCAGCGGCGCGGTGCCCTGGTCCTGGAGGTAGAACCAGTTGGGCTGCCACACGTCCTTGGTCAGGGTCTCCTTGTTCCAGTCGCCCTCGAACCAGGGCTGCCGGAAGACGGCCGGTCCGTAGTCGTGCGGGGAGTAGACGAGCTGATCCTGGTCCTTGCCCAGGTCGACGGGGTGTTCGGCGGCGCCGCGCAGGTTTCCGCCCCACCAGTTGAAGTGGTAGTCCGCCTCGTTCGTCGACTGCCAGTTCTTGCCGTCGCGCGGGTAGATCTCGATGCCTTCGCACATCACAAGCAGGTGAGGGTTGATGGCGAGGATGCGGCGGCCGGCCGTCTGGCAGGCGTTCTTCCAGTTGTCCTCGTCGGTGGAGCCGTCCCATTTGGCGCGCGGGCTCTCGGTCTGCTTCCCGTGCGGCTCGTTCTTCACGTCGGCCGCGATCACCGTGTCGTCGTTCTTGTAGCGATCGGCGAGCCACTCCCAGGCCTGGTAGAAGTCCTCACTGGTGATCGCGCCCTTCCACCACACCGGGTACATGTGGCCGGAGTTGTCGGCCTCCGCGCTGTGCACGTCGAGCATCACCTTGATCCCGTACGTCTTGCACAGCGCGAGGAAGCGGTCGAACACCTCAAGGGTGGTCTTGTCCTTCAGGTCCGGGTTCTCGTAGGTGTTGACCGCGCTGGACACCGCGGCCCTGCCCGTCTGCCACTCCAGGACGAGCTGGGTGCTGATGGGGACGCGGATGGTGTTGAGGCCGCGCTCGGCCATCTGCCGGGTGATGGTCTCCAGGTTCGCCGACCACAGTCCGTGGAAGACGCGCTCGGTGGTGTTGAACCCGAACCAGTTCGTGCCGGTCATCCACACCGGATCGCCCTGCTCGTCGACGACCTGCGCCCCGTCGGTGTGCAGCCAGTCGTCGCCGTCCGCCGCCGCGCCCTTGGTGGAGAACGAGGCCTGGCTCGCCGTCTTGTTCGTCGGAGCCGCGCTGACCGCCGGGAGGGCGTTCTTCACCAGCATCGCGAACTGGGCGTCGAACCAGTGCCCCGCGAGCGGCGCGTCGGGCAGCGCGCCCGTCTTGACGCCCTTCGGCGTGGTGAAGTCGGGGTCGCAGTTGGGGTCGGGGCGCTTGCCCTCGCCGTTGTCGATGTCCTCGCCGGAGCCGTCGGACTCGCCGGGCGGCTTCACCCATAGGTAGGCGTCGATGCCGGGCTCGTCGGCCGGTGCTCCCTGGGGCCGGGCGCCGAGGCCCGCGCCCTGCTGGTTGCACCAGTTGCCGCGGTCGGTACGGCGGTCCACGCGCCCGGAGGTGACGTAGGCGTCGGTCGTGTCGCCGCTCGCTCCGCCGGGCCGGTCGGCGCCGCCCCAGCCGTTGCGCGAGGTGTCGACGAGGACACCGAGCCCGTCGGACCAGCCCGCCGCCGCGAACGAGGTGCGCAGCGCCTTCTCGTAGTCCGCCTCGTCGAAGTTCGGGTTCCACTCGTAGAACGTGGACGACTTGAGGGGCTGGCCGCCGACCGTCAGATCGGGATCGTCGAGATAGGGCTCGGTGGTGGGGGTGTAGTTGGAGACGTCGGTGACGACTCCGTCGACGCTGTCGAGCCCGGCCTTCGTGCCGCGCGCCGTCCGGGTGTACAGGTCGACGACGCCCTTGAGGTTGTCGTCCCAGCCCAGCCAGCCGGAGTGCGCGGCGTCCAGGTAGGTGTAGACGTTCGGCAGGGCGTGCAGTTTGTCGAGGGCGTACTGGACCGCCTTGACCTGGAGGCCGCTGGACTGCGCCTGGGCGCACTCGGGGTCGGAGAGGTTCGTGACCAGGTTGGGCAGGCCGTCCGGCTCGATGACGGTGGTGATGCGCAGATCGGCGTACTTCGGGTCGGCGAGCGCGTCGGCGATCGGGTCGATGTACTCCTTCTCGTAGCGGTCCAACCCGGCTTCGGTGAGCGGTAGTTCGCCGTTGGAGGCGAGGGCGGCGCAGTCGCGTCCGGGGAGGTCGTAGACGACGAACGTCGCGGTCATCGGGGTGCCGGGCCGCGCCTGGGCGAGGGCCTTGTCGAGGTGGCCGGTCAGTCCGAGCCGGCCGTCGTTGGCGGCGCCGCCCTCGATGGCGGCGATCCGGTCCAGCCAGACGGCGGTGGGCTGTCCGCCGACGCTGCGCATCCGGGCCGCCAGGTCCGCGTCGTCCTCCTTGGCGGCGGACTGCTCGACGCGGGACGTGTAGTCCGGGTTGACGTAGGCGTCGGCGCCCTGGAACGGGTTGTCGACGTGCTCGGCGGCGGCGCGGGCGGTGCCCGCCGTCGCCGACCAGGGGGTGAGCAGGGCCGCGGCGAGCGCCGTGGCCGTGAGAACGGCCGCGCCGGGCAGCCGTGTCAGGCGTCTGCGGTGCGGGTGATGACCGTGGGGTTGATGCCGGTGCACTCTTCTGTCCCTTCGTGGGGTGGACACAGGGGTGGGGCACACATGGGTCGGGGCACACATGGGGTGGGGCGCGCGGTCAGGAGACGCTGAGTGAGAAGGCGTCGGTGCGCAGTCCCGCTCCGCCCTGCCACGGCTCGAACCCGGCCTGGACGCTGGTGAGATACCAGTCGGCGTGCACGCTGCCGCGCGCGGTGGCATCGTCGGCGAACGCCTTCAGGTCCAGGTCGGTGACCGAGTCCGTGGGGCTGGTGCGGACGTAACTGATGACGTTCCAGCCGATGTTGCCCGTCCACACGTCGTAGTTGGCACCGCCGACGGTGACGTTTCCGGTCTTCTGGCCGACGGGCTGGACCGGCCCCTGGTACTTGTTCCAGATCATCAGCTCGCCGGCGTTCTGGCCGGAGGCCTGGGGGTCGGGGTCGAACCACAGGTCGTACGCGACGTCGTACACGCCGTTCGCGGGGGAGTGCGTGGACCAGCTGCTGGTCACCCGGTTCATCGCGTCGACGCGCAGCGGCAGACCGCTGCCGGTGGTGCAGGCGCCGTAGTGGCAGCCCGCGTAGATGGAGGGGTACGAGGCGGGGGCGCCGTTCGTCGGGTTGGCGTGGTCGGCCCGGGTGACCTCGAACGAGGTGCCGTCGACCGAGAGGCACTGGGCCGTCGACGCGCCCCAGACGTTGTTCTGGACGGTGTACTTGCCGCCTTCCACGCTCAGCGTGTCGAAGGCGCCGCAGAGTTCGGTGGCGCGGGCCGAAGCGGTGGCGGGGGAGGCGGCGGCGGAGGCGAGCAGGAAGCCTGCCGCGGCGAGCACGGCTGCCGCCGTCCTGGCTCGACGGGCGGCGGTGGGGGGACGCTTCACGTCTCTTTCCTTTCGTCGGTTCGCGATCATGGGAGCGCTCCCATCGATGTGGGGGGAGGTCCGACCGGAATCGTGGGGAACTCCGGGCCTCGCGTCAACCAATCGCGCGAGTTTCGGTCGACGGCGCAGGTCGGCACCGCGCCGTCGAAACCCGTCACCCGCGCCGGAGGTGTCGCTCAGGCGCATCCGGTACGGAAACCGGTGGCGGCGAGACCCGCGCAGAACGCCGCCCGCGCGTCCGTGTTCCGCGACAGGCGACCGTCCGCGAACCAGGTCGAGTCGGGCGGGAAGTCGAACGAGCCGTCGTCCTTGCCGTCCCACCCGTAGCGGAAGTCGAGGTTGATGTACGTGACCGTGCCGATGACGTCCGACAGGTCGTAGGTGCCCGCCATGTTCGGGATGGGGCCCCGGTAGTCGAGGAGGCCGAAGAGCCGTTCGGTCCACATCGCGCCGCGGACCGGTTCGGCGCCGCTGGTGTCACCGTCGTCCGCGGTGAAGTTCATCATCCCGGACTCGGAGACGATCATCTTCTTCCCGTGGTCCTGGGCGAACTTCATCATCTTCAGGATGTTCGCGTCGTAGTCCCAGTTCTTCCAGACGGCACTCGGATTGCCCGAGGAGTCGGTGTCCAGGTAGGCGTTGCGGCACTGCAGCGCGGAGGTGTCGTAGTTGTCCGGCGGGGTGCCGTTGTAGAGGTAGCCGCCCAGGTCGTGGATGGGCATGCACAGTTCGTGGGCGAAGATCGACGCGCCGATCTCGTCCACCGCCGCGTCCCCGGGGTAGAGCTTCTCGAACTCGCCGCGTACGGGGTGGAACACGAACCGGACGTTGTTCTGGTGGACGCGCCCCTCGATCAGCGAACGGATCCGCGCGAAGGCGTTCTTGTACGAGGAGCAGGTGTCGTCGGTGCAGTGGTAGAAGGAGCTCACTTCGTAGTCGAGGCGGAGCAGGAAGGTGGCGGACGGGTGGGCGTCGATGAAGGCGACGAGCGTGTCGAACCGGTCGGCGTAGCGGCCGTCGGCGAGTTCCTGGGTGACGGCGCGCGAGCGGGCCGCCTTGGCGTTCTCGTCGCCGCCTTCGAAGCCGGGCGGGTTGTCCTTCCAGCTGATGCCGACCTGCACCGTCTTTCCCTGCTCGGCGAGGAAGGACGCGTAGTCGGCGTGGCCCGCGCCGACCCAGGTCCCGGAGGCGAGTTCGTAGTAGACGGAGCCGCCGTCCGGTGCCTGCCCGAAGGACGTGTAGTCGTCCCAGGCCGCCCGGGTGGACTGGCCGATGAGCAGGGAGCGCGGGGCGGACGGCGCCGCGGCGGCGCCGGTGCTCCAGGGGAGCAGCCACGCGAAGGCGAGGAGCACGGTGAGGAACAGGAGGTGCGGGCGGGGCCCGCGGCCTGTGAGTGAGGTGCGCATGGGGCGTTCCTGACTGCCGGGCCGCTGATGTGGGGTCGGCCCGGCGGGGGAAGGGGCGGCGGGACGGCAGGGGGAGCGGCCGTCCCGCCGCCGGGGGAGAGGGGTCGGGGTCAGCCGTTCGTCCAGCCCGGGCCGCGCAGTTCGGCGAGGAAGCGGTCGCGGATCGTGGGATTCGCCTGGATGCGGGAGTCGCCCCAGTAGCCGTTGGCGCAGCCGGGGCCGCCGGCCTGGGCGCCGTCGGCGCAACTCCACTGGGTCTGGCTGTCCCAGTCGGTGTTGATGTAGGCGGCGGCCCGCACCACGTCCCGGTTCTCGGCGATCCAGTCGAAGTACGGCTGGTACCACTCGTTCCAGATGGTGTCCGCGTCGGTGGCGGCCGGGCTCTTGCGCATGATGCAGCTCTTGGTGCCCGCGCCGTTGTCGTAGCCCTGCGGCGCGGACTCGGCGACCATCACCGGCTTGCCGTGCCCGCGGGCGAAGTCCAGCACGCGGTCCTGGAGGGCGCCCGGCGCGGTGTCGGTCGCGCTGCATCCCCACTGCGTGGCGACGGATCCGCCGGAGTAGAACGAGGACAGGCCCACCCAGTCGACGTATTGGTCACCGGGGTACCAGGCGTCGAAGTGGTGCGGATCGGTGACGACGTAGTTCCACTCGGGGTGGTCGGTACTGGTGTTGAGCGGCCAGGCCGCGGTCTGCCAGACCGTCGCGACCTTCGTGGCGCCGAGGGCGTCGATGCGGCCCTTGATGTAGGCGAACGTCTGCTTGTAGAAGTCGGCGTTGTAGCAGTTCCAGGGGCCGTCGAACTCGTAGCCGATGCGCAGGAACACCTGACGGTCGTAACCCTTGAGCCGGGTCACCATCTCGTCGACCTTGTCGCGGTAGCGCGTGATGAGGTTCGGGCTGCCCGAGGTCACGTCGCTGTCGTTGGTGCCGATGATGGCGCGCAGCGGCTGGTTGTTGCAGCCGCTGGTCGCGTCCGAGAGGTAGAGGCCGACGGCGACGGCCGCGCCCGGGTACTGGGCGAGGGTGCTGTCGAAGTCGACGGTTCCGGCACCCCAGTTGGCCGGGCCGGTCATCCCGGCGAGCGGCTCCGGGTTCCCGCCGAGCACCAGGTTGGTGTACAGCGTGACGCCGCCGGGTGCGGGGGCGCCGAGGGCCGGCTGGTCGAGCACGTCGCGTTTGTAGTCGGCGAGCGTGTCGCTGTCCTGGCCCATGAGGGACAGCGTCGTGCCGTCCGGTGGGAGGTTGCGGGCGGTCGCGGCGGAGTCCGCCGCCGCGGGCACGGTGGCGAGCAGGCCGAGCACGGCCACCGCCGCCAGCCCGGCCAGTCTCAGTCTTCTGAGGGGATTCACGGGTCGACTCCTCGTAGTGGGGGGGGTGAGTTCCGCACCGCATCGTGAAGACAGCTCCGGGTTACGTCAATGAATCACGTAAGTTTCGTAGAAGTGTGCTGGTTACGGCCTCGGCTTCGAAACGAGCCCGTTGGCTGCGCAGGGGGATTCAGCTCTCAAAAGCCCTGCCATCAGGCGAAGTTCTGACCTTCGTAGCGCCCGCGCCGCCGTCGAATGTTCTCCGAAACTCTTGACATTAAGTTTCGTCAGCCGTCAGGTTGTGCGCATCGAAACGCCTTCGCGTCCTTCGGTCTCCCACTCACTCACGATCCCCGGAGGTCCCCCATGGGCTCCTCGCATGCCCGCAGATCCGTCGCCGCGGCAGCCGGACTCGCCACCCTGCTCGTCCTGTCCGGCTGTTCGTCCGGCTCGGCGGAGTCCGACGGCAAGATCACGCTGACCGTCGCCACGTTCAGCGACTTCGGGTACAAGCCGCTGATCAAGGAGTACGAGAAGGCGCACCCGGACGTCGTGGTGAAGGAGCGGATCTCCCAGCTCGACCAGCACCACAACAGCCTCTCCACCCAGCTGTCCTCGGGCAGCGGCGCCGCCGACGTCGTCGCCATCGAGGAGGGCTATCTGCCCAAGTTCCGTACGGTGCAGGACAAGTTCGTGAACCTCGCCGACTTCGGCGCACTGAAGCGCAAGGACGAGTACCTGCCGTACAAGTGGGCGCAGGGCACCGCCGACGGCGGCAAGTTCGTCATGGGGTACGGCACGGACGTCGGCGGTCTCGCCATCTGCTACCGCAAGGATCTGTTCAAGCAGGCGGGGCTGCCCACGGACCGGGAGGCGGTGGGCAAGCTGTGGCCCACCTGGGACGCGTACTTCACGACCGGTGACACCTTCCGCGGCAAGGTGAAGGACCACACCTGGTTCGACTCGGCGGGCAACGTGTTCAGCGCGATGATGAACCAGACCGAGTACGGGTTCTTCGACGCGCGCGACTCCTACATAGCCGACAAGAACCCGGACGTGAAGCGGTCCTTCACCGCCGCCGCCGACGCCGCGGCCGACGGCATGTCCGCCAACCTCGTCCCGTTCAGCCAGCAGTGGAACGCCGGCATCAAGCAGGGCCGGATGGCGACCATCACCTGCCCCGCCTGGATGACCGGCCTCATCCAGACCGCCGCCGGCAAGGAGGGCGAGGGCAAGTGGGACATCGCCGCCGTGCCCGGGGGCGGCGGCAACTGGGGCGGCTCCTTCCTCACCGTGCCCAAGCAGGGCAAGCACACCAAGGAGGCCGCCGACCTCGCCGCGTTCCTGACCTCCGAGTCCTCCGAGAAGAAGATCTTCCAGGGCCCGACCGGCTCGCTCCCGTCGCTGACCGGCGCCCTGTCCGACCCGGCCGTGCAGGACACCCGGCAGAAGTACTTCGGCGACGCCCCGACCGGCAAGATCTTCGCCGCCTCCGCACAGGGCCTGAAGCCCAGCTACCGCGGCACCAGGGACCAGCAGGTCCGCATCCCGTTCGCCAACGCCCTCCAACTCGTCGAGCAGCGCAAGTCGTCGCCCGCCGACGCCTGGCAGAAGGCCCTGACCGACGCGGCGAAGAACCTCAAGCACTGACCGCCCGACACCCGACACCCGACACCCGACACCCGAGACCGTAAGGAGGCCTCCATGGCGGTCCACACCGCCGGTGCCGAGCGCACCCTCGGCACCGACGCACCACCGGGCCGCCGTGCCCGAAGGCGCCCGACCCGGCAGAGCCGGATCACGCCGTACACCTTCATCGCACCGTTCTTCCTCGTCTTCGGGATCTTCGGGCTCTACCCCCTGCTCTACACGTTCTGGGTCTCCCTGCACCGCTGGGACCGGCTCACCGGCGACGGCGGCTACACGGGCCTGGCCAACTTCCGCGACCTGTTCACCGACCCCGACTTCTACAACGCCACCTACAACACCTTCAGCATCTACCTGCTCTCCACCGTCCCCCAACTGCTGCTCGCCCTGGGCGTCGCCTGGCTGCTCGACCGCCGGCTGCGCGCCAGGACGACCTGGCGCGCACTGGTCCTGGTGCCGCAGTACGTGTCCGTGGTCGCCGTCGCCCTCGTCTTCTCCCAGCTGTTCGGCCGAGACTTCGGCGTCGTCAACTGGGTCCTGGAACAAGCCGGACTGATCAGCGCTCCGGTCGACTGGACGGCGGACACCTGGAGTTCGCACCTCGCCATCAGCTTCATGGTGATGTGGCGCTGGACCGGCTACAACGCCCTGATCTACCTGGCCGCGATGCAGGCGGTCCCGCGCGACCTGTACGAGTCCGCGATGGTCGACGGCGCCGGACGCCTGCTCACCTTCCGTCGCATCACCCTGCCCGCGATCCGGCCGACCCTGCTGTTCACGGTCGTCATCTCCACCATCGGCGGGCTGCAACTCTTCGCGGAGCCGCTGCTGTTCGACTCCCAGGCCAACGCCGAGGGCGGCACCGAGCACCAGTTCCAGACACTGACGCTGATGCTCTACAAGTACGGCTTCATCAACAACGACGCCGGGTACGCGTCCGCGATCTCCTGGGTGCTGTTCCTCGTCATCGCCGCCGTCGCCGCGCTCAACTTCTTCCTGACCCGACGCCTGGGCGGTTCCGACCGATGACCACGCTCCCGGCCCCCGAAGGAACCTCCCGCATGGCAACACCCCCGGCCGTCGGCCGTACCAGAACCCGAACCCGCACCCGCGCCGCCGGACCCCGGCGCCACGACAGCGCGGGCCCGCTGGCCTACGCCCTGCTCGCCGCCGTGGTCCTCGCCTCGATCTTCCCCCTGTACTGGACGTTCGTCGTCGCCTCGCACAGCGACAACTCCGTCCTCGGCGGCTCCACTCCGTCCCTCGTGCCCGGCGGCCACCTGGTGGACAACATCCGGCGCGTCTTCGACACCGTCGACTTCTGGAAGGCCCTCGGCAACTCCTTCACCGTGGCGGGCACCACCGCCGTCAGCAACGTCCTGCTCTCCTCGCTCGCCGGATACGCCTTCGCCAAACTCCGCTTCCCCGGCCGCAACGCCCTCCTCGTCGTGGTGATCGCCACGGTGATGGTGCCGACCCAGCTCGGCATCATCCCGCTGTACCTCCTCGTCACCGACATGGGCCTGTACGGAAAGCTCAGCTCGCTCATCGTGCCCGCGCTCGTCTCCGCGATCGGCGTGTTCTGGATGCGGCAGGCCATGGAGGAGAACATCCCCGACGAACTCATCGAGGCGGCCCGGATGGACGGCGCCGGACAGCTGCGGACCTTCTGGTACGTCGCCTGGCCCGGCGTGCGCTCGGTCGCGGCGGTGCTCGGCATGTTCACCTTCATGTTCGCCTGGAACGACTACTTCTGGCCGCTGATCGCCCTGCCGCCCGAGAACGGCACCGTGCAGATCGCCCTGAACCAGCTCGCCGCCGGCTACTACACCGACTACACCCTGATGCTCGCCGGCGTCGTGGTCTCCGTCGTGCCCGTGCTCGCGCTCTTCGCCGTACTGGCCCGGCGCATCGTCTCCGGAGTGATGGCCGGCGCCGTGAAGGGGTGAGCCGCGCCGCCCCGCCACGCCTCCCCGACCTCATCGATCCCCGAGGAACCGTATGACTGCCGCCGCGCCCGCGACCGGGCCGACCTCCGCCGCCCCGCACTCCGCCACCGGGCGGCCCACGACGATCCACAACCCCGTGCTCACCGGATTCCACCCCGACCCCTCCCTGCTCCGGGTCGGCCAGGACTACTACCTCGCCACGTCCACCTTCGAGTGGCTGCCGGGCGTGACCCTGCACCACTCCCGCGACCTGGTGAACTGGCGCCCCCTGGGCGGCGCGCTGACCGAGGAACGGCTCATCGACCTCACCGGCGTCCCGGACTCCGGCGGGGTCTGGGCGCCCTGCCTGTCCTACGCCGACGGGCTCTTCCACCTCGTCTACTCCAACGTCAGAAGCCTGGCCGGCGCCTACAAGGACGTACACAACTGGGTCACCACCTCGCCCACCCCCACCGGCCCGTGGTCCGAGCCCGCTCCCGCGCCCGGCGGAGGATTCGACCCGTCCCTGTTCCACGACACCGGACCCGGTGGCAGCGGCCGCAGTTGGCTGCTGTGGCTGACCTGGGACCACCGGCCGGGCCGCGATCCGTTCGGCGGCATCCTGATGCAGGAGTGGGACCGCTCCGCGCGCCGACCCGTCGGAGCGGTGCGGCGCATCTTCTCCGGCACCCGGCTCGGCCGCACCGAAGGACCGCACCTGTACCGCAAAGACGGCTGGTACTACCTGTTCACCGCGGAGGGCGGCACCTCGTGGGAGCACGCGGTGACCGTCGCGCGCTCACGCGACATCACCGGCCCCTACACACCCGACCCTGCCGGACCGCTGCTCACCGCGTACGGCGACGACGCCCTGGAACTCCAGAAAGCCGGACACGGCAGCCTCGTCGACACCCCGGACGGCGCCTGGTACCTGGCCCATCTCACGGCCCGCCCGCTGACCGCGCGCGGCGCCTGCGTGCTCGGCCGCGAGAGCGCACTGCAACGCGTGCACTGGACACCGGACGGCTGGCCGCGCATCGACGGCGACGCGGGCCCCGGACGCCCCGCCGTGCGCGTCCCCGCCCCCACCGGCTCCCCGCACGGGACGCGGCCCCCCGTCGCGCCGTCCGCCGGTGTCCTCGGCCCCGAGTGGATGACCCTGCGCCGCCACCCCGACCCGTCCTGGCTCACCCGGACCGGCCCGCACGACGACACCCTGCGGCTGCGCGGCGGCGAGTCGCTCTCCTCGCGCCACGCGCAGAGCCTCGTGGCCCGCCGCCAGCAGCACCTGCGCTGCACGGCCGAGGCGACGGTCTCCTTCGACCCCTCCTCGCCCCAGCACATGGCGGGCCTGGTCCACTTCTACAACACCCGGCTCTGGCACTACGCCCATGTCACCTGGGACGAGGAGCAGGGCCGAGTACTGCGCCTCGCCGTCTGCGATCGCGGTCAGTACTCCGAACCCACCCCACCTGTGCCCCTGCCGCCGAGCGGACCCGTCCGACTGCGGCTGACCGCACAGGGCGCCGAGGCCCGCTTCACATGGTCGGCCGGCGCCGACGACGGCCCGCGCGCCGAAAGCCCCCTCGGTCCGCCCCTCGACGTGACCCGCCTCTCCGACGAGTACGCGACCGTAGGCGCCGGCGGACACTTCAGCTCCTGGGGATTCACCGGGGCCTTCATCGGCGTGTGCGCGCAGGACCTCACCGGCGCCGGACACCCCGCCGACTTCACGGCGCTCGGCTACCGGAGCCCGGAGAGCCGATGACGGCCTTTAGGCTTGGCTTCACCCCACAAGGCCCTGCCCCCGCCGCGCCCCGCACGCCGCCCTCTCACGGGAGTCCTACGCCGCATGACCGCACAGTCCCGTCCTCGCGCCACCATCGGCACGATCGCGGCCGAGGCCGGGGTGTCGACGGCCACCGTGTCCAAGGTCCTCAACGGCCGCAGCGACGTCTCCGCTGCGACCCGGGAACGGGTGCAGGAGATCATGGCGCGCCTGCACTACCACCCGCGCCGCCCCCGGCGCCGCGGCGGCATCGTCGACCTGGTCCTCAATGAGCTCGACAGCCTGTGGTCCGTCGAGATCATCCGCGGCGCCGAGGAGACGCTGCGCGAGGCGGGCGTGAGCATGGTCCTGTCGGCGGCGCACGGCAGCAGCTCCCAGACCAGCGCCTGGCTCGACCAACTGGCGGCCCGCCGCTCCGACGGCGCGATCCTGGTCGTCTCCGACCTGACGCTGGGCCAGCGCAACCGGCTCGCCTCGCTCGGCGTCCCGTTCGTCCTCGTCGACCCCGTGGGCAACGTCGAGGCCGGTGTGCCGACCATCGGCGCCACCAACTGGGCGGGCGCGGTCGCCGCCACCGAGCACCTGATCGGCCTCGGGCACCGGCACATCGCCCATCTCGCCGGACCGCGCCAGCTGTTGTGCAGCCGGGCCCGCGCCGACGGGTTCCGGGCGGCCATGGAGGCCGCGGGCCTCGACATCCCGGAAGGGTCGGTGCGCCACGGCGCGTTCACCGACCCCTCCGGGCGTGCCGAGACGATCGCCCTCCTCGACGAGGTCGACGAACGCCGACTGCCGCGCCCCACCGCCCTGTTCGCCGCCAGCGACCTCCAGGCGTTCGGCGCGTACACGGCGCTGCGTGAGCGCGGGCTGCGCGTTCCGCAGGACATCAGCGTGGTCGGCTTCGACGATCTGCCGGTCACCCGGTGGAGCGACCCCACCCTGACCACGGTCCGCCAGCCGCTCCAGGACATGGCCGCGATGGCGGCCCGCACGCTGCTGCGGGTCATCGACGGCGAGGAGGTCGACCTGCCCCGGGTCGAACTCGCCACCCGCCTCGTGGTCCGCGCCAGCACGGCGGCTCCCGGCACCGGCTGATCCTCCGCACGCACGGCGGGCCCGCGGAGAATCCCCAACGAGCGGATCATGTCAGGTAGTTGACGTGGCACACTGCGGACTGATCATCCCGACAGGACCACCTCTCGCGACGACGGAGCCCGCCCATGACCGCATCCGTACCCCCGATCGACACCACCCGGGCCCACCCCGCCCGGGTCTACGACTGGCTGCTCGGCGGCAAGGACAACTACCCCGTCGACGAAGCCGTCGGAAGCAAACTGCCCGCCCAGGCCCGCGACGCCGCCCGGCAGAACCGCGAGTTCATGCAGCGGGCGGTGGCCCATCTCGCCGCACAGGGCGTCGACCAGTTCCTCGACATCGGCACCGGCATACCCACCGCGCCGAACCTGCACCAGATCGTCCAGCGCGCCGTACCGTCCGCGCGGGTCGTCTACACCGACAACGACCCCATCGTGCTGCGGCACGCCCAGGCACTCCTGGTGAGCAGCCCCGAGGGCGCCACCGACTACATCATGGGCGATGTGCGCGAGCCGGACGCCATCCTCGAACACGCCCGCACCGTGCTCGACTTCGAGCGGCCCATCGCGCTCTCGCTGATCGCGCTGCTCCACTTCATCACCGAGGACCAGGACCCGTACGGCATCGTCACCCGGCTGGTCTCCGCGCTCCCGTCGGGCAGCTACCTCACCCTCACCAACGCCTCCTCGGACTGGCGGCCCGACCTGGCCGCGCAGGTCGTCGACCAGTACGAGCGCGCGGGCATCCGGCTCGCCTTCCGCACCCGCGCCGAAGTGGCCCGCTTCTTCGACGGCCTCGAACTCGTCGAGCCGGGCCTGACCGCCGTCACCGAGTGGTACCGCGGCGACCCGCCCACGCCCGAGGAAAGCGGTATCTACGGGGCGGTGGCGCGGATTCGCTGATCGAGTCGTCCGCTGTCGCTGATTACCGGGTGGTTTGCATTCACTTGTCACGCGATCAGCAGTAGAACTCGTTCCCATTCCATCGAGAGTGAGGAACGGACGTGACCGAAGAAACCCGCCCTGAAGTCGTACGCAACGGACTGAGCCGCCGTGGCTTCCTCGTAGGAACAAGTTCTCTTCTTGGTGCCGTGACCCTGACCGGTCACGCCGCCGCGGCACAGCCCCGCTCCGCCACCGCCGCCGTGGCCGACGGCGCGCACGTCCCCGCGCTCGTCATCGGCACCGGCTACGGCGGCGCGGTGGCCGCGCTGCGGCTCGCCGAGGCCGGTGTCGACGTGCAGATGGTCGAGATGGGCATGGCCTGGGACACCCCCGGCTCCGACGGCAAGATCTTCGCCAACACGACCAGCCCCGACAACAGATCCTTCTGGCTCAGAACCAGAACGAAGCAACCACTGAGCAACTTCCTCGGCTTCCCCATCGACAAGGACATCCCGCGCTACACCGGCATCCTCGACGCCGAGGAGTTCGCCGGGATCACCGTCTACCAGGGCCGCGGCGTCGGCGGCGGCTCGCTGGTCAATGGTGGTATGGCCGTCACGCCGAAGCGGGAGAACTTCGCGGCGATCCTGCCGTCCGTCGACCCCGGCGAGATGTACGGCACCTACTACCCGCGCGCCAACGCCGGGCTCGGCACCGCCACCATCGACCCCAACTGGTTCGAGACCGCCGAGTGTTACCAGTACGCGCGCGTCGGCCGCAAGCACGCCCAGCGCTCCGGGTTCCCGTTCGTGTTCGTGCCCGACGTGTACGACTGGGACTACATGAAGCAGGAGGCGGCCGGCACCGTCCCCAAGTCGGCGCTCGCGGGCGAGATCCTGTACGGCAACAACTACGGCAAGAAGTCGCTGCAGAAGACCTACCTCGCCCGCGTGAAGGCGACCGGCCGGGTCACCATCTCCGCGCTGCACAAGGTGACATCGGTGCTCCCGGCCGCCGGCGGCGGCTACACGGTCCGCATCGACCAGCTCGACACCGGCGGCGCCACCACCGCCACCAAGGAGATCACCGCGGACCGTGTCTTCTTCGCCGCGGGCAGCGTCGGCACCAGCAAACTCCTCACCCGCCTCAAGGCCACCGGCGCCCTGCCCGCGCTCAACGGCGAGATCGGCAAGGGCTGGGGCGACAACGGCAACGTCATGTGCGGCCGGGCCAATCACCTGTGGGACCCCACCGGCGCGCTCCAGGCGTCGATCCCCACCGGCGGCATCGACAACTGGGCGGCGGGCGGCGCCTTCGCCGAGGTCGCCCCGCTGCCGACCGGCATCGAGACGTTCGCCTCGTTCTACCTGTCCATCACGAAGACCCCGCAGCGCGCCGAGTTCACGTACAACCCGACGACCGGCGGGGTCGACCTGAGCTGGCAGAGGGCGTGGAAGCAGACGTCGATCGACATGGCGAAGACCATCTTCGACAAGATCAACTCCAAGGAGGGGACGATCTACCGCACCGATCTCTTCGGCACGTACAAGATCTGGGGCGACCATCTGACGTATCACCCGCTGGGCGGCGCCGTGCTCAACAAGGCGACCGACAACTACGGCCGCCTGCACGGCTATTCGGGTCTCTACGTGATCGACGGCGCGCTGATCCCCGGCAACACCAGCGTGAACCCGTTCGTGACCATCACGGCTCTGGCCGAGCGCAACATCGCACAGATCGTCGCCACTGATCTGTGACGGGACGCGTCCTGTCCCGGCCCTGAGCCGTGCGGTGGTTCAGGGCTTGGGCAGGACGCACACCGCGTCGAGCCCGAGGACGTGGTTGAGCCGGCCGAACGCCAGCCACGAGCCGATGGCCATGCTCAGCTCCACGATCTGCGTCTGGTCGTAGTGCGCGGTCATCCGCTGCCAGAACTCCTCGTCCAGACCGTGGTGGTCGAGCGCGTACCGCTCCGCGTACTCGGCGGCGAGCCGGGTCCGCTCGTCGAACGCGTCCGTGGTGCGCCACTCGGCGACCGCGTCGATGAAGGACTCCTCGACCTTCTCCTCGCCGTCGCGCTCGGTGCGCCAGTCCAGGCAGAACAGGCACCCGTTGATCTGCGCGATCCGCAGCCGCGCCGCCTCGAACTCCCGCAGCCCCAGCGTCGAACGGTCGTAGACGGACATCGAGAACTGCGCCGCCGCCACACCGATGCCGGGCACCATCTCGCCCCACACGTACGCGATCGGGTCCTTGTCGTCGGGTACGTCGATCATCATGACTGCGGCTTCCTTCCGAGACGGCCGGTGGCGGGGAGCAGGGGAACGTCGAGCGCGTCGTAGAGTCCGGGCGGCGCGGCCATCAGCCACTCGACGGCGCCGACGAGGCGGC
This sequence comes from Streptomyces sp. NPDC057694, assembly GCF_042799415.1. Taxonomy (NCBI): domain Bacteria; kingdom Bacillati; phylum Actinomycetota; class Actinomycetes; order Kitasatosporales; family Streptomycetaceae; genus Streptomyces; species Streptomyces sp. NPDC057694. The sequence continues at coordinate 161,080 of NZ_JBHVIX010000017.1, forward strand.
CCACGGCGGTCGCGTTGCCGCCGGCCGAGTGGTTGCCGCCCTCGTCGGTCGCCTGCACGGTGACCTCGATGTGCGGGCGGCCCTCGATGACGACCCGGTGCGCGCCCGCCCCGCCGCCGGGCGGCGAGGGCCAGTCGGGGGCGCAGGACGGATGGATCCGGGTGATGTGCTCGACGACGAGACGTATCTCGCCGTCCACGACACCTTGCACCTCGAAGCGGACCGCGCCCTGGGTGCCCGCCGCGAAGTCGCCCATCGTGGCCGTCGTGACGTCGTTCTCCAGCGCGCGGCGCTCCAACGACTCGCGTATCTCGTCGAGTTGGACACCGAGCGCGCGGGCGAGCAGCCGGATCTGGCCGCCCCACACCATCGTCGGCACCGACTCGGCGAGCATCAGCGGCTCGTACTCCATGGGGTGCCCCATGCCGACCAGATTGCGGACCGAGTCCTCCTGGTCGTACGTCGAGTAGTCGAAGATCTCCTGGCAGCGGACGGTCTCGATGTGCGTACCGAGGCCGCTGACCAGGAGCGGCAGCACGTCGTTGGCCCAGCCCGGATCGACGCCCGACACGAACAGGGAACCGCCGCCCTCGGCGATCGCCGCGCGCACCGGGTCCGTGAAGTCGGGCGGTGCGCTCGCCGGGTCGTAGAGCGGATAGAGGGCGGGCGTCACGACGACGGCGCCGGCGCGGATCGCCCGGCAGATGTCGTCCAGCGCCTCGTCGGGACGCAGGTCGCCGGAGGCCGCGTAGACGACGGCGTCGGGGCGGGCCGCGAGCGCCGCCTCGACGTCGGTCGTGGCCGCCACCCCGAGGGCGCGGTCGAGTCCGGCGAGGTCGCCCGCGTCGCGGCCGGCCTTCGCGGGATCGTGCACGAGTACACCTGACAGGGCGAGCGCGGGGTGAGCGGAGACGGCCCTGATCGCCGCGCGGCCCACGTTGCCGGTGCCCCAGACCACCGTGGATGTCATGCGCCGGAGCGTAACCTGATGGAGTGTCAGTTCATAGAGTCGCTACGTGAGTTGGGTCCGGGCGGCGGCCACGGCCTGCTCGGCGTAGCCGCGGCCGAAGAGCACCGTGTGCACCAGGAGCGGGAAGAGCTGGTGCAGCGGGACGCGCTCGCGCCGGCCGTCGGCGAGCGGCGCCACCTCCTGGTAGCCGGCCAGGATCCGGTCGAGGTGCGGCGCGCCGAACAGGTCCAGCATCGCGAGGTCGCTCTCGCGGTGCCCGCCGTGCGCGGCCGGGTCGATCAGCCAGGCGGCGCCGTCGGTGTCCCACAGCACGTTGCCGTTCCACAGGTCGCCGTGCAGTCGGGCGGGCGGTTCGGCGGGGCCCGCGAGGTCGGGCAGCAGCGCGCAGACCCGCTCGATGGTCCGGGCCTCGTCGGGGCGGAGCGTTCCGTCGTCCACGGCCCGGCGCACGTAGGGAAGCACGCGCTGCTCGGCGAACCAGCTGGGCCAGTCGTCGCCCGGTACGTTCCGCATCGGTGCGAGCCCGATGTAGGCCTCGGCCGGTCCGTCCGGCGGCGGGGCGCCGAAGGCCGGGGCGCCGGCGGCGTGCAGGGCGGCCAGTTCCCGGCCGAACCGTTCGGCGCCCTCGGGGGTGGCCCGTCCGGTGGTTACGCGGTCGGTCACCAGCCAGGTGTCGTCGTGGCCGTGCACCGTGGGCACCCTTGTCGCGTCCGCGGCGGCCAGCCACTTGAGCCCGGTCACTTCCGCCCGGGCGGCCCCCGGATCATCTGCGTGCTTCACCATGACGACCCGACCGTCGGCGAGGGTCACTTCCGTGAGGTGGCGGGAGAGATGGTGCTCGCCTGCGGCGGGGGAGCCGGTGAAGCGTGCCGCGGCGGCGGAGGGGGTGGCGGGCATGGGGGCAGCGTAGAGGGGTGCCCTTGCCGTGGGGCAGCACATCGGGCGCCGGTCGTGTCTCGGGTGCGGGTCGCGTCGTGGCTGGTCGCGCAGTTCCCCGCGCCCCTGAGTTGCGCACTTCGTGCGGCATCTCATCAGGGGAAGCTGCGCGCAGCGCATGCTTCGGGGGCGCGGGGAACTGCGCGAGCAACCACGACGCGACCCGCACCCGGCGACAAGGGCGAGCGGAGCTCGCTTCAGGGGCGCGGGGAACTGCGCGAGAAGCCACGACGGCCGGCAGCCGCAGCGCGAGGACCCGCCACGGACGGAGTCCCGCCGCGCCGGGCCGAGAGGACCAGACTCGTCAGTGCCCCGGCGAGCAGCCCCCAGAACGTCGACCCGATCCCGAGGAGCGTGACCCCGGACGCGGTCGCGAGAAACGTCACCGCCGCAGCCTCCCGCGCCGAGGGATCGGAGAGCGCGGCGGCCAGCGCGGACTCGATCGTGGCCAGCAGACCGACACCCGCGACCGCCATGACCAGCGCGTGCGGCATCGCCGCCAGCAGAGAGACCACGGTCGCGCCGAGCAGCCCCACGCACAGATAAAAGACGCCCGACCACACGGCCGCGAGATAGCGCCGTTCCCGATCGGGGTGTGCCTCCTCGCCGGTGCAGATCGCGGCGGTGATGGCCGCCAGGTTCAGCCCGAAGGCGCCGAACGGCGCGAGCACGGCCGTGACGGCGCCGATCCACGTCATCAGCGGCGACACGGGCACCTGGTAGCCGGAACCGCGCAGCACCGCGACACCCGGCAGGTTCTGCGAGGCCATCGTGACGACGAACAGGGGGACGCCGACACTGATCAGGACCTTCCAGTCGAAGGACGGCGCGGTGAACACCGGCTGTGCCAGGGAGAGCCGGATCTTCTCCAGGTGCCAGCCGCCGGCCAGGACCGAGGCCACGACCCCGCCGCCGAGCGCGACGAGCACCGCGTACCGGGGCAGCAGCCTGCGGGCCAGCAGGTACAGCACGAACACGGGGAACGCGATCGCGAAGCTGCCGTCCATCGAGGCGAAGAGCCCGGTGCCGAAGTGCAGCAGCACCCCGGCGAGCAGTGCCGACGCCAGCGGCACCGGAATGCGGTCCATGGCCTTGGCGAACCACCCGGTCACCCCGCTCACGACCATCAGGACGGCGCTGAAGACGAACGCCCCCACGGCCTGCGCCATGGACACCCCGGCCAGGCTGGTCGCGAGGAGCGCCGCGCCCGGTGTCGACCAGGCGGTGACCACAGGCGCCCGGAACCGCAGCGAGAGCCCGATGGACGACACGGCCACCCCGACGCCGATGGCGAGCATCCACGACGAGGTCTCCCGCGCGTCCGCCCCGGCGGCCCGCGCCGCGGTGAACACGAGCGCCGCCGAACTCGTCACGCCGACCAGCACGGCGATGAGACCCGCGGCCACGGCCGAGGGCGGAGCGGCCGCGCGTATGCGGGCGAACGGCGTGGGGGAGGGCGACGGTGGCGGGGCCATGGGGGCATCACTTCCGGGTACGTACGGCAGGCAGGTGTTCCGAAGGGCGTTCCATAAACAGAACGTTCCGTTTATGGAACACTAAGGAAGCGGGCGACGGCCCGTCAACCAGGAACGGATCGAGCACGCGGTCAGCTACGGACGGGAGCCGGGGCGTTGGGCCTGAACGACGAAGTGGGGCGCAGGCTGAAGGAGTTGCGCCAGGACGCCGGCCTGTCCCTGTCCGAGCTCGCCAGGCGCTCGGGCGTCGGCAAGGGCACCCTCTCGGAGCTGGAGAGCGGCCGCCGCAACCCCACCCTGGAGACCCTGTACGCGCTGACCACCGTGCTCGGCCGCCCGCTCAGCGCCGTCCTGGACGACCCGCAGTCCGGTGTGCGCGAGAGCCCCAGGGGTGTTTCGGGCAGTGCCGTCACTGCGGTTCTCGTCGAGCGCTACGAGGACGCGGCGGCCGCCACCGACGTCTTCCGCGTCACCATCGCCGACGGCGCCACCCAGGAGTCGACGGCGCACGTCCCGCGCACCACCGAGAGCCTGATGGTGCTCTCCGGCACCGCGGTCGTCGGTCTGCCGCACGCCCCGCAGACGGCGGGCCCGGGCGCCCACGCCCACTGGCCCGCCGACGAGCCCCACCTCTACAGCGCACCCCACGGAGAGGTGCACGGCATCCTCTTCGTCCGGTATCCGAAGGGGCCATCGCCTTCTTAGGCCTGCGGCGGCGTCTCGTTCGGGTTCACGGCGTTGAGCTTCGAGATGTCGACGGACTCGCTCGCGGAGGGGGTCGCCGACGGGACCGGCTTGTCGTAGTCGGTCAGGGTCATGGTGAGGTTCTCGTCGGCGCCCTTCTCTGTCGCCCTCACCAGGCGGTGCGGCGCGTCCGTGGTGACGTACATCGTGATCGTGCTGCCCTTGTCGCTGCCGGTCAGCGGGACGACGGCGGTGCCGTCGACCTTCGTCGCGTCGCCCTTCGACAGGTTCTGCTGCGCGGCGTGCGCCGAGCCGTCGTCCAACTGCGCACGGAACGCGTCGAGGTCACACGTGTCGGCGAAGCCCTTGAGCATCTCGTCGTCGGTGGTGCCGTGCACGTACTTGCCGTCGAAGAGCTGCGCCGCCAGGTCGCCCGATCCGCCGCCGACCTGGGTCTTCCAGAAGGTGGTGTCCGGTTTCATCCACACCTCGTCGCCGCGTTTGACGAGGTCGACCGAGCCGCCGTTCGCGCCGCCGACGCCCATCCGCAGCGAACCGGCGCAGTTCCCGTCCGTGTCCAGCCGCAGATCGAAGGTGGCCGGGGTGCGGACGTCCCGCCCGGTGTCCGAGCGGTTCGCCACCGTGATGTGCAGGGACGTGGCGTCGAGGAGTTCCTGCTTCGCCTCGTCGGCCAGTTGCCGCGCGGAGAGGTCCGAGGCTCCGCCGCCGTCGGCGAACGCCGGAGCCGCGGCGAACACGCTCGCGCACACGCACACGGCGGCCACTGTCGTTCGGGTCATGACGTCACCTCGCCGTTCAGGACACCCGCTTCGGGACGTGTGTTTCAGGGAGCCCGAAATACCCGTAAATTGTACGTTCGTTCCGCGGGCGGTGTCCTGGTGGGAGGAGCTGTACCGGGACAGGCGCCGTCAGTCGCCCTTGCCGCACACCCGCAGCCCCACCGGGGTCCCGCACGGCAGATGTCCGTGGGCGGCGACGACGCCCTTGCCGGTGCCGTTGTCGACCGCGTACGACAGGAAGCTGGAGGCCAGCGAATCGGCGGGCGGGCGGCCGTACGTGTAGGCGTACTCGATCTCGCGGTACGGATAGCCAGCCTTGTCGAGCCGGTCCGGGTCGGGGGTCCGGCCGTCCAGCGTCACCGTGTGCAGTCCGCGCGGCGCGTCCGGTGGCGACGCGGCGCGCAGTTCGCTGTAGCCGAGGGCGCCGGGTGTGCGCGCGACGGCCTGGAGGACCTGCTCGGTGGAGTCGAGTTCGCAGCGCAGGATCGACGACGAGGCGCGCACGGTGCGGTTGACGCAGTCGTCCGACGTGTCCGGCGGCTCGTCCGCACCGCCGAGGACCCGGCTGATGAGCGCGGAGCGGGTGCCGGAGCCCGAGCCGCGGCTGACGAGGACGACCGGCAGCCGGGGACCGCCGAGCTGCGACCAGTCGCGGATCTCGCCGCGGTACAGGCGGCGGACGTCGGCGACGGAGAGGTTCTTCAGGCGGACGTCGTCGTGCACGACGAGCGTGAACAGCGACACCGCGATCCGGCTCTCGCTGAGCCCGGTGTAGCTCGCCGGGCGAGGCCCGTCCGAGAACGCCACGACACTCGCCCCCTGCTGCGGCTTGCCGCCGGACAGGGCGAGTTCGCGCACCCCGGTGCGGCTGCCGTACGCGGCGACCGTGATGTTCGGCTTGTCCTGGCAGTGGTCGCGGTACTTCCGCGCGAGTTCGGTCAGGACCGGCTCGAACGCGGTGGAGCCGGTCAGCCGGAGCGTGCCGGTCTCGCAGTCGCCGGGCAGCGCGGGCGGCAGCAGCAGCGGGAAGGTGACCGCGGCGATCAGGCAGAGGCCGAGCACGACGGTGGTCCAGCGGGCCCGCTTGCTGAACACCGGCGGCTTCTCGTCCGGGGTGAGGCTGTGGTTCTCGTGCAGGCTGCCGTCGCGCACATCGCCGGTCACCGTGACCCGGCCGCCCTCCTCGCCGCCCGTGAGCAGCACGAGGATCTTGTAGAACGCGCCGGGCCGCAGCGGCACCCGGGGGATCAGCAGCGTGCTGGACCCCACCACGCGCAGGCCCGGCTCGTCCTCGAAGTAGCCCATCAGGTTGGTGTGTTCCGGCGGCAGCGTCACGTCCTGCGCCTCGATGCGCCGCCCGGTGAACTCGGCGGTCAGCCCGTACTCCCGCGGGGAGTGGATGTAGTCGGTCTCCTCGATGTGCCGGGTGCCGTCGTTCTCGATGCGCAGCAGTACGAGCGTCGCGTCGCGCATCGCGGGCAGGTCGTTGAAGAGCCCGAGACGTGGATCCGACGCGTGCGGCGGGCCGTTGTGCCCTATGGCGATGTCCATCTGCTTGCGGAAGCCGATGCGTCTGCTGCGCCGCGCGCGCAGATCCGCGATGAACGGTATGGCCATGGAGGAGACGCCGAGCACCAGGCCCGCGATCGTGAAGGTGATGTCGAGCCGTCCCATGCGACGACGGTACGGACTCTCCCGGCGGCCCAGGAGAGTCCGGCGCCGCCCTTCGCCCAGTGTTCGACGGCCGTTCAACTATGGTGCCGAGAAGGCTGGTTGGGTCACGCTCCGGTGGTGGATCCGGGCCGGACGATCATCAGGACCGTGACCGTGGCCCACAGCAGGTTGAACACCCCGGTGACCATGGCGAGCCGCCCGGCGGTCAGCCGCGGCGGTCCTGCCCCCGGCTCCTCGACGGCGGCGAGGGCCGTCTCCTGGCCGGGCAGGATCCACACGATGAGCACCACGGCGGCAGCGGCCGTCAGCACGATCGAGACGATCAGCCACGGACTTCCGAGGACCCCGAGACTGCTCGCCGTGGCGAACCCGAGCAGCGGCACGGCGAGACCGACACCCGCGTACACCCGGCAGATGCGGTGCAGGATCCGCAGGGTCGCGGCGGCATCGGCGCCGCCCGGCGAACCGGGCGCCACCCGCAGCGACGCGGGGAACATACTGGCGGCCACGGCGACCGGTCCGACTGCCAGGACTGCGGCCAGCACATGCAGGATGAGCAGTACTTTCGTCATGGTCAGGACCCGTCCGCCGAGGTCGCGGTCCGGCGGCTGCCGGTGACCTTCGAGGCGGGAAGGCGGCCGGCCCTGGACGTCCCGGCGAGCGTGTCGCCGTCGACGGTCACGGCGAACGCGAGGTTCAGTCGCAGCGGCTTGGTGACGGCCTGCCGCCAGGTGAGCCGGTCGCCGTCCAGCTCGACGTCGGTGAGCGGAACCTCCTCTCCCGTTCCGTGCGCCACACCCGTCAACTCACCTCCTGATGAGCGGAGTTCGACGACGGCCTTGAGGGTGCCGATCGGGGTGGAGACGGTCAGGTCCCAGGTGCCCGCAACGGATGTACGGTTCATGCGGTCGTTCCTCACGTGATGGTTCCTCGCACTGCGGGGGAGGGGGCAGGGCCGGGTCGTCAGAAGGCGGCGGGCAGCGGTCCGCGCGGGTGCCACACCGTGCCGCGCCGCTCGTACGCGAACAGGTCCTCGACCGCGTGGGCGATCCGCGGCCCCACCTCGCGCTCCAGCAGATACAGGCCGAGGTCGAGCCCCGACGTGACGGCGCCGGCGGAGACGAGGTCCCCGTCGTCGACGACCCGGGCCCGCACCGCGTGCGCCCCGGTGGCGTCCAGGAGGTCGAGGCCCAGGTGATGCGTGGTGACGTACCGCCCTTCGAGGAGGCCCGCCATGGCCGGGACGAGCGCGCCGCCGCACACCGTCGCGAGGATCGTGGCCGGATTGTCGAGCGCGGCCTTCAGCAGCGCGGGCAGCCCGGTGGTGAGCGTGCGGCCGAGGAGCACCGGGATCGACGGCTCGGCCGCGTCCGGGTCGGGTTCACCGTCCGGGTCGCCGACGCGGCCCGCGGCGCCGGGCACCAGGACGACACCGGGTCGCGCGGGATCGAGGGCGGCGGTGGCCCGCAGCGCGAGCCCGCCGGTCCCGCCGACCACCTCCCGGGGGCCCTCCGCCGAGACCAGCTCGACGCTCACCGCGCCGTCCGAGGCGGCGCCCCCGGCGTGCAGCACCTCATAGGGGCCGATGACGTCGAGCGGGTCGAAGCCGTCGAACAGGACGATCTGTACGTGCATGGGGCGAGTCCTTCGTGATCCTTCGTCGGAGACGGCCCGGGTCCGCGCCGGGGCCGTCCCCGACGCTAGACAGCGGATGATCACCGGCCCAGTGGCATTAATGACACCTTCCAACGGGATAGCGACAGTCCTGCACTAGCGGGTGCCAGTGCATTCTCAGAGATGGGTGAGGATGGCGCTTTTTGTGCAGCGAGATAAGTTCACGCCATGCACACCGTCGCGCTGCTCGCCCTGAACCAGGTGATTCCCTTCGACCTGTCCACCCCCATCGAGGTGTTCGCACGCACCCGGCTGCCCGACGGCCGTTCCGGCTACCAGGTACGCGTCTGCGCCGAGGAGCCCGAGGTCGACGCCGGCGCCTTCCGGATCCGTGCGCCGTGGGGGCTCGACGGGCTGCGCGGCGCGGACACGATCATCGTGCCCGGGACGGCCGCACCCCTGGCACCGCTCGCGCCCGCCGTGCGCGACGCGCTGCGGGCGGCAGCGGCCGACGGCACGCGGATCGCCTCCATCTGCGCGGGCACGTTCCCCCTCGCGGCGACCGGACTCCTCGACGGGTTGCGCGCCACCACCCACTGGATCGCCGCCGACGCGCTGGCCGCCGCGTACCCGCGGATCGAGGTCGACGCGGACGTCCTCTACGTCGACAACGGCCAGATCCTCACCTCGGCGGGCGCCGCCGCCGGACTCGACCTGTGCCTGCACATGATCCGGCGCGACTACGGCTCGGCGGTCGCGGCCGACGCCGCCCGCCTGTCGGTCATGCCGCTGGAGCGCGAGGGCGGTCAGGCCCAGTTCATCGTCCACGCCCGGCCGCCCGCCCCGCAGGGCTCGTCGTTCGAGCCGCTGCTCGACTGGCTCCAGGACAACCTGAGCCGCGATCTCGCCCTGGCCGACATCGCGGCGCACGCCGGGATCAGCACCCGCACGCTGATGCGCCGGTTCCGCGAACAGACCGGCACCACACCGCTGCAATGGCTGCACCTCGCGCGCATCCGCCGCGCCCAGCACCTCCTGGAGACCACCGGGCACCCGGTGGAGCGGATCGCCGCACAGGTCGGATTCGGTTCCCCGACGGCCTTCCGCGACCGCTTCAAGCGCACGACCGGCGTCAGCCCGCAGGCGTACCGGCGCAGCTTCAGCTGACGGCGGGCCGTCGCGTACGGGGAGCGCCGCCCGACCACCCGTACAGGACCACCGAGCAGACGGCGGCGAGGGCGCACCACGTCGAGATGAACTCCCAGCGCCACAGCGCCGCACACACGGCCGCGCCCACCCCGGCCAGCACCCCGAGCAGTACGAGACCCGCCTCGCCCGACAGCAGCAGCGAGCCGATCGTCGCGAGCAGATATCCGGCGAGCAGCCACGGGGCGTGCGGCAGCCCGATCGCGTAGCCCATCGTGTGCCCGCGCACCTCGGCCGTGACCGTGCTCGTCGCCAGTACGTACGCGAGCACCGCCGACGTGGCGACGCCGGACGCGAGCGGCAGCGCCAGCCTGCGCCGCGCGTGGCGCGGGGCGGCGCACAGCACTCCCACCGGCACCCACAGGGGGAGCAGTGGCAGTGCGATCACCGCCCACGCGATCGTGGCGGGCCCGCTGCCGCCGCCGTCGTTCCAGATCAGCGCCTCGATGATCTGGTGCGCCCCGAGCAGCAGCGGGAGGGCCGCGAGCGGCAGGGCGCGGCGCCGGGTGCGGGCTGCGCGGGCCACGCAGGCGATCCCCACCGCGGTGATCGCGCCGCCCGCCACCAGATCCGCCGTCGCACTCCAGCACATGAACGTCACGCTACGTCGCCCCGGCGTGGCGCGACATCGGGAGGCACCCCGCGACCGAAAGAGTGTAAGCGGCATGTATATTCTTTCTATATGCATCTATCTGAGGAGTCGGCCCGCAGTGCGGTCGACGTCGTCGGGGCGCGGCGCATCGAAGGTGCCGCCCGGGGGCTGCTGCGCGGGATCGCGCAACTGTCCCAAATCCTCTTCAAGGCAGGTGAGTTCGGACTCACCCGCAGCCAGGTCGCCGTGCTCGACGCGCTGGAGGAGGGGCCGAGCCGGGTGACCGCGCTCGCCGCGCGCACCGGCATGGCCCAGCCCCGGGTCACCGTCATCCTGCAGCAGCTCCAGGAGGCCGGTCTCGTCGAGCGGCGCCGCTGCGAGGACGACCGGCGGGCCGTGGAGACCTCGCTCAGCGACGCCGGGCGCGGCCTGCTGGAGCGGGGCCGGCAGCGGATGGCCGCCGCCCTGCTCGCCGCCCTCGACGGCGGCACCGAGAAGGCCGAGGACGCCGACAGCGCCGAGAGAGTCGTGGAATCGGAGCGCGCGGTCGCCGCCGCCCGGGCCGCGATCATCCCTCTGGTGGATGCCCTGACCGCCCAGAACGCACCCGTGAACACCGTCGAATCGGAGGCCAGTTGACCACCCCGGGCACCCTGCCTGACCTGTCCGTCACCGCCGAGAGCAGCGCCGCGGCGGGCCTCGCCCCGCACCGGGTCGCCGGACCCCGCAGATGGTGGGACTGGGTGCTCGCCGCCGACCCCGGCCTCGGCCAACTGCAGTCGGGCTGGCGGTCGTTGGTCGCCATGGTCACCTCGCTGGCCGTCGGCTACTGGACGGCCCAGGCGCTGAACATCCCCGTCATGATCGGCATGATGGTCGCCGGGATGATGGGCCTGATGAGCGCCTTCGCGGTCGCCGAGAACACCTGGGACCGGCTCGCCCGCGCGATCCTGTGGATGCCGTTCCCCTACAGCGCGGTGCTCTGGGTGTGCGCGACCCTGGACGGGCAGCGCCTCGCGCAGATGACCCTGATGGTCGCCGCGCTCGCGCTGACCTTCTTCCTCGCCAGGTTCGGGCCGTTCGCGCTGATCACCGGCATGATGCTGTTCAACGGCCTGATGGTCGGCATGCTCGCCGGGATCCCCGCCGACCTCGTCGGCAAGGCCTTCGCCGTGGCCCTGGTGGCCGCGGCCGCCGTCCTCGCGACCCGGCTGCTGCTCTGCTTCCCGATGCCCCGCGAGGACCTGCTGCGCACCCAGCGCGCCTTCGTCGTCGAGGCCCGCCGGGTCGCCGACGCCGCCGTCGACGCGCTCGATCCCGACGCCGATCAGCAGCGGGCCGTACGCCGGATGACCCGCGCCCTGCGCCGCCTCAACATCACCACCGTCACCATCGACGGCCGGCTCGCCCAGCCCGAGGTCGCCGCCGACCCGGCCGCCGCCGAACTCCTGCACCGCCACCTCTTCGACGCCGAACTCGCCCTGCGCGGCATCGGCCAGGCCGCCGCCGACCTGACCCGGCTGCCCGTGCCCGGGCCGCTGCGCAAAGCCCTCGCCGTCGGCCTGGTCCTGGCCCGCGACACCCCGCTCGGCCGCGCCGAGGGCCTGCGCCCGGCCGCCGCCCACATCCAGGAACGGGCCGAGGCGATCCTGCGCGACGCCGGCGCGCCCGCCGACGCCGTCGAGGCCGCCGTCCTCGCCCGCCGCACCGGCGACCTCCTGAACATCCTCGCGGACGCCCTCGGCAACTGGCTCGCCCTCGGACAGCGCACCTGCGCGAACCCGGCCGACGTCCCGTTCCAGCCGACCGTCGCCCTGGAGAACAACCGGCTCCCCGGCTCCGCGGGACCGGCCCGCCGCGTCCTCGCCGCGGGCGCCGAAACCGGCTGGCGGCGCGCGGTGCCGTACATCCGCGTCCCCGTGCACGCCGCGATCGCCGCCGCCATCGTCTGCCCCATCGCCGACGCCATCGACCCGCGCCGCTTCTACTGGGGCCTGGTCGGCGTGATGATCACGCTTTTCGGCACCAACACCACCCACGAACGGCTGCGCAAGTTCGCCCACCGCATGGTCGGCACCGCCGTCGGCGCCGTCCTCGGCATCGTCCTGCTCCACCTCATCGGCCGCGACCACGTCTACGCCACGCTCGCCGTCATCGTCGCCGGACTCTCGCTCGGCGCCTGGGGCATCCAGCGCGCGTACGCCTTCTGGGTCGTCGGCCTCGTCGTCGCCCTCACCCAGCTCTACGCCCTGACCACCCCCGACAGCGGCATGGAACACCTGATGGGGGAGCGGATCCTGGACAACGGCATCGGCGTCCTCGTCGCCACCGCCTGCGCCGCACTGATCTTCCCGCTCTCCCGCCGCACCGTCGTCAAGGAGGCCGAACGCGGCTGGGTCGACGCGCTCGCCCAGGTGATCCAGCAGGTCGAGCAGCGCTGGGACGGGCCCGAGGCCCCGGTACGGCTGCGCGGCGCCGCCCGCACCGTGGACGCCGCACTGCTCCAGGTGCAGGGCATCGTCCAGCCCCTGGTGCGGATGCCGCTCGGCGTGCGCGGCCCGTCCGCCGACCACCGGGTGGCCCTGCTCGCCACGGCGACCGGGCACGCCCGCTCCCTCGCCGCGGCCGCCGACATCGACGTCGACCTGCCCCCGCGTCTGGCCGAGCGGGCCCGTCTCGTGACGCAGACGCTCACCGCGTCCCTGAAGGAACTCGACCGGTTCTACGCGACCGGCGAACCGGAAGGCGCCTGGCGACGCGTCGGCCCGCTCGTGCGCGAACTGGAGACCGAACTCGCCCCCGCCGCGCCCGGCCCGCGCGCCGGCCGGCTGCGTACGGCACTGCGGGAGCTCGCCGCGCTGGACGAGGCGCTCGCCGCCTACGCCGAGCAGGTCGGTCTCCCGGTGGCCGCGCCGGGACGCGCGGCACCCGCCGCCACCACACCGATGCAGCGCACCACCCGCGCGCTGATGGCGGCCTGGGGCGAACCGCAGGCACGGACCCGCGCCACCGGCACCGCCCGGCTGACCGGCACCGTGCGCTGCGACACCCACCCCGAGGGTTGCCCCTCCTGGATCACCGTGATCAGCGCCCACGGCAAACGCCTCGCCAAGGCACAGGTGCACCACGGCGGTTACACGGTGGAGACGGTCCCGCCCGGCACCCACACCCTGGTCGTCTCCGGCGCGCGGCACGCACCCCGCGCCGAACTGGTCACGGTGGATCCCGGCGCCGAATCGGTGCGGCACGACATCACACGGATCCCCTGAAGTACCCGGTCGGCGACGCCCCGAGCGCGCGGTGGAACATCGCCGTGAACGCGCTCGGCGTCGCATAGCCGACCGAACCGGCCACCGCCGTGACGGGGGTACCGCGCGCGAGCAGCGTCACCGCGTGCACGAGCCTGGCCTGCTGCACCCAGCGGGCCAGGCTCATCCCGGTCGCGGCCGTGAACCGGCGTTGCAGACTGCGCGTACTGAGATGGGCGTGCGCCGCGGCCGCCCCGGTCGTCCAGCGCTCACCGGGCCGCCGCCGGACGGCCGCGCACAGCTCCGCCAGCGCCGGGTCCGAGGGGGCGGGCAGGTGCAGGGCGGTCACCGGATGCGGCGCCAGCTCGTGCAGCAGCAACCTCATGAGGACGCCGTCACGGCCGCGCACGTCGTAGTGGACGGGCAGCCGGGTCGCCTCGTCGATCAGTTCGCGCAGCAGTGGCGACACGGAGACGACGGTGGGTACGGCAGGCATCCGGTGCGCCGCGCCCGGGGCGACATAGAGCGTGCGCATGGCGACCGCCCCCGCGCACGTCATCGCATGCTCAAGACCGCCCGGGATCCAGGCCCCACGGGTGGCGGGCACCACCCAGGAACCCTGCCCCGTGGTGACGGTGATGGCGCCCGTCGTGCCGTAGATGAGCTGCGCGCGCCGGTGGTGGTGCGGCGGGATGTGGTGGCCGTCGGCCAGGTCCCGGGCCATCGCCGCGAGCGGCCTCGGCACGTCCTGGTAGTCGTCGCGGTCCTCGCTCTTGCCGTACATGGCGCACTCTCGACAGATGGTGGCTGAACCTCGAAAGTATGCCATCCGGGCCGCGCCTACCGTCGACCCATGTGACCCCCTCGATCCGCGCGACCGCCGACCGGCCGCGCCCCCGAAGCCTGACCCTCCTGCTCGCCGTCACCTGCGCGGTGACCGCCGCCAACGTCTATCTCTGCCAGCCCCTCCCCGCCGCCGTCGCCGCCTCGTTCGGCGTGCGCCCGGACGCCGTCGGCGCCGTCGCCACCGCCACCCAGCTCGGCTACGCGGCGGGCATCCTGCTGATCGTGCCCGCGGGCGACAGCCACGACCGGCGACGGATCGTCCTCACCCTGGGCGTGTCCGGCGCGGCGGCCCTCGCCGCGTGCGCGCTCGCCCCGTCGGTCACGCTGCTGACCGTGGCGGGCTTCGCCGTCGGCGTGTGCTCACCGGTGCCCCAGCTCGTCACCCCGCTCGCCGTGGCGACAGCCGCGGAGAGGCGGGGCAGCGGACGGGGCAGGGCCGTCGGCGCCGTGCAGGGCGGACTGCTCGTCGGGGTGCTCGCCTCGCGCGCCTACGCCGGAGCCCTCGCCGACCTCGTCGGATGGCGTGCCGTGTACGGCGTCTCGTGTCTGCTCACCCTCGCCCTGGTCGGCGTACTCGCCCGTACGCTCCCCGCGGTCCCGGCCACCGCCCCCTCGTCGTACGGGGCGGTCCTCGCCTCGCTGCCGGGGCTCGTCCGGCAGCCGCTCGTCGCGCGGGTCGTGACGTCCGGGGCGCTGGTCGGGATCGCGTTCGGCGCGTTCTGGACGGCGCTGGCGTTCCTGCTGACCGGACGCCACCACCTGGGTCCGGCCGCCGTCGGACTGTTCGGCCTGGTGGCGGCGGTGAGCGCGCTCGCCTCGCCGTACGCCGGACGGCTCGCGGAGCGCCTCGGCCGGCGCCGCGCGACGTCCCTGCTCACCACCCTGGTCGTCGTCGGCTGGCTGGTGACGCTGCCCGGCGGCTCGCTCACCGCGATCGTGCTCGGCGTCATTGTGCTCGACGTCGGCGTGTGGGGCGGCCAAGTGGTCTGCCAGACCGTCCTGTTCACGCTCGACCCGGCTCTGCACAGCCGACTGAACACCCTCTACTTCACGCTGCGCTTCCTCGGCATCGCCGTCGGATCGCTGTGCGGCACGGCAGCGTGGAGCGGCGGCTGGACCGCCGTCGTGGCCGTCGGAGCGCTGGCGGCCACGGCCGGGCTCGTCGTCGGCGCCCTGCCCGTGCGGGCGGTGCGCGGGGCGGGCGGTCAGCGCGCGGCGCGCACCTGCGGGGCCACGGCGAACGACCCGCTGTAGGCGCGGGCACCGCCCGCACGGGCGGCCAGCTCGATCGTGTACCCCTCGCCGTTCACGACGGTCGGCAGCACCGTGGCGGTCTCGCCCTGAGAGGCGCCGCTCAGCTTGGCCGCGAGCCGTATCACGCGGCCGTCGCCCCCGTGCACGAGCCACATGTCCAGCTCGTGCCCGGTGGTGTTGCGCCAGGTCACGAAGACGCTGCCGCCCGCGCGGTGCACGGAGCCCGTGGCCGGGGCGGTCACGGTGAGCGCGTCGTCCGCCGCGGCCGGGCCCGCGGGGGCGACGACCAGGGCGGGGAGCGCGGCCAGAGAGAGGGACAGGGTAAGGAATCCGGTGCGGCGCATGCGACGACCTCGTTCCGCTGAAGAAGACTGACGGATCTCCCGCGCCGTGCGGCACGGGAGGCGGACACCGACAGATGTTCCACCCCGGCAAGATCATGTAAGGGATCGCCGGGCAGGCCCACCCCATGGGGTACGTCCCTGTCCCCGAACCGGCGGGCTCGGCAGGACAGCTCCGCCGGACGCGCGCATCCTCGCGCCCGCGCGCCCGAGGAGCCCCCGGGCCCGTCAGATGCCGCCCGGCACCACCAGCGCCAGCCACACCACGACCGGCGCGACGACCACGACCACCGCCCCGTAGACCATCAGCTGCCGGAAGAACCGCTCCCGGTCCACCTCCTCGGCATTGGCGAGAACCAGCGCGCCATTGGTCGAGAACGGGCTGACGTCGACCACCGTCGCCGAGACGGCGAGAGCCGCCACCATGCCCACCGCCCCCACCTCGCCCGCCGCGAGGAACGGCACGGCCAGCGGGATCAGCGCTCCCATGATCCCGACCGAGGAGGCGAACGCCGACACGATCGCGCCGATGTAGCAGAGCAGCAGGGCCGCGAGCAGGGGGGCGCCGATACCGCTGACGGCGTCGCCCGCCCACGTGATCGTGCCCATCTCGTCCAGGACACCGACGTAGGTGAGCACCCCGCAGATGAGGAAGACCGTGGACCAGGAGATCTCGGCGACCGCCGTCCTGCTGGTCGCGGGCCACACGACGCTCAGCAGCACGGCGATCGTGATCGCCGTCAGGCCCACGTCGAGGTCGAAGGCGAGCGCGCAGACGACGAGGGCCACCAGGCCGGTGAGCGTGACGGCGATCGGCGCGTCCAGCCGCGGAGCGGTCGGCACCGCCGTGCCCGCCGCTGTGGCCGTATCAGTGGTGCTGGTGCCGGAGGAACTCGTCCCGGTGGTCTCCGGCGGATCCTGCACCGGACCGCCACCGCCGCCTCCGCCGCTACCGGCGGTGCCCACCGCGACCCGCTCGTGGGGCGGCCGGGACGGAACGCCGCCGCGGCGCCGCAGAGTCACGTAGACGATGCCCGCGATGACCGTGTTCACGACGAGGCTGGCCAGGAACAGCGCACCCTCGTTGCCCGGCAGGTGCTCGCGGTCGACGATGCTGTTCACCGTGGAGCCGTACACGCTCGTCGGCGAGAAACCGCCCGCCTGTGCGCCGTGGACCACCATGATCCCCATCAGCAGCGGGCTGATCCCGTACTGGGCGGCGAAGCCGAGGGCCAGGGGCGCCACGATGGCGACCGCTCCCGGGCTGACCGCGCCGATCGCGGTGAGCGCCGCCGTGACGGCGAACATCACCCACGGGATCAGCGCGACCCGCCCGCCCACCAGGCGCACCGCGGCATGCACCAGCCAGTCGGTCGTACCGTTGGCGCGGGCGATGGCGAACAGATAGGTGACGCCGGCGAGGACCACGAACAGATCGCCGGGGAAGCCCGCGAACACGGCGTCGGCGTCGAGATCGGCGGCGAGCCCGCCGACGGCGAAGGCGGCGGCGAACGCCAGGGCGCCCATGTTGACGGAGCGCGTGGTGGCGATCACGAAGATCACCGCGAGGACGAGGACGGACAGAAGTTCCGGGGACACGGGCGACTCCATTGGTCGAGTGGCTCAGCCAATTTCCCGGCCTGTCGGGGTCCTGTCAAGAATTTTCACACGGTCGGTTAGCGCCCCGTCCGCACGGCCGACGGGCGTGATCGGGCGCAGACTGGATAAGCGACAGGGACGACAAGCAACGGGGACCCGGAAGGAGGAGACACCGGATGACCGAGCAGAGCGACGTCACGGCCATGGGCGACGAGGTGTACCAGCCGGGTGATCCCGACGCCCGGGAGGACGAGGGCATCCTCGAGGTGGAGGACACCCTCTACGACCGAGGGGTCGACCCCTACGACGAGGGGTGGTCGCCGCCGGAGCGGCCGCTGGGTGTCGAGCACAGCGGGACCACGGCGGCCGAGCGGCTGCGCGGCGAGAGTCTCGACGAGCGGCTGGCCGAGGAGCGTCCGGACCCCGTGGTCGAGGAGTACGAGGCGCTGGAGTCGGGCGACGGCGCGGGCGACGGCATCGGTGACCTGGCCGGCGGCGCGGGCGAGCCCGTCGACGCCGAGGTGGGGGCGCTGCGCGCGGGACGGCTCGTCGCGCCCGACGAAGGCGCCCACGAGGACGCCGAGAAGGACATGGTCGCCATGGATGTCGGCTTCGGCGGCGGTGCCGCGTCGGCGGAGGAGGCCGCCATGCACCTGGTGGAGGAGGACGAGGGGACGGCCGACTGATCACTGGCCGGTGCAGGCCGCCGCCAGCATCAGCGCCACCGACAGCACAGCGGTGCACAGCGCGGTGGCCGGCGGCGTGAGCGCGACACGGTCCGCCGCGAGCTGGCGCGCCGTGACACCTATGCAGACCACGCTGACCGCCCCCAGGATCATCGCCACGTAGATGAGCACGAACCGTCCTCCTTGTGCGGGCCGGGATCCGGGCTCCATGATCGCGTGACGGACGGCGCGGCGCACCCCGGCCGTGGGCGGGGCACGGAGGAGAGGTATGGACGGACAGACCTGGCTCGTACTGGCGGCACTCGCCGCCCTGGTCATGCTGGCGTACGCCGCGGTGCTGCTCGTACGGGTGTTCAAGGCCCGGAAGCTGCTCGTCGAGGCGGGCATCCCGCTGCGCAACAAGGCCCTGTTCTGGGGCGCGGTGATCTACACGATCTCACCGGTCGACCTGCTGCCCGACCCCATCTACCTGGACGACATCGGGGTCCTGCTGGTCGCCCTCAAGGCCCTCCACTCCGCGGCACGACGCGCGGGCCTGGACCGTGCCGATCGCGAGGACAGTCGGCCGGCGGTCGCACCGAAGCGGGTCGCGCCCAAGCCGGGCGAGCCCGCGCCGTGACCGGCGGCGCGGCCGAGGGGTACGTGCTTGTGCCGTGCCCCCGGCCGCGCCCGACGCTCCGTCAGATCGTCGCCCGGCGTGCCTCGTCCACCGGCGCGGCCGGCACGGAACGCTCGCCGAGGTGCGGAGTCGGCACCCGGTGCGTCTCGCGTGCCGTCAGCGCCGCGATCACCGGCGGTACGCACAGCGCCGCCGTGAACAGCGCCACCGCGGACCAGTCGTCGCCGTCCGGGCCCGCTATCCGCGCCGCGAACGTCACCGCGAACCCGGCGACCGCGAAGCCGATCTGGGTGCCGATCGCCATCCCGGAGAGCCGGACCCGGGTCGGGAACATCTCGCCGTAGAAGGCCGGCCACACCGCGTTGGCCGCGCTGTAGACGACACCGAAGGCGAGGATCCCGAGGACGAAGGTGAGGGCGTAACTGCCCGTGGAGATCGCCCACAGATAGCCGAACATCGCCGGCGCGCTGCCGACGGCGCCCACGAGATACACCGGGCGCCGCCCGACCCGGTCGGCGAGCCGGGCCCACAGCGGGATCGTGCCCAGCGCCACCACGTTCGCCAGGGCGCCCACCCACAGCATGGCCGAACGGTCCATGCCGACCGCGTCGCTGGTCGCGTACGACAGGGCCCACACCGTGAAGACCGTGCTCACCGAGGCGACCAGCGCGCCCGCGATCACCCGGAGCAGACTCGCCCAGTGCTCGGTGAGCAGCACGACGAGCGGCAGCGGCGCGGCCTTGCCGGTCCCCGCCGCCTGCCGGGAGAACTCCGGCGGCTCCTCCAGGGTGCGCCGGATGACGTAGCCGACGACGGCGACGGCCACGCTCAGCCAGAACGGGATCCGCCAGCCCCACGACAGGAGTTGGTCCTCCGGGAGCGCCGCGACCGGCAGGAACACCAGCGTGGCCAGGAGCTGTCCGGCCTGGGTGCCGCTGAGCGTGAAACTCGTGAAGTACGCGCGGCGGTGCTCGGGCGCGTGCTCCAGGGACATCGATCCCGCGCTGGCCTGCTCGCCGGCCGCGGATATGCCCTGCAGCACCCGGCACAGGACCAGCAGGACGGGTGCGAGCCCGCCGACCTGGTCGCGGGTCGGCAGACAGCCGATGAGGAACGTCGACAGGCCCATCAGGATCAGCGTGAACACCATGATCCTGCGGCGGCCCAGCCGGTCGCCGACGTGCCCGAGGAAGAACGCGCCGACGGGGCGGGCGGCGTAGGCGACACCGAACGTGGCCAGCGAGAGCAGCGCCGCGTTCGCCGGATCGGACTCGTCGAAGAAGACCTTCGGGAAGACCAGCGCGGCGGCGCTGCCGTAGATGAAGAAGTCGTAGTACTCCAGGGCGCTGCCGATCCAGGCGGCGAGTGCCGCCTTGCGTGGCTGGCTCTGCGGCAAAGGGGGCGCGGGGACGGACACACGGGCTCCTTCGGGGGACGGGAAGCACTCGGCTCGGCATCCGGTTAATTAACCCACTGGATAGTTAGTAGTGGATGGCCTGAGATGTTGCGCCGGTGTCAACGGCCTGTCAAGAGCTGTGTCGTGGCCGGTCGTCGGCCGACTGCCGGCCAGGCGGTTAACGCGCGGTGAGGTAGGCGATGACCATGTCGCCGAGCATGGTGCGGTAGTGCTCGCGGCGGTCGGCGGCCGTCAGGTCGCGGCCGAACAGGGCGCCGAACGTATGCCGGTTGGAGACCCGGAAGAAGCAGAACGAGCTGATCATCGCGTGCAGGTCCACCGCGTCCACGTCCGCCGTGAACACGCCCTCGGCCCGGCCCGCCTCCAGAATCCGGCGGATCACGTCGATCGCGGGGGAGTTGAGCGAACTCAGCGTCTGGGACGCGGCGATGTGCTCGGCGTCGTGGATGTTCTCGATGCTCACCAGCCGGATGAAGTCCGGGTGCGCCTCGTGGTGGTCGAAGGTCAGCTCGGCCAGCCGGCGGATCGCGGCGACCGGGTCGAGGTGCTCGACGTCCACGTCCTGCTCGGCCTCGCGGATCACCGTGTAGCTGCGCTCCAGGACCGCGGTGAACAACTGCTCCTTGCCGCCGAAGTAGTAGTAGATCATCCGCTTCGTCGTGCGGGTGCGGGCCGCGATCTCGTCGACCCGGGCGCCCGTGTACCCGGCGCGGGCGAACTCCTCGGTGGCCACCGCGAGGATCTCGGCCCTGGTGCGGGCCGCGTCGCGGATGCGGCCCTCGCGCCGCGCCGGTTCTTCCGTGGTGGTCATCAGGATCGATCCTTCGAGCGGCGGGCGGACGTGCGGTGGCCTGTGCTGGGGGTGATTGTAGAAGCCGCGTTCCGGACGGGACGGTGCCGCGTCCCTTCCCAGGAGGCATCCGGCTTGATATGAGTAACGAACCAGTTCGTACATTATCCGGGAGTCCGCCGTGCGCACCTGCATCGCCACCGTCTCGCTCAGCGGCTCGCTCACCGAGAAGCTCACCGCCGCGGCCCGTGCCGGTTTCGACGGTGTCGAGATCTTCGAGAACGACCTGCTCGCCAGCCCGCTGTCCCCCGAGGACATCCGCGCCCTCTGCGCCGACCTCGGCCTGTGCATCGACCTGTACCAGCCGATGCGCGACATCGAGGCCGTGCCGGCCGACGTGTTCGCGCGCAATCTGCGCCGCGCCGAGCACAAGTTCCGCGTCATGCGGCGGCTCGGCGCCGACACCCTCCTCGTCTGCTCCAGCGTCTCCCCGCTCGCCCGGGACGACGACGCGCTCGCCGCGGAGCAACTCGGGCGCCTCGCCGAGCGGGCGGCCGAGTCCGGGATCCGCGTCGCCTACGAGGCGCTCGCCTGGGGCCGCCACGTGAACACGTACGACCACGCCTGGCGCATCGTCGAGGCCGCCGGCCACCCCGCGCTCGGCACCTGCCTCGACAGCTTCCACATCCTCGCCCGCGGCGCGGACCCCAAGGACATCCAGGGGATCGAGGACATCCCCGGCGACAAGATCTTCTTCCTGCAACTGGCCGACGCGCCGCGGCTCGCCATGGACGTCCTCCAGTGGAGCCGCCATTACCGCTGCTTCCCCGGACAGGGCGACCTGGACGTCGCCGGACTGCTGCGGCACGTGCTGCGCGCGGGGTATCGCGGGCCGCTGTCCCTGGAGGTCTTCAACGACGTGTTCCGGCAGGCCGAGGCCGGGCCCGCCGCCGTCGACGCCCTGCGGTCGCTGCTCGCCCTGGGGGAAGCCGTGGGAGAACCCGTGGGGGAGGCCGTGGGCGGGGGTGACCTGCCCGCGCCCGTCGTCCCCACCGGCGTCGCCTTCGCCGAACTCGTCACCCCCGACATCGTCCCCGCCACGGAGCTGCTCACCGCGCTCGGCTTCACCCGCACCGGCCGCCACCGCGGCAAGCCGGTCGACCTGTGGGAGCAGGGCGAGGCCCGCATCCTGCTCAACACCGGGCCCGCCGCCCGCCGCGACGGCACCGTCGTCGCCGCCGTCGGTCTGGAGAGCCCCGACCCGGCCGGTGCCGCCCGGCGCGCCGAGGCGCTGCTCGCCCCGGTCCTGCCGCGCCGCCGCGCCACCGGCGACGTCCTCCTCGACGCCGTCGCCGCGCCCGACGGCACCGAACTCTTCTTCTGCGCCACCGACCGGCCCGGACTCCCCAACTGGAAAAGGGACTTCGAGCCCACCGGAGAGGCGCCCGCGGCCGGCGCCGTCCGGCGCGTCGACCACCTCGCGCTCACCCAGCCCTGGCACCAGTTCGACGAGGCCACGCTCTTCCACCGCGGAGTCCTCGGCCTCGACGCACAGGGCAGCGTCGACGTCGCCGACCCGTACGGACTGCTGCGCAGCCGCGCCTTCTCCACCGCCGACGGCGCCGTCCGGTTCGCCCTCGGCGTCGGACCCGGCCCCGCCGACGACCACGACCGGGCCCAGCACATCGCCCTCGCCACCGACGACGTGGTCACCGCGGCCCGCCGCTTCCGCGCGGCCGGCGGGCGGCTCCTCGCCCTGCCCGGCAACTACTACGACGACCTCGCGGCCCGCCACGCGTTCGCCCCCGGCGAGCTGGAGACCTACCGGGAACTCGGCATCCTCTACGACGAGGACGAGCACGGCACCTTCCGGCACTGCTACACGCGCACCGTCGGCCGGGTCTTCTTCGAACTCGTCCAGCGCGACGGCGGCTACCGCGGGTACGGCGCCCAGAACGCCCCGGTGCGGCTCGCCGCTCAGCACGACACGGCCGGTGTGGCCGCGCGCTGACACAACGTCACCTCAGGTCACGGATTTACGTCGATCTCATCCGTTGCCAAGAAACCCCGCATACGCTCAAGGCGCGACATGTCCGAACGCCGACGGGCCGTCCTGACGGGGGAGTGCGATGACGAAGGCGAAGTTCCCGGCCGGCCGGGCCCTCGCCGCCCTGCCGTACGCGGTGATGGGCGTGGTGGTGATCACCGAGCTGGTGACGCCCACCGGGTTCGGGCTGCTGTCCCTGATGGCGCTCGGCCCCGCCTTCGCGGGACTCAGCGGCGGCAAGCGGCGCACCGCGCGGATCGGCGCGGTCGCCGTCCTGCTGTGCGTGGTGCTCGCCGCGTCCGACGGGACGCTCGGCAAGCGGCGCGTCTACATCGCCTCCATCAGCGTCGCCGGAGTCACCGCGGCCGCCCTCGGCGCCGTCGTGATGCGCGAGCGCCGCGACGCCGAACTCGCCAGCGTCCGCTCCATCGCCGAGGTCGCACAGCGCGTCCTGCTGCGGCCCGTCCCGCGCGTCGCCGGCGCCCTGCGCGTCGCCGTCTCCTACACCTCGGCCGTCGCCCAGGCGCGGATCGGCGGCGACCTGTACGAGGTCGTGGTCGTCCCCGGCGGCACCCGCGTCATCATCGGCGACGTGCAGGGCAAGGGGCTGGAGGCCGTGGAGACCGCGGCGCTGGTGCTCGGCGCGTTCCGCGAGGCCGCGCACGACGAGGCCGAACTGGCCGGCCTCGGCAAGAGACTGGAGCGCGCACTGGAGCGCGAGCTGCTCGGCGAGCGGTTCGTCAGCGCCCTGCTCGTCGAGGTGGCCGCGGGCGAGCGCGAGGCCACGTTCCTCAACTTCGGACACCCCGCCCCGCTGCTCGCCCGCGCCGACGGCACGACCGAGTTCCCCGAACCGCCGCACTACGCTCTGCCGCTCGGCCTCGGGGTGCACGGCGGGGACGAGCCCGTACCGTACGCGGTCCCCTTCGCGCCCGGCGACCAACTCCTCCTCTATACGGACGGGGTGAGCGAGGCGCGTGACGGTGCGGGGATGTTCTATCCGCTGGAGGACCGGGTGGTCTTCCTCAAGGACACCGATCCGCAGGCGGCGCTGGAGCGGCTGCGCACCGATCTCGTCGAGCATGCCGCGGGGCCGTTGCACGATGACGCGGCGATGTTGCTGCTGCGGCATCGGGAGGACTGAGTCTGCTTTCGTCGTCGGGTGCGGTTCTCGTCGTGGCTTCTCGCGCAGTTCCCCGCGCCCCTGGGCGAGCGCAGCTCGCTTCAGGGG